>JAWLEW010000075.1:0-8494 GCA_041685925.1 Wenzhouxiangellaceae bacterium | reverse complement strand
GTAGGTCGGCGCGCCGTCGCCGACGTGTCATGCGGTGTTGGCTCCGTTGTTCCCTGCCAGCTTCGTAGCCCGGATAAGCGCGTAGCGCGCATCCGGGGCCGCAGGCTGAATCAACGGAATCCCCGGGTGCGCTTCGCTTACCCGGGCTTCAAGAACTGATCAGTGCGGGGAGGGCCGGCATTCGCGAAATCGCCATGGCGCGGAGAACGGCGCAAAGCATAAGAGCCTGACTCTGCCTGGGGCACTTTCGCGAGATCCCGGATATCGCTACGCGATTCCGGGACGACGGGCGCTTGGTGGTCTGCGTCGATTAGTCCACCGGATTTCCGAAGAGCTCCTACGCGTTGCCGGCCAGCAGCTTTTCCAGGTAGTGGATGTTGGTGCCTCCGGTCTTGAAGCCCGAGTCGTCGAGCAGCTTCAGGTGCAGCGGGATATTGGTCTTGATGCCGGTCAGCACCAGTTCGTTGAGCGCCACGCGCATCCGGGCCATGGCGTGCTCGCGGGTCTCGCCGTGGCAGATCAGCTTGCCGATCATGGAGTCGTAATTGGGCGGGATGGTGTAGCTGTCGTAGATGTGCGAGTCCACGCGCACGCCCGGCCCACCCGGGGCGTGGAAGGCCTCGATGGTGCCGGGCTGCGGCATGAACGTGTCCGGATCCTCGGCGTTGATGCGGCACTCCACGGCGTGGCCGCGCACGATGATGTCTTCCTGCCGAAACGGCAGTTCTTCGCCGGCCGCGACCAGGATCTGGGCCTGGATCAGGTCGATTCCGGTGATCATCTCGGTGACCGGGTGTTCGACCTGGATCCGGGTGTTCATCTCGATGAAGTAGAACTCGCCGTCCTCGAACAGGAATTCGAACGTCCCGGCGCCGAGGTAGCCGATGCGCTTGCACGCTTCGGTGCAGATCCGGCCGATCTTCTCGCGCTGCTCCGGCGTGATGCCGGGTGCGGGCGCCTCCTCGATGACCTTCTGGTGGCGACGCTGCATCGAACAATCCCGCTCGCCCAGGTGCACCGCGTTGCCGTGCGAATCGGCCAGCACCTGGACTTCCACGTGACGCGGATTCTGCAGGTACTTCTCCATGTAGACCGTGGCGTCGCCGAACCCCGCGCGCGCTTCTTCGCGCGTGAGCTCGATCGACTTGACCAGGTCGAACGGGTTGTGCACCACCCGCATGCCGCGCCCGCCACCGCCGGCGGCGGCCTTGATCAGCACCGGGTACCCGATTTCCTCGGCCATGCGCCGGGTGCGACGCTCGTCGGTATCCAGCGGCCCGTTGGAGCCGGGCACGCAGGGCACGCCGGCCTTGCGCATGGCGTTGATGGCCGAAACCTTGTCGCCCATCAGGTGGATGGTTTCGGCGCGCGGACCGATGAAGGTGAAGCCCGATTCCTCGATGCGCTCGGCGAAGTCGGCGTTCTCGGCGAGGAAGCCGTAGCCCGGGTGGACCGCCTCGGCATCGGTCAGCTCCATCGCCGAGACGATCGCGGGCACGTTCAGGTAGCTTTCGCCGGCCGGCGCCGGTCCGATGCAAACCGACTCGTCGGCCATGCCGACATGCTTGAGGTTGCGGTCGACGGTCGAGTGCACCGCGACGGTGCGAATGCCCATGGTCTGGCAGGCGCGCAGGATGCGCAGCGCAATTTCGCCGCGATTGGCGATGACGATCTTCTTGAAGGCGCTCATGTCAGGGGCGGATCACGAACAGCGGTTGATCGAACTCGACCGGCTGGCCCGATTCGACCAGGATCGCCGCGACCGTGCCGTCGTATTCCGATTCGATCTGGTTGAACATCTTCATCGCCTCGACCAGGCACAGCGTATCGCCGCGGGACACGCGCTGGCCTTCGGTGACGAACGGTTCCGAATCCGGGTTTGGGGCGTCGTAGAACGTGCCGACCATGGGCGAGCGCATGATCTCTCCGTCCGGCAGATCGTCGGCGCCGGACTCGGCCGGCTGTTCGGCCGGCGCGGCGGCGGGCGTCGGCTGCGGGGCCGGCGCGACGGCGGCGGGCGGCGCCGTGCCGGGTCGGCTGAGGCGCACCGACTCTTCGCCTTCGTGAATCTCGAGCTCTGCCAGGTTGGATTCCTCCAGCAGTTCGATCAGTTTTTTTATTTTTCTCAGGTCCATTCTCTTTTTCTACTCCGAAGCGGCCGGGCCGAGCAGGTGGCACAAGCCCTGCAGGCCCAGGATGTATGAATTTCCACCGAAGCCCGAAACCCGGCCCGCGGCAAGATCGGCCAGCAGCGAAGTGTGCCGGAACGTCTCGCGCGCGTCGGGGTTGGACAGGTGGACTTCGACGAACGGCAGCGCGACCGCAGCCAGGGCGTCGCGAATCGCGACCGAGGTGTGGGTGAAGGCGGCCGGGTTGATCACGATGCCGTCGGTGCCGTCTTCCATCGCCTGCTGGATGCGCTCGACCAGCGCGTGCTCGGCGTTGGCCTGGAAGAACTCGACGTCGCAGCCCGCGGTTTCGGCCGCGGCGCGCACGCGCGCTTCGATGTCGGCGAGCGTTTCGTGCCCGTAGATACCGGGTTCGCGCCGTCCAAGCAGGTTCAGATTGGGGCCGTGCAGGATCAGGATCCGCACCTTCAGCGCTCCGTGGTGTGGCTCAAGGTCGCAGAGTTTGCCTTACCTTGCGCTCAATTGCCAGACGTTAGCGGCATTTTAACGGCGTTTCACAGTTCGGGCTTATGGTGCCGGGCGCTCGAGCAGGGGCTCCAGCGCATCGTCGAGCATCGGCTCGTCGAGCTCGCCCAGGTGGCGCCAGCGAATGGTGCCGCCGGCGTCGACGATCACGCTGTAGGGCAGCATGCCGTCGGGGTTGCCGAAGCGGCGCTGGGTTTCGCGCACGTCCGAGGTGCCGATGAGAATCGGGTAGTCGATGCCGAGCCGGTCGACGAAGTCGCCGACCGCGCCCGGATCGTCGACCGCGATGCCGACGACGTTCAGGCGATCCGCGTGGTCTTCCGCCAGCGACTGCAGCAGCGGCATTTCGCGCAGGCACGGCTTGCACCACGTGGCCCAGAAGTTGACCAGCGTGGGCCGGCCGTCGAAATCTTCCGCGCGCCACAGTTGCCCGTTGACGCCGGCGTGGGTGAAATCCGGGCGCCGGTCGCCGATTCCGGTGTATGTTTCGTCCGGGCCACCGTTGACCGCCGTCAGCGGTTCCGGCCGGGTCAGCCACGCGATGGCGACGCCTGCCGCGATTCCGACGACCACGGCCAGCGCGAGGACCAGCGCTGTTCTGCCGGTCATGGCCATGCCGGGTTATTCATGACCCGGAACGTTCATCGAATGGCCTGCTGTACCCGGTCGAGGTGGGCGATGAATTCCCCGGGCGGCATGAAGCCGAACATCCGGTAGCGGTCCAGTTCCTCGCCGCCGCTGAAGAACAGGTAGGCCGGCGGGCCGTGCAGGCCGAATTCGTTGAGCACTTCTTGATGCCGGTCGGAGAAATCGGTCATGTCGATCTTGAGCAGGTCGAATTCGCCCATCTTCTGCGCCACGGCCGAATCCGGGAACGTGCTGCGCTCCATGCGCTTGCAGTCCACGCACCAGTCGGCGTAGAAGTCCAGGAATACCGGCCGATCTGCGGCCTGGACCGCGCGCGTGAGCTGCGCCAGGTCGTCGACCTCGGTGAATTCGGGCTGGGCGACCGCGCGGGCGGCCGCGCCGCCGCCGCTGAACGGCTGGAGCGGGCGCAGCCAGTCGTTGCCGCCGGCCGCGGCGCCGACGAACTGCATGATGCCGAATACCAGCAGCATCACGCCGGCCGCCTGCCACAGCTTGCGCCAGCCGCTGACGGCGGCGTCCAGCCGGGTCAGCGCGCCGAGGTAGACGCCGCTTGCGATCGCCAGCGCACCCCACAGCAGCATGGTCACGCCGCCGGGCACGATGCGCTCGAGCATCCAGATCGCCAGCGCCAGCAGGCCGACGCCGAAGACCGCCTTGACCGATTCCATCCAGCCGCCGGCGCGCGGCAGCCAGTGGCCCAAACCGACGCCGATGGCCAGCAGCGGCAGGCCCATGCCGATGCTCAGCGCGAACAGCACGCTGCCGCCGAGCACCGCGTCGCCGGTCTGCGAGATGAAGATCAGAATGCCGATCAGCGGCGCGGTGACGCAGGGCCCGACGATGATCGCCGACAGGAAGCCCATGATGGCCGCGCCGATCAAGTTGCCGCCGGACTGGCGGTTGCTGATTTCGGTCAATTTCGCTTGCCACGTGGCCGGCATCTGCAGGTTGTAGAAGCCGAACATGGCCAGCGCAAGCAGCACGAAGACCAGCGCGAAGGTGCTCAGCACCCACGGGTTCTGGAACGCGGCCTGGACGTTGTAGCCCATCAGCGCGGCGATCACGCCGACCGTGGTGTAGGTCAGCGCCATGGCCAGGACATAGGCCAGCGACAGCGCGAACGCCTTGCCGCGCGTGATGTTTTCGCCCTCGCCGGCAATGATGCCGGACAGGATCGGGATCATCGGAAACACGCACGGGGTGAACGCCAGCCCGATGCCCAGCAGCACGAACAGCGCCAGCGTCAGCGCCATCGGCTGTTCGGTGATCAGGCGCGCCAGCCGGTCCTGGTCGCTTTCGGGGAGGTTGTCGCCGGGTCCGGAATCGCCTGCGGCCGCGGGTGCGGCGGACCGGGTCGCGCCTGTCGCGTCGGCGGGCGTACGCCCGGCCGGCGCGGGCGCCTCGATGGCGGCGTCGGCTTGCGGCAGGTCGACCTCGATGCTGCGGGCCATCGGCGGATAGCAGATGCCGTCGGTCTGGCAGCCCTGGAACCGGACGGCCAGCGGCAGGTCCCGGGCGGGGCCGGCCGGGCGCGCCAGTTCGATCGGGATCTCGACTTCGCCGTAGTAGGCGTGGGTATCGCCGAAGTATTCGTCGGTGATCGCGACGGCTTCCGGCAGTTCGATGCCGGTGACTTCGATCGGCCCGCCCTGGTCGACGGCGCCGGCCTCGAACTCGATGGAGTCGCGGTACAGGTAGTAGTCCGGATGCATCGTGAAGCGCGCCAGCAGTTCGCCGGCGCCCAGCGCGATGGCCTCGACCCGGAACGCATCTTCCGGCGGCAGCGGGTCCGAGCGGCCGGTCAGTTCACGGTTGCCGCCGAACCCTTCGAGCTGTTCGGCCAGGCCGCCGCCACCCGGGCGGGCTGTCGGCGGGCTTGCGCGCTGGCCCTGCGAGGCCGCGTTCGCGACCGGATCGGGCGCGGTTTCGGCCCGTTCGATCCGGATCTGCTCGCGCTGCGGCGGGTAGCACACGCCCAGGTCGGCACAGCCCTGGAACGCAACCCGAAGCTCCAGCGGGCCTTGCGCCGGCAGCTGCTCGACCGGAATGGTGACGCGCACGCGCTCGCGATAGATTTCGACGTCGCCGAAGAACTCGTCGCTGTAGGATTCGCCCGAGGGGATTTGCGGCGCGCCAAGGGTCGTGTCGTCGTCGACGGCCTGGAAGTCGAACGCGTGCCGGTACAGATAGTAGCCGTCGGCAATCCGCCATTCGATCTGCGCGCTCCGGCCGTCGGGCGCCATCTCGGTCGACATGGCGAAGGCCTCTTCGACCGGCAGCAGGTCGTCGGGATTGATCTGGGCGGCAATGCCCGGCGGCAGCAGCAGTGCGGCAAGCAGCGGGAACAGCGTCTTCATTGTTTGCATTGTTGTTTTCATTGTCATGGGTTGTCGCGGCCTGCGACCCAGTCGCGGACCCATTGAAGGTATTCGGCGTTGCCGTCGACCACCTCGACGGCGAGGATTTCGGGTACGTCGTAGCTGTGGCGCTCGACCAGGCGGCTGCGCAGCGCGTCGAATGCCCGCCGGGTGGTCTTGAGCGTCAGCGGCGTTTCCACGTCGCGCTCGATGCGCCCCTGCCAGGGATAGACCGAGACCAGCGGCTGGCCGACGCTGGCGCAGGCGGCCAGGCGCGCCTCGACCAGGTCGCGGGCCAGCGTTTCAGCTTCTTTCTGGTCGCTGCAGGTGGTGTGGACCAGGACCAGTGAATCGTGATTCGTCATCGAACAGGCTCGGTTTTCGAGTGGGTTTCCGCGGGCTTCGGGCGGCTGGGCGAGATGCGGCGGGCCGGCCGAATTTCAGCCGCGAATCTCATCCGGAATCCGGACCCGGACCGAAGCCGGCATATTGCATCATTCTACCTTTCCGCATGCCGGGCCGACCCCCGAAGCCGTGGACCGGCAGCCGCATGCCGGCCGGATTCGGTCGGTCTCGCGCCAGGCCGCGGCCGGCCGGCGGGAATGATTTTCCATCCCCGCCCTTGAAATGCCCTCGCGATAGCTCCATTTGCCGAGACATGCTGGTTGTCATGGCCCGCGCGCTCCGGTACTTCCGGGATTCGGACCATGCACGGCAACCGAAGTTCGTCCTGCCCGGCCGAGTGCCGGACAGGGTGTCAGTGACTAAATTTATCAATGGAAGGGAGAAGTATCCATGAACCTGCGTCCTTTGCATGATCGCGTGATCGTCAAGCGTGTCGAAGAAGAACGAACCACGCCTGGCGGCATCGTCATCCCCGACAGCGCTGCCGAAAAGCCGATCCGCGGCGAAGTCGTCGCCGTCGGCAACGGCAAGATTCTCGAAGATGGTAGCAAGCGCGAGCTCGACATCAAGGTTGGCGACAAGGTGCTGTTCGGCAAGTACTCCGGCACCGAAGTCAAGGTCGAAGACGATGAGCTGCTCGTGATGCGCGAAGAAGATGTCATGGCCGTCATCGAGTCCTGATCTTGATTGAAATGTAATTTGCGATCGTCGCCTGCGACGGTCGCGAACGACCGAATTCGATTCCACACGAATCAACGCATTTAAAGAGGAATACCAACCATGAGTGCCAAAGAAGTCCGTTTCTCAGAGGACGCCCGTCAGAAGATGCTCAAGGGCGTCGATATCCTTTCCAAGGCGGTCAGCGTCACCCTCGGCCCCAAGGGCCGCAACGTCGTGCTCGAAAAGAGCTTCGGCTCGCCCACCGTGACCAAGGACGGCGTGTCCGTGGCCAAGGAAATCGAGCTTGAAGACAAGTTCGAGAACATGGGCGCCCAGATGGTCAAGGAAGTCGCTTCCCAGACCTCGGATGCCGCCGGCGACGGCACCACCACCGCCACCGTTCTGGCCCATTCGATGCTGCGCGAAGGCATGAAGGGGGTCACCGCCGGCATGAACCCGATGGATCTCAAGCGCGGTCTGGACAAGGCGGTCAAGGCAGCCGTCGAAGAGCTCAGGAAGCTCTCCACCCCGTGCACCGACGACAAGTCCATCGCCCAGGTCGGCACCATCTCGGCCAACGCCGATGAGGAAATCGGCAAGATCATTGCCGAAGCCATGGGCAAGGTCGGCAAGGAAGGCGTGATCACGGTCGAGGAAGGCCAGTCGCTGGACAACGAGCTGGACGTCGTCGAAGGCATGCAGTTCGATCGCGGCTACCTGTCGCCGTACTTCGTCACCGACCAGCAGACCATGCAGGTCGATCTCGAGAACCCCTACATCCTGCTGTTCGACAAGAAGATCTCCAACGTGCGTGATCTGCTGCCGATCCTGGAAGGCGTGGCCAAGCAAAGCCGCAGCCTGCTGATCGTGGCCGAAGACATCGAGGGCGAAGCACTCGCCACGCTGGTGGTCAACAACCTGCGCGGCATCGTCAAGGTCGCCGCGGTCAAGGCGCCGGGCTTCGGTGATCGCCGCAAGGCCATGCTCGAAGACATGGCCATCCTGACCGGCGGCCAGGTGATTTCCGAGGAAGTCGGCCTGAGCCTCGAAAAGGCCACCATCGAGCAGCTCGGTTCGGCCAAGAAGGTCCAGATCGACAAGGAAAACACCACCATCATCGACGGCGCCGGCGATGCCGCTTCGATCGAAAGCCGGGTCGGTCAGATCCGCGCCCAGATCGAGGACGCCAGCTCCGATTACGACCGCGAAAAGCTGCAGGAACGCGTGGCCAAGCTGGCCGGCGGCGTGGCCGTGATCAAGGTCGGTGCTGCCACCGAAGTCGAGATGAAGGAAAAGAAGGCCCGCGTCGAAGACGCCCTGCACGCAACCCGTGCCGCGGTCGAGGAAGGCGTGGTCCCGGGCGGCGGTACTGCCCTGGTGCGCGTGCTCACCGCGCTCGGCGAGCTGACCGGCGACAACCACGACCAGGACCTGGGCGTCAAGATGGCCCTGCGCGCCATGGAAGAGCCGCTGCGCAAGATCGTCTCCAACGCCGGCGGCGAACCGTCCGTGATTCTCAACCAGGTTCGCGACGGCAAGGGCAACTACGGCTTCAACGCCGCGACCGGTGAATTCGTCGACATGATCGAAGCCGGCATCCTGGATCCGACCAAGGTCACGCGCTCTGCGCTGCAGAACGCCGCCTCGGTTGCAGGCCTGATGATCACCACCGAAGCCATGATCGCCGAAATCCCGAAGGAAGACGAGGGTGGCGGTGCTCCGGATATGGGTGGTATGGGTGGTATGGGCGGAATGGGCGGCATGATGTAA
>JAWLEW010000074.1:0-8942 GCA_041685925.1 Wenzhouxiangellaceae bacterium | reverse complement strand
GCTATTCGTCGCCGCTGCTTTCCTCGGCCTGGCGCATCTTCTCGGCGTGCGGGGTGGCGATCCTGCCTTCCTTGTCGGTGCCCAGCGGCCTGGCCTCGATGCCCTTGGCCTCGAGCTCCTGCTGCTTGCGTTCCTGGATGTAGCCGAGGTTGTTCTTGTACATATCGGCGATCTTGTCGACGCCGCTGGGTGCGAGAAAACCGTTGTTGCCGGCCGTGATGAAGGTCGCGTAGATGCCGGAGGCGGCCATCAGCGCGGCCGAGACGACCTTGACGTCCTGGTCTTCTTCCTTGGCCAGCTTGTTGGCCAGGTCGATGAATGCGGTGGTGGCGCGATTGTGCGCCGCCAGCTGTTTGCGCTGCTGTTCTTTCGCTTCCTGTTCGTTCATTCGGTTTCCGTGTGCGTGAATTGGTGAACCCGGGCGGTGGACCGGCCGGAGCCGCGATAAAGCAATGGGCTCCGTTCAGCGGTCTATGATATAGCTCACGTCGGCGCCTGTGTCGCGCTCCCCGGACGTGGCGCGCAGGCCCCAGCGGCGGGACAGTTCCCAGCGCGCGGCCAGTACGTTGCCGGTGTCGAACAGCCCCAGCCCGTAGCTGACGAAGACCTCCGGCAGCACCCAGAACCCGACGCTGAAGGCGCCCTGGCCGCTGGCGTGATCGAAATCCGCCCCGGTCAGAATATAGGCCAGCGCTTTTTCGCGACTGGTCGGTGGCGCGGTGAACAGCGTGATTTCGGGATCGCGGGCGGGTCCCCGAATCTGCACCCCCGCCGCTTCGACTTCCGGGTCGCCGAAGATGTCGCGCACGGCCTCGATCTGCAGCACCGGATTGTCGACCGGGTTGCCGGTAAACAGCACGTCGCCCTCGGTCACCTCGAGGCTCTGCCCGTAGGCGCGATAGGAACCGTCGACCAGCTCCAGTGTGCCGCGTGCCGCCGGCATGACCCGCTGCGGTTCCCATTCGAGATTGAGTTCGCCGGCCACGTTCGTTTCGAGCCCGGCCGCGGCCAGCCGGACGTCGTCGCTCAGGCCGATGCGGACGCTGCCCACGATATCGCGCAGCGGCAGGGATTGTTCTTCCGAGCCGTCTTCGGACCGACCCTCGACGATGACATCGGAAGAAGCCGCGACGCGCTGCTCGCTGCCCGGCGGAAGCCCCAGGCGCGCGCGATCGATGTCCACGCTACCGTCGATTTCCAGGCGCTCGGGCTCGAATCCCAGGGCCAGGTCGGATGACAGCGTCAGCCGCAGCCAGTCGACGTCGAACAGCTGCAGCTCGTCCCCGACCAGCGACAGGTCGCCGCGCCAGCCCGCAGCGTCGTTCAGGTCGAGATTGCCGGCGACCTCGGCGCTTCCCTGGCCGGCACTGAAACTGCCGTCGATCCGTCCGCCGGCCTCGTCGGCTTCCAGCGTCAACGCAAGCGCCTCCACCCGGGTGCCCAGTGGCGCGTGCAGGAACGAGCCGTCGCGAATGGCCAGCCGGCCGTCGAATGCCGGACCACTCAGCGGGCCGTTCACCCGAAACTCGCCTTCCAGCCGTCCGCCCAGGCGATCCAGTTGCGGCACCAGGCGGTTGAGCGCGCCGAGCCTGGGCAGGCTGAGGTTGGCGCTGGCGTCGAGTTCCATTTCGTCCGGCGCGTTGAGATTCGGAATGCTGGCGCTGGCGACCAGCTCGCTTTCCGCTTCCAGTCGCAGCTTCAGATTCGTCTCCAGCGCGCCTGGACGCGGCGAATGCAGACCCAGCCGCGCGCCGCGAATCCGAAGCAGATCTTCTTCGGCTTCGAGCATGCGCGCTGCACCGGCGCCCAGCAGCAGCTCGGCGTCGACGCTTTCGACGCCGTCTGAATTCCAGTTCACGCGCGCGACGCCGCGCAGATCGTTATCCAGCGTGAACACCGGATCCATCGGCAGCAACAGCAGGTCCATGGGCACCGAATTGAATGCCACGGCCGCCCGGCCGGTCGCCGCGCCCTCCAGATCGTTGAGGCACAGCCGACCGTTTGCGCTGGGCGTCCACAGGCAGCCCGGTCCGGCGCGCACCACGCCGTCGGTGTACTCGACCGGCAGGTCTTCCTCCAGCTGCCAGGCGCCCAACGGCGTATCCGAAATCACCAATCTGCGCAGCTGGCCCGACCAGCCGATGGGCTCGCTCAGGCATTCGGTCAGCTCGCCGCCGAGTTCCAGGTCGAGGGTGGCGCGCGTACCGCTGGAGTAGACGTTCAGCGCGTGCTCGGCGCAGTCTCCCTGCACCTGGACTTCGACCCGGTCGAGCCGCTCCCATGGGTTGAGGTCGACATTTGCGGCATCGATACGGGCTTCGATGCCTTCCTGCTCGCCCCAGTTCGCGCGGCCGGTGGACGTGACCTCGGCGGTTCGAAAGTCCAGCCAGGCCACGCCCGGGCTTTGCAGCTCCCAGTCCAGGCTTTTGGCGCCCGGATTGAAACCGGCATCCAGCGATACTTCACCGGCCAGATCCGGCCACAGCTGAACCAGTTGGCCGGCGCGCAACTCCAGCTGCCAGGCCTGGCCGCCGTCGGTGTTCAGGGCTACCCGGTTGGCGCCCAGCGAGACCTCCAGGTCGGCGCGCCGAACCTCGGTCTCGCGCAACGACAGCCCACCCGATCCGGCCAGCGGCTGGTTGCGCAATCGACCGTCCAGGCGGTTGATGGCCACGCTTGCGACCAGCGGTTGCAGCTCGGTCAGGTCCAGCGCCAGGTCGGCATCGATCGCGCCGGGCAGTTCGGGTACCCAGGCGGCCGGATCGACCTGGCGCAGCGCCAGATCAAGGCGGGCGCTGGGGCTTTCGCCGAACCCGACGCGGCCGGTCAGCCCGACTTCACCGGCCCGGTCGAAATCGATTCGGCCGGTGCGGATCTCCGCGCTTTCGGCGTCGCCGTCGGCCTTCAGTTCGACCCGTGCCCGCGGTTGTTCGGGCGCGTCGAGCCAGGCCTCGAGTTCGGCGCGCCACTCGTCCAGCGTGCCGCTGGCGTTCAGTCGCCCGGATTCGCTGGCAAACAGCGGCTCGCGGTCGTCCAGCACCGGCGGCCAGACCAGCGAGTCCCATTCCAGCGCCACCTCGAGCGCTTCGGTCGTGCTGTTCAGCGAGCCGTTGCCGGCCAGGGTCAGCGGCGCCGGCGGGGCGCGCAGTTCGATATCGGCCACGCGCAGCACTTCACCGTCCCAGCGCGCATCCAGCCCGCCCGAGACGCGCGCCTGGGCCGGCCAGTCGGGATACATGGAAGTGAAATCGAGGTTTTCCAGCGCGACCTGCGCATCGGCCGACAGCGCATCCAGACCCACCGACCCGGTCACGCCAATGCGGCCGTCGAGCAGCGCAAGGTCGCCGCGCGATACCGTGATCGTATCGCCGCTGCCGTCGGCCGCCAGGTCGACGTCAACGGTTGGCTGATCCGGCCATTCGACGCGACCGGCCAGCTCGGCCTGCCAGTTTTCCAATGAACCCGCGGCCTCGAGTTCGATGTTCTCGATGCGCCCGGCGATCCCGGGCCAGTCTTCCAGCCCGCCCGAAAGCGACAGTTCACCGTTCAACGCGTCCATGGCCGGCAGTTCGGCCAGCGAGGCCTGCATCCGGGCCGTAAACGGTCCGCTGCCCTGGGCCTGCAGTTCCAGCGCATCGACCGGACCGGAGATTTCGGCTTCCAGGCGCTGCGTGGTTGCATCATCGAGCGCCCAGCCGGCTGCCAGGTCCAGATCCACCGGCCACGGCGCGGAAAGGCCGACGCTGCCGCCGGCCGACAGCGAATACGGCGCCATCTCGAGCGCCAGCGAGTCGATTTCAAGCGCCTCGGCGTAGCGGCCGGCAAATGCGGCGCGCTGGATTTCGAGCGGCGGGGCGTCGCCCGCGGCGGCGTGCAGAGAGAAATTCAGCAGTTCGAATTCCGCTACGACCACCTCGACCGGCGCGCGGTAGTCGCCCATCTCGAACGGCGCCGGTTCGACGGCTTCCTGTTCGGCCGGCGGCGGGGTCAGCGCGACGTCGGCCAGCTTCAGCCGCTTGATCGTCAAGCGCGTCGGCAGCAGCCGGAGGCCCACGGCCAGCTCCAGCCGGCCGACGGTGGCCTGAAGACCGGACTGTTCGAATGCCACGCCGTGCAAAACCAGGCCGCGGCTCAACCCGCCCTCGAGGCGATCGTATTCCAGCTTCTCGAGCCGCGCCTGGGCCTGGCCGACCAGGAATTTCGCGCCGCCCTCGGTGCCGGTCAGCCACCACCAGCCGATGACCAGCACCACCACCAGGGCAGCCAGCGCGATCGCGATGTAGCGCAACACTCGTTTCACAGCAGCTTGGTCCCGATCGTGAAGTGGATTCGAAAGCTGTCGTCGTCCAGCGCACGCGCCACGTCGAGCTGCACCGGGCCGATCAGCGTATACCAGCGCAGTCCCAGCCCGGCGGAGCTCTTGAGCACAGGGTCGGCGAAGTCGTTGAACGCGTTGCCGACATCGTAGAAGGCGGCGGCGGCAAAGTCGCCGGCGAAGTTGTACTCGTATTCGATCGAGCCGACCAGCGTGTGGTTGGCGCCGTTGCGGTTGGTGCTCAGCGCCTCGTAGCCGTAGCCGCGCACCGATCGGTCGCCGCCGGCCTTGAAGCGGAACAGTTCCGGCAGCTCGGTGATGTCGAGCTTCAGTCGACGCGGATCATCCGGGATGCTCAGGTCGAAGGTCGTGGTATCGGCGGCCGTGTAGCCCAGCTCGCCGCGCGCCAGCAGCTTGTGCCGCGGCAGGAACCGCCAGTGCCAGCGGGCGTTGAGATAGCCCTGCAGAAAGCTCGTGTCCGAGCCCAGCGCCTCCAGCGAACCCAGCACCCGAGCCTGGGCGTAAATTCCCTCGGCCGAAAAGCCTCTGCCGACGAGCTGGAGCAGGGTCCATTCGCCGCCGATCGCGACGGTGTTGGTATCGGTGTCGAGAAACTCCCGCAGGCCCGGGTTGGATTCCAGCAGCGCGGCCTGCTCGTCGTTGAGCGAGCCTGCGGAAAAGGCGTCGAACTGTTCGTTGAGGAAAGTCAGGAACAAGCGTTCGCGCAGCGGCTCGAACGGGCGGGCGAGCAGGGGGCGCTCGCGCAGCCGGCCCGCGGTCACCTGGGCCTGGTTCCGGTTGCCGCTGAACGAATCGAACACCGGCTCGTTGCGATCGACGTCTTCGAAGCGGAAGCGGTCGCTCTCGCGCTTGAGCAATAACTCGCCGGTCAGAAAGTTCCCGGGCTGGTCGCCAAACGGATGCTCGTAGTTGCTGCGCAAAACGAACTCGCTGTCGGTCTGCTGTGCGCCGAAACGCGTGTCCAGCCGGTCGCCGCGGTCGGACAGGTAATGGCGCGTCCAGCCGAGCTGCACCCGGGCGCCGGTGTCGGTGCCGAAACCGGTCGACACGCGGTAGGTATTGGGCAGGCGCTTGTCGAGCGCGTAGCGAAGGTCCACCGTATCCGAATCCGCGTTGCGGCGCTGCTCGACCACGACCTGGTCGAAATACGCCGTTTGCACCAGCACTTCGCGCTGGCGATCGATTTCGGAACTTTCGTACGGCGCACCGGGTTCCAGCACCGTCAGGGCATCCATCAGGCCCTGATTAAAACCGCTGTCGCCGTAGTCGATCTCGCCGATCGTGTAGCGCGGGCCGGCATCGTAGTCAACGTGGATCGAGGCGTCGCCCCGATCGGGCTGGACGCGGATCGAACGCCGGGCGAAGCGCGATTCGAAGAAACCATGCGCCTCGGCGATCTGTTCGAGCCGCGACAAGGCCTCTCGCCATGGTCGATGAAGCAGCACCGAGCCTTCCTTCAACGGCCAGTCCTCCCGCCATTGCTTGAACGCTTCGAGTTCGCGGGCCGGCTCGCTGATCGTGATGTCGATCGAAGCCACCGTCACCGGTTCGCCGGGCTGGATATCCACCTGCGCGCGCCAGGGCAGGCCTTCGCCGTCGGGTTCGACCAGTCTCGCCGAAACGTTGGCCGAGTAGTGCCCGAACGGCTCCAGCGCCTCGCGCACCTCTTCGCGCGCATTGCGCGCCATCTGGCGCAACCGCCAGACCGAAACCCGCTCCAGATCTTCGGCCTTTTTCAGCGACAGCGATGCTTCCACGTTGGCGCGCATTGCGTCGGAAACGCCCGAAATTTCGGTCACCACGGACTGGGCCAGGGCCAATACCGGGGTCAGCACGAGCGCCAATCCCAGAACAGGCCTGATTGCGGAACGAGATCGCATTGGGAGACTTTAACGCCGGAACGCTTTGGGCGCGGTGAAAATTCACCGTTTTTAACCTTGACGAACGGGCGCGAACCCGGCGCCTGTCGGTCGGGCGTCAAGCTGCATCCCGTTGCGCCCGGTCGAGCTGGCGATATCCGATGGCCTCGCCAAGGTGCCTGTTGGTGATCTCCTCCGCGCCATCGAGGTCGGCGATGGTGCGCGCGACCTTGAGGATGCGCTGGTGGGCGCGTGCCGACAGGTTGAGGCGTTCGCAGGCAGTCTCCAGCAGGTTCTCTCCGGCCGCGTCCAGCCGGCAGTGGTCGCGCACACCGCCTACGTCCAGTCGCGCGTTCAGCGCGCCTCTTCGTTGCTGCACGCTACGCGAAGCGGCCACGCGCTCGCGCACGTCGGTTGACGGCTCGCCGGCCGGAAAGCGCCCGAACTTCTGGCGCGGGACTTCGACGTGCAGGTCGATGCGGTCCAGCAGCGGCCCGGATACTTTCGAGCGGTAGCGGTGGATCTGGTCCGGCGAGCAACGGCAGCGGCCGGATTCGTCGCCGGCGTAGCCGCAAGGGCACGGGTTCATGGCCGCGATCAGCTGGAAACGGGCGGGGTACTCGGCCTGCAGCGCGGCCCTGGAAATGACGATGCGGCCCGATTCCAGCGGTTCGCGCAGGACCTCGAGCACCTTGCGGTCGAACTCGGGCAGCTCGTCCAGGAACAGCACGCCGTTGTGCGCCAGCGAGATTTCGCCCGGCCGTGGCCGCGTGCCGCCGCCGACCAGCGCCACCCCGCTGGCGGTGTGGTGCGGCGCGCGAAACGGGCGTTCGCGCCAGCGCTCCGGCTCGAGCGGCTTGCCGCACACCGAACCGATTGCCGCGGTCTCCAGCGCCTCGGGTTCGTCGAGCATGGGCAGAATGCCGGGCAGGCGCGAGGCCAGCAGGGTCTTGCCGGTGCCCGGCGGGCCGATCATCAATAAATTGTGGCCGCCGGCCGCGGCAATCTCCAGCGCGCGGCGGGCCCGGGCCTGGCCACGGACGTCTTCCAGGTCGGGCATGTCGGTTGCACCGCGAGCCTGGATCCGCACCGGCAGGTCCAGTTCAGCCCGGCCTGCAAGTGCGGCGCACACGCCGGCCAGGTCGTCGGCCAGCCGGCAATCGGTGTTGCTGACCAGCCCGGCCTCGGGCGCATTGGCGCGCGGCAGCACCAGGCAGCGCCCGGCGTCGCGCGCATGCAGGATCGCCGGCAGACAGCCCGAGACGCCCTGCACCTCGCCGGCCAGCGACAGTTCGCCGAGAAATTCGTATTGCTCCAGCGCATCGGTCTTGAGCTGCCGGGAGGCGACCAGGATGCCCAGCGCGATCGGCAGGTCGAACCGGCCGCCGTCCTTGGGCAGGTCGGCCGGCGCCAGCGATACCGTGATGCGTCTGGAGGGCGGCGAAAAGCCGGAGTTGGCGATCGCCGCGCGCACCCGGTCGCGCGACTCGCGCACCGCCGAATCCGGCAGGCCGACGATGTTGAAGCTGGGCAGCCCGCCGGCCAGGTGGACTTCGACCCGCACCGGCGGGGCCGACACACCGAGCTGGGCGCGGGTATGGACGATGGCCAGGTTCATGGCATTTCCGTGATTGAATCAAGGAGGCCAGTCTGGCGCGGGGAGGGAGCAAACGCGTCGGCAGATGGAGCGGAATGCGGGTAGGAAAAATGGAAGCTTTGGGGTAGGAAAATTGCCTACGCGCTGGACGGGGATATCAAAAAGAACTGATTTCTGTTGCGGAGACGCAGAATTCGTAGGCCGGATCCCGGATCGAGCCCGGGACGACAGACAAAAGCGGGAGCGCTAGCCCTCGGCGCGGATCGCCGGGCGGTTGCGGATGCGCTCGTACCACTTCGACAGGTTGGCATGCGCATCCAGCTCCGACCTGGTGACCCGGCAGCCGAAGTCGATCATCACCAGTGCATCGATGTCGGCGACCGTGAACGCATCGCCGGCAACGTAGTCCCGGCCGGCCAGGAAGCCGTCGAGGTCCTCGAGAAAGTGACCGAAGCGCCGCAAACCGCGTTCGGCCAGCGCCTCGATCTGCGGCACCGGCCGCCGTCCGGGCAGGGCATGGTCGGCCATGCCTTTCGCCGCGTTGCGGAACGCCTCGGCGGCCGACATCATCCCGTTGTGCTCGATCCAGAGCACGTATTGGGTCACGCGTGCGCGCTCCAGCGCTTCGCGACCCAGCAGCGGCGGCTCCGGGTGCAGGCTCTCCAGGTACTGGCGGATGGCGATGCTGTTCCACAGGCAGGTCCCGTCGTCGAGCTCCAGCACCGGGACCGTGCACTCCGGGCTCTTCGCCTGGAATTCG
This sequence comes from Wenzhouxiangellaceae bacterium, assembly GCA_041685925.1. Classification (GTDB taxonomy): domain Bacteria; phylum Pseudomonadota; class Gammaproteobacteria; order Xanthomonadales; family Wenzhouxiangellaceae. The sequence goes on along the minus strand of JAWLEW010000074.1, from coordinate 390 downwards.
TCGCTCAAGTGCTGGCCGGCTTTCAGGTCGACCTCGACGGTTTCGAGTTCGATGCCCTTCTCGGCCAGGAACAGCGTCACGCGGCGTGGGCTGGGGGCGCCGGTACAGGTATGCAGTCGCATGGATTCTCCTTGATTGACGAGCGCTGGGCTCAGTCGAGTTCTTCGAGTTTCTTCTCGAGCTGCTCCAGCTTCTCGCGCGAGCGCTCCAGCACGCGCTTCTGGATCTCGAACTCCTCGCGCGTGACCAGGTCCAGCTTCGACAGCTGCGCTTCCAGCACCTGTCGAAAGCGTGACTCGACGTCCTCGCCGGCCTTCTTCCAGTCGCGCGGCAGCGATTCGGCCAGCTTGCGGGTGATGTCATCGAGCGTCGTGAAGTCGGGCTTGGCCA
>JAWLEW010000073.1:0-9207 GCA_041685925.1 Wenzhouxiangellaceae bacterium | reverse complement strand
GGCGGTGCTGCCGCCGGGGCGCACCGATGCGGTGATGGGCGTGATCGAATCGATTACCGGCGGCCTGGCGGCGGTACAGCGCATGCGCGTAACCGGAACATGGCCCGGGGCCATGGAATCGGCAGCGTGCCACTGAAGCCTTCAGGGTCACTGCCGCAGAAAACGCCATTGCAAAGGGCCGATACCGGGTAAAACAGGTCAACCATATCCGTACCATTGCGCCGTTTCGCCCGTGATTTCGCGAATGATTTCAAGCGCCTCGGCCGGGAAATCCGGTGCGTAGTAATCCGGCTCATTCAGCTTGTCGGCGTATTCTGCGCGCACGGGTTCGAAGCCTTGCGGGTCAAGCGCGCAATGCGCAACAATCGCATCCAGGGTCGATTCCGTGTCGCGACACAGGTCTTCATATCTCACGAAAAGCACTGCATCGCGCACTTCGCGGTCTCGTTCGTGGATCTGCTTCAAATGGGCGTACACGCAATCCCAGTACAGCGCCCAGCCGCGCACCCGCCGACCCGTGTTCCACGCCTGCTGGATACTGAGGGCTCGCCGATCGTCGCCGGCATGAATGCAGTGCTTGCCCGGCCCGAACTCGAAATGCCCCGACCGATGCAGATGCGCCGGCACGCGCGGATCTTCCCCGGCGAGGCGCTCGAACAGCCGATCCTGCTTGACCAGCGACGCGATATGGTTGACCGGATTCCGGACCGGCACAATGAGCCGGGCATCGGGAAACAGCTTGAGCAGGTAGCCCAGCCGAGTCGTGTTGTAATTGCCCTTCGCCAGGTAACGCGATCTTCCACGGACCAGCAGCAGCTTGCGCACGTGATCTCGATAGAAGGCCTCGAACGCTGGATTCGAAGTCGAGCTGTCCAGCACATGGCTGCGTGCAGGATCGTGCAAGTGATCGAAAAACCGCATCCAGAGAACTTCCTCGACGGCCTCCGGGCTTTCGGACGTGACCATCAAGCGATCCTTGTGCGCCCGCTCCACCGATCGCGCCGGTCCGCCTTGAATGCGCTGCGCCAGCCAGTTGCGCCAGTACGGCGTGTAGATGTTGGGGAAATCGCTGTAGCGATGCGAAGTCACGTCCGGATGCCGAGCCAGCACTTCGGTAAGAATCGTGGTTCCCGAGCGCGCCACGCTCGCCACGTAAATGGGCTTTTCGATCGTCACGCCGTCGATTTCATCACGCATGGCGGCAGACTCGAGGCTCGCCAGCCAGCGCCAGATACGCGAGGTGGAATCGAACAGCCTTGTCCGCCAGAACAAGCCCGCGGGAACATGCTTGCCTGCGGCCTTCGGTGAAGTGGGACTGGAGGAAGTCACGGGTTCAAGCCACAGCCTTCATGAAAAAAGCTCTCGATGCGCGATTATCCCTGAATCCCGCCTTGTTCACCACCTGCCCGAGCGGATTGCCGCAACGTTTTAATGCGGCATGCGGGGCCGGCGCGAATCATTGGTGAAGCCGGTTATGGGATAATCCAGCGCCCGGCACGACGCCCGAAACAACCTTGTTCGGGAGACTGCCGTCCATCAGCCAAGCATGAGCCATGATCGAAGACATACGAACAAGCCTGGATAACGGGTCCACCGCCGAATTCGATCTGGCAATTGTCGGGGCCGGCCCGGCGGGAATTACGCTGGCGCGCGAGCTTGCCGGCCGTGGTTACAGGATTGCATTGCTGGAAGCGGGCGGCATGAAGCCCCCGGACGAAGCTGCCCGGAAGCTGTACGACGCCGACGTCGTGGGACTCCCCTATCCGATTCAAGCCTCGCGGCAGCGGTTCTTCGGCGGCACAAGCAACCACTGGGGCGGATGGTGCCGCCCTCAGGACGATGTCGATTTCGAAGCCCGCGAATGGATGCCGCTGACCGGGTGGCCGCTCCAGCGAAGCGAGATGGAAACTCATTACCGTCGCGCCCACGAAATCCTCGCCATCGACAGCCAGGATTACGACGCCGCGCGGCATACCGACTCATCGGCGCTGCTGCCTGCCGATGAAGCATCGGGCTTTCTCAACGCCGCCTTCCGATTCAGTCCGCCGCTGCGCTTCAAGGACGCGTTCCGCGCCGAGCTCGAAGCCAGTAACAACATCAGCGTGTTCCTCCACGCAACCGTCGTCGAGATCGATCACGATGGCGGCCGAATCACACGGGTCGGCACTCGGACGCTGGACGGTCACGAGACAAGCATTCGCGCCGGACGATACGTGCTCGCCGCCGGCGGGCTTGAAGTGCCGCGGCTGCTTTTGCATACGGCTCGGGACGGCGCTCCGGCACTGGGCAACGCATCCGGCTTCGTCGGTCGCTGCTTCATGGAGCATTTCGGCTACACGCCCGGTCATATCATGGCTCGCGCAGGACTGAAATACCATCGCCATCAGGACCGAAACGGACATTCCATAATGCCAGTGGTCGCGCCTCGACCGGACCTGATGCACCGGGAACGGCTCAACAATTGCTGTCTGCTTTTGACGGCCACAGAACCCGACGCCGGCTGGCCGCCCGGTGCGCTGGCCACCCCGGGTCTCGCCAGGCGGCTAGGCAAAGCCGCCTGGCGCTACAGGGTACAGATGATCAACGAGCCGACTCCGAACCCCGAAAGCCGCGTGTTGCTGTCGGACCAGCGCGACGCCTTGGGCATGCGCAGGCTGGTGCTGGACTGGCGCATCATGGACCGAGACCTCGAAAGCGTAGAAGCAACCGTCAGATACCTGGTTCGCTGGCTGGGCGGCAGCGGTCTGGGCCGGGTACAGTTTTCACGTCCGATAAGCCCGGAAACCACGGAACGGTTCACCGGGGGAATGCACCACATGGGCACAACCCGGATGAGCGCCGATTCCGGCGAAGGCGTCGTCGACACCAACTGCCGGGTCCACGGCACCGAGAATCTCTACGTGGCCTCCAGCGCCGTTTTCTCCGCTGCCGGGTATTCCAATCCGACGTTGACGATCGTGGCGCTGTCGCTGCGACTCGCCGATCATCTCGGAGCGCTCAAGGCATGAACAGAAGAAAATTCATCGCAATGGGAACAGGCGGCGTGGCGCTGGTCGGCGTGGGCGCCGCAGGCGGGGTATGGTTACTGTGTCCGGATCCGGCCGACCTGTTCAGCACCGCCGACATGCACGTGGATGAAATTGCGCGAAACATGAGCGGCGTGGCCGGCGCGGGACGCGCCTGGCTGGAGGCCAACCCGAACGCCAGTGCCGGCAAGCTGGTGCTCGACGCGCTGGATCTGCATGCCGGACAAGAAATTTCCAGGGGCGGCGTCACCGAATCGCTGGCTGAACGCGTGGAAAGCGAGTTTGCAAATGACCGCATCTTCATCCACGAAGACTGGTGGCTGGCGGAAACCGAAGCCCGCCTGGCCGCGCTGCACGTCACCCTGCTCGGCGCCGACGCCAGCGAATCCAGCGCGCCGCGCTTCGAAGACGCGCCCGAGGCAGAGCTGGTCTCGCTGGAGCGCTATAACCCTGGAAGCGTCGAGCAAGGCGAACCGCTCAGCCATCCCGGCTTGCCCGAAAACGTGATCTGGTTTGCCACTGCCGCGGCGCCACCACCACGATTTCGCGTCCATATCGACGGCACTTCGCTGACGACCAACGCCAGATCAAGCGGGTTTTCGGTACAGGTACCCGACGCCTTGCGTTATCGCCTGTTCGAATCCCCCGGCAGTCATGAAATCTGGTTGTACGATCCGGTGGTCGACCGGCGTCAGCGCCTGGGCGAGTTGCTGGTCGTCGAGGCGGCGAGCGAACGCGACGGCTTCTGCGAAGTCGCTGCCTGGGGGCCGCAGCAGACGCAAGCCGGCGCAACCTTCAACGAGCAGCCCGACGGCGCATCGGCGTTCTGGATCCGCATCGAATGCTTTCCCGAATCCACGGTCGTCACGCTGGACGGCACCGAAATCGATACCACGTTGCGCCCGGCCGACGGGCTGATCACGACTCATATCCTGGATCATTCGCTCTACCGCGAGCCCGGCGAATACACGGTTGCATTGAAGGATGCGCGCACCGGCGAGAGCATTGAAGTTGGAAAATTCGTCGTCACGCCCTGACCCCGAACGACAATCCTCGGGGAGACAGACCTGCGGCAGACTCGGCAAATGCTGAATTCATCAAGACCTAAGGAGTTCCATGATGCGATCTGTTCTTCAAATTATCGCGGCGGCCGTGACCGGGCTGCTGGTGCTTTCGGCATGCAACAACGCTGAAAATCCGGCCGAAACGAACTCGGCCGAAACTTCAGCATCCGGCGATCGCGCACCGGTAATCGTCATCGGCGTGGACGGCGCCGAGTGGCAGGTTATCGAGGCGATGGTCGACAACGGCGAACTGCCCGGGTTTCGACAGCTGATGGAAGAGGGCGCCTACGGGCATCTGCTGAACCCGGGCCCGCAGGTGTCTCCGGTCGTGTGGACTACTTTCGCCACCGGCCATTTCGCCCGCGAGCACGGAATCCTGGATTTCGTCTACCCGTATCGAGAGGGCGACAAGCAGCCAGTGGATGCGTCCCTGCGGCAGGAGCCGGCAATCTGGAACCTGCTGGACGCCCAGGGCGGCGATGCCACGGTCATCGGCTACTTCGTTTCACACCCGGCCGAAGAAATCGACGGCACTATCATTTCCGACCGCGCATTCGCTGGACTGGAGCAGTCGGTCCAGCCTGAAGGCCTCGACCCGCTGGCCCGGCGGGTACGAGAATCGGTGCACCGGGATCGCGATACCCTTTTTTCCCGGTTCTTTCCATGGGACTACGATTCATCGCAGGCCGAGGATGAAACCAGCCCTTATCACAAGGCGGCCCGAATCGTTGAGGACCGCGTCGACAATCGGATTCTGTCGGAAGAGTTTCTGCGCCGAATGACCAGCGAGCTGCTGTCAGAGCCCGGCGACCTGTTCATCACCTATTTCCGGCTGGTCGACATCGTCAGCCACTCGGCCTGGTACTACTTTGACCACAGCGACTGGAGCGAGAAGCCGAATCCGGACAATGTCCGCCTCCTCGGGCAGATCATTCCGGAATCCTACCGATGGGTCGACGAAGTCATTCAACAGATCCTCGCCGCTCACGGCGGCACCGCCAATATCCTGGTGATCTCCGACCATGGATTCGGGTCGGGCACGGGTAGTTACGAAACCTCGAGCGAACTGCTCTCGGGCAACCACCGGCCAAACGGCGTCATCCTCGCGCATGGCCCCGATATCGCGCCGGGACCCATGCCGGAACATCCCACGATCATGGAGGTGTTCCCCACCGTCGCCAATCTGCTGGACGTTCCCGTCGCCGACACGATCCCGGGTTCGATCGCCTATCCACTGCTCGACGAGGCGTTCACGCGTGATCACCCTCCGCGCTACGTCGACCGCTACGAACTGGACTGGCAGCCGGTCGCCAAGCAACAAGTCGACGCCGGATCGCAGCAGGAAGAAATGGAGTCTCTGCGCGGCCTGGGCTACATCGGCGAAGGCGTAGAATTGAGCGATAGCGGAACGGACGCTCGGCTGGATTTCTGGGCATCCGATCCCAAGCTCGTTGTCCGGACGCTGCACGCAGATGTCACCTACTACTTGCTTCAAGACGACGTCGCAGCGGCCGACCGCGTCACCAACGAACTCAAGCGCCGCAACCCCGAACTCCTGTCGCGCCTGCTCTCACGCGTTGCCGCAAAGATCGAATCGTTCCGCCGCGACGTGCCCGACGGCGAAAATCTGGCCCCGGCGCTGGAGGAATTCCTCGCCCGGCATCGCGCGTAAAAGCTTGATCGAAATGCAGGAACAAACTCAATCCCGCCCGAGAACGAAGCCGGGGGACTACCGGGTACACGCGACGAAATGAAAGCCGCGCGGGATCGCTGCCGGCCCCAACGCTGCCGGTGCTAGAATCGCCAGCTTATGTTTCAAGTACATCACGGGCTACTCTGATGAAAGCACGATTTGCATCCCTCGGCGCTGCAGCCCTTTTGCTGCTCGTCACCGCGGCGCCCGCTGCCGCCTACATCGGCCCCGGCTCCGGAATCAGCCTGCTCGGCGGCCTCTGGGCCGTGCTGGTCGGCATCGTGCTGGCGCTGGCCGCAATCCTGTTCTGGCCGATCCGGTACATGATCAGGCGCCGGCGTGCCCGCAAGAACCCCGGGCAGCCGGAGCCGGCCGAGAAGCCGTCAGAGCATCCAGTCCAGGATCCCGTCCGGGATCCGGCCATGTCCGGCGGCAACGGCGAATCGAGCAAGTAGCAAACCCATGGATTCCAACTGGACGATGAAATCGCTCCGAGCAATCGGTGTGGCGCTGTTGTCTTGCACCGGTCTGGCACTCTCCGGCTGCGGCTCCGAGCCTGAACCGGCTGAGCAGCGCGTCGTGATTCTCGGCTTTGACGGCATGGACCCGGTGCTGGCCCAACGGTGGATGGATGAGGGCAAGCTGCCCAACTTCAAGCGCCTGGCCGAATCGGGCCATTTCCAGCCGCTGGGCACCAGCAATCCGCCGCAGTCGCCCGTGGCCTGGTCGGATTTCGCCACCGGCGAGCACGCCGGCGCGCACGGCATCTTCGACTTCCTGAGGCGCGACCCGGAAACCTACGGCCCGCAATTCTCGATTTCCGAGAACATTCCGCCCGAAAGCCACCTCGACCTGTTCGGGCTGAGCATCCCGCTGGGCGAAGGCCAGGTGCTCAACCGCCGCCAGGGCACGCCTTTCTGGACCGACGCCGAGGAACAGGGCGCGCGCGCCTCGGTGCTGCGCGTTCCGGTGACCTACCCGCCCGACGACATTCAGCGCATGCTCTCGGGCATGGGCGTGCCCGACCTGCTGGGGACCCAGGGCACCTACACCTTCTACACCACGACCCGAATGGGCAATACCGGTTCGAGCACGCGGGTAGTCCGGGTGCGTCCAGGCCGCGACGGCAGCATCGAATCGGTGCTGGAAGGCCCGCCGGATCCGCTGCGCGGCGAAGACGCCGAGCCGATGCAGGTCCCCCTGACCATGGCCCCGGCCGAACCCGGCGCACGGATCGTGCTCGGCGATACCGAAACCGAACTGCAGCCGGGCGAATGGTCGGACTGGGTGCGCGTGAAATTCGACGTGACCGGGCCGGTCAACGTCACCGGCACCGTGCGCATGCTGCTGGTACAGGACTACCCGCGCCCGCGGCTGTATGTCTCGCCGATCCAGATCGATCCCGTGAATCCGGCGATAGCGATCTCTTCGCCACCCGATTACGCCGCCGACCTGGCCGAGCGCATCGGGCTGTTTCACACCATCGGGATGCCCGAGGAAACCTGGTCGCTGAACGAGGAACACATTTCCGATGCCGCCTGGCTGGAAATGGAAAAGACCATCCTGGCCGAGCGCGAAGCCATGTGGTACGACACCCTGGACCGGAACGACAGCGAGCTTGTGGTCGGTGTGTTCGTACAGACCGACCGCGTCAGCCACATGTTCTACCGTGGTCTGGACCCCGAGCACCCACGCCACGACGATACCGCGCCGGAGCACCGCGATTCCATCGAGTGGATCTACACCGAGGCCGACCGAATTCTCGGTGAAACGCTGGATCGACTCGAACCGAACGACGAGCTGGTCGTCATCAGCGATCACGGCTTCTCACCGTTTCGCAAGGCTGTACACCTCAATCGCTGGCTGGTCGACAACGGCTACCTGGTGCTCGAAGACGGCGCCGACGAATCCGACGTGGTGTTCTCCAGCGTCGACTGGAGCCGCTCGCGTGCCTATGCCCTGGGGCTCAACGGGCTGTTCATCAATCGCGCCGGGCGCGAGGGACAGGGCATCGTCGAAGCCGACGAACTCGAGCCGCTGAAGCGTGAAATCATCGCAGAACTCGAAGACTGGCAAGAAGCCGAGACCGCTGATCCGGTGGTTCGCCGGGTGTTTGACGGGCTGGACATCTATCCCGGGGCCAAAGGCAATGACGAGACGCCCGACCTGGTAATCGGCTATCACCGCGGCTACCGGGCCTCCTGGCAGACCACGCTGGGTGCCGTGCCACAACCACTGATCGAACCCAATCGCCAGAAATGGTCCGGCGATCACTGCATCGACCCGGAGTTGGTACCGGGGGTTCTGTTCTCCACCTTCAAGCCGGATCTCGAGGTGCTTTCGATCAAGGATATCCGAACCCTGGCCGAAGGCCACATGCACTGATGGCGCGCGGCATTCTGGACTGGCCGGGCGTGGTGTTCGGGCTGATCAACGAACCGCTGGTCGCCATCTTCCCGGAACCGATCGTGCTGGCTTTCTGGGCACTGCTGTCGTCGTGGCTGACGATGTGGGTCTACCGCAGGTTTTCCAACCAGGAAGAAATGGCCGCGCTCAAACCGCAGGTCAAGGCGATACAGAAGGAACTTTCAAGCTACGACGGTGAATTCGCCGGCCTGATGCCTTTGATCAGGGAAAATTTCAGGCTTTCGGGCCGCCACATCCTGCTCGCGCTGGGCCCGGCTCTGCTCGCCGGCGTCCCGGTGCTGTTCGTGCTGGTCTGGGTCTCGAATGCCTTTGGAGTGACGATGCCGGCTGCAGGCGCCAGTGTCGAGGTAAGGGCAGTTGCCACAGGGTCGGCCGACATGTCGGGCTGGCAATGGCAAGGCGCCTCGGCCGAGAACGTGCCCGAATCGGACGAACCGGGTCGCGCTTGGCGCGTCTCCTGGCCAGGCCCGGGATCGAGCGCAGCGCTGATTGACGAACGCGACGAAGAGGTGCTGGAATTGCCGCCGCCACACCCCGCGCCGGTGGTGCACAAGCGGCAATGGTGGAACACGCTGATCGGCAATCCGGCCGGATATCTTGAACCGGCCAGCCCGGCCGAGGCGGTCTACCTGGAACTGCCAAAAAAACAGATGCTTCCGTTCGGCCCAAGCTGGATGCGCGGCTGGGAATTCCTGTACTTCGTGCTGCTCGTCGCCGGTTCACTCGGGCTGAAGTACTTCTGGCGCATCCATTGACCATGGGCGAGGGCAAATCCCGGCCGCGCCACTTTCACTGCGAGAGGCGTAAGCTTGAGAATAGATCAACCGAGGAAGCGAGACCGATGAAATTTCTGAAATGCGCAATCGTGTTATCCGCAATTTCGCTGGCGCTGTCGGCACAGGCGGCCACCGTCGGCGAGCCGGCTCCGGCGTTCGAACTGGCCGACCAGTACGGCGAGACCCACTCGCTGGAAGATTTCAGCGGGCAGTGGCTGGTG
>JAWLEW010000072.1:0-9264 GCA_041685925.1 Wenzhouxiangellaceae bacterium | reverse complement strand
GGCTTTAAAAGCCCAGAACCCCGGCATGGGATGAAACCTCCATCGACCGGGCAAGCGAAGCGAACCCGGGATCCGTGCCAGTCGAGCCTGCGGCCCCGGATGCGCGCTGCGCGCTTATCCGGGCTACAAAACCTGATGAAAAACGCGGCCCGAAGGCCGCGCTTTCATTACCAGATGCTCAATCGCTGCGCCGGCGGCAGCCAGAGCTCGGCGTCCTCGCCGACGTCGAAGGCCTTGTACCAGGCATCCATGTTGCGCACGATGCCGTTGACGCGGTATTTCGGCGGGCTGTGCGGGCCGTTGACGAGTTGGGACCGGAGCGATTCCTCGGTCTGCAGGTTGCGCCAGACCTGGGCCCAGCCCATGAAGAAACGCTGGTCGCCGGTATAGCCGTCGAGTACCGGGGCCTCGCCGCCGTGGTGTTCGTCGAGGTACATGCGGTAGGCGTGGTAGGCGATCGCAAGGCCGCCCAGGTCGCCGAGGTTCTCGCCCAGCGACAGCTCGCCGTCGATGTTCATGCCCTCGACGGGCTCGAAGGCGTTGTACTGTTCGACCAGCTGCACGGTCAACGTTTCGAAGTTCTCGCGCGAGGCATCGGTCCACCAGTTGCGCAGCACGCCGTCGGCGTCGGACTTGGAGCCCTGGTCATCGAAGCCGTGGCCCATTTCGTGGCCGATGACCGCCCCGATGCCGCCGAAGTTGACGGCCGGGTCGGCGTGCGGATCGAAGAACGGCGGTTGCAGGATGCCGGCCGGAAAGACAATTTCATTTTGCGTCGAGGAATAGTAGGCATTGACCATCTGCGGGCTCATGAACCATTCCCAGTCGCGCGCCGGCTCGCCCAGCTTGGCCAGCGAATCCTGCCACTGCCATTCCTGCAGCCGGCGGGTGTTGCCAACCAGGTCGTCGGCGCTGATCCGGACCGATGAATAGTCGTGCCAGCGGTCGGGAAAACCGACCTTGGGCGTGAACGCTTCGAGCTTGGCCAGCGCCTCGGCGCGGGTCTCGTCGTCCATCCAGTCCAGCGCGGTCAGCCGTTCGTCGAAGGCCTGGCCGAGGTAGCCGACCAGGTCGAGCATCTGGTCGCGGTACTCGGGCGGAAAGTGGCGCTCGACGTAGACCTTGCCGACCTGCTCGCGCAGCCGCGAGCTGACGAACTGGATCGCGCGCTTGTCGCGCGGACGCTGCTCCTCGACCCCGTTGAGGCGCTTGCTGAACAGGTCGAAATGAGCCTGGGCGTAGGGCTCTGAAAGAAGCGGCGCGTGGTTGTTGATCCAGTGGAAGGCCTGGTAGTCGGACCAGGTCTCCACCGGCGTTTCGGCGAACAGCACGGCCAGCTGCTCGATCGCGCTGTCGGTCGCCACCACCACTTGCTCGATATCGTCCAGTTCACGCTCGGCGAAGAATGCATCCCAGGCAAATCCCGGCGCCATTGCCTCGAGCTCGGCCACCTGCATCAGGTTGTAGTTCGCCTCGCGGTCGCGCCGCTGGACGCGGGTCCAGTGCGCATCGGCTATTTTCATTTCCAGCGCCATGACATCCTCGGCGCGCGCCCGCGCATCGTCGATGCCGGCGCGCTCGAAGGTGGCTTCGATGTAGTCGATATAGGCCGCGCGGTGGCCCGGGAACGGCTCATCCTCGCGCGCGTAATAATCCTTGTCCGGCAAGCCCAGGCCGCTCTGGCCCAGGTGCACCAGGTAGCGCTCGGGATTGCCGGAATCCAGGCTCACGTACACGCCGGCAATCGACGCCGTGCCCGGACGCGCCATCCAGCGGGCGACCTCTTCGTGCGATTCCAGCGCCCGCAGTTGGTCGAACGCTTCACGAATCGGCTCCAGGCCCAGCGCGTCGATGCGATCGGTGTCCAGGTAGGCCGCGTGCATCGCGCCGATCTGCGCACGCGGATCGCCCGGCTCGGCTTCGGCTTCGGCGGCGTCGGCGATGATTTCGGCCACCCGCTCTTCGGCTTCCAGCGAGAGTTCGGTGAACGCGCCGAAGCGCGAGAAGCCGGTCGGAATCTCGGAGCGCTCGAGCCAGCCGGCGTTGACGAAGGCGAAGAAATCGTCGCCCGGGGCGACCGTATCGCTGACTTCCGAGGCGTCCACGCCCCAGTCGCCGATATGCGCGACCTCGTCGGGCTGCGCCGGGGCATCGGCCTGCGGTTGCGCGGGTTCGGCGCTTGCTTCCGCCACCGGCGTTCCGGCGTCTTGTTCGGCCGGTCCGCAGGCGACCAGGGCCAGGCCGGCGAAGGCCAGCAGTATCCAGTTCTTCATGGGTCTTGATTCCGTTTCGAGAAGCGATCGAGGATGTTGCATCGTCCTGGTCCGAACGGGCCAGTGTCGAAGGTCATGTACCATTGGATCATACCGGATGATGACGCCGCCGGCGGCAGGCCGAGCAGGCCGATTGTGCGGGCTTCAACGCCGCACAGGCACGAAGTCGGCGCAACTGGACTGATGACCCGGGAACGGGGGTGGGATATGCGATCGCGAAGATTCGTCAGCCGGCTGACCCGGCAAACCCAGGCGCTGATCCTTGCCGGCGGCCGCGGCAGCCGGCTGAAGATGCTCACCGACTGGCGGGCCAAGCCGGCGGTTCCGTTCGGCGGCAAGTTCCGCATCATCGATTTCGCGCTGTCCAACTGCCTGCATTCCGGCATCCGCAAGATCGGCGTGCTGACCCAGTACAAGTCGCATTCGCTGATCCGCCACCTGATGCTGGGCTGGAACCCGCTGAACAACGACTACGGCGGCTTCCTCGACCTGATCCCGGCCCAGCAATGGCTGGAAGACGAATCCTGGTACCAGGGCACCGCCGACGCCGTCTACCAGAGCCTCGACATCATCGACGCCTACCATGCCAACTACATCGTGATACTGGCCGGCGACCACGTCTACAAGATGGACTACGGCGAACTGCTCGCCGCCCACGCCGAGAACGATGCCGACCTGACCGTGGCCTGCCATGACGTGGCCCTGGAAGAGGCCGGCGATTTCGGCGTCATGCAGGTCGACGCGGACGGACGCATCACCGGCTTCGAGGAAAAGCCCGAACATCCACAGCCCTGGCCCGAGCACCCCGAACGCGCGCTGATCAGCATGGGCGTGTACGTGTTTTCAAAGGACTACCTGCATCGGATGCTGGCGCGGGATGCCGAACAGGCCGACAGCAGCCACGACTTCGGCAAGGACATCATCCCGCATGCAGTGCGCTCGGGCGACCGGGTATTCGGCTTGCCGCTGCGAAACGCGGCGCCGGAAGCCGCCTACTGGCGCGACGTCGGCACCCTGGATTCCTATTACAGGGCCAACATCGAATTGCTGCTCGATCGGCCACCGCTGGATATCCAGGACGCAGACTGGCCGATCCTGACCAACCTGGTTCAGGGGCCGCCGGCCAAGTTCGCCGACCATGGCCCGAACGGCGGCTGCCGGGTGGTCAACTGCATCATCGGCGAAAGCAGCGTGATTGCCGACTCGGAACTGCGCAATTCACTGCTGTTCCACGGCTGCCGGATCGAAGGCGAATGCCGCATCGAGAATGCCATCCTGCTGCCCGATTGCCGGGTCGGCTCCGATTGCCGGATCCGCGGCGCGATTCTCGACGACGGCTGCGAAGTGCCGTCCGGCACCGTGATCGGCGAAGACCCGGCGGCCGACGCCCGGCGGTTTCACGTCACGCCCGACGGGGTGATCGTGGTCAACCGCGATATGCTGGGTCAACCGCGCGCGTACCTCGGCGGCGGCGACGTGAAACCTTCAGGCTGAATCCTCGCCGCGACGGTCCGCACCGACCAGCCATTCCGCAATGCGTTCGCCGGCATCCAGCGGCCCGCCTTCGACGGCCGCGGACGGCGGGTGGGCCGCCAGCGCCTCGGCCACGCCCAGGTAACCGCGCGCGGTGCTGCTCCAGGTGTAGCGCTCGCGCACCATCTCGCCGGCACGCGCGGCGAGCTCGGGTTGACGGTCCAGCGCTTCGTGCATGCCGGCGGCCAGGCGCTCGGGCCGCTCGGGCTCGACCAATACGCCGGTCCCGGCGTCGAACACCTCCGACGGTCCGCCGTACCGGGTCGCGACGACGGCCAGCCCGCACGCGGCCGCCTCGATCGGCGCCAGCCCGAAAGGCTCGTACAGTGAAGGCAGCACGAATACCGACCCGCACGCGGCGAAGAAACGATAGGCCGTGGCCAGCTGGCGCTGCGAGCCGGCGTTGACGAACAACACCTCGTCGCGCGCGCCCGCGGCCGTGATGCGCTGAACAATCGGCTCGAGCACGTCGCGTTCGGGTTCGCGCAGTTGCCCCAGGCCGGCGAACGGATCATCCACGCCGCGCACGAACAGCGCCAGACGCGCGCGCCGCCGCAACGCATCGTCACTCAGCCACGCGTCGACGAAACCGGCGATGTTCTTCTTGACTTCCAGCCGGCTCGCGGCCAAAACCACCGGCCGCGGATCGTCGCCGGCACGCCGGGCGAGCCGTTCGGCGAATTCGGCGTCGTCGCCGGCGCGTTCCGGATGGAAGATCCGCTCGTTGATGCCCGGCGGCACGATCTCGAACCTTGCATCGTCGTCCGGGTCGACCGCGCCGCGATACAAAGCATGGGCGTACTGCTCATGGCGCTCTGCGTGCGTCGAGGTGATGATGCGCCCGGCATGTCGCATGGCGGCGCGCTCGGCGGCGATGCGCCGCGAGAAGTGGTAGCGTTCGTCCAGCGCCGGCCAGGTTCGCCGATGCACGCCGAGCCGCTCGAGCTTCTGCGCGCCCAGCGAATGGCCGGTAAACGAAAAACCAAGCCCGGTCGCGCGGCGCAGCAGCACGCCCATCCAGCCGCCGTCGGCGTAGTGGGTGGTCACGGCATCGGGCAGATCGCCGGCGTAGAACGCGACCAGGTTGTCGACCATTTCCCCGAGGTGCGGCCAGAGCGACTCCTTGGCGAGAAATCCCTTCGGGCCGCAATCCAGGCGCACGATACGCACGCGCCCGGGATGCTCGTCGAAATGGTCGATCGGCGCTTCGAAGCCACGCCAGTCCGGGTCCTCGATGCGGCGCGTGACGATGTCCACGTCCACGCCCAGGTCCGCCAGCGCCAGCGCAACCTCGCGCACGTAGACCAGCTGGCCGCCGAAATCCGGGTGCTCGGTGAGATAGCTGTTGGCCCGATCGAAGTTGCCCTGCGGATTGAGGAAGGCGATTTTCACTAAGCGCGCTCCGCGGGCTGGACGGAAAAGTCGGCGGTCACGACCAGGTCGGCGCGGGCCTTGTGCGCGGAAATGATGTCGTGCTCGATGGCCAGCACGCGGTCGATGAACGGATCCAGCTCGGCGGCATCCCGGCTGCGCTTCTCGCGGTGCGCGCGCGTGGCCCGCCAGTCGCGATCGATGAACACGCGCACGTCGGCCGATGCCAGCAGCGTGGTGTAGGTGCCCTCGGCGATGGCCACCGCGCATCCTTCCAGCGAAATGCGCTCGCCGTCGATGCGGTCTTCGGCATAGCGCACCAGCGGCTTTTCGAGCGCATCGGCGCCGTCACGGAATGCCTGCAGATGTTCATCCAGCAGGTCCAGCCGCACTTCCCCGGGCCCGACCCAGTCGATATCGGCACGCCGCGCGCGATCATTGCTCCTGGGCGGATAAACGAAATAATCGTCCTGCTGGAAGATCACGCTGCCGACGCCGCGGGCAGCCAGCGCGGCGGCGAGCGCGGCCGCGGTTTCGGACTTGCCGCTGCCCGATTCTCCGGCGACGGTCAACACGAGACGATCCGCGCCCGGCAAGCCGCGCTTTTGCAGCCAGTCGTCGACTGCGCCGGCCGCGCGCTCGTGGTGAGGCTCGATGACGATCCGATCGCCGTGCATGGGCTCCCCGGGGCGAGAGTGAGTGTCGATCCGTATAATACCGAAGCTTCCGCGCCCTCCGGCGCTTACATCCGGCCCGCAGCCCGATTCCCCATGGACGCCTACAGCACCGACTTCCGAAACCGGCAACGAAACCTGCTCCGCGAGTCGCTGGACCGCCGCTGTCTCGAAGCCGGTCTCGGCGCCGCACTGGAAGGGCTGCGCCACCACCAGGTCGAATCCGGCTTCATTCAGGACGACTTGTCGGAAGTGCAGCGATTCGAATTCGCCCGACCCGGCGCGGCCGAAGACTATTTTTCGGCCCAGTACAATCCGGCCCGCGCGCGGCGCTTTGCCGGACGCGGCCTGCACCAGCCTCCGGATGGTACACGCGCCGTCAACGACGGCTGTTTCCTGTGCGCCGAAAACATCGAATGGCAGCAGCAGGGGGCGGAAGTCGGCTATCCGGTCGGCAGCTTGGAAATTCCGTACACGGCCTGGATGAACCCGTTCCCGCTGGCGTCGGGCCACGCGGTGGTGGCGGCCGACGAACACATTCACCAGCACTGGGCCGCCAGCGGCATCGCGCTGACGGAAATGGTTCGCGACCTGATCGACCTGGCCGACCGACTCCCCGACTGGATCACCTTCTACAACGGTACCGGGGCCGGGGCGTCGATCGAGACCCACCTGCATTTCCACGCCCTGCCGCGAACGCCGGGCCTCGGGCCCATGCCGATCGAACGGGCCGCCGAGCGGCACCGCGGCAATCTGTCGTGCGACGACGCGCGCAACGGCGCGATCGCCCGGGGGCTCTATCCGCTGGACTTCGCGCACTGGCGCGGCTCGCGCCTGGACGTCTTGCAGCCGGTATTGCGGTGGGTCGAAGCCTGGGCGCTGGAACACGGCGACGCCGCCGACGCCACCGCCAACGCCATGGCCGTGCGGCATGCCGACAGCGCGGCAATGGATGTCTACTTCGTGCCGCGGGTGCGCTCGCGTTCGCGCGCGGAAGGTTTCGGCGGCGTCATCGGCGCGTTCGAGACCATGGGCGAGATCATATGCTCCACCCCCGAGGAAAAGCACCGGATGGAACGCGGCACGGTCGACTACCACGTCATCGCCGACATGCTGCGCCATGTTTCGGTCGCGCTTTGATCCGCATCGTTGTGGTCCCGATCAGCGGATGACCGGGGATCGGCCGGGGCGGAAACATGCCCCGTTCCCTCAACTGCCGCGAAAAAACCTCTCTGGGCGCGCTCCGCCACTTGACAACGCCACTTCACTGTGTTCAAGCTAAAAGAGAGGCTATGCCATAAGTCATGCCCGTGCGAGCAGAAGCGCGGTGTCAAGGGAGACCGGTCTTTAGCGGCGCAGCATGCTGCGTCGGAAAACCGGGCCGCATGATCCGAAAGCCCTCGAGGCGCGCCTGGCCGACGCGCTCGTTCACATCCGGGGGCTTCCGCAGGAAAACATAAACAGGAGAGCACACGACCATGCATAGATTCACGAAGCAATTCGCGAGCCTGATCGGCGCCGCGACCATGGCCTGCGCCATGCCGGCGTGGGCCGACGACGACCGCTACATCATCCAGTTCGCCCCGGGACAGGCGGGCAACGGCGCCGCCGCGGTCCAGGCGGCCGGCGGCAGGATCGAGATCGATCTGACCGATGAATCCATCAACGCCATGGCGATCACGATCCCGGAAGCCGCGCTCAATGCCCTGGAAAGAAATCCGAACATCGTCAGTATCGAGGAGGATTCGCGCGTCTACCCGATGGCCGAGACGGTGCCGTTCGGCATCACCATGACCCAGTCCGACCTGGTCAGCGACGCCGACGCCGGCGCGCTCAACGTCTGCGTCATCGACTCGGGTTACCACATCGGCCACTTCGACCTGCAGGACACCAACGTCATCGGCCTGGAACTCAGCGGCAGCGGCGATCCGTTCATCGACTCCTGCGGCCACGGCACCCACGTGGCCGGCACCATCGCGGCCCTGAACAACGGCGACGGGGTGATCGGCGTCATGCCCGGCGGCAACGTCACGCTGACCATCGCCAAGGTCTTCGGCGACGACAGCTGGACTTCCGGGTCGTGCGGCTACAGCTACACCTCCGGCATCATCGAGGCGGCCTTTGCCTGCCGCGACGCCGGCGCCGACGTGATCAACATGAGCCTGGGCGGAGGCGGCGCCTCCAGCACTGCCGAGCAGGGCTTCCAGGACCTGCTCGACCAGGGCGTGCTTTCGATCGCCGCGGCCGGCAACGACGGCACGACCACGCTCAGCTACCCGGCCAGCTACCCGGCCGTGGTCTCGGTGGCCGCGATCGACGAAAACAAGGTGGTCGCAGACTTCTCGCAGAAAAACAGCCAGGTCGAACTGGCCGGACCCGGCGTGGGCGTGCTGAGCACGGTGCCGACGATCAGCGCCAACGCCCGGGTAGACGGCACCGATTACGCCGTATCGGCGTTCGATCGGGCCGCCAGCACCACCGCCAGCGGCAACCTGGTCGACGGTGGGCTGTGCGACAGCGCGGGCAGCTGGAACGGCAATACCGTGTTGTGCGAACGCGGCAACATCTCGTTCAGCGACAAGGTCGCGAATGTCGAAGCCGGCGGCGGCGCCGCGGCGATCGTCTACAACAATGCATCGGGCAGCTTCCTCGGCACGCTCGACTGCAACGGCCCATCGTTCCGCGCCTGCTCGGCGATTCCCGCCGTCAGCATGAGCGGCGAAGACGGCGGTTTCCTGGTCGCCAACAAGCTGGGCAGCAACGCCACGGTCTCCACCGAGGAGACGGCGCCGGCCGACGGCTACGAGTTCTTCAACGGGACATCCATGGCCACCCCGCACGTGGCCGGCGTGGCCGCGCTGGTGTGGAGCCGCAACCCGGGCGCAAGCGCGGCCGATATCCGCAACGCGCTGGCCGCGACGGCCGAAGATCTCGGTGACGCCGGGCGCGACGACAGCTACGGACACGGCCTGGTCCAGGCCGCCGACGCGGTGGCCTTCCTGGGCGGTGACGGCGGTGGCGACACCAATGCCGAACCGACGGCGTCGTTCACCTTCAGCTGCACCGATCTGTCGTGCAACTTCGACGGCAGCGCCAGCAGCGACAGCGACGGCACCATCGCCAGCTACGCCTGGGACTTCGGCGACGGCACCACCGCCACCGGTGCGACCGCCAGCCACACCTACGACGGCGACGGCAGCTACACGGTGACGCTGACGGTCACCGACGACGCCGGCGCCACCGGTTCGGACAGCAGCGTCGTGACTGTCAGCGGCGCCGAGCCGGTCAACGAAGCGCCTACCGCAGCGTTCAGTTCGGACTGCACCGACCTTGCCTGCAGCTTCGACGGCAGCGCCTCCAGCGACAGCGACGGCACGATTGCCAGCTACGCCTGGGACTTCGGCGACGGCAAT
>JAWLEW010000071.1:8060-9428 GCA_041685925.1 Wenzhouxiangellaceae bacterium | reverse complement strand
CGAACGTGGTCGGTGCCGCCCGTGAATAAATGAATTGGACAGGTATGTTCTGAAGAGGTCGTGCACGCGGCGTCTCGTCAATTAGACAGGCATGTCTTAAATAGCTCGCCCAAGGAAAATCTCGCCGCTGAGCCGGTCCACCGCTAGGCCGACCAGGCTTAAATGCCGGTTTTTTCACTCCAGGCCGATTTTCGGATTGTGAGCCGGATTCCGAGCATGCGAAATCTGGCATCGAGGCCATTTCGGGGTTAGCAGTGGTATTTCTGGCTTATCGGCCGGGGGAGAACAGCGCGGCGGCTGCGGTCTGGCCTTTCGTGAAGGCTTTTCCGAAGTGTTCGGTATACGCCTTGAGCTTGTCCAGCGCGCCGAGTGCATTGGCGAAGCCGAATTTCGGTTTCCGTACGTAGGCCAGGTACTGCTCGGGTCGCATGTTCAGCCGTGCCAGAATGGGCGGCAGGTGTTCCGGGATCGAGCCCTTCTTGCCCTCGATGATGGCGCGGCCGGACCAATCGATCAGCTCGAGATAGTCGGTGGTGGAATAGGGGATTGCAGCTTTCGCGCTTTCGTTTCTGTCGTCGCGGAAGCTGAGCAGTCTGACGATTTCGTCGCTCAGATCAGCCTTTTCTCCTGAGTTCCCCGCTGTTCTTTTTGCAGAAGTAGCGGCCGGTGTCTGCTTCGCCCGCCAAGCGGCGATTCTCTGCTGAATTGACGTGTAGTCAGAGGCCTCCGGCGTTTCGGCGATCCCGGCTCGGATCGGATTCAGATCAACGTAAGCCATGGCTGTCAGTACCGCAGCCTCATCCAGCAGTGCCTGACTGGTGAATCTTGATTGCCAGAAGTGCCCGGTCACGTTGTCCTCGGCATTGGCCTGGCGGGCGATCGGTTCGTTGAGACACTTCATGAACCATGACAAATCACACAGGCGCTTGCGATACTCCTTGACGTGGTTCCGCACTACCTGTCGTTGTGCATGGCTGATGTCCTCACCGTCGACAAAGCCGCGAACCAATACTGGTCCGGTAAACAGGCGAATCCAGCGCCTGGCAACTTCCATCTCGTCCCATTCCAGCGCGCTCTGCTCGTCGATGTGGAGCACCAAGTGATAGTGGTTCGAGAGAATCGCGTAGGCGCAGACATCGATGGCGAAGACCTCGGCCAGCAAGGCGAGTCGGTCCTGGATGTCCTGCTTTCGGGCCGAGTAGTCCTTGCCGGTCAGTGGATCCTTTCCGCACAAAAAATGCCGCCGAACGCAGCGGGCGATGACGTGATAGAACGGCGTGACCTGTGTCGATACCAGACGTTTGCGGGCTTGCGGCATTGGGAATTCCGGTGATCAGTTGGAGTTCAGCCTAGTGCCTGCAGAACGGG
>JAWLEW010000071.1:6248-7960 GCA_041685925.1 Wenzhouxiangellaceae bacterium | reverse complement strand
CGAATTTTTTGCGCCGATCGCTACCAGTAATCGAGCCCGGGTGGCGGCTGTGGCGGCGCGGCGGTCAGCAGCCACCAGGTCAGGGCCGCGACGAGCACGATCAGGACCAGCGCCAATGCGCTGCGGGAATGGGCAATGGCGGCCGATTCCGGCACTTGATCCGCCGGCTTTCGCCCGGTAATCATGGCACGGACAAGGCGCTGCCCCTTGAAGAGGCGATAGGCGAGAATCGCCACGAGGTGAAGCCCGAGCAGTACGCCCACGGGCCAGGCCAGTTGATGATGGATACTGCTGGCGAACTCGGCCGAGGCTTCACTGACCGCCACGTACCAGGGGCCTTCGTAGAGAATGTCGTCGCTGACGAACAGGCCCGCGCCGGCCTGCACGGCCACTACAGCCAGCATGGCGATGACGGCGAGTGCGCCGAGGGGGTTGTGGCCCGGGCTTTCCGGCGCATCACGACGGGGCAGGGTCTTCAGGTAGCTGAGGATCCGCTTCGGGCGGGGCAGGAAACTGCCGAAACGGGCGTGACGTGGCCCCACGAAGCCCCAGATGATGCGGAAAATCAGCAGGCCGACGGCGCTCTGGCCGAACCAGAAGTGCCACTGGCGCCAATCGAAGCCGCCCCATTGACCGCTGATCCAGGCCCCGGCTACGGCGACCGCGAATAGCCAATGCCACAACCGGAGCGGCCAGTCCCAGACCAGCCGCCCGGCATTTTTGTCCGTCACGGCGCGTGGCTCCCGTGAGAAATCCGATAACCTCCAGAGCCGCTGTGCCGGTATGAATCAAGGCGCTTTTCGCTGGGAATGACCATGCCGTTGCCGAGAAACGCATCGCCGATTCTCGCCGGTACAGTGGCTCCCGCAAGGCCGTCGCGCAACCGCGATGAGCGGAATTGCGCTTGCTCGACGGCCCGTGGCCAGCGCGAATTGCGCTCGTTCGAATTGCTCACCGAACTTGTGCCACTGCTGCGCGTTGCCGAACTTGCCGCGGATTCCACGATTAGTCGTCGAGCCGGAAGTCGTCGTGGCAGCTGCCGCAGCTGCTGCCCAGGGCGCCGATGGCCTCGCGCATGGTGCCCTCGTCACCGGTTGCCGCTGCCGAAACAAGGCCGTTGCTGGCGTCGATCGTATCCTGGATCTTGGCGGCGAAATCGTCGGGCTGTTCCCAGATCACGTCCAGCGCCTCGGTGGTCACGTCGTTGGCGCGCGTGTCGGCGGCGAAGGCGTCGGCCATCATTTGCGACAGTGCGACCAGCCGCGCGGCGTTGGTCTCGACCCGTGCTGCATCGAATTCGATACGGTCGCGAGCCATTGCCCCGAGCGGCGCCATGTTCCACCCCATCAGATGGAGGACGGACTGCCGCGTTTCAACGGCGCGCTCGGCCTGGTCCTGGTTCAACTCTGCGCCGGCCGTGCCGCTACAAGCCAGAATCGCGCACGCCACGACGCATTTGTCTCGAATTGTCATATGACTCTCCTTGTTTTGGACGCTTTTAATACCACAATTCGGGTTGCTCGTGAGTGACAAAATGGCCCCAAGCCCGGCGCAGGGCTGTATGCAACAAATTGGACAGGCACGTTCTAATAGAGCTCGTCCAGGAGGCTGGTAACTTGGACATGGTAATTTGGACAGGCATTTCGCCGGCAGGCATGGGACAGGCACTTCCCCGGCAGTGGCACTTCCCCGGCAGTGGCACTTCCCCGGCA
>JAWLEW010000071.1:0-6148 GCA_041685925.1 Wenzhouxiangellaceae bacterium | reverse complement strand
GGAATGGATTGGACAGGCACGTTACGCAGCAGGCACGTTACGCAGCACTGTACGCATTTGAGCTGTGCTGAATTCCGGATGTCGGAAGCAAGGATCGCGTTAGGATGGGCAGAGAACGAGGCAGTTAGGATAATGCTGCATCCAGCCGCTCCGGCCGGCGCTTCGGTTACGGGCCGGCATTTTTTTGAATCAGGAGGTAATCACCATGCGTCATGTCGTATCGATTCTTTTGCTGCTGGGCCTGACCGCTTGCAACGCCGGCACCGAAACGCCCGGCACGAACACCAGTCAGACGGCCGAGCCCGCGACCGCGTCCGAAACCGAAACAGCACGCCGCCCGGAGGAGACGCGTCCGTCGGAGGCCGGCTACGAACCTGCTTTCGAAAGCCAGACGCGCGCGCCGAAGCCGGCCCGGACCGAGGATTGGACGGCCGAGACGATCGCTCAGGGCCTGGAGCACCCCTGGGCGCTCGATTTCCTCCCCGACGGCGCAATGCTGATCACCGAGCGCCCGGGGCGCCTGCGCGTCGTCGGCACCGACGGCGAAATTTCCGAACCGCTGTCCGGCGTGCCGGAAGTGGACAATCGCAACCAGGGCGGGCTGCTCGACGTCGCCATCGCGCCGGATTTCGAGTCCAGCAGAACCATCTTCCTGAGCTTCTCCGAACCGCACGACGACGGCACCAACAACACCGCGGTTGCCCGCGCCCGCCTGAGCGACGATGCCCGCGCGCTGGAAGATGTGCAGGTGATCTTCAGCCAGTACCCGAGCGTCGAATCCACCGGCCACTTCGGCTCGCGCATCGCGTTTCAGGACACGGACACGATCTGGGTGACCATGGGCGACCGGCAGGGCCACCCGGTGCGCCGCAATGCCCAGGATCCGACCAACCTGATCGGCACGGTGGCGCGCGTCAATACCGATGGTTCGATACCTGAAGACAATCCATTCGTCGGCCACGAAGATTACGCCCCGGAGCTGTGGTCCTGGGGCCACCGCAACATCCAGGCCGCCGATGTCCATCCCGAAACCGGCGAACTCTGGACGGTCGAGCACGGCCCGCGTGGCGGAGACGAGCTGAACCGGACCGAAGCCGGCGAAAACTACGGTTGGCCGACCATCTCCTACGGCATTGAATACCGGGGTGGCGAAGTCTACGAAGGCAAGACCGAACAGGAAGGCATGGAGCAACCGGTTTATTACTGGGATCCGGTGATCGCGCCTTCGGGAATGACGTTTTATACCGGCAACGCCTTCCCGGCATGGCAGGGCGACCTGTTTGTCGGCGGCCTGCGTTCCGCGCTGGTTTCAAGACTGGTGCTTGAAGACGGGCGCGTTGTCGCCGAGGAATGGCTGGAGATCGGACACCGCGTGCGCGACGTCGTCCAGGGACCGGACGGCGACATCTACCTGGTCACCGACGAATCCGATGGGCGCGTCATGCGGATTGCCCCGGAGGCTGATTGAATGTCGGAAGATATGACGGTTACGGCTCTTTGGTGACGCTCGCGCCGAATCTGAACGGCTCGCCTTCGGTGTCCTGGAGCTGGCGGTCGAACGCCGCCTGCAGGCCGGTGCCCTGCTCTTCGGTTTCCGCCTCGGGCTCTTGCTCGATCGAGCGCGGGTACAGTGGCGACAGGATCGCTATCGCGATGCCGATCGCCGAGAGCGTGGCAAATGCCTCGGCATAGCCCAACTCGTCCACCAGCGCGCCGACGATCGGGGAGCCGACCGCCTGCCCCAGCGCACAAGCCATGAACGGCAGCACCGGCCCCATCGACAGCCGACCGGGCAGCAGGCGGATGCCGGTCATCAGGTAAAGCCCCGTGAGGCTCATGTAGGCGAGACCGAAGACCAGCGCCGAAAACGCCGCGAGCACCAGCTGGCCGGGGCTGGCGGCGAGCAGCGCAAGGCTCGCCGAGAGCATCATCAGCATCAGCGCGTGCGTGATGGGCGGATTGTTGCGGTCGGCCAGGTCGGCCACCACGGCCCCGCCGAGGCCGGCGATGCCGACCGCGAGCCACAGCCACCCGGTCGCACTCGCCGGCAGGGCGCCCAGGGTGACCGCCAGGTCAGGCGCGAAGATCCAGTACGCCGAGGAGACGAAGCCCATCGCGAATGCGAACAGCGAGAGCCCTGAAAGACGCGACCACTGCAGCTTGCTGATCGGTGGCGGCGGCGCGGCGTTCGCCGGAACGATCGGCGACACCGAGGGGATGAAAAACCACGCGGCCACCACCCCGATGCCGGCCAGGACGGCAAATGACGCGTAGGCGAACCGCCAGGCACCGGACATGAAAAGCACCGCCGGCACGGCGATGGCCACGCCGACGCTGGTACCCGCGTTCATGACCGCGCTGACCCGTCCGTGCAGCGTTCGCCTGACCAGCGCCTGCATTGCGGCCGTGAGCGCCGGCATCATCAGGCCGGTGCAGATGCCGCAGGCGAACACACCGACCCCGAGCGACAGGGCGCCGGCCGCCATGCTGATCGTTACCAGTCCGGCGACGCCGAACAGGCCCGACAGCACCGCCGTGTAGCGGGCGCCGAGGCGGTCGGCGGCGAACGGCGCGACCAGCGTGGCCAGCAGGAAACTGATCAGCGGCAGCGCCCCGATGATGCCGATCATGTACGGCGTCAATTCCAGCTCGACGCGGATCGGGGGCACGAAAAGCCCGAAGGCGAAGCGCGCAAGCCCGTAACTGATTGCGATCAGCGCCGCGCCGAACAGCGCGAATCCCTTGCTCGAGAGCGGCTTCACGGTTGCTCCGCGAGGCGGAAATCGAGCACCCCGGTCGATTTCGGTCGCATGCCCGGCGCAGACCGCGCGATGAAAGCCCGTTGATGCTCGAGATCGATATCTGCTTTGACCATCGTGCAGTCCCCGCATGAAGTGCTGACCGGAACACGCCGGCGCCTATCGGCTCGCGTGCTCGTCGGGTGGAACCGTGGATGCGCCTTCGATCCCAACATTAACAGGGCCGGGGACGGCTGATTGGTGCTCTTGCGGGTAAGCCGCTATCGGTCCCGTTCCGGCTTGACCCGGGCGATCAGCAAGTCGGTACCGGCATTGATCGCCCAGCGCGAGGGCCGAGTCACGCACCGGCCGGCGAAGCGCAGGTTGTTGGAGGTGATGGCGCCGACCGCCCGCACCAGCCCGATCGGCCCGCGCACGGCCAGCAGGCGGCGCGTGTTTCGCCGCGTGAGATCGAAACCCTCGTGCAGCAATCCGCCGTAGAGGTCGGTCACCGCCAGCATCAGCTGGTGCGGTGCGCTGACGGCCCGGTCCGCAGTTTCGCTTCGGCCCAAATGCCGGGTCGGCAGGTCGAAGTGCGCGGCCAGCTCGGGGTACTGATCTGCGAGTACAGCCATGTCGGCGAGCGGATCCTCGATGCCCTCGCCATCGATGATCTCGGCCCAGTCGGATTTGCCGAGAACCTTCTCGGCGCGGGCGTAGAACACGACTTCCTCGTCGCGCATGTGCAGGCGGGCGTGGCGGATATAGTCGTGAATTCGCGCGGCCAGGCGCTCTCCCTTCCTGCCGCGCAGGGCGTCGGGCGGGGCGGTGGCCAGCGCTTCGGCCAGCTCGGCGGTTTCACGCTCGCCGGTCTCGTGATCTTCTTCCAGCTTGGCCAGGGTGTCGGCCAGCGCGGGCCGTTTGCGCCTGATTTTTTCGAACAGGCGATCTTCGCGTGGATGGTGGTAGCCATGCTGATAGCGCAGCAGGTAGCCGAATGCGTCGACCAGAATCGATTGCACCGCCTCCGGTTCCCTGGTCAGGCGATCGACCAGGCTGTCGATGGTGCGCAGCACGCGCGACATGCCGGCGTGATCGTGTCTCAGGCGCTGCATGAAGTCTGCGCCCGGGGTGACATTGGCGATGGCTCCGGTCGATTTCATGGGCAGCGCTCGCGAATGAAATCGGCCAGCCGGGCGATGGCGCGACCGGATTCCGGCGAAAAAGACAGGGCCTGCCAGCCGTGCGGCATGCGATCCCAGATTTCGATTTCGGCCGCCACGCCGGCGGCCCGGGCGCGTTCGGCGCAGCGCTTGCTGTCGTCGAGCAGGATCTCGGTATTGCTGACCTGGAAAAACAGCGGCGGCAGACCGGTAAAGTCGCCCAGCACGGGCGAGACATACGGGTGAGTCGTCAGCTCGGTTCGTCCGCCCAGGTAAAGCCGGCGGATCTCGTCACCCTGTTCCAGGCTCAGCAAGGCATCGCGGTTGGCATTGTCGACGCGGGAACCCTGTTCGGCCTGGTTGGTGAAATCGGCCGCCGGCGACATCAGCACGGCGCCGCCCGGCAGCGGCATCCCCTGATCGCGCAGCGACAGCATCAGGGCCAGCGCCAGGCAGCCGCCTGCCGACATCCCGCTGACGAAGATATGCTCGGGCGCCACGCCGCGTTCGAGAAGTTGGTGGTAGGCTTCCAGGCAGTCATCCAGGCCGGCCGGGTAGGGGTTTTCGGGCGCGAGACGATAAAACACCAGCCGTCCGCGCGCCTGCGCGGCGCGGCACAGGCGCGCCAGCAGCAAGCGCTCGGCGCGCTTGAATCGGGTCATGAACGCGCCGCCGGGCAGATGCAGGATGACGCGCTCGGTGGCCCCCGAGACGGGCGTCAGCCATTCGGCATCGCAATGCGCCAGCCCGGGGTCCAGTTCGATACGGACATCGTCGGGCACACCGGGGAAGAAACGCTCCATGCTCTGGATCTGGTCGCGCATGTCGTCGACCGAAAGATCGCGCTTGAGTGCCTGGCGAATGGTCAGTCGACCGAGCAGCTTGGCGGTTCTTGTCTGCCAGCTGACCACGTTAGCGTTGATGTGCCTGGATGTTCAATTGCGCACCTGGATATTCATCAGCAATGGATCATAATCCAATCGGTCGGCCTTGTTGAGCGCGTTTCGGTCGCGCGGCGCCGCAGCGGATCGGACGGTGAATACGGCTGGTTCAGGGTGTTACCCGGACCAGCTCGCGCCAGGCCTGCTCCACGTGATCGGCCAGGGCGGGCAGGTTGTGGAGGCTCGCGCCGTTGCCGACGAAGCCGAAGTCCATGCTGCCGTTGCAAGAAATGACGGTAGCGTTGAGACCCACCCCGGCCGCGATCGCCGAGACCGGATAGACGCCCGTGAGCGGCGCACCGTTGAGATAGAGCTGGCGATCCCAGCCGGGAATGTTCGAAATGACCAGGTTGGCCGAAGGGCGGGTGACCCGATCGGCGTGGGTGACCGACCCCAGGCCGGCGATCGCCATCATGCCGGCGGCATAACCCAGCGCGGTCTCCCTGGACATGGCGCGGATGTCTTCCTTGGCCTCGTTCATCGATTCGGTCACCTGGACCAGGCGTTCGGCCACCGGTGCCCCGGGCGCGCCCATGCGCACGAATACCGCGGAGACCTTGGTGCCGCCGGAAGCGTCGCCGGTCTCCCGCAGCGAGACCGGGCACATGGCCACCAGCCGGTGCGCGAAAGGCTGGCCCTGCTCGGCCAGGTAGCGATGCACGCCGGCGTCGATCACGGTCATGGCGACATCGTTCAGCGTGGCACCGTAATGCTTGCCGACCTGCCGCATCGCCGGCAGGGGCAGTGACAGCGTAGCCACCTGGCGGGCATTCAACACCGGCTCGTTCATCGGTCCGCGATGCGCCGCGAACGGCACGCTGCCCTGGGTCGACAGCCCGATCCGGTTCCACACACCCTTTCGCAGGCTGCCGAGCAGTGCCATGTACTGGCTGGTCGCGTTGGTGCTCAACCCCAGCAGCCGCTTGACCAGGGCCTTGGGCGGGCGCGGCTTGCGTACCGGCACGTCGACGGCGAACAACGGTTCGGGCACGCCCTTGTGCCGGGTCGTGCGCAGGCTTGCATTGACCCGGCGCGCCGCGCTGACGCCGTCGACAATGGCGTGGTGCATCTTGACGAACAGCGCAAATCGTCCGCCCGGCACCTGGTCGATGACCCAGACTCGAAACAGCGGCCGGCCGCGATCGAGCATGGTCTCGTGAAGATCACCCGCCAGGTAGAGCAGATCCTCGTAGCGTGCGCCGGCGGGCAGCGCGATGTGCTGGACGTGATAGCGCGGGTCGTAGTCATTGGCCGGCAACCAGCGCGGGGTGTGCGTGCCGGACAGTTCCGGCACACCGTCGAACGG
>JAWLEW010000009.1:5015-97394 GCA_041685925.1 Wenzhouxiangellaceae bacterium | reverse complement strand
CGATGCAACCGTTTACCTGGTCGACGACGACCCGGACGTGCGCGAAGCGATCGCTTTCCTGCTCGAGGGCGAAGGGATCCCGACAGTCGTCTTCGGCGACCCTGAAGAAATGCTCGAGTACGTCGATGCGCACGCCCGCGGCTGCCTTTTGCTGGACGTCCGGATGCCCGGCATGGACGGCCTGGCGCTGCACCAGGCGCTGAAAAAGCGCGGCGTGGCGATGCCGGCGGTCTTCATCTCGGGCCATGGCGACATCCCGATGGCCGTGCGCGCGGTCAACGCCGGCGCCCTGGATTTCATCGAAAAGCCGTTCGACGACGAAGTATTGCTCGAACGGATTGCGCGCGCCTTCGAACTCGATCGCCGGCGCAGCGCGAGCGAAACGGAGACGACAGAGATCCGGCGCCGGCTGGAACGACTCACGCCGCGCGAGCGCGACGTGCTGCGCGGCATCGTCGCCGGCAAGCTCAACAAGCAGATCGCCGACGACCTGGATATCAGCGTGCGCACCGTGGAACTGCACCGCGGGCGCGTCCTGGAGAAGCTGGAGGCGGCCAATGCCGCCGACCTGGTGCGCATGGTGCTGCCGCTCGAGCCGCCGGCCGATTCCGGGCAGTGAACGCGCTCGAGGAATCCGGCATCGAATCCCCGAGGTAGGTAAAAACCCTTATACGTAGTATCCCGAATTTTCGAAGTGCCTGCGCGCGGGCAGACTGTGCTCCAGACATCGAGAGATCCACACACAGGAGCACGAGATGACGGCACCGGATCGCAAGCATGATTTCGAACGGCTGGTTGGCGCATACGCCGACGACCTGTACCGCTTCGGCGTCTGGTTGACGCATGACCGGGAAGTGGCCAACGACCTGGTGCAGGAAACCATGCTGCGCGCCTGGCGTTCGCTGGATTCGCTCAAGGACGTGCGCGCGGTCAAGTCGTGGCTGTTCACGACGCTGCGGCGCGAGAACGCAAGACGCTTCGAGCGCAAGCAGTTGCCGCTGGTCGATATCGACGATTACAACCCCGGAGACAACACCAGCCTCGGACCCGACGGGGAACTGGAAAACAACGACATGCGCAAGGCCGTGGCCAGGCTGCCGCTGAAATATCGCGAGCCGCTGGTGATGCAGGCGATGCTGGGCCATTCCATCGCCGAGATTGCCGAGCAACTGGAGCTCAGCGAGAGCGCGACCATGACGCGGGTCTTCCGGGCCCGGCAAAAACTCAAGGCGCAGTTCGAAGCCTCCAGTCAGACCATGCGGCCGGAAATGCAGACGGCTGCCGCGGCAGCCTGAAGCCGGACGATCACGCCTGGTTGGCGGGCAGGGTGATCCGGAATACGGTGGGATTGCGCGCCGAGGCCAGCTCCAGCCCACCGCCGTGGCTTTCGATGATGGAACGGCAAAGCGAAAGCCCGATGCCCATGCCCTTGTCGCCGGCACCCGCGAACGGCTCGAAGATGTTTTCGGCCATGGCTTCGGGCACTCCCTCGCCGGTATCGCAGATTTCGATCGCCACGCTTTCGGAGTCATCGCCACCGACTCGCACGTCGATACGGCCCGCCTGATCCGGTCGGGCGCTGCGCTCGATCGCTTCGAGCGAGTTGCGCAACAGGTTGAAGATTACCTGCTGCAGCAACACGTTGTCGCCGACCAGCGCGGGCAATTCTTCGGAGAAATCCAGTTCCAGCACGGTACCGGTGCGCGCCAGTTCGCTGGCCAGCAAACGGCCGGTTTCCTCGATCAGCGCGCGCGCATCGATGGATTCCGACCGAATCTCGGTATTGCCCATCCATTGCTGCAGCCGGTTGACGATGGCTTCGCCCCGCGCCGCGCCGGCGAGCGACTGCTCCAGCGCCTTGCGTAACTGCACCGGATTTGCGTCCTCGCCGTCGAGCAGCCGCAGCGCCGCTTGAGCATACGTCTTGATCTGAGTCAGGGGCTGGCGGATTTCGTGCGTGACCGCGGTGGTCAACTGGCTGATCGAGGCGCGGCGCGAAACCGCGGCCAGTTCGTACAGCCGCTGCTCGGCCAGCTGTTGTTGTTCCAGCCGCGCCCGGTCGGCCTGGCGGCGGCGAATTTCGGCCCCGGCGCGCATCGCGATGATGCGGAACATCGACTCGGCCACCGCGCCGCGCGGCATCGGCTTGCGGTCATAGACGGCGATATGGCCCAGCACCTCGAACGTTTCGGGGCAGGTCACGGGCACGCCGATGAAGCTTTCCACCCCGCCTTCCTCCTGGGCCCAGTCGGGAAAGCGCCGCGATACGCCCTCGGGCATGAAGCAGAACCGGCCGTCGTGGATCACGTGTTCGCACGGCGTGCCGGCCAGCGGGAATTCGATATTGGGCTCGAAGCCGCCGCGGTGCCAGAACGCCAGTGTTTCGGCCACTTCCCGGTTGCCGGCGGGGCATTGCGTCAGCAGCGCCGTATCCACGCCCATTCGCGTGGCCAGCAGCTCGATCAGCGACGGGAAGAAGTCTTCTCCGACAATCGGCGCGGTGGCTTCTGCAATCCAGTTCACCAGCGCGTGCAGCGAATCTTCGTCCAGCGGCTCGGTTGCAGCGGACTTGCCGCCGGTGACGTGTTGCGGCTTCATGTCGACCCCGTCAATCTCT
Organism: Wenzhouxiangellaceae bacterium; assembly: GCA_041685925.1. Lineage (GTDB taxonomy): Bacteria > Pseudomonadota > Gammaproteobacteria > Xanthomonadales > Wenzhouxiangellaceae. The sequence goes on along the minus strand of JAWLEW010000009.1, from coordinate 94,777 downwards.
CGCCGCCATTGTACCGGCAAGCGCGACGGGGCCGTAACCTTACTCCAGCACCAGCTTCGAGGCGGCCCGCTGCTCCACTGCTGCACGCGTGAACGGAACGTTCCAGGGCCTGCCTTCCAGGAAATCGATCAGCTGGTCGTCGAAGTGGCCGCTCAATGGGTGTCCGGACTGTCCCAGCGTGAGGTTCAGGGTGAACGCATCCGGGTCGGCCCAGTCCATGACGAAGCGCATCGATGCCCCGGCGCGCGCGGTCAGTTGCGTGCTTTCAGGATCGAAGCTGTGGTAGGTGACGTTGAGGCTGCCGGGGCCGCCGCCGATGGGAATGGGGCCGCGCGACAGCTCGAGCCAGGCGTCCAGTAGCCCGGCCTGGGCCATTGGATGGGCGATGGTCAGCGTCTGAATCGCGCCCAGTGGCCGCACGCCGCGCTTCAGCACGTCGGCCAGCGCGCGTTCGGCCGCTTCCTCGCGCGGCATGGCCGCGAGATCCAGCCCGGCAGGCGGCCGTTGCATCCAGTCGTCGAGCAGGATCCGCCCGTGGCGCCAGTCTGCCAGCGCGCCGTTTTCGAACAGGTGGCCGGGCAGGAACTGCCACCACAGCGCGAACAGGCCGGCAGTTTCGGATTCGGGCCGCATCACGCCGTCCCAGGCGCGCAGTTCGGCGGCGATCGGGTCGCGCCCGGTGGCCGCGGCGACGCCGGCCAGCCAGTCCTTCCACGCCAGCGCCCGCTCGGAGGTGTAATCCATCTGCATGGCGCGCATGTCGGCGGCGGAAAAGTCGCTGCCGCCGGCCAGCCAGTCGACCGTGCGGCGCATGCGCAGGTGCTTGTAAAAGCCCGGCATGGGCCATTCACTGTCGACGGCGGCGTGATTGTTGGAATTGGCCAGCCAGCCCTGCGCCGGATTGAGCGCGTATGGGCGTTCCCCGGGCGGCACGAATCCGCTCCAGTGGTTGCGCGGGTCGGCGCCGTCCAGTCCGGTGTAGAACAGCTGGTGCTGCCGGCGCGGGATCGGCGTGGACTGGACGTAGCCGATATTGCCCTGCCGGTCGGAATAGCTCCAGTTGACCGAAAGCGCACCCATGTCGCTGGCTGCAGCGCGGAAGTGCTGGAAATTTTCGGCCCGGTTGATGGCCAGCCCGTTCTCGACGAGTTTCGAGACCGGAAGTTCGAAGCCGGCCCAGCGCAGCACCTCCACGGTCTCGTCATCGCGTTCCAACACCAGCCCGTAACGCGTGGTCGCAACGGTGCGCGTGACCGGCTGTTCGCGGTCGCGCACTTCGAATATTTCTTCGCGCTCGGCAATGGGGAATGCGCCTTCCGGACCGATCAGCATTCCGTCTTTACCGGGTACACGTTCGAAGCGGTAGACCTCGTAGAGGTCGACCGGCGCGACGGTGAACGCGAACGCGATCCGGCCGTTGTGGCCCATTGCGACGAACGGCAGTCCGGGCGGCGTGACGCCGACCACGTCCAGCGTCTGGTCCGTGTGGATGCCGGCGGCATACCAGAGTCCGGGCGCCATGGTGTAGTCCAGGTGCGGGTCCGAGGCGTGCAGCGCATGGCCGCTGGCCGATTTCTCCGGCGCCACCACCCAGGTGTTCGAGGCCTCGGTGATGCGCTGCGCCGGGACGCTGGGCACCCCCCACGCCGGCAATTCGGCCAGCCAGTCGGCGGCGGGTTGGCCGCCGGCTTTCGCGGCTTCCCGCCACGCCTCGGCCAGGCGCTGGACCAGCGTGGTCGGGTACCAGGTCTGGTAGTAGGCCAGCATCACGACGTCTTCGACGCGCCAGGGTTCGGGCTCGCGGCCGAGCAGCGCGAACGAAGGCGACAACGGCTGGTCGGCGGTCAGGCGGGCGTTGATGCCGCCGACATAGGCTTCCAGCAGCCGCTCGATTTCCGGCGCCAGTTCGGGCGGGTCGTTGTCGATGCGGCGGGCGAAGCCGTACTGGCGGTGCAGCAGATCGCTTTCCAGTCCGGCGGCGCCGACGATCTCGGCGATTTCGCCGCGCGCGACCGCACGCAGCAACTCCATCTGGAACAGGCGCTCGCCGGCGTGCAGCCAGCCCAGCGCGCGCAGCCCGTCGGCGTCGGTTGCGGCGTAAATGCGCGGGATTCCGCGCTCGTCGAACACCACCTCCACCGGCTGCGACAGGCCCTCGATCGGCTGGCTGCCGCCGGTCGGCATCAGGCTGCCTTCAAGGAACGTGCGACCGCCGAACCAGGCCGCGAGCAACAGCGCGGCGAGCGAGAGCAGGCTGGTCAGCAGGATCTTTCGAAACGAAATCTTGCGCATGGTCGGAGCTTGTCTCGGCCTGGGGTCCGGGGAGCTTGCCCGGCATTATGCACATTGTCCTGGCGCATGCCCGGTCGATTCGGCATGCAATTCGCGGCTACACTGTCGGGCTTTGATTTCCGGATTCCCCCCGGCCCTTGTGCGTGCTCAAGGTGAACGCTATCGATTGGAAGCTGAATGACCGAGCAGAACGGCAAATCGCTGGAGGCGCTGCGCGCCGAACTGGACCGGATCGACCGGGAACTCGTCGAGCGCGCGGCCCAGCGGCAGCGGATCGTCTCGGAGATCGGGCGGACCAAGAAGGTCGCCGGGCGGCAGCTGCGCGATTTCCGGCGCGAGCGCGTGGTGCTCGACGGGGTGCGCGCGCATGCCGTCGATTCCGGACTGGACCCGGACGTGGCCGAGCGCTTGCTCACCACACTGATCGAGGCCTCGCTGACGCGCCAGGAAACCGAGCGCGTGGCGCTGTCGGCGCGCGGCGAGGGCAGGCGCGCGCTGGTGATCGGCGGCGCCGGGCGCATGGGCCGCTGGCTGGTGCGCTTTCTCCACGCACAGGGCTTCGACGTGCTCGTCGCCGACGCGGCTTGCGCGCCGGACGGCGAGCGACAGTTCCGGGACTGGCACGACGCGCCCATGGACGTGGACCTGCTCGTCGTCGCTGCGCCGATCGACGCCAGCCGGCAGATCATCGACGAACTGGCCGGGATACGCCCGTCCGGACTGGTGTTCGACGTCGCGTCGATCAAGGCGCCGCTGGTCGATTCGCTGCGACGCGCCGCCGACGCCGGGCTCGAGGTCTGCTCGGTGCACCCGATGTTCGGACCCGATACGCGGCTTCTCGCCGGCCATCATGTCCTGATCGCCGACTGCGGCAACGCCGACGCCGTGGCCCGGGCGCGGGCGCTGTTCGATGAAACCATGGCCTCGCTGGTGGACGTGTCGCTGGATGCGCACGACCGCCTGATGGCCTGGGTGCTGGGGTTGTCGCACGCGCTCAACGTGGCCTTCGCCGCCGCGCTTGCCGATTCGGACATCGAGGCCGGGCAATTGGCCGCGGTATCTTCGACCACGTTCCAGCGCCAGCTCGACATCGCGACCGACGTGACCGCTGAAAACCCCGAGCTGTACTTTGAAATCCAGCGGCTCAACCCCTATGAAAACGGCGTGCTCGAGGCGCTTCGCCGCGCGCTCGAATCCCTGGAGACTTCGGTGTTGCGCGATGATCCGGGGACCTTTGTCGGCTTGATGCAGCGCGGCGCCGTCTGGACCGGGCGGCATCGCGAGGCACGCGCAGGGACCGCGACGATCGATGACCACGATTGACCGACCACCAGGATGGGCTGAATCATGACCGAACCACAGCGCGCCGGATTCCGGCAGCGCCTGGGCCGCTGGATCGAGAGTCCGGGCCCGCGCAATTTCATCATCGCGCTGATCCTGGTCAACGCGGCGATCCTGGGCCTGGAGACTTCGCCGGCGGTCATGGAGCGGATCGGCGGCGTCCTGATATTCGCCAACCAGCTCATCCTGGCGGTATTCGTCATCGAACTGATGATCAAGCTGTTCGCGTTCGGCTTCCGGTTCTTCCGCTCGGGCTGGAACGTGTTCGACTTCCTGGTCGTGGGTGTTGCCCTGGTGCCGGCCACCGGGCCGCTGGAAGTGCTGCGGGCCTTGCGTATCCTGCGCGTGCTCAGGCTGCTGTCGCAAGTGGAGCGTCTGCGCAACATCATCGAGTCGCTGATGCGTGCGCTGCCGGGCATGGGCTGGACCGCAGCGTTGCTGCTGCTGGTGTTCTACATCTTCGCGGTGATGGGCACCATGATGTTCCGCGACGCCTTTCCGGAGTACTGGGGCAGCCTGGGCAAAAGTTTCTTCTCGCTGTTCCAGATCATGACGCTGGAATCCTGGTCGTCGGCCATCGCGCGGCCCATGCTCGAGGAAATCCCGCTGGCGTGGATGTATTTCGTGCCGTTCATCCTGGTGTCGAGCTTCATGGTGCTGAACCTGTTCATCGCGATCATTGTCAGCGCCACCAACGCGATTCATGAAGACGAGGAGGCCGAGGAACGACGCCGGTTGCTGGCCGAACTGAAGAAGATCAACCGGCGCCTGGAGCATCTGGAAGAGGTGGCCGAACGGCGCGAATAGCCCGGGACGCGGACCCGGGCGTGACGAACGCGACCGTACCGTCGGCCACGCCGGGCCGACCTACGTCGAATTGGGCACGAAGCATGCGGCAGGTATGAACTGATCCCGGTCGTCCCGGAAACGACGCGCCCAGCGCGGCGTTATCCGGGACCTCGAGACCCTGCCCGTGAACGCGATCGCGCCCTGAGCCGTCGATTCGGTCACGCTCTGAATGGCACATGATTTACGGCGGGGTACACGAGCCTACCGCGCCGCCTGGATTCGCCGCACCACCCATTTTTCGATCTCCACGAGTACGAACAGCAGCAGCGCGAGGCCGGCGATCAGCATCCAGTGACCGGTGCCGAGACCGGCCAGGCCGAACACCTGCTGCAGCGGCGGCCAGTAGGTGAGCGCGGCCTGCAGCCCGGCCAGCACCGCGACGCTCAGCCACGCCACCGGGTTGGCCGTCAATGCCTCGAACGTAAAGCTCGGCGTGCTCCAGCGCCGGCAGTTGAACAGGTAGACCACCTCGCCTGCGACCAGCATGTTCAGCGCCACGCCGCGGGCCAGCGCCTCGTCGCCGGTGGCCTCCAGCACGTGGCCGAACATGCCGAAAACCGCGCCGGTGAGAAACAGGCCGACCCAGACAATGCGCGCGACCATCAACCGGGTGACCAGGCCGGTCTTCGGATCGCGCGGGGGCAGTTGCATGACCTTGTTTTCCAGCGGCTCGAACGCCAGCGCCAGGGCGAGGGTGACCGCGGTGGCCATGTTGACCCACAGCACCTGTACCGGCGTCAGCGGCAGGGCGAAGCCGGAAAGAACCGCCAGAAGAATGACCAGCGCCTCGCCGGCATTGGTCGGCAGGATGAACACCAGCGCCTTGCGGATGTTGTCGTAGACCCCGCGGCCTTCCTCGATGCCGGCGACAATCGTGCTGAAATTGTCGTCGGTCAGCACCATCTCGGAGGCTTCGTGCGCCGCTTCGGTGCCCTTGATGCCCATGGAAACGCCGATGTCGGCGCGCTTGAGCGCCGGCGCGTCGTTGGCCCCGTCGCCGGTCATCGCCACCACCTCGCCGCTGGCCTGCAGCGCTTCGACCAGCCGCAGCTTGTGTTCCGAGGTGGTGCGGGCGAACACGTCGGCGCGCTCGGCATGCCCGGCCAGTGCTTCGCCGTCCATCGCGTCCAGTTCGCGCCCGGTCAATGCGCGTTCGGCGCCTTCCAGTCCCAGCAGCCGGGCGACGGCGCGCGCGGTGTCGGGATGGTCCCCGGTAATCATCTTGACCCGGATGCCGGCGACGTGGCATGCATCGATGGCCTGGTTCACGCCCGGGCGCAGCGGGTCCTCGAACGCCAGCACGCCCAGCAGCCGCAGCCGTTCCGGCAGGCGTTCGACCTCGGCGTGCTGGTCGGCGTCCGCGTCGGCCAGCGCGAGCAGCCGGTAGCCTTCTCCGGCCAGCGCATCCAGCCGCCGGCGCCATGCATCCGGATCGATTGCGGTTTCGCGGTTGTCCGGGCCAAGCGTGGTGGCGGCGCGCTCGATCAGCACTTCGGGTGCGCCCTTGACCATGATGCCTTCGGCGTGCAGCGTGGCCATCCACTTGGTCGAAGAAGAAAACGGCACCAGGCCGGTGCGGGGTGCCGCTTGCCGGACCTGCCCGATGTCCAGGCCGGCGGCCTCGGCCAGTTCCAGCAGCGCCGTTTCCAGCGGATCGCCGGCACTGCCGCCGGCATCGGCGTTGTTGCACAGTACGCCGACGCGCAGTACTTGCCGCATGGCCGGGTCGGAAACGTCGATGTCGTCGGCCTCGACCGTGTCTCCGGCGTGCATGAACCTGGCGGCGCGCAGCTGATTGCGGGTCAGCGTGCCGGTCTTGTCGCTGCAGATGACCGTGACCGAACCCAGCGTCTCGACCGCCGGGAGCCTGCGAATGATGGCGTTGCGCGAGGCCATGCGGCGCACGCCGATGGCCAGCGTGATGGTGATGATCGCCGGCAGCCCCTCGGGAATGGCGGCCACGATCAGTGCCACGCCGGCGACGAACCCCTCGGCCAGGCGCATGTCGTGCAGCCACCAGCCCGCACCGATCACCAGTGCGGTGACCGCGATCAGCAGTACCGTCAGCTGATGGCCGAAGTGATTGATCTGGCGGATCAGCGGCGTGGTCAGCTGTTCGACCTCGCCGAGCATCTGGCTGATGCGCCCGATCTCGGTCTGGGTGCCGGTCGCCACGACCACGCCGATGGCCTGGCCGCCCGCGACCAGCGTCCCGGAATAGGCCATGCAGCGCCGGTCGGCCAGCGCGGCGTCTTCGGCAACCGGGTCGACCGACTTGCTCACGGGCACCGACTCGCCAGTCAGCGCCGCCTGTTCGACCCGCAGCCCGTGCGATTCGATCAGGCGCACGTCGGCCGGGACGCGGTCGCCGTCGCCGATGCGCACGAGGTCGCCGACCACCAGCCGTTCGGCCGGGATCTTGTCCCATTGCCCGTTGCGCCGGGCGCTGGCGCTTTGCGCGAGCATCTTGTCGATGGCCGCCATGGCCGCCTCGGCGCGCCCCTCCTGGATGAAGCCGATGGCCGCGTTGATGAGAACCACGGCGGCGATCACGGCCGCGTCCAGGGCGTGATTCAGCGCGAGCGCGGCGACCGCCGCCACGATCAGGGCATAGATCAGGACGTTGTGGAACTGGGCCAGCAGGCGGCGCCAGGCCGGTCGGCGTTCCGGTTCGGGCAGTCGATTCGGGCCGTGGTCTTCGAGCCGGCGCTCGGCTTCGGCCGGCGACAGGCCCTCGGCCGAGGTGTCGAGCGAACTCAGTACCTGCGCCGCGCCACGAGCGTGCCAGCAAGCGGTGCTGTCCGGGTCGTGTTGCTCGGCAGTGTCCTCGTCTTGCATGCCCTGGATTCCGGCGATTGCGGTGGAAATCTCGGGCTCAGCTTATCGGGCTCGCAAGCAGGACCGATTGATCCTGCGCATTTTTTGCACAACGCCTTTGCGCAGTTGTCGTTGAACGAAGCGGCGAGACCCGCGCGAGACCAGGCAGCCGGGCTGCCGGACGGGCCGGTATTGATGTGGGACAATCCGGCCCATGGATTCGGTGCGCATCGACAAGTGGCTGTGGGCGGCGCGTTTTTTCAAGACGCGGTCGCTGGCCCAGACCGCGGTGCGCGGCGGGCACGTTTCGGTCAACGGGCACGCATGCAAGCCGGCGCGTGCGGTGGCGCTGGGCGACAAGCTGCGCATCGTGCGCGGCGAGACCGAATTCGAGATCGTCGTCCAGGCGCTGGCCGACAAGCGCGGGCCGGCGGCATTTGCCCAGACGCTTTACACGGAAACGCCGGCAAGCGTGGAAAAACGCGAATTCGCCGCCGAGCAGAAAAGGCTGACCCGCCAGTCGGCGCCGCAGGGGCGGCCCGACAAGCGCGAGCGACGGAAAATCCGGTCGTTCACGGGCAAGCGTCTGTAGCGATGCCGTGAACTTCGCCTGGAACGGTTAGGCGTCGAGCGGGCAGGCGGACTGAATCCGCTTCGGTGGCCGGGTCAGGCCTTGCCGCGCACGAAGTGCTCGTCGAGGTAGCGGTTGATTTCACGTTCCACAGCGGGCTTCAGATAGCTCAGAAAGAAGCCCAGCCGGGCGCGCACGTGCACGCATTCGTCGTCCACCGCGATTTCGCCGTGGCAGCCGGTGCGTTCGAACAGCAGCACGTCGCCGTCCCAGCCGTAATCGACGTCGAACTTTTCCGAAAGGTCGCGCGCCAGGTCGTCGGCCACCTGTTGCGCGCCCGCCAGGTCGAAGGAGTGGGTCTTGCGGATATCGATTTCGCTCACCGCGCGAGTGTAGCCCATGCTCGGGATGAGCGGGAGCGGACCATTTACTATTTACGCCTGTGCCGGTCTTGCGACCGTCACAGGCTAGTCCTTGGCGGGACGAGGGCGCTGGCGAGGATCAGGCCGGTGGCAAGCGCCACGGCGATCATGATCGCCAGAAAACCGGTCTCGATGCCCGAGATCACGTCCTGGCCGACCAGCGCCGAGAGACTGCGCATGCCGATCGAACCCGGCACCAGCAGGATCAGGCCGGGCAGGTGCATGATCGAGCCCGGCCGGTTCGACCAGCGCGCGTAGACATTTCCCGCGATGCCGACCATCAGGGCGCCGATGAAGGCGGCGAGTACCGGCGAGCCCAGCAAGCCGCCGAAATTGCTCGCGCTCCAGGCCAGCACGCAGGCGAACATGATCCAGACCCAGTCTCTCCAGGCGGCCTGGAACAGCACGACAAACCCGAGCGCGGCGGTGGCCAGGCCGATCGGCACCAGCCAGCCGGGCAGCGCGGACGGCGGGATCAGCTGGACCGGGCCGGTGAACTGCTGGGCGATCCAGCTGCCCAGCGCCAGCCCGACGGTGAGCAGGGCGAATACCGCGATGGTGGACGCCAGCCGGGCCGCACCCGATACCTGGTGGCCGGTGGCCAGTTCGCGGGTTGCCGCGGTCAGGTCCATGCCCGGTACCAGCGTGATCATGCCGGCGATCACCGACGGCATCAGCGCGGTCTTCGGGTCGAGCCCGCACCACAGCGTTCCGGCCAGCGTGACCAGGCCCGCGCTCAGCGGATTGAGCAGGCGCGAGAGCTCGGCGCGCTGCCACAGGATCAGTACGCTTGCGCCGGTGATGCCGCCCAGCCCCGCGGCCAGCAGGGCCTCGCGCCAGCCGCCGCCGATCAGCGTGCAGGCGCCGGCCGAGACCAGTACGTAGGCCAGGAGCAGCGAGAATCCCCGGTAGCGAGCCGGGCGGGCGTCGATTTCGCGTACGCGCGCGTCGGCTTCCAGCGGGTCGAGGTCCCCGCTTGCCAGCGCTTCCATCACTTCGCTGAGCTCGGCAAGCTTGCCCAGGTTGGGGCTGCCGGGCTCCACCCGGGCCAGGTAGGTCTGCTGCCGGTTGCCGTCGCCCAGCGAGGCGATCAGCGCGGTCGGCGTGGAGAAGAACTCGGCCGTCAGGCCCAGCCGTTCGGCCATGATCTGCATCGCCGATTCCAGCCGGTGGGCCGGCGAACCGACCCGCAGCAGCGCCCGGCCCAGGTTGAGCACCAGCGTGGCATAGGGGCTGGACTGATAGGGCTGGGCTTCGGACGGCTCGGGGTTGGCATTCATCGCGAAATTAAGGAGGTGCAAGGCCCTGATGTTAACCGCCGGACCGGCTGGTCGTTTCGTCGGTTGATTTTCAGGCTGTTTTATCATGCCGCTGTCGGGTTGCGCGGAAAACGGAATCCGGAAACCCGCTACCATGTCGCGAGACCTTGTCCATGTTCATGCCCGAGGGTACCGAGATGAAGCGCGAAGAAATCGATTTTCCGGCCGAACACGAGCCGTTGCGCGACGACGTCGGCGTACTCGGAGGCATGGTCGGCGAAATGTTGCGCGAGCAGTGTGGCGAGGCGTTGTTCGCGCGCGTGGAGGCGGCCCGTGCGGCCGCGATCGACCGGCGCAACGGCAAGTCCGACAGCCACGCCCTGGAGCAGGCCTGCCGGTTCGACGGCGCCGCCGAGGCGCTGGATTTCGTGCGCGGCTTCTCGGCCTGGTTCCGCATGGTCAATCTTGCCGAGCAGGTCCATCGGATCCGCCGCCAGCGGGCCTGGGCCGCCGGCGCCGAGCCGCAGCCCGAAAGCCTGGAAGCCGTGCTCGAGGACTTGCGCAAAGAGGGTCTGGGCTTCGAGGCCTTCGAGCCGCTGCTGCACGAACTGCTGATCGAGCCGGTGCTGACCGCGCACCCGACCGAGGCCACGCGGCGTTCCATCCTCGAGAAAGAGCAGCGCATGGCCGGCTACCTGGTTCAGCGCTTCGACCGCACGCAGTCGCCCGGCACGCTGAACCGGCTGATCGACCGGGTGCGCATGGAGCTGACGATCGCCTGGCAGACGGCCGAGCAGTCGGCGGTGCGTCCCACCGTGGCCGACGAGGCCGAGCACGCCCACTACTACCTGGCCAACGTGCTCTACCGGGTCGCGCCGGTGCTGCACGAAAACCTGGCCGAAGCCATCCAGGCGGTATGGGGCGCGGAGGTCAATCCCGCCAGGCTGCCGGCCATCCTGCGCTTCGGCTCCTGGGTGGGCGGCGACATGGACGGCAATCCGAACGTCGGGCCGGACACGGTGCTGGACACGCTGGCCGAACAGCGTCGCCAGGTCATCGGCAACTACCAGCGAGAAGTCGGTCAACTGCATCGCCTGCTCAGCCATACGCTCGGCCGTATCCGGGTTCCCGATGCGTTGGGCCAGCGTCTTGCGGAATACGATGCGGCGATGCCGGAAATCGCCGAGCGGGTCCCCAGGCGTTATGCCGACATGCCGTATCGTCGGCTGCTGGGATTCGTCGCCAGTCGCCTGTCGCGTACGCTGGCCGACGAGGCCCGGGGCTACAAGGATGCCGATGAACTGCTTGCCGACCTGGGGTTGATCGCCGATAGCATGCTGCAGCACCGGGGCGAGCGCGCCGGGTTGTTTCCGCTGGATCGCCTGCGGCGCCGGGTGCGGATATTCGGTTTCCACCTGGCCGCGCTGGACCTGCGCGTGGACTCCGGTGACCTGCACGAAGCGGTCGCCGAACTGATCGGCGATCCCGAATGGCCGGGCCGGCACCACGAAGAGCGCACGCGGCGAATCTGCAGCCTGTTGCGTGACGCCTCGTTCCAGGCGCAGACCAGCGAGCACCCGGTGTTCGAACTCCTGGCCGCGGCGCGCCGGGCCCGCGAGCGTTTCGGGCCGGGATCGTTGCAGACCCTGATCGTCAGCATGAGCCGCAACGCCGATGACGTGCTGGCGGCCTGGCTGGTCGCGCGTACCGCCGGGATCGATGACGGCGGATTCGATTTCGTGCCCCTGTTCGAGACCGTGGCCGATCTCGATGCCGCCGAGGGCGTGATGCGTGGCCTGCTCGAGCTGGACCTGTGGAAGCAACTGCTCGAAAAGCGCGGCCGGCGCCAGATGATCATGCTGGGCTATTCCGACAGCAACAAGGACGGCGGGCTGGTCGCCTCGCGCTGGGCACTGCACGATGCACAGGAAAAGCTGGTCGCGCTGTTCGCGCGCGCCGGCATCAAGCTCGCGCTGTTCCACGGCCGGGGCGGCAGCATCGGCCGCGGCGGCGGCAAGACCCACAATGCCATCCTGGCCGCACCGGCCGGCAGCGTGGCCGGAAGGCTTCGGCTGACCGAGCAGGGCGAAGTCATCCACCGCAAGTATGCCCTGCGGCCGATCGCGCTGCGCAACATGGAGCAGACCGCCGGAGCGGTGATTCGCGCAAGCATCGGGCGCGCCGCCCAGCCGGACGGGACCGGCGTGTCGGCGAACTGGCACGGCCACATGCACCGGCTGGCCGAATTGAGCCGCAACGCCTATCGCGAACTGGTCTACGGCGATGCCGAATTCGCCGACTATTTCCGCCAGGCCACGCCGATCGACGTCATCGAGCGCATGCGCATGGGCTCGCGTCCGGCTTCGCGCCGGCCCGACGCCGGCATCGAGGGACTGCGTGCCATTCCCTGGGTATTCGCCTGGGCCCAGAGCCGGCACGCGCTGCCGGGCTGGTACGGGCTGGGCAGCGGACTGGAGGCGCTGGCGGGCGAAATCGGCGAAGCCACCCTGATCGAGATGACCGAGCGCTGGCCGTTTCTGCGCACCGTGCTGGACGACGCCGAGATGGCGATGAGCAAGGCCGATCTCGAGATCGCCGGACGCTATGCGGGACTGGCCGGCGTTCTGGGCGAACGCATCTTCCCGCGCGTGGACGCGGAATTCGAGCGCACCCGGGCCTGGATCTGCACGCTCAAGAAGCAGCCCGGGCTGCTGGCCGGAGACGAAACGCTCAAGCGCTCGATCCTGCTGCGCAACCCGTACGTCGATCCAATGAGTTTCGTTCAGGTCGAAACGCTGGCGCAATGGCGGGAAGGCAATCGCAAGGACGAGCGGCTGGAGCAGGTGCTGATTGCGACCGTGCACGGGATAGCACAAGGCCTCCAAAACACCGGCTGAGACCTGCTGCGCGCGCGGCTGACGGCGTTCGGCGGTGCTCGGCTACTCATGTACTGTTATGTACACTCCGTTACCTGCGCGCTAGCGGCCACCGTCAAACTTCCACTCGCTACGCGATCCCATGGCTCCACGCGCTGCAATTCCCGCCCATGGCCCACCAGGGCGGGGAAAATGGGGTCTGGATCAGGCTGGGATTTCCGCTCGTTGGCGATCCCGGGGCGCCACGCTCTGCCCCCCACTTTGATCCGGGGGTGCGGGCGAGTCGTGCGCGATCAGGCGGGGGCGGAGCCCTTGTAGGTGCCGAGCACCACGATGGTCTTGCCCGAGGCCCGGATCATGCCTTCTTCTTCCAGCGTCTTCATGACCCGGCCGGCCATTTCGCGCGAACAGCCGACGATGCGCGAGATTTCCTGGCGGGTGATGCGGATCTGGGTGCCTTCGGGGTGCGATACCGCATCCGGTTCCCCGCACAGGTCGATCAGCGTGCGCGCCACCCGGCCCTGCGTATCCAGAAACGCCAGGTGCTCGACTTTGCGCCGGGTCTGCAGCAGGCGCTGGGCCAGCTTGGCCCCGAGCGCAGTCATGATTTCCAGCGAATATTCCTTGAGCTCGCCTTCCAGCGCTTCGCGCAAGGCCGCATAGGAGATTTCGGCCAGCTCGCACTTGGTCTTGGTGCGAACCAGCACCTCGCGATGGGTGGGCCGCATGAACAGGCCCATTTCGCCGATGAAATCGCCGGGATTGAGGTAGCTCAGGATCAGTTCGCGGCCGTCGTCGCCCTCGGTGGAGACGGTGACCGAGCCTTCGATCACGTACATCAGGGTCTGGCCGGAATCGCCGGGACGCATGACCGTTGCCCGCGCCGGATAATGCTGGCGCTTGCACAACTGGAGAAAACGGTCCATTGCGACCCTGTCTACCGGATAGAACTGGATATCACGCATTCGATCGATCCCGCAGCATAAATGTCATCAAAGTGCCAGGTTGCATCATAAACTCCCTCACCACGCTTGTGGCATTTTCAGGCTTGATGTCGGTCGAGTCAAATGCCCTGCCACGCATTTCTGAAAACACCGGCCCGGTTAAGCGATAATGGCGGGCTTTCAACCACGGCGCTGACCGGGACGGACGGATGGCAAGACGTCGCTTACAACTGCACGGTTTCAACAACCTGACCAAGGCGTTGAGCTTCAACATATACGACCTGTGTTACGCGACGACCAGCGCGCAGCGTGAACAGTATATCGCCTATATCGACGAGGCGTACAACGCCGAGCGACTGACGCAGATCCTCACGGACGTGTCCAACATCATTGGCGCGAACATCCTCAATGTCGCGCGCCAGGACTACGAGCCGCAGGGCGCAAGCGTCACCATGCTGATTGCCGAAGAGCCCGTGCCGCCGGGGTCGACTTTTTCGTCGTCGGCGCCGGGTCCGCTGCCCGAGACGGTGCTGGCGCACCTGGACAAGAGCCACATCACGGTCCATACGTATCCCGAAAGTCATCCGCACGACGGGATTTCCACCTTCCGGGCCGACATCGACGTGGCCACCTGCGGGGTGATCTCGCCGCTCAAGGCGCTGAACTACCTGATTCACAGCTTCGAGTCCGACATCGTGACCGTGGATTACCGCGTTCGCGGCTTCACCCGAGACGTGCGCGGGCGCAAGCACTACATCGACCACAAGATCACTTCGATCCAGGACTATTTCAGCCGCGACACGCGCAATGCCTACCAGATGATCGACGTCAACGTCTACCAGGAAAATCTGTTCCACACCAAGATGTGCCTGAAGGACTTCGACCTCGACAACTATCTGTTCGGCCTCAACGCCGACGACCTGCCGACTGCCCAGCGGCGCAAGATCGAGCGCCGCCTGCGCAAGGAGATGCAGGAGCTGTTCTACGGCCGGAACCTGTGATCCGTCCGCATGGCCCACTAGCACCGTAGAGGCCTAGGTCGGCTTCGGCCGCAGGCCGTAAGCCGACATCGGGTGTCATTTCGGAATGAAACGTCGGATTACGCTTCGCTAATCCGACCTACAAAAGCAGCCCGAAGACCTTAAACCCGGTAGGCGACCCACTTCATCAGGCCCGCCGTCATCGCCATGGCCCCCTGGATGGGTGCCGGCAGTTTCGCCGCGCCCGACTGGGCGGCGAGTTCGGCGTGGCGCGCTTCGTCTTCCTTCATCTGCCCGACCACCGCGCGCGAGCGCTGGTCGTCTTCGGGCAGGCTTTCGAGATGTGAATCCAGGTGCGCTTCGACCTGGCGTTCGGTGGCCTCGACGAAGCCCAGGCTCCAGCGGTCGCCGGCCAGCCCGGCCGCGGCCCCTATGGCGAACGAACCCGCGTACCACAGCGGATTGAGTCGGCTCGGCTGGCTGTGCAGTGCGTCCAGCCGTTCGGCGCACCAGCGCAGGTGGTCGATTTCCTCGCGCGCGGCCTGCTCCATTTCGGCCCGCACCTTCGGCAGGCGTGCGGCGACGGCCTGGCCGGCGTACAGCGCCTGGGCGCAGACCTCGCCGGTGTGATTGATGCGCATCAGGCCGGCGGCGTGCTTGCGCTCGGACGGCGCCAGACCGGTTTCGGGCCGGTCTGCGCCCGGCGAAGGACGATCGGCCGGCGGCGCCGGGGCCAGCGACACGCGCAGGCCCTGGTCGAGCTGGGTGATCCAGCGGTCAACGAAGTTGTCGGTGTTTCGCCCGGGGTGTCGCGCGCGTGTGCTCATCGTTCGGTATCAGGTTCGTTTTCCAGGTAGTGCATGCTGAACAGGCCGTCGGGGTCGGTCCAGGTGGTTACCGAATGCAGGCCGGTACCGTCCACCAGCTCGGTGAAGCCGTCGATGGTGTACTTGTGGCTGCTTTCGGTATGGATCGAATCGCCGGCTTCGAATTCGAATCGCTGTCCATCCAGTTCGATCGCGGTGGGACGGTCGGCGACCAGGTGCATCTCGATGCGCTGGAGTCCTTCGTCGTAGACCGCGCGGTGGCGGAATGCCTCGCGATCGAGCTTCGCGCCCAGTTCCTTTTCGAGTCGGCGCAGCAGGTTGAGGTTGAATGCCGCGGTCACGCCCTCGCTGTCGTCATAGGCGCGCTCCAGGCGCTCGCTGGCCTTGACCAGGTCCACGCCGATCAGGACGCCGCCGCCCGGGCCGGCGATGCGCGCCATGCGGGCCAGAAAGTCATGCGCTTCGGCATGCGTGAAGTTGCTGATGGTCGAGCCCGGGAAATAGACGACGCGGTGGCGCGCCGGCGGATCAAGCGCCAGATGTTCGTCGGGGATGTCCCGGGTGTAGTCGGCCTGCAGCGGCCGGATATCGAGATCCGGGAACTGTCGCGAAAGCTCGGTGACCGACTGGGCCAGCGCTTCGCCGGAGATCTCGATCGGCGTGTAGGCGCGCGGGTGCGTCGCCTCCAGGATGATGCGGATCTTGATGCCCGCGCCCGATCCGAATTCGATGATGTGCGCGTTCGGGCCGATGCAATCGGCAATTTCGCCCAGGTGCGCCTCGTGCAGCGCCAGATCCGCCCGGGTGACGTAATAATCGTCGGTGTCGCAGATGCCCTCGAACAGCTCCGAGCCGCGCTCGTCGTAGAGATATTTGCACGGTAGCGTGCGTGGCGATGCCGAAAGACCGGCGATGACATCGGTCCTGAAGTCGTGCGTTTCTTCGCTGCTCATGCAATATCCCTGGCCAGCCGCACGCCGGAGAACTGCCAGCGGTCGGGTGGGTAGAAGAAGTTTCGGTAGCTCGGCCTGACGTGTCCCGGCGGCGTGGCGCAACTGCCGCCGCGCAGCACCATCTGGTTGGCCATGAACTTGCCATTATATTCGCCGATGGCGCCTTCGGCCGACTTGAAGCCCGGATAGGGGGCGTACGCGGAACTCGTCCATTCCCAGACGTCGCCGAAAAGCGCCGCCGGGCCTTCTTCATCGCAGTGCTTCGGTGGTTCCGGGTGGTAGCGTCCGGCATCGGCGAAGTTCCCGCGAACCGGTTCGCGTGCCGCAACGCTCTCCCATTCGGCTTCGTTGGGCAGGCGCGCGCCCGACCACTCTGCAAAGGCCTGGGCCTCGTAGAAACTCAGGTGGCAGACGGTTTCCGCCGGGTCGATGGCGCGCGGCCCGTCCAGCGTCAGAATTTGCCAGCCGGCGTCGCTGCGCGACCAGTACAGCGGCGCCTCGATTCCGTTTTCGCGAACCCAGGCCCAGCCATCGGAAAGCCACAGCAGCGGTTCGCTGTAGCCGCCGTCGGCAATGAATTCCAGGTATTCGCCACAGTTGACGGGCCGGTCGGCCAGCTCGAAATCGCAGGGCAGCCATATCTTGTGACGCGGGGTTTCGTTGTCGAAGCAGAAACCAGCGCCGGTAGCGCCGATTTCGACCATGCCGCCCTCGTGTCCTATGAACCGCGCCGGGCGAGGCGAGGCGCCGGAACGTTGCCGGCCCCGGCCCAGCCGTGGCGCCAGCGGGTTGAACGAGAAGGCGTGCTTGAGATCCGTCAGCATCAATTCCTGGTGCTGCTGCTCGTGGTTGATGCCGAGCTCGATCAGGGGCGCAATCCGTTCGGAAACCGCGGTGCTGCAGCGCGCCAGGAGCTTTTCAAGCGCCCGATCCACGTGCCGGCGATACCGGCCGATCTCGTCGGCATCGGGCCGGGACAGCAGCGCGCGCCTGGGCCGCGGGTGCTGCCTTCCGACGCCGTTGTAGTAGGAGTTGAACAGCTCGGCAAAAGCCGGGTTGTAGCATTCGTAGCCCCGGGCGTGGGGCGCGAGCACGAAGGTTTCGAAAAACCAGGTGGTATGGGCGCGGTGCCACTTGGCCGGGCTGACCTCCGGCATGGATTGCAGGTTCTGGTCTTCCGGAGCGAGTGTCTCGACCAGCGCTTCGGTTGCCGAGCGCACCTTGTCCAGGCGCCGGCTCAACATTTCGGGGTCGATGTCCCGCGCCTGGACGGAATCCGGGACGGCAGGGTCGGAAGCCGGGTCTCCCGACTCGATTTCGGCGAATTCAGACATAGGGAAGAAATTTTTTGTGCCGTTTTCGTGGCGGAACCAGCGCAATTGCACCTGTTTTCTCACGCACCGAATCGATCGGCCTGGATCGGCCACTCGATCATTCCGGTGCGGACGTCAGGCTTTGCGCCATGGCCACAACCGAATGCTATCATTCGACGCCATCGATCTGTGAATCGCCCGGACATTCCCGGGCAAGATCGGCAATTGACCTTTGACGAGAAGCAGGGAGCAGGAAAATGAGCATAACGCGCTTGTCAGGCACGGCTTTGCCTGTCGTGATGCTGGCCGTGCTGGCCGGCAACGTTTCGGCTGACTGGACGGGTTCGGGCGAACTGGGCCTGGTGGCCGCGCGCGGCAACACCGACACCGAAACCTTGAATACCGAACTCAATCTCGACTACGAGCGGGATAGATGGTCCAACTCGACCAGAATTTCCTACCTGCGTTCGGAAAGCGACGGCGATCTCGAGGCCAACCGCTTCCTGTTCGGCAACAGCACCAATTATTCGCTTTCTGAAAAGAGTTACCTGGTCGGGGTCGGTCGTTACGACTGGGACGAGTTTTCCTCGTTCAAGTTCCAGACATCGCTCGCGCTGGGTTATGGACGCATCCTGATCGACAATGAGCGTCAGCGATTTTCGATCGAGGCCGGTCCCGGCGTGCGGTATGCCGAAGTGCGCGACACCGGCGAAACCGAAACCGACCTGATCGCCCGGATCGGGGCGGACTACCGGCTCGCGATTTCCGAGACGACGGAGTTCACGAACATTACGCTGATCGAGACCGGAAGCTCCAACACGTTCATCGAGAACGAGGCCGCGCTGACCGTCAGCATCAACGACTCGTTTGCGCTCAAGACCGGTCTTGCGGTGCGCCACAACACCGACGTCCAGCCCGGCCGCGACAAGACGGATTACCTCACGACCGTCAACCTCGTGTACGGTTTCCTTTGAGCCCGAAGCCCGGACAGCGCTAGCCCGTGTATTACCGCAAGCACCTGTTCTTCTGCACCAACAAGCGCGCCGAGGACGCCGAACGTCCGTCCTGCGCGCAGTGCGGTTCGCCCGAGCTGCGTGCCTGGGCCAAGGCCAGGCTCAAGGAGCTCGGCCTGGCCGGAGCCGGAGGCGTGCGGGCCAACACCGCCGGGTGTCTGGACCGCTGCGAGCTCGGCCCGGTACTGGCCGTCTACCCCGACGGCGTCTGGTACACGTATATCGACGAAGACGACCTGGAGGAAATCATCCAGCGCCACATCATCGGCGGCGAGCCGGTGGCGCGCCTGATGCTGCCCGACGAACCGGTTGCCTGATGCCCATCCGCGGCCTTCCCGCTCACCTGGTCAACCAGATCGCCGCCGGCGAAGTCATCGAGCGCCCCGCCTCGGTGGTCAAGGAGCTGGCCGAAAATAGTCTTGACGCCGGTGCCGGCCGGATCCGGATCGAGATCGACGGCGGCGGCGAGCGCCGGATTCGCATCACCGACGACGGCGGCGGCATCCCGGCCGGCGAGATCGAACTGGCGCTCCAGCCGCATGCGACCAGCAAGATCGCCTCGCTGGAAGACCTCGAAGCCGTGGCAAGCCTCGGTTTTCGCGGCGAGGCGCTGGCCAGCGTCGCCTCCGTCTCGCGCCTGTCGCTGGGTTCGCGCCCACCCGACGCCGAATCGGGCATGCGCATCGAGTGCGACGGCGGCAAGGCCGGCGAAGTGGTGCCGTTCGCCACGCCGCCGGGCACCGTCATCGAGGTCCGCGACCTGTTCTTCAACACGCCGGCCCGGCGCAAGTTCCTCAAGACCGAGCGCACCGAGTACAACCACATCGACGAGCTGGTCAAGCGCCTGGCGCTGGCCCGGATGGACGTCGCCTTCGAACTCAGGCACAACGGCAAGGCCAGCCGCAACCTGCCCGGCGCCGATGACGCCCGGGCCCGGCTCGCGAGAGTCGAGCGGGTCTGCGGCGGCGATTTCGTCGACGCCGCGCTGGCCATCGATACCGAGCACAGCGGGCTGAGGCTGCACGGCTGGATCGCGCGCCCGGCGTTCTCGCGCAGCCAGGCCGACATGCAGTATTTCTTCGTCAACGGCCGGCTGGTGCGCGATCGGCTGGTCACGCACGCGATCCGCCAGGCCTATTCCGACGTGTTGTACGCCGGGCGCCATCCCGCTTATGTGCTGATGCTGGAAATCGACCCGGCCCGGGTCGATGTCAACGTACACCCGCAGAAGACCGAGGTGCGGTTCAGGGACGGCCGGCTGGTGCACGATTTCCTGTTTTCCATGCTCAACCGGGCGCTGGCCGATACGCGCGCCGGGTCCGGCGGCGAGCCCGCCACCGACGCTGATCGATTCGCCGGCGCATCGCAATCGTTCGGCGGCCGGAATTCGACAGCGTCTCGGTCCGGGGCGCTGCAGTCGGCCGGTCAGGGCGGGCTGGGGCTGTCGGTTTCCGAAACCATCTCGCGTTATGCGCAACTGGCGGCAACGGCCGGAAACGACGCCGTCGATTTGCGGGCAAGCATGTCCGACCAGGATCGAGACATTCCTCCGCTGGGTTTCGCCGTGGCGCAGATTCACGGCGTGTTCGTGCTGGCCCAGAATGCCCACGGCCTGGTCATCGTCGACATGCACGCCGCCCACGAGCGCATTACCTACGAGCGCATGAAGCTGGCCTGGAACGAGGATCGCATCCGGGCCCAGCCGTTGCTTGTCCCCGAAACCCTGAGCTGCTCGGCGCGCGAGGTCACGGCGCTGGAGCAGCATGCAGAGAACCTCAAGCGCCTGGGCTTCGAACTCACCGCCGCCGGACCCGAAAGCGTGCTGGTCAGGGCCGTGCCCGCGCTATTGGCCGGCGCCGACAAGGCCGGGCTGGTGCGCGACGTATTGTCCGACCTGGTCGAACTGGGGCAGAGCCGGCGCGTCGAGCAGGCCATAGACGAACTGCTCTCCACCGCGGCCTGCCATGGCTCGGTGCGCGCGAATCGCAGCCTGACCATCGAAGAGATGAACGCGCTGCTGCGCGATATGGAAAGAACCGAGCGCAGCGACCAGTGCAATCACGGCCGGCCGACCTGGGTACAGCTGGATATGGGGCAGTTGGACAAGTTGTTTTTGCGGGGGAGATGAACGAGGCGGGCCCGAATTTTTCCGGGAGTTCCTCGATATCCCCGAGATGGCGCGGATTCCGGGCCGTTCCTGGCTATTGATCTGGCTGTCGCTCAACCTCCCGACGGCGTGATCTCTGTGGGGCCAGTCGAGTCGCCCTGCCGGTCCGGCTCGACTTCTCCGGGCGATTCGGTCGTGTCGGGTTCGGTCTGCGCCAGCAGCGGGTGGTCGCGGCCGTCCATCCAGACCAGGATTTCGTAGAAGGTCCTGATGTTCTCGACGTAGTTGGCGGCCTCGTAGCCGCGGGCGTAGCCGAAGCGGGTCTGCGAGAACCATTGTTTCTGCGTCAGCAGCGGCAGGCGCTCGCGTACATCCACCCAGCGGTCGGGATCGCCGCCCTGGCGCTCGGTGAGAACGCGCGCGTCCTCGAGATGACCCAGGCCGATGTTGTAGGCGGCCAGCGCCAGCCACAGGCGGTCCGGGTGTTCGATGCGTTCGGGCAGCCGGTCGATCATGGACTGCAGGTAGCGTGCGCCGCCGAGCGCGCTTTGTTCCGGGTCGTTGCGGTCGTCGATGCCGAGCTGGCGCGCGGTCGGGCGGGTCAGCATCATCAGGCCGCGTACTCCGGTGCGCGAAACCGCGGTCGGATTCCAGTGCGACTCCTGGTAGCTGACCGCGGCCAGCAGGCGCCAGTCCAGCCCGGTGATCTCGGCGGCCTGTTCCAGCAGCGGCCGGACGTCGGGCAGGCGCTGACGCATCTGCTGCATGAAGGTGAAGGTGCCTACCGACTGGTAATCCTCGACGTGGCTGAAGTAGCGGGCGCGCAGCTGGGTCAGCGCGGTGGATGTGCGCGGCAGGGTGAAGAACTCGCGCATCTTCTGCACCAGGGTATCGTCGCTTTTCAGCCGCGCGGCCCAGGCGAGCGATTGTTCGTTCTCGATCTCGAACGCCCGGCGCACGGCCGGAAAGTAACGCCGGTTCAGGTCGAGAATGTTCGAGTCGACGATGGTGTAGTCGATGGCCTCGCGGCTGACGGCCTCGAGGAGGTCTTCGATGCTGGCGCTTTCACGGGTTTCCCATTCCAGCCCGTAGCGCTCGCGCAGGGGTTCGAGAAACTCGACGTAGCTGGTGCCGCCGATGATGGCCAGCTTGCCGTCGGTCATATCCTCCGGCGAGCGGGGCCGGCGCGAACCGCGCCGGTAGACCACCACGGGATTGACCGTGTCGTAGACCGGGCCGAAGCGAACCCGCCGCTGGCGTTCGGGCGTGCGTGAAAGATTGGCCGCGGCGAAGTCGCCACGGCGGCGTTCGAGGGTCGGCAGCAGTGCATCGACCGAAGGCAGGGTCAGGACTTCCAGCGGCACGCCGATGTATTCGGCGAAGCGGTGGGCCAGGTCGTATTCGAAGCCGGCCTCGCCGTTGGGCCCCAGGTAGTAGGTGGTCGCGCCGTTGATCGTCAGCATCACCAGCTTGTCGCGCTCGCGGATGCGTTCGAGCTCGGTCAGGCGGTGATGGCCCGAGGTAGCTACCAGCAGCAGCGCGACGGCCAGCAGCGCGCGCAAGTGCGGGCGCCCGCGCAGATCGCGCAAGCGCACGCTGTACGAATTCGCCTGCCAGTGTTCATCGTGCGCCGCACCTTGCGCCATGCGTCTACCCGGTCGGGGAAAGCGAGCCTATTATGACCGTCACGCCGCTCTTTTTACTGCTTTCATGGCGCAGGGCGGTCCGGCGGCGATCTGCTAGAATTGCCGGCTGTTTTCGCCAGTATTCCGCCCGCCGGAAAGGCAGCGGGCGCCGATTTCCGAGGCCCATTCGACGCATGTCCCATTCTTCCGACCCTTCTTCTGCCGAAGCGACCGCGATACGCACGCGTTTTGCGCCCAGCCCCACCGGCTTTCTGCACATCGGCGGTGCGCGAACGGCGCTGTTCTGCTGGCTGGCCGCGCGCGCCAGCGGCGGCGAGTTCATCCTGCGCGTCGAAGACACCGACCGCGAACGGTCGACGACCGAATCGGTGCAGGCCATCCTGGACGGCCTGGCCTGGCTCGAGCTGGACCCGGACGAGGGGCCGTTCTACCAGTCCGAGCGCATGGATCTGTACCGGGCCGCCGTGGCGCGCCTGCTCGACGAGGGCAAGGCCTACCGCTGCTACTGCTCGCGCGAGCGCCTGGAGAAGCTGCGCGAGGCGGCCATGGCGCGCGGCGAGAAGCCGCGCTACGATGGCCACTGCCGGCACCTCGAGCAGCCGCCCCAAGGCGTGGAGCCGGTGATCCGATTCCGTAACCCCGACAGCGGGACGGTGGCGTTTCGCGACCGCGTGCGCGGGCCGATCGCGTTCGACAACCGCGAGCTCGACGATCTGGTCATCCAGCGAACCGACGGTACGCCGACCTACAATTTCGCGGTCGTTGTCGATGACCTGGACATGCGCATCAACCTGGTGATCCGGGGTGACGACCACATCAACAATACGCCGCGCCAGATCAACCTCTACCATGCGCTGGGCGCGGAAGCCCCCGAGTTCGCGCACGTGCCGATGATCCTGGGCGACGACGGCGCGCGCCTGTCCAAGCGCCACGGCGCGGTCGGCGTGATGGCCTGGCGCGAGCTGGGTTACCTGCCCGACGCCATGGTCAACTACCTGGCGCGCCTGGGCTGGTCGCACGGCGACCGCGAGCACTTCTCGCGCGCCGAGTTGATCGAGCTGTTTCGCATCGAGGACGTCAACCGCAAGGCTTCGCGCTTCGACGTCGAGAAACTGAACTGGCTCAATCAGCACTATCTTCGGACCGCGCCGGCCGAGCGCGTGGCGCCGGAACTGGACTGGCATTTGCGGCGCGCCGGCCTGGACCCGGCCGGCGGGCCGCCTGCGGCCGATCTCGTCAAGGTCCAGGCCGAGCGTTGCGAGACGGTCGTGGAGATGGTGCAGCAAAGCCGGCCCTTCTACGCCGATTTCGACGAATTCGAACCCGGCGCGGCCAGGAAGCACCTGCGCCCCGTGGCCGCGGCGCCGCTCCAGGCGGTCCGCGAGCGGCTGGCCGAGGCTCCCTGGACCCCTGAGGCGCTGGGCGAGGCGGTTCGCGCCACCGCCGAAGCGCTCGAAATCGGCATGGGCAAGATCGGCCAGCCCCTGCGCGTGGCGCTGATGGGCCACGGCCAGTCGCCTTCGATCGACCAGACGCTGTGGTTGGTCGGCCGGGACCGGGCGCTGGCGCGCATCGACCGGGCGCTGGCATTCATCGCCGAGCGGGCCGCGGCAAGCGGCTGACGCGCGGGCCGCAACACGGCTTTGCGGTAAACTGTAGGCATGCATAATCAGCGCGTCATCGAGGAAGTCGAGCAGCGTTGCGCGCGCGACCAGTTGCGCCTGACCGCGACGCGCCGTCGCGTGCTCGAGCTGGTGCTCCAGGCCGACGGGCCGGTGAAGGCCTACGATCTGCTCGACCAGCTCAAGTCCGAGCAGCCCAACGCCGCGCCGCCCACCGTCTACCGTGCGCTGGAGTTTCTGCTCGAGCATCATTTCATCCATCGGCTGGAAACGCTGAACGCGTTCGTCAGCTGTTTTCATCCGCGCCATCAGCACCATGGGCAGTTCCTGATCTGCGAGGAATGCGGCGCAGTCAAGGAGATGGCGGAAAACCGGCTGTCCGAAGACCTGGCGCGGATGGCGCGCGAGGCCGACTTCACGCCGTCGCGCGAGGTGCTGGAGGTCTACGGCACCTGCAGTCGCTGCCGGCACGCACACAAGGCTGGCTGAAATTCATGTCGCGGCGCGAGAAACTCTACCACCTGCACGATATCCTGCGCCAGCGCCGAACACCGGTATCCCGGCAGCACCTCATGGAAGAACTGGGCTGCAGCCAGGCCACGCTGTACCGGCTGATCGCCGAGCTACGCGATGTGCTGGGCGCGCCCCTGGAGCAGGACCCCGAAAGCCGGCACTACTTCTACGATCGCAGCCTGGCCGGCAATTTCGAGCTGCCGGGTCTGTGGATCAGCCCGGAAGAACTGCAGGCGCTGCTGACCGCGCGCCAGATCCTGTCCAACGTGCAGCCGGGGTTGCTGCAGGACGAGCTGGACCAGCTGCAGCAGCGCATGTCGCAGCTGATCGACGCCGAGGGTCTCGATTTCTCGGCCCACCCCGAGCGCGTGCATATCCGCCACGACGCCGGGCGCCCGGTGCCGGGACGGCTGTTCGAGGACCTGCTGCGCGCGCTTTTCGCCGGCCACCGTGTGCGCATCCGCTACCACGGCCGCCGGCGCGATGCGGTCAGCGAGCGCGAAATCTCGCCGCAGCGGCTGACCGCCTACCGCGACCGCTGGTACCTGGACGCCTGGTGCCACCAGGCCGAAGGGCTGCGCAGCTTCGCGGTCGAGCGCGTCACCGAGCTGACGCCGCTGGAGCGCGCAAGCGAGCGTATTCCGACACACGACCTGCACGCGCACTTCGACCAGGCCTACGGTATATTTTCCGGGCCGGCGGAGCATACCGCCGAGATCCGTTTTACGGCCGAAGCCGCGCGCTGGGCGGCCGAGGAGCAGTGGCACCCGGAGCAGCAGACGGCGTTCGAGTCCGACGGCACGCTGCGCCTGACGCTGCCGTTCGGTTCCAGCCGCGAGCTGGTGATGGATGTCCTGCGCTATGGCGGCGACGCCGAGGTCGTCGCACCGGCGTTCCTGCGCGAGCGCCTGGCCGCGGAAATCGAGTGCATGCACAAGGCTTACTTCGCGGGCGCGTGATGCCCAGCGACTGTCATGTATTGGTCATATGACATTGGTGTAATCGCCGGGGCCGAATCCGCATGAGCAAGCCGATGGAAAAGAAGATCCTGGTGGTCGAAGACGACGCCGCCATTCGCGACATGATCCGCTTCAATCTCTCGCGGTCGGGTTTCGAGGTGCTGGAGGCCGAAGACTGCCAGCAGGCCCGGGTGCAGGTGGCCGACCGGCAGCCGGATCTGATCCTGCTCGACTGGATGCTGCCCGACGCCAGCGGCGTCGAATTGGCGCGCAGCCTGGGCCGCGAGGAGCTCACCCGCGACATCCCCATCATCATGCTGACCGCCCGGACGACCGAGGACGACAAGGTGCGCGGGCTCGACAGCGGGGTGGACGATTACATCACCAAGCCGTTTTCGGCGCGCGAGTTGATGGCGCGGATCCGCGCCGTGCTGCGCCGGGCTGCGCCGGAGGGGGCGGAAGAAGAGGTCAGGGCCGGCAAGCTGGCGCTCAACCTGGCCTCGCATCGGGTCATGGCCGACGGCCAGCCGGTCGAGCTGGGGCCGACCGAATACCGCATGCTCAAGTTCTTCATGACCCACCAGGACCGGGTCTACAGCCGTTCGCAGCTGCTCGATCACGTCTGGGGCGGCGGCGTCTACGTCGAAGAGCGTACCGTCGACGTCCACGTGCTCCGGTTGCGCAAGGCGCTGGCGCCGTTCGGCTGCGGCACGTTCGTCCAGACCGTGCGCGGCGCGGGTTACCGGTTCTCGCCGGACGCCGCAGGCTGATGCGAGCCGCCTGGCTCGCCGAATTCCTGTTGCCGGCCTTGTGGGTCGCACTGGCTGTCCTGGTTTGGCTGATCTTCGGCGGGGTGCTTGGCTGGTGGATTGCGCTGGCGCTGGTGGCGACCGGCTTGCGCCATATCACCCAGATGCATCGGCTGGAATCCTGGCTGCGCAACGGACGGCGAACCCAGCCGCCGCAATCCTGGGGCGTGTGGGGCGAGGTATTCGAGCACTATTACCGGATGCAGCGGCGCTACGCCAAGCGCAAGAAACGACTGGCGCGCGTGATCCGCGAATTCCGCGAGTCCACCGGCGCCATGCCGGACGGCACCATCGTGCTGGACGCCGATCGCCGGATCAGCTGGTTCAACAGCGCCGCGGTGCGGCTGCTGGGGCTGGCCGGAAACCGCGATATCGGCCAGCCGGTGACCAGCCTGGTGCGTGCACCCGCCTTCGAGCGCTTCATGCGCGACGGCGATTTCAGCCGGCCGGTGGAGATCGATTCGCCCATGGACCTGGGCGGCCGCCTTTCGATCCGGGTCGTGCCTTACGGCCGCGGCCAGTACCTGATGCTGATCCGTGACGTCACTCGCCTGCAGCGCCTGGAAAACATGCGCCGGGATTTCGTCGCCAACGCCTCGCACGAACTGCGCTCGCCGCTGACGGTGCTCGGCGGCTACCTGGAGAGCATGCGCGAGGACGAGGAGATTCCCGAGATCTGGGCCAGCCCCATGGATGAAATGCAGGACCAGTGTCGTCGCATGACCACCCTGGTCAACGATTTGCTCGAGCTGTCCCGGCTGGAAACCGATGCTCCCGGCGAACCGGATGAACAGCCAGTGGACGTGGCCGAGGTGGTGCGGCGGGTGCGCAACGAAGCGCTGGCCCAGTGCGGCGGCGAGCGTACCATCGAGGCCGACCTCGATGAGTCGCTGGGGCTGGCCGGGTTGGAGAACGAGCTTTACAGCGCGTTCTCCAACCTGGTGTTCAACGCGGTGCGCTACACCGACTCCGGTGGCCGCATCCGGATCCGGTGGCGGCGTGAAGCCGACGGCAGCGCACGCTTCTGCGTGGCCGACGACGGCATCGGCATCGACGCCAAGCACCTGCCGTTCATCACCCAGCGCTTCTATCGCGTGGATCCGTCGCGCAGTCGGTCTCAGGGCGGGACCGGGCTCGGCCTGGCAATCGTCAAGCATGTGCTGCAGCGCCACGATTCACGCCTCCGCATCCATTCCGAGGCCGGCGAAGGCAGCGAGTTCTGTTGCGTGTTTCCGGCGTCCCGGCTGCGCGACCTGAAGTCGGTCGCATGACTTCCGCAGAATCCGTCATCGAAGTGTAATATTCTTGTCACATCATCGCACGCGCCGTCCAGGTTCCGATCAGTCCTGCGGGAACCGCAGTTGAATCCGGAGCCTGGCTGAAAAACGGCCCGTGCCGGCGTCATGAAGCCGTAACCCGGGCACGCTACCTTTTCCATACGCATTCAAAAGGTCCAAACATGATGAAATTCAGGTATCTCTGCGCCGGTGTGCTGCTGGCGTCCACCGCGTTCTCGGCCGCCGCCCAGACCGAAGTCGATCCCGACTTGCCGGAATACGAGCCGGTCTCGGGCGTTTCCGGCAACCTGTCGTCGATCGGTTCGGACACGCTCAACAATCTGATGACCCTGTGGGCCGAGGAATTCGCCAAGTTCTACCCCAACGTCAAGATCCAGATCCAGGGCGCCGGATCGTCCACCGCGCCGCCGGCGCTTACCGAAGGCACGGCCAACTTCGGCCCGATGAGCCGCATGATGCGCTCCAGCGAAGTGCAGGCGTTCGAGGACCGGCACGGCTATCCGCCGACCCCGGTGGGCACCTCGATCGACGCGCTGGCGGTGATGGTCAACAAGGACAATCCGCTCGAATGCATCTCGATTCCCGAAGTCGATGCAATCTTTTCGGTCGGCCGGCGCTGCGGCCTGGCCGACGGCATCGACCGCTGGGGCGACCTGGGCCTCGAGGGCGCCTGGGCCAACCGCGATTTCTCGCTCTACAGCCGCAACGCGGTGTCGGGCACCTACGGCTTTTTCAAGGACAACGCGCTTTGCGGCGGCGACTTCAAGCCCGGAATCAACGAGCAGCCGGGTTCGGCCTCGGTCGTGCAGGGCGTGACCGAGTCGCTCAACGGGATCGGTTATTCCGGCATCGGCTACATGACCTCCGGCATCAAGGCGCTCGAACTTTCGCGCGAGCAGGGCGGCGAGTGCGTCGAGCCCAACGGCGAGACCGCGGCAAGCGGCGAGTATCCGCTGGCCCGGCTGCTTTACGTTTACGTCAACAAGACGCCGAACGAGCCGCTGTCGCCGCTGGAACGCGAATTCTTCCGCCTGGTGCTTTCGAAGCAGGGCCAGGAAGTCGTGGTGCGCGACGGCTACATCCCGCTGCCGGCGCCGGTGGCCGAGCGGATCCGCAACGAGCTCGACCTGTAGCCGAGACGCCGGGTGGGATCGAACATTTCACGACAGCAGGCTGAGCTGGCCGCGTGAGCGCTTCGAAGGACAGCGGCTTGCAGTCGGGGCAGAGCTATCTGCCCAGCGCGGACACCATGGCGCGCCGGCGGCGGCTGCGTTACCTGGCCGACACCGCTGCGGCGTGGACGGTGCGCGCCGGCGGCGGCGGCGTGGTGGTGGCGCTGGCGCTGATCTTCGTCTACCTGTTCAGCGAGGTGGTGCCGATGTTTCGCGGCGCGTCGGTGGAACGGGCCAACCAGTTCACCGCACCGTCGGCGGCCGCTGGCGAGGATCCGGTGCTTGCGCTGGAACGCTACGACACGCTCGGCATGCGCCATTCCGCCGAAGGCCGGCTGAGCTACTTCATGCTCGAGGACGGCCGACTGCTGGAAGAAGTGCAGATGGCCGTGCCCGACGGCGTGACCATCGAGTCGATGGCGTTCGGCGAGCCGCGCAGCCGGCGCGTGGCCTATGGACTGTCGGACGGAACCGCGATCGTGGTCGATCACGAGACCCGGCTCGAGTTCAACGACGGCAAGCGCAGCGTGCGCCCGGCGCCCGAATTCCCGCTGGGCCCGGCGCCGGTGACGATCGACGACGAGGGCCGGGCGTTGGCGACGCTGGCCGTGCAGCGGGATCGCAACGGCGATACCGGCCTGGCGGCGCAGACCGAAGACGGCCGGCTGCTGTTCGTGCATTTCGAGACCAAGACCTCTTTCCTGACCGGTGAATCCGAGGTGGAACGGCAGGCATCGATGGTTCCGAGCCCGCCGGGCGCGCTGCGCGAACTCCAGCTGACCTCGAACCTGTGGTCGCTGATCGGCGTCGGTGACGACGGTCAGCTGATGTACTGGGATATCGCGAACCCGGGCTCGGCGGTGCTGCGCGACCTGGCCAGCGCGGTGGAAGGCGACGAGCGCGTGACCGAGGTCAAGATGCTCAACGGGACCTTCTCGATGATCGTGGGCACTTCCGAAGGTCGGCTGAGCCAGTGGTTCCTGGTGCGCGACGAACGCGCCACGGCCGGCGACAACATCTTCAGCCTCGCCCGGGTGCGCGACTTCGATCGCCATCCGGGCGCGATCACCCGGATTCAGCCCGAGTACACGCGCAAGGGTTTTGCGGTCGTCGACGACGCCGGCGGGCTGGGGCTGCATTACGGCACTTCCGCGCGCACCCTGTATCTGGAGCAGGTCAGCGACGTCCCGCTGCGCGCGGTCGGCATTTCGCCGGTCGACGACCAGATCATCGTCGAGGACGACAGCGGTACGATTACGCGCTTCGATGTCTGGAACAAGCATCCGGAGACATCGCTGAAGGCCCTTTGGGGCAAGGTCTGGTACGAGGGCCGGCAGGATCCGGAATACGTCTGGCAGGCGTCGTCCGGCAGCGACAGCTTCGAGCCCAAGTACTCGATGGTGCCGCTGACCATCGGCACGCTGAAGGCGGCATTCTTCGCGATGCTGTTCGCCATGCCGCTGGCGATTGCCGGCGCCATCTACACGGCCTATTTCATGGCGCCGAAGCTCCGGGGCTATGTCAAGCCAACCATCGAGGTGATGGAAGCGCTGCCGACCGTGATCCTCGGCTTCCTGGCCGGCCTCTGGCTGGCGCCGTTCCTGGAAAATCACATTCCGGCGGTCTTTACCATCCTGGTCGGGCTGCCGCTGTCGTTCCTGCTTGTTGCCTGGGGCTTCAGCCGGTTGCCGCAGTCGCTGCGCCTGGCCGTGCCGCCGGGCTGGGAAGCGGCCATCCTGCTGCCGGTCATCGCGCTGGTGGTCTGGGGGCTGGTCTCTTTATCGCCGCTGATCGAGGTCTGGTTCTTCGACGGCTCGATGCGCCAGTGGTTTACCGACGTCGGCATCGACTACGATCAGCGCAACGCCCTGGTCGTCGGCATCGCGATGGGTTTTGCCGTGATCCCGACGATCTTCTCGATTGCCGAGGACGCGGTGTTCACGGTGCCCAGGCACCTGACCCAGGGTTCGCTGGCGCTGGGCGCGACCCCGTGGCAGACGGTCACGCGCGTGGTGCTGCTGACGGCCAGTCCGGGCATCTTCTCGGCCGTGATGATCGGCTTCGGGCGCGCCGTGGGCGAGACCATGATCGTGCTGATGGCCACGGGCAACAGCCCGGTGCTCAATTTCAATATCTTCGAGGGCATGCGCACGCTTTCGGCCAACATCGCCGTGGAACTGCCGGAAACGGCCGTGAACTCGACGCATTTCCGCATTCTTTTCCTCGCCGGCCTGGTGCTGTTCGTGATCACGTTCACGGTCAACACCATCGCCGAAGTGGTCCGCCAGCGTCTGCGCGAACGCTACAGCAGCCTATAGATGATGCCAAGCAACTCACTCTCGATGCGGCAGTGGTTCAAGTCCGGCGATCCGTGGATCTGGCTGATCGGCGGCGGCCTGGCCATTTCGCTGATCATGGTCGTCGGCCTGCTGACCCTGATCGCGGTGCGCGGGTTCGGCCATTTCTGGCCGTCGCCCATTCTCAGCACGACGGCGACCACCCCTGCCGGCGAGACCCGGCAGGTGCTCGGCGTGATGGTCCGTTCCGAGACCCTGCCGGCGCAGCGCGTTCGCGAATCCGGTCAGGACATCCCCGCCGACCAGGAACTGGTTACCCGGCACCTGGTCAAGGTCGGCAACCGCGATCTCAACGGTCGGGACTTCGTCTGGTACCTGGACTCGGCGCTGGGCGAACTGAACTATCCCGAAGACGCGCTCCGGATCGAGCGGCGCGAATGGGGCAATTTCTACGGCTTCGGCCAGGCGCTCGAACGCGACGGCCAGGTCACCGCCGACGGGGAAGCGCTGTGGCCGCAGCTGCAGGATGCGATTGCGCGGGCGAATCGATTGCATCAGCGCATCGAGACGCTCGAGCGCGTCGAGATCGGTCGCATCAACCGCAAGCTGGAGGCGTTGCGACTGGAGCGTCGCTCGCTGGAACTGCGCGACGTTTCGGGCCACGCGCTGACCGCCGCGCAGGCCGACCTGCTGGCGCGCCAGTCCGAGCTTGACCGCCAGTACGAGGATATCCAGGCCGAGCGGCGTGCGCTGATGGAAGAAAGCGAGCGTGATGTGCTGGTCGCCGAAACGGCCGCCGGCCGCGAGGTGCGCATCCAGCTCAACAACATCGTGCGCGCTTCGCGCAACAACGCGATGGGGCTTTTCGGCAAGATCGGCTTCTACGGCCACAGCATCGGCGAGTTCCTGTCCGGCTATCCACGCGAGGCCAACACCGAGGGCGGCATTTTTCCGGCCATCTTCGGCACCGTGACCATGGTGCTGATCATGTCGGTGCTGGTCACCCCGTTCGGCGTGCTGGCCGCGATCTACCTGCGCGAGTATGCTCGCCAGGGCGTTGTCCTGAAGCTGATCCGCGTATCGGTGTACAACCTCGCCGGCGTGCCGTCGATCGTGTTCGGCGTGTTCGGCCTGGGCTTTTTCGTCTACCTGCTGGGCGGAACGATAGACGACCTGTTCTATCCCGAGCGCCTGCCGGCGCCGACCTTCGGCACGCCCGGCCTGTTCTGGGCCTCGCTGACGCTGGCGCTGCTGACTCTGCCGGTGGTGATCGTTTCGACCGAGGAAGGCCTGGCGCGGATTCCGCGCACCATTCGCGAGGGCTCGCTGGCGCTGGGCGCGACCAAGTGGGAGACGCTGTGGAAGGTGGTCGTGCCGCTGTCGGCGCCGGCCATGATGACCGGGCTGATCCTGGCCGTGGCGCGTGCGGCAGGCGAGGTGGCGCCGTTGATGCTGGTCGGCGTGGTCAAGCTCGCGCCCAGCCTGCCGGTCGACGGTGAATTTCCCTACGTGCACCTGGAGCGCAAGATCATGCACCTGGGTTTCCACATCTACGACGTCGGCTTCCAGAGCCCCAACGTCGAAGCGGCCCGCCCGCTGGTCTACGCTACGGCGCTGACCCTGGTGCTGCTGATCCTGATCCTCAATCTTTCTGCAATCGCGATCCGCAATCGCCTGCGCGAGAAATATCGCGCCGAAAGCGATTGACGGCCACAACGAGATGGAAAACGCTGCCATGAACGAACAAGCCACGCCCGCGCCCACGGTTTCGTCCGGGATGTTCGACGACAACCGCCAGGCCCTGGAAATCGCGCGCGAGAAGGTCAGCATCGAGGTGCGCGACCTGGACCTGTACTACGGCACCGAACAGGCGCTGAAGGGCGTCAACCTCAAGATCGCGCACAATCGGGTGACGGCCTTCATCGGACCCAGCGGCTGCGGCAAGTCGACGCTGCTGCGCTGCTTCAACCGGATGAACGACCTGATCGACATCTGCCGCATCGACGGTGAGATCCTGATCGACGGCAAGGATATCCACGCCAGGGACGTGGACGTGGCCGAGCATCGCCGGCGTGTCGGCATGGTGTTCCAGAAGCCCAACCCCTTTCCGAAGTCCATTTTCGAGAACGTCGCCTACGGGCTCAGGCTTCAGGGCGTCAACGACAGGCGCAAGCTGGCCGAGGTGGTCGAGCGCGCGCTGCGCGCCGCCGCGCTGTGGGACGAGGTCAAGGACCGCCTGAACGACAACGCGTTCGGGCTGTCGGGCGGCCAGCAGCAGCGACTGGTCATCGCCCGGGCGATCGCGATCGAGCCGGAGGTCATCCTGCTCGACGAGCCGTGCTCGGCGCTGGACCCGATTTCCACGGCCAAGGTCGAGGAGTTGATCGCCGATTTGAAGAACGATTACACGATCGTGATTGTCACACACAACATGCAGCAGGCCGCGCGCGTATCGGATTTCACCGCCTACATGTACATGGGCGAGCTGATCGAGTTCGACGATACCGCCAGGCTGTTCACCAATCCCCGGCGCAAGGCGACCGAGGACTACATCACCGGGCGTTACGGTTGACCGCAGCCCCAGTGCGCGATAATTGCGCGCCAGCCGTTTTGTCCGATTTCCGGAGCAACAGGATGGAAAGTTTCGATCAGCACATTTCGAACCAGTTCAACCAGGAACTGGAAAACCTGCGACAGAAGATGATGGCCATGGGCGGCATGGTCGAGGAGATGTTGAAAAACGCGGTACAGGCCGTGGTTACCGGCGACAGCGATCTGGCCATGCGGGTCATCGAGGCCGACGACCAGGTCAATCAGATCGAAAAGCGCCTGGACGAAGAATGCAACCTGGTCATCGCCCGGCGCCAGCCCACGGCCAGCGACCTCAGGCTGGTGTTCGCCATCATCAAGGCGATTTCCGACCTCGAGCGCATCGGCGACGAGGCCGAAAAGATCGCGCGCTGGGCAATGGCACTGGCCGATTACCAGCGCCCGCGCAACGACTACCGCGAGCTCGAGCGCATGGGCCACATGGTGCTGGAGATGTTGCGCAAGAGCCTGGACGGTTTCACGCGCATGGCGCCGGAGGTGGCGCTGGAGATCCTGCAGCAGGATCGCAAGGTCGACCAGGATTACGAAGCGGTGTTCCGCCAGTACTACTCCTACATGATGGAAGACGCGCGCAACATCCGGCGGGTACTCGACGCGCTGTTGGTGGCCAAGTCGCTGGAGCGCATCGGCGACCACTGCAAGAACGTCGGCGAATACATCGTCTACCTGGTCGAAGGGCGCGACCTCCGGCATGAATCGAAAAAGGCGTTCGAGCGCGAAATCGGCGACGAGTCGTAACCGGATGTCCCCGGACCTGAATGTCCACGGGATAAAGGCGTGCGATACCTGCCGCAAGGCGCGCAAGTGGCTGGACCAGGCCGGCATCGATTACGCCTGGAACGACCTTCGCGAGGCCGCGCCTGACCGCACGGCGCTGCGGCGCTGGCTGGATGCCGTCGGCGCCGAACGCCTGGTCAACCGGCGCTCGGCGACCTGGCGCGGCCTCGAAGCGCGACGGCGCCCGGCGCTGGATTCGCCGGAGCTGCTCGACACGCTGCTGGAACACCCGACGCTGATCAAGCGCCCGGTGTTCGAGCGCGCCGGCGAGGTCCGGGTCGGGTTCGACGACGATCTGCGGAACTGGCTGGACACGGCATGAGCGCCGCGGTGCTGGACCTGGCCCGGGCCCTGATCGAGCGAGTCTCGATCACGCCCGACGACGCCGGTTGCCAGCGTTTTCTGGCCGAGCGGCTCGAAGCGGCCGGCATGCGGGTCGAATCCTTTCGCTTCGGCGAGGTGGACAATCTTCTTGCCAGCCACGGCGAGGGCAGGCCGCATCTGTTGTTGCTGGGCCATACCGACGTCGTGCCCCCGGGCCCGGAAGACGCCTGGAGCTCGCCGCCGTTTCAACCCGAGATCCGCGACGGCATGCTTTTCGGGCGTGGCGCGGCCGACATGAAATCCTCGGTGGCTGCCTTCGTCATTGCCGCCGAACGCTTTTTGCAGGAGAACCCGGACCACGCCGGCCGGTTCTCCATCCTGCTGACCTCCGACGAAGAAGGCGTGGCGGCCGACGGGGTGCGGCGCGTGGTGCCCGCGCTGGAGTCGCGCGGCCTGCTGCCCGATCACGTGCTGGTCGGCGAACCCTCCAGCAGCGACCGCCTGGGCGACGTGATCCGGATCGGCCGCCGCGGCAGCATCCAGGCCCGTTTGACCGTCCGGGGCGAGCAGGGTCATACCGCGTATGCCCGCCCCGAAGACAACCCGGTCCACCAGGCCGCACCGCTGCTGGCCGCGCTGGCGGCGCTGGAATTCGACGACGGCGACGATGCATTCCCGCCCACGCGGCTGCAGATTTCCAACGTGCGCGCCGGCACCGGGGCCGATAACGTCACCCCGGGCCGCCTGGAGGTCCTGTTCAATCTCCGGCACAACCCGAACTCGACGGCCGAAGCGCTGGAGCAGCGCGTGCGCGCGCTGCTCCAGCGGCATGCGCCGGCCGACCGCCCGGCGAACTGGAAGCTGGACTGGCGAATCTCCGGCACGCCGTTCGGCCCGGCCGCCGGCAGGCTGCTGGAAGCGGTAAGCGAGACCGTGCGCGAGCAGTCGGGCCGGTCGCCCCGTCCCGATACCGGCGGCGGTACTTCCGACGGCCGTTTCTTCGGACCGCTGGGCATCGAGACGGTCGAGGTGGGGCCGGTCAACCGCACCATCCACAAGGTCGACGAATCGATCGCGCTGGACGACCTGGAGCGACTGCCCGGGCTCTACCTGCGGGTGCTCGAGCGTTTGCTGACATGAGTCCGCACTCTTCATGACCGGACCGAACCGGTGACTGTGGTCGATCTCCCGGGAGTCGGCGCGCTACACTTGATGCTTCTCTGACCGGTAGCTGCGCGTGCGGACAATCATTGTCGTCCTGGGAATATTGCTGGTGCTGTTGCAGATCCAGGTGTGGCGGCAGTACGGCCGCGTCGCCGAGCTCGAGGCGCGGGTCGAGGCCCAGCGCGAGGAAAACGGCCGGCTGGCGGCGCGCAACGATGCGCTGGGCGCCGAGGTCAGCGACCTCAAGTCCGGCCTGGACGCGGTAGAAGAGCGCGCCCGTTCCGAACTGGGCCTGATCCGTGAGGGCGAGGAGTTCTTCCTGGTCGTCGAGCCCGAGGACCTGGATCCCGAGGACGCGCGCGCGCTGCGCGAATTCGATGCACGCCAGCAGCGCGAGGAAGACGCCCGCGACCGGCGTGACGCCGAAGCGCGCGAGCAGCGCGCGGCGCAAGCAGACGCCGGGCGTGAGCCCGATTCCGACGATGGTTGAACCCCGGCGTTGTTCGCCAGCCCGCCTGCTGCGGCGTTTTGCCCCATCGCAACGCGGTTCGGGCGCGCCGGCGGCGGAAGGGCGATGAACAAGGCCGGGGAATACGCACACGGCGGCCCGGCCGGGAGCGGGACGATCCGGGTGCAGCCGGAAGACTTCCGCGTTTTCGAGGAAACCGGCTACGCGCCGTCGGGCGACGGCGAGCACCTGTGGCTGGACATCGAGAAGCGCGGCATGAATACCGTCGACGTGGCCCAGCGGCTGGCGCGCCTGGCCGGCGTGCCGGTGCGCTCGGTCGGCTTTGCCGGGCTCAAGGACCGCAACGCGGTCACCCGCCAGCCGTTTTCCATCCAGATGCCGGGCCGCGAAGATCCGGACTGGTCGGGCTGGAGCGACGAGGGCATGCGCATCGTCTCGGTCAGCCGGCACAACCGCAAGATCCAGCGCGGGCGGCTGGCCGGCAATCGTTTCGAACTCGTGGTGCGCGCGCTGGCAGGCGACCGGCGCGAACTGGAAGAAAGACTGCAGCGCATCGCCGAGCTTGGGGTGCCGAACGGTTTCGGCGAGCAGCGTTTCGGGGGCAACAACATCGCCCGGGCGCACCGGCTGTTTCGCGGCGAGCTCAGGCGCAAGCCGTCCAAGGCCAAGCGCGGCTTCTATCTCTCGGCCGCGCGCAGCCTGATCTTCAACCAGGTGCTGGCACGGCGGATCCTGGCCGGGACCTGGGACCGGGTCATCGGCGGCGAAATCGTGATGCTCGACGGCACCCGTTCCACGTTTGCCGCCGATGCCGCCGACCCCGACATCCAGGCGCGCTGCAGGGCCCAGGACCTGCACCCGACCGGGCCGCTGGTCGGCGAGGGCGATTCGGGCGTCACCGGGGAGGTTGCCGCGCTGGAGCAGGAAGTCATCGACCGCGAGCGCGAACTGGCCGAAGGTCTCGCACGATTCCGCCTCAACACCGAGCGCCGGCCGCTGCGCATGCGCGTGATCGACCCGGATTGGGAATTCGACGGCGACGCGGCGCTGGTACTGCGGTTCTCGCTGCGTTCGGGCTGCTACGCGACCGCCGTGTTGCGCGAGATTCTTGAATACCGCGACGCCAGCCACGATACGTGACGTGACCGCTCCGGCGGAGTTGTTTCGGCGATGCCGGTGCTATTGTGACGAGGTGCTTTCGCCGGTCCTTCGCCAAATCTTGAAGCGTGAATGGAAAATGATAAGGGCGTGGTGAATGGTAAAGGGCAGGCGCGGGCCATCGCTGGCCACCGGGATTCGGCGAACTCGTGCTTGCCATTTACCATTTACAATTTACTATTTACGCCTTTCCAGACGTCCGTTTTTGCCCGCGCGAGCGGCCCATAGCAACAAAGTGGCTAGATCTTGACAAAGTACCGCCTCAAAGCCGCGTCCGGTCCCAACACCGGACAGACCTTCGATCTCGGCGAGTCCACGCGGCTGGGCTCGGATGCGGGCGCCGATGTGCGCCTGGACGGGCTGAAGGCCGAGCACGCCAGGATCGTGCGGCGCGACGGTGGACTGGTGCTGGAGGCTTCGGGCGAGGCCCGGGTCAACGGCGAGCTGGCCGACAAGGTCGCGCTGCAGTCGGGCGACGAAATCCAGTTCGGCACATGCCGGTTCGTGCTGCAGGCGCCGGGACTGAAGCCGGTGCGCGTGCTCGACCAGGCGCCGGCGCGGCGTGCTTCCGGATGGAAATGGCTGGTGGCCGCCGGACTGCTGGGCGCGGCCGGGGCGGCCGGGTGGTGGTTCCTGCTCGGACCGGGTGCGGCGGCATGATGCCCGCGGGTGCTGCAGGCAGGCCGCTCGCCGCGTCGTCGTGGCGCGTTTGCGTGGCGCCGATGATGGACTGGACCGACCGCCATTGCCGCTATTTCCACCGGCTGCTGGCACCGTCGGCGCGGCTGTATACCGAAATGCTGACCACCGGCGCGGTGATTCACGGCGACCGCGAACGCCTGCTGGGTTTCGACCCGGCCGAACACCCGGTGGCGCTCCAGCTTGGCGGCAGCGAGCCCGCCGATCTGGCCGAGGCGGCGAAAATCGGGGCCGCATCCGGCTACGACGAGATCAATCTCAATTGTGGCTGTCCGTCGGACCGGGTGCAGCAGGGCCGCTTCGGTGCCTGCCTGATGAACGAGCCCGAACGGGTGCGCGACTGCCTGGCCGCGATGCGCGAAGCGGTCTCGGTGCCGGTGACGGTCAAGACGCGGATCGGTGTCGACGACAACGACAGCGAACGATTCCTGCACCGGTTCGTCGCGATCGTGGCCGAAAGCGGGGTGGATACCTTCATCATTCACGCGCGCAAGGCCTGGCTTAGCGGGCTCAGCCCGAAGCAGAACCGCGAGGTCCCGCCGCTGGATCATGCCCGGGTCCGCCGCCTGGCCGAATCGTTTCCGCACCTGCGCATCGTGCTCAACGGCGGCATTCAGCGCGCCGACCGGGCCGTCGCCGAGCTCGACCGGCTCGCCGGCGTGATGCTGGGCCGCGCGGCCTACCAGACGCCCTGGGTGCTGGCCGAACTGGCCGACGCGCTGGGTGCTCCGGGGGTGGCCACGCGCGAACAGGCGGTGCTGGCAATGGCCGATTACACCGCAGCGCAGTGCGAGCGCGGGGTTCGCCCGGCGGCAATCGCCCGGCACATGCTGGGCCTGTTCCACGGCCGCCCCGGCGCGCGCGCCTGGCGCCGGTATCTGAGCCAGCACATGCATCTCGAAGGCGCGGGCCCCGAGGTGCTGCGCGCGGCGCTGCAGCGCCTGCCCGCCACCGCCGACGCCGCGGTCCGGGCGGGCTCGCCTTCAGTTGCACAAAATCGCAACACACTGTTGACATAAGCGCCCAAACCCTCTAACATTCTCGTTCTTCGGCAGACCGGAATTCATCGGTCTGTCGTTTGTTTTCTAAAGGTTTGGAAAAATGTCGACGATCAATCAGCTGGTCCGCAAGCCGCGGCGCCCGAAGCAGTACAAGTCGAACGTGCCGGCGCTGGAAGCGTCGCCGCAGAAGCGCGGCGTGTGCACGCGCGTCTACACCACCACCCCGAAGAAGCCCAATTCGGCGCTGCGCAAGGTCGCGCGCGTGCGCCTGACCAACGGCTACGAGGTGTCGAGCTACATCGGCGGCGAAGGCCACAACCTCCAGGAGCATTCGGTGGTGCTGATTCGCGGCGGGCGAGTCAAGGATTTGCCGGGTGTGCGCTACCACACCGTGCGCGGCAGCCTGGATACCGCCGGCGTGAGCGATCGTCGCCAGGGCCGTTCGAAGTACGGGGCTAAAAAGCCAAAGAGTTGAATGGGAAGCCCAGGAGCTGAAGTCCGGCTCGGATTGAACTGAATTCATAACGGAAAAATCTATGTCCCGCAAGCACTCAAATTTCCAGCGCGACATCCTGCCGGACCCGAAGTTCGGCAGCGAGCTGCTGACCCGATTCATCAACATGGTGATGATGGACGGCAAGAAATCGGTCGCCGAGCGCATCGTCTACGGCGCGATCGACGAGATCGAGGCGCGCGGGCATGCCGAGCCGATCGAACTGGTCGAAAAGGCGCTGGACGCAGTCGCGCCGTCGGTCGAGGTCAAGTCGCGCCGCGTGGGTGGTGCGACCTACCAGGTGCCGGTCGAGGTGCGTCCGCGCCGGCGCCAGACGCTGGCCATGCGCTGGATCATCGACTTCGCCCGCAAGCGCGGCGAAAAGTCCATGCCCAAGCGGCTGGCGGGCGAACTGCTGGACGCCGCCGAGGAACGCGGCAACGCAGTCAAGAAGCGGGAAGACATACATCGCATGGCGGAGGCCAACAAGGCCTTCGCTCACTATCGCTGGTAAGGCCTGGAGTTTATCGTGGCTCGCAAGACAACAATCGAACGCTACCGGAATATCGGGATCATGGCCCACATCGATGCGGGCAAGACCACGACGACGGAGCGCATTCTGTTCTACACCGGCATTTCGCACAAGCTGGGCGAAGTGCATGACGGCAATGCCGTGATGGACTGGATGGAGCAGGAGCAGGAACGCGGCATCACGATCACTTCGGCGGCCACGACCTGTTTCTGGAACGGGATGGACAAGGATTGGCCGGAATACCGGATCAACATCATCGACACGCCCGGACATGTCGACTTCACGATCGAAGTCGAGCGCTCGCTGCGCGTGCTCGACGGTGCTGTCGCGGTGTTCTGCGCCGTCGGCGGCGTGGAGCCGCAGTCGGAAACGGTCTGGCGCCAGGCGACCAAGTATGCCGTGCCGCGCATGGCGTTCGTCAACAAGATGGACCGCACCGGCGCCGACTTCGAGCGCGTGGTCGGCCAGATCAAGGGTCGCCTGGGCGCGCGCCCGGTGCCGATCCAGCTGCCGATCGGCGCCGAGGAAGGCTTCGAGGGCGTCATCGACCTGGTCAAGATGCGTGCGGTGTACTGGGATACCGAGAAGATGGGTACTTCCTACGAGGCGCGCGACATTCCGGCCGAGCTGGCCGACGAAGCGCAGGCCGCGCACGATTTCATGGTCGAGTCGGCCGCCGAAGCCTCCGAGGAACTGATGGAGAAGTACTTCGAGGGCGAAGAGCTCAGCGAAGAGGAAATCATCTCCGGGCTGCGCACCGGCACGCTGGCCAACGAGATTGTCCCGGTGCTGTGCGGGACCGCGTTCAAGAACAAGGGGGTTCAGGCCCTGCTGGACGCGATCGTCCAGTACATGCCGAATCCGACCGAGGTCAAGGCGATCCGCGGCATCCTCGAAAACGAAGAGGAAGGGGTCCGCAAGTCCGACGACAGCGAGCCGTTCGCGGCGCTGGCGTTCAAGATCGCGACCGACCCGTATGTAGGTTCGCTGACCTTCTTCCGGGTCTATTCCGGGGTACTGAAGTCCGGCGATACCGTGTTCAACCCGATCAAGAGCAAGAAGGAGCGCATCGGCCGCCTGCTGCAGATGCACTCCAACTCGCGCGAAGAGCTCAAGGAAGTCTACGCCGGCGATATCGCTGCCGCTGTCGGCCTGAAGGACGTGACCACCGGCGACACGCTGTGCGATCCGTCCAACGTCATCACGCTCGAACGCATGGAGTTCCCGGAGCCGGTGATCGCGGTGGCCGTTGAACCCAAGACCAAGAGCGACCAGGAAAAGATGGGCGTTGCGCTGTCGAAGCTGGCGCAGGAAGATCCGTCGTTCCGGGTGCGTACCGACGAAGAGTCCGGCCAGACCATCATCGCCGGCATGGGCGAACTGCACCTCGACATCATCGTCGATCGCATGAAGCGTGAGTTCAAGGTCGAGGCCAATGTCGGCAAGCCGCAGGTCGCGTACCGCGAAACGATCCGCAAGCCGGTCGAGTCGGAAGGCAAGTTCGTGCGCCAGTCCGGCGGTCGCGGCCAGTACGGCCACGTCAAGATCCGCCTGGAGCCCATGGATCAGGGTGGCGGTTTCGAGTTCGTCAACGAGATCGTCGGCGGGGTCGTGCCCAAGGATTACATCCCGGCCGTCGGCAAGGGCATCGAGGAACAGATGCAGAACGGCGTGCTCGCCGGCTATCCGCTGGTCGACTGCAAGGCGACGCTGTTCGACGGCAGCTACCACGAAGTCGACTCCTCGGAAATGGCGTTCAAGATCGCCGGCTCGATGGCGATGCGCGACGGCGCGCTCAAGGCCGATCCGGTACTGCTGGAGCCGATGATGAAGGTCGAAGTCGCCACGCCCGAGGAATACATGGGCGATGTAATGGGCGACCTCAATCGTCGCCGCGGCCTGGTACAGGGCATGGAAGACGCGCCGGCAGGCAAGACGATCCGGGCTCATGTGCCGCTGGCCGAAATGTTCGGTTACGCCACCGATCTGCGCTCGATGAGCCAGGGGCGGGCCAACTATTCGATGGAGTTCCTGGCATACGCCGAGGCGCCGAACAGCGTCGCAGACGAAGTCATCAAGAAAACCGCATAAGAACGCGAGAGGAAGCACGTAATGTCCAAGGCAAAATTCGAACGCACGAAGCCGCACGTCAACGTGGGCACGATCGGTCACGTCGACCACGGCAAGACGACGCTGACAGCGGCGCTGACCAAGGTCTGCGCCGAAGCGCGCGGTGGTGAATTCCGTGCCTACGACCAGATCGACAACGCGCCGGAAGAACGCGCCCGCGGGATCACGATTGCCACGGCGCACGTCGAGTACGAGACCGACAACCGGCATTATGCGCACGTGGACTGCCCGGGGCATGCCGACTACGTCAAGAACATGATCACGGGCGCGGCGCAGATGGACGGCGCGATCCTGGTGGTTTCGGCGGCCGACGGCCCGATGCCGCAGACGCGCGAGCACATTCTGCTGGCCCGCCAGGTGGGCGTGCCGCAGATCCTGGTCTACCTGAACAAGGCCGACATGGTCGACGACGAGGAACTGCTCGAGCTGGTCGAGATGGAAGTGCGCGAGCTTTTGAGCGACTACGACTTTCCGGGCGACGACACGCCGATCATCACCGGTTCGGCGCTCAAGGCGCTGGAAGGCGACGAGTCCGAAATCGGGACACAGTCGATTCTCAAGCTGGTCGATGCGATGGACGACTACATTCCGCAGCCCGAGCGCGACACCGACAAGCCGTTTTTGATGCCGATCGAGGACGTGTTCTCGATTTCCGGGCGCGGCACGGTGGTCACGGGCCGCGTCGAGCGCGGCATCGTGAAGGTCGGCGACGAACTGGAGATCGTGGGCATTCACGACACGACCAAGACGACCTGCACCGGCGTTGAGATGTTCCGCAAGCTGCTCGACCAGGGCGAGGCGGGCGACAACGTGGGCGTGCTGCTGCGCGGGACCAAGCGTGACGACGTCGAGCGCGGCCAGGTGCTGGCCAAGCCGGGCACGATCACGCCGCACACCAAGTTCGAAGCCGAAGTCTATGTCCTGAGCAAGGACGAAGGCGGGCGTCACACGCCGTTCTTCAAGGGTTATCGTCCGCAGTTCTACTTCCGCACGACCGACGTGACGGGTGCGGTGGAATTGCCCGAAGGCGTGGAGATGGTGATGCCGGGCGACAACGTGAAGATCCAGGTCGAGCTGATTGCGCCGATCGCGATGGAAGAAGGTCTGCGCTTCGCGATTCGCGAAGGCGGCCGTACCGTCGGCGCCGGCGTGGTGGCCAAGATTCACGAATGACGATACGCGCGCCATGTGGCGCGCGGGTTTGAGGCTTTAGGTCGTTAGGTTTTAGATTTGTAAACCTAGCACTCAAGACCTAAAAGACAAGTCGACAGACTTGAGAAAGTCGCCGCGCCGTTAGCGTGGCAGGAAGCCTGCTAAAGGCAGGCGGAAAGAATTTTGTTCTTTGACAGACTAAAGGCGTAACGGCAATGGCCGAACAGAGAATTCGTATTCGTTTGAAGGGCTTCGATCATCGCTTGATCGATCGTTCGACGCAGGAAATCGTCGAAACCGCGAAGCGCACCGGCGCCCAGGTACGGGGTCCGATTCCGCTTCCGACCCGCAAGGAGCGATACACCGTCCTGGTGTCTCCGCACGTCAACAAGGACGCGCGTGACCAGTACGAGATTCGTACTCACAAACGTTTGATGGACATCGTGGATCCCAACGACAAGACCGTGGATGCGCTGATGAAACTCGATCTGGCCGCCGGTGTGGACGTCCAGATCAAGCTGTACTGAGCAAGGATCGAGCAGTCATGGCAATTGGTATCGTAGGACGAAAACGAGGCATGACCCGCATCTTCACCGAGGATGGCACTTCCGTGCCCGTCACCGTGGTCGAGGCGGATCCGAACCGGATCACCCAGATTCGCGAGCTGGACTGCGATGGCTATGGCGCCATCCAGGTCACCACGGGCTCGCGCCGTGCGTCTTTGGTCAACCAGCCCGCCGCGGGTCATTACCGCAACGCCGGCGTCGAGCCGGGCGAAGGGCTTTGGGAATTTCGTCTGGACGGCGATGACGGCGACTTTGCCGTCGGCGGTGAAATCACCGTCGAGCGGTTCAGCGACGGTCAGAAAGTCGACGTGACCGGCACCAGCAAGGGCAAGGGTTTCGCCGGCGTCGTCAAGCGCCACAATTTCCGTACTCAGGACGCCACCCACGGCAACTCCCTGGCGCATCGTGCGCCGGGTTCGATCGGTCAGTGCCAGACGCCCGGACGCGTATTCAAGGGCAAGAAGATGGCCGGCCACATGGGTGCCGAGCGCGTCACCACCCAGAACCTGGAAATCGTACGGGTTGACCCCGAACGCAACCTGCTGCTCATTCGCGGCGCGGTGCCGGGTGCACCGGGCGGCCATGTGCTGGTGCGTCCGTCGGTGAAGTCGTAACAGAAGGAAGATCAGCATGGAACTCGCAATAACAGGCGGAAGCAGCACGATCTCGGTCAACGAGGCGGTATTCGACCGGCCGTTTTCCGAACCGCTGGTACACCAGGTCGTGGTGTCCTACCTGGCCGGCGCCCGCGCCGGGACCAAGGCGCAGAAGAACCGTTCGGCGGTTGCCGGCGGCGGCCGCAAGCCGTGGCGCCAGAAAGGCACCGGCAACGCGCGTGCCGGAACCATCCGAAGCCCGATATGGCGCGGCGGCGGCAAGACCTT
Organism: Wenzhouxiangellaceae bacterium; assembly: GCA_041685925.1. GTDB lineage: Bacteria > Pseudomonadota > Gammaproteobacteria > Xanthomonadales > Wenzhouxiangellaceae. The sequence continues at coordinate 49,938 of JAWLEW010000009.1, read as the reverse complement.
CGCGGCGACGCCGCGCGACCACTCGGTCAAGGTCAACCGGAAGATGTATCGCGGCGCGATCGCAGCCATTCTGTCGGAACTGGTGCGCCAGGAGCGTCTGGTGGTGGTCGACGAACTCAAGGTGGCCGAGCCCCGGACCCGTCTTCTGGCCGAGCGCCTGGGCGAGCTGGACATCGAGCGCGGATTGATCGTGGACGCCGAGCTGGACGGCAACCTGTTCCTGGCCAGCCGCAACCTGCCGCACGTATTTGTCGTGACGGTCGATCAGCTCGACCCGGTCAGCCTGGTCGGCGCCGACAAGGTGGTGGTGACCACCGCCGCAATCACCGCAATCCAGGAGTGGCTGGCATGAACCGCGAACGCATGTACCAGATCGTGCGCCTGCCGCACGTTTCGGAAAAGACGGCACGCCTGCAGGCGGATTCGAACCAGTACGTGTTCGAGGTCGCACGCGATGCCGACAAGCAGGAAATTCGTCAGGCGATAGAAGGCCTGTTCGACGTCAACGTCAGCGATGTCCGCGTCGTCAACGTCAAGGGCAAGGCCAAGAGCTTCCGCATGCGCCCGGGTCGCCAGAAGAACTGGAAGAAGGCCTATGTGCGCGTTCAGGCCGGCCAGGCGATCGAACAGTTGAATGCAGATTAAGGACCAGCCGGGAATATAACCATGGCAATTGTCAAGGCAAAACCAACATCTCCGGGCCGCCGCGGCGTCGTGACCGTTCGTCATGACCACCTGTGGAAAGGCAAGCCGCTGGAGGCGCTGACCGAGGCCAAGAAGTCGACGGGCGGGCGTAACAACAATGGCCGCATCACCACGCGTCATCAGGGTGGAGGCCACAAGCAGCGCTATCGGATGGTCGATTTCAAGCGCGACAAAGACGGCATCCGGGGCACCGTGGAGCGGATCGAATACGATCCGAACCGGAGCGCGCACATCGCGCTGATCAAGTACAGCGACGGTGACTGGCGTTACATTCTGGCCCCGCGCAATCTGCGTGCCGGAGACGAAGTGCTCAGCGGATCGGAAGCTCCGATCAAGCCCGGCAACGCCATGAAGCTGGGTTCGATTCCGGTAGGCACCACGTTGCACAACGTTGAAATGAAGCCGGGCAAGGGCGGGCAGCTGGCGCGCTCGGCCGGTGCAGCGGTGCAGCTGGTCGCGCGCGAAGGGCGCTACGCCACGCTGCTGCTGCGGTCGGGCGAGATGCGCAAGATCAATACGCAGTGCCGCGCGACCATCGGCCAGGTCTCGAACAGCGAACACAACCTGGAGAAGCTCGGCAAGGCCGGCGCCAGGCGGTGGCTGGGCGTGCGTCCCACGGTCCGCGGCGTGGTGATGAATCCGGTCGACCACCCGCACGGCGGCGGCGAAGGCCGAACTTCCGGTGGCCGTCACCCGGTCACCCCCTGGGGTGTGCAGACCAAGGGCAAGCGCACGCGCACCAACAAGCGCACGACCAAGTTCATCGCACGCTCGCGCAAGCGCAAGTAATCCGTACGGACAGGAATCAGAAATGCCACGTTCACTCAAGAAAGGCCCGTTCATCGACCATCATCTGCACGCAAAGGTGCAGACGGCGCTGGAGGCCAACAGCAAACGACCGATCAAGACCTGGTCGCGTCGCTCGATGATCCTGCCGGACATGGTGGGTTTGACGATTGCGGTACACAACGGACGCCAGCACGTGCCGGTCCTGATCAACGAGAACATGGTTGGTCACAAGCTGGGCGAATTTGCGCCGACGCGAACCTTCAAGGGTCACGCTGCGGATCGCAGGACCAAGTAAGGCTAAGGACGAGTCAATGGAAACGACTGCAAAACTCAAGGGCGCACGAATTTCTGCCCAGAAGGCGAGACTGCTGGCCGACCAGGTCCGCGGTCTGCCGGTGGAGCGCGCCGACGAGCTGCTGGAATTCAGCACCAAGAAGGGTGCGCATATCGTGCGCAAGGTGCTGCTCAGCGCCGTGGCCAACGCCGAGCACAACAACGGCGCCGATATCGACGAGCTCAAGGTCAGCGTGATCATGGTTGACGAGGGCCCGACGTTCAAGCGCGGGCGTGCGCGGGCCAAGGGCCGGTATACGCGAATTCTGAAGCGGACCAGCCACATCACGGTCACGGTAGCGGAGCAATAAGGAAAAATTATGGGTCACAAGGTACATCCAACCGGAATTCGGCTCGGCATCTCCAAGGACTGGAGTGCGCGCTGGTATGCCGAACGCAAGGATTTCGCCGATAACCTCAACAGCGATCTGCTTGCGCGCCGTTTCATCGAAAAGGAGCTGGCGCAGGCCGCAGTGAGCCGCGTGCACATCGAACGTCCGGCCAAGCAGGCCCAGGTCACGATTTACACGGCGCGTCCCGGGATCGTGATCGGCAAGAAGGGCGAAGACATCGAACGCCTGCGCCGCAAGCTCGCCGACCTCCTGGGCGTGCCGACCGCGGTCAGCGTCAGCGAAATCCGCAAGCCGGAGCTCGACGCCAAGCTGGTGGCCGATAGCATTGCGCAGCAGCTGGAGCGCCGCATCATGTTCAGGCGCGCGATGAAGCGGGCGGTGGGCAATGCAATGCGCCTCGGCGCGCAGGGCATCAAGGTCCAGGTCGGCGGTCGCCTGAACGGCGCCGACATCGCACGGTCCGAATGGTACCGCGAAGGCCGCGTGCCGCTGCACACGCTGCGCGCCGGCGTCGATTACGGTACGTCGGTCGCAAGCACTACGTACGGCGTGATTGGCGTCAAGGTCTGGGTCTACACCGGAGACGTCTTCGATCTGCACGCCGAGAAGACCGAGGAAAAGAAGTCGTCCAGAAAGGGCGCGGGTCGGGAGAACTGAAATGCTGCAGCCGAAACGCACGAAATTCCGAAAGCAGCAAAAAGGCCGTAACCGCGGCCTGGCGCAGGTGGGGAACAAGGTCAGCTTCGGCGAGTATGCGCTGCAGGCGACCTCGCGCGGGTTCATTACCGCGCGCCAGATCGAGGCCGCGAGGCGCGCGATCACCCGCCATGTCAAGCGCGGGGGCAAGCTGTGGATCCGGGTGTTCCCGGACAAGCCGATTACCAAGAAGCCGGTCGAAGTCCGCATGGGCAAGGGCAAGGGCAACGTGGAATACTGGGTCGCACCGATTCAGCCCGGCCGGGTGATCTATGAAATTCAGGGCGTGAGCGAAGACGTCGCGCGCGAGGCATTCCGCCGCGCTGCCGCCAAGCTCAGCGTCAAGACGACGATGGTAGCGAGGTCGCTGTAATGAAAGCGAGTGAAATCAGGCAGAAGTCTGCAGACGAGCTCAAGGGCATGCTGACCGATCTGCGCAAGCAGCAGTTCGACCTGCGCATGCAGCTGGGCACGGGCCAGCTGGCGTCGCCGCATCAGTTGCGCCAGGTGCGGCGCGATATCGCGCGGGTAAAAACGGTATTGAATACCTCGCAGGGTGAAAAGGCATGAGCAACTCAACCAGGAATCGCGTCGAACACAGCGCAACGGGCAAGGTCGTCAGCAACAAGATGGACAAAACGGTAACCGTGCGCCTCGATCGCCATCTCAAGCACCCGCTGTACGGCAAGTATGTCCGCCGTTCCAGCAAGGTGCACGCGCATGACGAGTCGAACGACTGCAATGAAGGCGACACCGTTCGCATCATTCCGGACCGCCCGCTTTCCAAGACCAAGAGCTGGAAAGTGGTCGAAGTCGTCGAACGCGCCCAGTAAACGGAGCACTACAGACCATGATTCAGATGCAAAGCAGACTTTCGGCGGCCGACAACAGCGGCGCGCGCGAAGTGATGTGTATCAAGGTGCTTGGCGGCTCCAAGCGTCGCTATGCGAACATCGGTGACGTGATCAAGGTCACGATCAAGGACGCGATCCCGCGCGGAAAAGTTAAAAAGGGCGAGGTCTACAATGCCGTTGTCGTGCGTACCCGCAAGGGTGTGCGGCGTCGGGACGGATCGCTGATTCGGTTCGACGGCAATGCCGCGGTGATTCTGAACAACAAGCTCGAGCCGGTAGGAACCCGCATCTTCGGTCCGGTGACTCGCGAGCTGCGCGGCGAGCGCTTCATGAAGATCATTTCGCTCGCCCCCGAAGTGCTGTAAGGAGTTTAGTGATGCAACGGATTCGCAAAGGCGACGAAGTGATCGTGATTGCCGGGCGCAGCAAGGGCCAGCGCGGCCACGTGCTGAAGGTTCTGGCCAACGAAAGGCTGCTGGTCGAGAACGTCAACATGGTCAAGCGCCATACCAAGCCCGACCCGCAGCGGCAGCAGCCGGGCGGAATCGTCGAGCGCGAAGCGCCGATACACGCTTCGAACGTGATGCTTTACAACCCCGCCACCGACCAGGGCGACCGGGTCGGGTTCAAGGTGCTGGATGACGGCCGCAAGGTTCGGGTTTTCCGATCCACCGGCGAAGTAGTTGATATTTGAGGCGAATAGTGATGAGCAGGCTGAAGGATTTTTATCGCGAGACCGTCACGGGCCAGCTGAAGGAGAAATTCGGCTATGCCAACGTGATGCAGGTCCCGCGCATCGACAAGGTCACGATCAACATGGGTCTGGGCGAAGCTGTCGCCGACAAGAAGATCATCGAAAAGGCGCTTGGCGACCTCACCAAGATCGCTGGCCAGAAGCCGATCGTGACCAAGGCGCGCAAGTCGGTCGCGAGCTTCAAGATTCGCGACGGTTACCCGATCGGGGCCAAGGTGACCCTGCGCCGCGAGCGCATGTATGAATTTCTCGATCGGTTGATCAATGTCTCGCTGCCGCGCGTTCGCGATTTTCGCGGCATCAGCCCGAAGGGCTTCGATGGGCGCGGGAATTTCAACCTTGGAATCAAGGAACAGATCATTTTTCCGGAAATCAACTACGACCAGGTCGACGCGATCCGAGGAATGGACATCGCGATCACGACTTCGGCGCAGAGCGATGACGAAGGCAAGGCGCTTCTGGAAGCGTTCGGCTTTCCATTCCGGGCACGTTAAGGAGCAGGTAGCACATGGCTAAGAAATCAATGGTAGCGCGCGACGTCAAGCGCGAAAAGCTTGCCGGCAAGTATGCAGCCAAGCGCGCTGAACTGAAGCGCACCATCGCCGACCCCGATGTGGATTTCGAAGAGAAGCAGGCCGCGATCTTTGCGCTGTCGAAACTTCCGCGGGATTCAAGCCCGGCGCGCGTCCGCAACCGCTGCCGCATTACCGGGCGTCCGCGCGGTTACTACCGGAAGTTCGGCCTGGGACGCAACAAACTGCGCGAAGCTGCCATGAACGGTGATATTCCCGGCCTGCGCAAGGCCAGCTGGTAAAGAGGTTACGCAAAATGAGCATGAATGATCCCATCGCCGATATGCTGACCCGCATTCGCAACGCGCAGTCGGTCCGCAAGAAGACGGTTTCGATGCCGGCGTCGCGCACCAAGCTCGCGATCGCGGAAGTCCTCAAGGAAGAAGGCTATATCCTGAACTTCCGCGAGGCAGGCGAAGGCGCCGGCAAGGAGCTGGAACTGGAGTTGAAATACCAGGGTGGCAAGGGCGTGATCGACCAGTTGCGTCGCGTGAGCAAACCGGGTCGCCGGCTGTATTTCGGCGCGGGCGACCTGCCGCGGGTGCAGGACGGGCTTGGAATCGCCGTCGTCAGTACGTCCAAGGGCGTCATGAGTGATGCGCGCGCACGGCAAGAGGGGCACGGCGGCGAAGTCCTGTGCACCGTGGCCTGACGGAGTCATAGAAATGTCGAGAATTGCCAGTTATCCAATCGAACTCCCGAAGGGTGTCGAGTTTTCGCAGCAGGGCCAGGAGATCCGGGTCAAGGGTCCGAAGGGCGAGCTGTCGCTGAACCTGCATCCGACGGTAGAGATGACGAACGAAGAAGGCGTGCTGTCTTTTACTGCGGCACCGGGCGGAAATACCGCAATGGCCGGGACAATGCGCGCGCTGATCAACAACATGGTGACCGGCGTCACGGATGGCTTCGAAAAGAAGCTGTCGTTGATCGGCGTGGGTTATCGCGCCCAGGTTCAGGGCAGCAAGCTCAACCTGCAGCTGGGCTTCAGCCATCCGGTGGATTTCGAAGTGCCGGAAGGTGTCACCGTCGAGACGCCGAGTCAGACCGAAATCGTCATTCGCGGTGCAGACAAGCAGAAAGTCGGACAGGTCGCTGCCGAGATTCGCGGCTATCGTCCCCCCGAGCCGTACAAGGGCAAGGGCGTGCGCTATGCCAACGAGCGCGTGGTGATGAAGGAAGCCAAGAAGGCCTGACCGAAGTTTTCGTGAGCGAAGTATTTTAGAGGAACGAGTAATGAGCGAAAAGAATCTGAGCCGATTGCGGCGTGCGCGGAAGGCGCGGGCACGAATTGCCCGCGGCGAAAAGCCGCGGCTGTCGGTTTTCCGCTCCAGCCGCCATATTTATGCCCAGGTCATGACCGCTACGGGTGATCGAACGCTGGTGACGGCTTCGACGGTCGAGCCGACCGTGCGTGGTGACGTCAAGACGACCAGCGGGCGCGATGCGGCCGCGGTGGTGGGCAAGTCGATTGCCGAAAAGGCGATTGCCGAAGGCATCAGCGAAGTTGCTTTCGATCGCGGCGGGTTCAAGTACCACGGTCGCGTCAAGTCGCTGGCCGATGCCGCGCGCGAAGCTGGATTGAAGTTTTAACTGACTGGAATTCTGGAAGACAAGATGGCGAGAGACAACGAAAGATCGGACGACTTCATCGAGAAGCTGGTAGCTGTCAACCGCGTGGCCAAAGTGGTCAAGGGCGGGCGGCAGTTCGGCTTCACCGCGCTGACCGTGGTCGGTGACGGCAACGGCAAGGTCGGATTCGGTTATGGCAAGGCACGCGAGGTTCCGCTCGCCATCCAGAAAGCGATGGAGAAGGCACGCCGCGACATGAAGCAGATCTCGCTCAACAACGGGACGCTGTGGCATCCGGTCAAGTCGCGACACAGCGGCTCGCGGATTTACATGCAGCCTGCTTCCGAAGGTACCGGCGTGATCGCCGGCGGCGCGATGCGCGCGGTATTCGAGGCGGTCGGTGTTCAGAACGTGCTGGCCAAGAGCGTCGGATCGAACAATCCGATCAACCTGGTGCGGGCAACCGTCAAGGGCCTGGAAGACATGGCTTCGCCGGAGGCGGTTGCGGCCAAGCGTGGCAAGAGCGTTGAGGAGATTCTGGAAAATCATGGCTAACAGCAAATCTGCAAAGTTGCGCGTAACGCTCGTTCGCAGCCCCAGCGGCAAGATCGGCAAACACCGGGCTACCGTGCGGGGCCTGGGGCTGAGGCGGTTGCATCATACGGTGGAGGTTGCCGATACGCCCGAAATCCGCGGCATGATCAACAAGGTCAATTACCTGGTGCGGGTCGAAGAACTCTGATTGCCGGGACTGTCCGGCAGCGACGCATATAAACGGGATCTAGAACATGAAACTCAATTCGATCAAACCGGCCGAAGGATCGCGCACCGAGCGCAAGCGCCTGGGCCGTGGAATCGGTTCCGGCCTCGGCAAGACCGGCGGCCGGGGACACAAGGGCCAGAAGGCCCGTTCGGGCGGCTTTACCAAGAGCGGCTTCGAGGGCGGCCAGATGCCGCTCCAGCGTCGTTTGCCCAAGGTCGGTTTCCGTTCCGGCGTCAATCGGGACACGCGCGAGCTTCGCCTGTACCAGATCAGCGCCAGCGGACTGGAAATCATCGACCTGGAAAGCCTGAAAAACGCCGGCATCGTTCCGGCCGGCACGCGCAAGGTCAAGCTGGTCAACACCGGTAGCCTCGACCGTGCCGTCACGGTGCGCGGTTTGTCGGTCACCGCCGGTGCGGCCAAGGCGATTGAAGCTGCCGGAGGCAAGGTCGAGTAATGGGCTCCGGGTCGTCACAAGTGGCCGGTATGCTCGGGAGCATGGGCCGCATGACCGAACTGCGCAACCGTTTGCTGGTCGTGCTCATAGCGCTTGCGGTGTTCCGGCTTGGAACCTTCATCCCGGTTCCCGGCATCAACCCGCAGGCGCTGCTGCAGCTGATGGACCAGCAGCGGGGCACCATCGTCGACATGTTCAACATGTTCTCCGGCGGGGCCCTGGGACGCTTTTCGATCTTCGCCCTGGGCATCATGCCCTACATCTCGGCCGCGATCATCATGCAGTTGATGAGCCATGCCGTGCCGCAGCTTCAACAGCTGCGCAAGGAAGGCGAAGCGGGCCGGCGCAAGATCACCCAGTACACGCGCTATTTCACGGTCGTGCTGGCGCTGTTCCAGTCGTTTGGCGTGGCCGCTGCGCTGCAGAGCCAGAGCGCGGGCGCGGGCCTTCCGGTCGTGATCATTCCGGGGCCGGGCTTCCTGCTCAGCGCGGTGGTCACGTTGACCGCCGGCACCGTTTTCCTGATGTGGCTGGGCGAGCAGGTCACCGAGCGCGGGATCGGCAACGGCATTTCGATCATCATCTTCGCCGGCATCGTCGCCGGATTGCCGGCGGCGATCGGGTCGACGCTGGAGCTGGCGCGGACCGGCGAGTTGAGTGAAATCGCCGTGCTGTTTCTGCTGCTGCTGGCATTCGCGATCACCGCGTTCGTGGTCTTCGTCGAGCGCGGGCAGCGGCGGATCACGGTCAACTACGCACAGCGCCAGGGGCGCAAGGCGTATCAGAACCAGTCGACGCACCTGCCGCTGAAGGTCAATATGTCGGGCGTGATTCCGGCCATCTTTGCCTCGTCGCTGGTGCTGTTCCCGGCCACGATTTCGACCTGGTTTGGCCAGGCCGGCCAGGCCGGCTGGCTCCAGGAGATCGCGCAGCAACTCACGCCGGGCTCGCCCGTCTACCTGCTGCTGTTCGGCGGCCTGATCGCGTTTTTCTGTTTTTTCTACACCGCGATCGTATTCAACTCGCGCGAAACGGCCGACAACCTCAAGAAGTCCGGCGCGTTCATACCGGGCATCCGGCCCGGGCGCCAGACGTCGGAATACATCGATTATGTACTCACGCGATTGACGGCGGTGGGTGCGGCTTACCTTGTCGCGGTCTGCCTGTTTCCGGAGTTCCTGCGCATGCGCTGGAACGTACCGTTTTACCTGGGCGGAACGTCGCTGTTGATCATCGTGGTGGTCACCATGGACTTCATGTCGCAGATGCAGGCGCACCTGATGTCGCATCAATACGACAGCCTGCTGAAAAAGGCGAATCTCAAGGGCTACGGGCGGTCGGGCACCGTCCGACGCTGATCGGGAAAACTGCCTCCAGGCCAACGGCCCGGGGCGCATGCATAGGAATACAGGAAAATGAAAGTACAGGCATCAGTCAAGAAAATCTGCCGGCACTGCAAGGTGGTCCGGCGTCGAGGCGTTGTTTTCGTGATTTGTTCCGATCCCAAGCACAAGCAGCGGCAGGGATGAGTCGCGCGCCGTCGAGCGCGCCGGTTATTGGAAAAGTCAACAGAAACTGCTATAATTGCTGGTTTGCGTCGACTGGATCTGGGCGAGTCCCTTCCCGTTGGCCCGATTTACACGGAGAATAGAGATGGCTCGTATTGCAGGCGTCAATCTGCATCCCAACAAGCATGCATGGGTCGCGCTGACCCAGATCTATGGTATCGGGCGCACCCGTTCGCTGGAACTGTGTGAGCGTTGCTCGATCCCGGTCGATCGCAAGGTCCGGGACCTGTCCGAAGCCGACGAGGAAAAACTGCGAAACGCCATTTCCGACCTCAGCGTCGAGGGCGACCTGCGGCGTGAAGTCGGCATGAATATCAAGCGCCTGATGGATCTGGGCTGCTACCGGGGCCTGCGGCATCGCCGAGGCCTCCCGGTCCGCGGCCAGCGCACCCGTACCAACGCCCGGACCCGCAAGGGCCCGCGTCGTCCGATTCGCTAAGGAATACCGGCAACATGGCTAAGCAGACAGCTAAGGGAAAGAAGAAGGTCAAAAAGACCATCGCCGACGGCATTGCCCACGTGCATGCGTCGTTCAACAATACGATCATCACGATCACCGACCGGCAGGGCAACGCGCTTTCCTGGGCGACCGCCGGCGGTTCCGGGTTCCGTGGTTCGCGCAAGTCGACCCCGTTCGCGGCGCAGGTGGCGGCCGAACATGCTGGCCGTGCCGCACAGGACTATGGCGTCAAGAACCTGGAGGTCCGGGTCAACGGTCCCGGACCGGGAAGAGAGTCTTCGGTGCGCTCCCTCAATGCGCTTGGCTACAAGATCATCAACATCACGGACGTCACGCCGATCCCGCATAACGGCTGTCGGCCGCCGAAGAAGCGCCGCGTCTAGCGCCTTCTTGTCGTAGCGTCTAACTGGATACAACGGAATTTTCGATGGCTAGATATATTGGACCGACCTGCAAACTGGCCCGGCGCGAAGGCGTCGACCTGGGCCTGAAAAGCCCGGCACGCAGCCTGGATTCGAAGTGCAAGCTGGAGCAGCCGCCCGGGCAGCATGGCGCCGCGCGGCGCCAGCGTCTTTCGGACTACGCGCTTCAGCTGCGTGAAAAACAGAAGGTGCGCCGGATGTACGGCGTGCTCGAGAAGCAGTTCCGGAATTACTACAAGAAGGCCGCGCAGCGCAAGGGCGCGACCGGCGAGAACCTTCTGGTGCTGCTGGAAGGTCGGTTGGACAACATCGTCTACCGCATGGGCTTTGCGATCACACGGGCCCAGGCACGCCAGATGGTGAGTCATCGGCTGATCGAGGTCAACGGCAAGGTGGTCAACATTCCTTCCTGCCAGATCAGCGCGGGCGACCGGATTTCGGTTCGCGAAAAGGCACGCAACCATCTCCGGATCAAGGAAGCGGTTGAAGTCTCGCGCGACCTCGACCTGGTAGCTTCCTGGCTCGAAGTCGACAACGACAAGCTTGAAGGTACGGTCAAGAGTCTGCCCGAGCGGGACGATCTCCCGCCGGATATCAATGAAAACCTGATCGTCGAGCTGTACTCGAAGTAATCGTCGAATCGTTGGCCAACAGGCCGGATCGACCGGGTTTTATCGCAAGTAGAAACGAGAGAGGCATGCATGTCGAGTGCAACTTCACTGATTGAAAACATGCTCAAGCCGAAGGGCTTGATCGTGGATGAGCTTTCCGAGCGTCGCGCCAAGGTAACGCTTGAGCCGCTCGAACGTGGCTTTGGCCACACGCTGGGCAATGCACTGCGTCGGGTGCTGCTTTCCTCGATTCCGGGTGCGGCGATTACCGAGGCCGAGATCGAAGGCGTTCTGCACGAGTACACCTCGGTGGAAGGCTTGCAGGAAGATATCGTCGAGGTCCTGCTCAACCTGAAGGAAGTCGCGGTGCGCATGCACAGCCGCGAGGAAGCGACTTTGACGCTTTCGGCCGACAAGGCAGGCCCCGTGACGGCCGGCGACATTCAGCTTGACCATGACGTCGAAATCGTCAACCCCGAGCACGTGATCTGCAATCTCACCAAGAACCAGAAGCTGCGGATGCAATTGAAGGTTTCGCGTGGCGTCGGCTACCAGCCGGCAGCGACCTATCGGTTCGACGAGGAAGAATCGCGTTCGATCGGGCGCCTGAAGCTCGACGCTTCGTTCTGCCCGGTCAATCGGGTCGCATACAGCGTCGAAAGCGCGCGCGTGGCACAGCGGACCGATCTCGACAAGCTGGTGCTGGATGTCGAAACCAACGGCACGATGTCTTGCGAGGACGCCGTCAAGCTTTCGGCCGGCATTCTGGTTGACCAGATGTCCGTGTTCGTCGATTTCGTCTCGCGTGATCGCGACGAAGAAAAGCGCGACGAGCAGAGCTTCGATCCCGTTCTGCTGCGGCCGATCGATGATCTCGAATTGACGGTGCGTTCGGCCAACTGTCTGAAAGCCGAGCATATCCAGTATGTCGGCGACCTGGTCCAGCGCAGCGAAACCGAGCTGCTGAAGACGCCGAATCTCGGCAAGAAGTCGCTGACCGAGATCAAGACCGTGCTGGCTGCCCATGATCTTTCGTTGGGGACCCGTCTGGAAAACTGGCCGCCGTCGAATCTGGCGCGCGAAACCGTATAAGGAGAATTACCATGCGTCACCGTAAAGCGGGCCGCAAGCTGAATCGCAATTCATCGCACCGCCAGGCGATGTTCAAGAACATGGCCTCCAGCCTGTTCAAGCACGAGCTGATTCGTACCACGCTGCCCAAGGCCAAGGAACTGCGCCGGGTTGCCGAGCCGCTGATCACCATGGCGGGTGAGGATACCGTCGCCAAGCGGCGTCTCGCGTTTGCGCGGCTGCGGGACAAGGAAGCGGTCGGCAAACTGTTCGGCGAGCTGGGGCCGCGCTACCGGGAACGTCCGGGCGGCTATGTCCGAATCCTCAAGTGTGGCTTCCGGGCCGGCGACAAGGCGCCCATGGCCTACGTCGAACTGATCGGCCGGCCGGGCGCACCCGGGGCAGAGGTTGCCGAATAATATTTCCGGTTCAATACCGGAGGTTCAGGAAAGAGCCCGGCTTCGGCCGGGCTTTTTTTGACTTGTTTATTTATGCATCCGCTGGGCCGCGGCTGCATGCGTGATTTGCGGCGCATGTCCGCAAATCACTCCGCTTCGCGCTGGCGCTGAACGCGCCGACCTGCGGGCTGGCGGATACCAAGTGGTTCGCTGCGGAAGATCTGGTCCCGAGTGCGTGGCCATGGCTGCATTCGCGATTTGCGGCGCATGTCCGGACTCGGTTATGGCTCCCAGGGCCATGAGCATCTTTCATGACGAGGATTCGGCCGGTGTCGGTCGCTTAAGACCTCGCCACGCGCCGAACTGAAGCGATCGATGCCCGTCGAATCCGGCGTCGAAGCCCCCCGAACCAGAGGGTTACTGCAACCCGGCGCGTGTCAGAACGGCGCGTGGCCCGGGGTGCGAGGGTAGGGGATGACGTCGCGGATGTTGGTCAGGCCGGTGATGTAGTTGAGCAGGCGCTCGAAACCAAGGCCGAAGCCGGCGTGCGGCACGGTGCCGTAGCGGCGCAGGTCCAGGAACCACTCGTAGTTGCCCGATTCCAGCTGCTCGGCGTCCATGCGGCTTCTGAGTACGTCCAGGCGCTCCTCGCGCTGGCTGCCGCCGATGATTTCGCCGATGCCCGGCGCCAGCACGTCCATGGCCGCAACGGTTTGGCCGTCGTCGTTGAGGCGCATGTAGAAGGCCTTGATTTCGGCCGGATAGTTCATCACGATGACCGGGGCCTGGCAGTGCTGCTCGGTCAGGTAGCGCTCGTGCTCGGTCTGCAGATCCAGGCCCCATTCCGGGTTGTATTCGAATTGCGTGCCGCTGCGCTCAAGTATCCGGATCGCCTCGGCATAGTCCATGCGCACGAACGGACTGGCGATGAGCTTTTCGAGCCGGCTCACGGCTTCGGGCTCGATGCGTTCGGCGAAAAACGCCATGTCGTCGGCCGATCGCTCGAGTACGCTGGTGAAAACCGATTTGAGGAAGTCTTCGGCAAGCGTGCCCAGTTCGTCGAGATCGGCGAATGCAATCTCCGGTTCGACCATCCAGAATTCGGCCAGGTGGCGCGCGGTATTGGAGTTCTCGGCGCGGAAGGTCGGGCCGAAGGTGTAGACCTTGCTCATCGCCAGGCAGAAGGCCTCGACGTTGAGCTGGCCGGAAACGGTGAGGAAGGTTTCGCGTCCGAAGAAGTCCTGCCGGAAATCGACGTTGCCTTGCTCATCGCGCGGCAGGTTCGCCAGGTCCAGCGTGCTGACCCGAAACAGCTCGCCCGCCCCCTCGGCGTCGGAAGCCGTGACGATGGGTGTATTGACCCAGTAGTATCCGTTGCGATCGAAATAATCGTGGATCGCCCGCGCGGTTGCATGGCGCACCCGGGTCACGGCGCCGAACGTGTTGGTGCGCGGGCGCAAATGGGCTACGCTGCGCAGGAATTCGAAGCTGTGGCGCTTGGGCTGGACGGGGTAGGTGTCCGGGTCCTCGACCCAGCCGAGCACCTGGACCTCGGTGGCCTGGAGTTCGACCGACTGCCCGCGCCCCTTCGATTCGACCAGCGTGCCGGTACAGCGCACCGAGCAGCCGCTGGTGAGATGGCGGATCTCGCCGTCATAGTTGGGCAGCGACTGGTCGGCTACCACCTGCAGATTGTCCAGGCTGGAGCCGTCGTTGACCTGGAGGAAGGAAAAACCGGCCTTGGAGTCGCGCCGCGTGCGCACCCAGCCGTGGATGGTCAGCGGCGAACCGGTCGGAACTTCGCCGCTCAGAATGGTCTGAATCGATGCCTCGGGCATGTGAATACTCGTTTGGGTTTGAAATTTTGCTGCGGGACCCGAATAATAGAACATTGGGCCCGCCTTGACTGGTTTGCTTTATGACCGATAAACAGATTTCCCTGACCGACGCGGCCGCGCGCCGGGTCGATTCCTTCCTCCAGCGCGAAGGGGGCGCCGGACTGCGGCTGGGCGTTCGCCGGACCGGTTGTTCCGGATGGGCCTATGTCATTGATCTGGCAGACGAAGTTCTAGATTCCGATGAGGTTTTCGAGGATCGTGGCGTCCGTATCCTGGTCGATCGCGAGGCCCTTCCGCTGCTGGCCGGCACGCAGGTCGATTTCGTTCAGCAGGGCCTCAACTACACCTTCGAATTCAGCAACCCCAACGTCACCGACGAATGCGGCTGCGGCGAGAGTTTTGCCGTTGCCAGCAGTGCCTGATTGTTCCTCGCCGGCGGACGGGCGATTTCCCGGCAGTATTTTTCCTTCACGGGCTTGACTGCGAGTCCGTTTTGGCCGACAATTGCGGGCTTCGTCTTGAATTGATCGGGTGCCGGCATCTGAAAGGCGCGCCAGGGTTTCGACGGAGGGGTACTCAAGCGGTCAACGAGGGCAGACTGTAAATCTGCTGGCTATGCCTTCGCAGGTTCGAATCCTGCCCCCTCCACCAGTTTGCGCGGGTGTAGTTCAAGGGTAGAACCTCAGCCTTCCAAGCTGATGATGTCGGTTCGAGTCCGATCACCCGCTCCAGCTCCCGTCTCGTGGCGGGTGCCGGTACCGGCCTCTCGCGCTTCGGTGGAACGGCAGGCGAGCGGTTCGGGAACGAAAGCAACCGCCCACGTAGCTCAGGCGGTAGAGCACTCCCTTGGTAAGGGAGAGGTCACTGGTTCGAGTCCAGTCGTGGGCACCAGAGTCTGGTTCGGGTGCATGAATGCCGGGACCGCAGCGCTGATCAGATTCGTTCGGCGCCAGATGTACGAGTGATAACGGGTTTCAACGAACACGGAGTTTCAAAAGGCATGTCCAAGGCAAAATTCGAACGCACGAAGCCGCACGTCAACGTGGGCACGATCGGTCACGTCGACCACGGCAAGACGACGCTGACAGCGGCGCTGACCAAGGTCTGCGCCGAAGCGCGCGGTGGTGAATTCCGTGCCTACGACCAGATCGACAACGCGCCGGAAGAACGCGCCCGCGGGATCACGATTGCCACGGCGCACGTCGAGTACGAGACCGACAACCGGCATTATGCGCACGTGGACTGCCCGGGGCATGCCGACTACGTCAAGAACATGATCACGGGCGCGGCGCAGATGGACGGCGCGATCCTGGTGGTTTCGGCGGCCGACGGCCCGATGCCGCAGACGCGCGAGCACATTCTGCTGGCCCGCCAGGTGGGCGTGCCGCAGATCCTGGTCTACCTGAACAAGGCCGACATGGTCGACGACGAGGAACTGCTCGAGCTGGTCGAGATGGAAGTGCGCGAGCTTTTGAGCGACTACGACTTTCCGGGCGACGACACGCCGATCATCACCGGTTCGGCGCTCAAGGCGCTGGAAGGCGACGAGTCCGAAATCGGGACACAGTCGATTCTCAAGCTGGTCGATGCGATGGACGACTACATTCCGCAGCCCGAGCGCGACACCGACAAGCCGTTTTTGATGCCGATCGAGGACGTGTTCTCGATTTCCGGGCGCGGCACGGTGGTCACGGGCCGCGTCGAGCGCGGCATCGTGAAGGTCGGCGACGAACTGGAGATCGTGGGCATTCACGACACGACCAAGACGACCTGCACCGGCGTTGAGATGTTCCGCAAGCTGCTCGACCAGGGCGAGGCGGGCGACAACGTGGGCGTGCTGCTGCGCGGGACCAAGCGTGACGACGTCGAGCGCGGCCAGGTGCTGGCCAAGCCGGGCACGATCACGCCGCACACCAAGTTCGAAGCCGAAGTCTATGTCCTGAGCAAGGACGAAGGCGGGCGTCACACGCCGTTCTTCAAGGGTTATCGTCCGCAGTTCTACTTCCGCACGACCGACGTGACGGGTGCGGTGGAATTGCCCGAAGGCGTGGAGATGGTGATGCCGGGCGACAACGTGAAGATCCAGGTCGAGCTGATTGCGCCGATCGCGATGGAAGAAGGTCTGCGCTTCGCGATTCGCGAAGGCGGCCGTACCGTCGGCGCCGGCGTGGTGGCCAAGATTCACGAATGACGATACGCGCGCCATGTGGCGCGCGGGTTTGAGGCTTTAGGTCGTTAGGTTTTAAGGTTTAAGGAGAGCAGACTCAGAATGAGGTTTACGGGTCCAAAGAGAAGTCGGCACGTAACTGGCCGTTCTCGTTTTTCCTTAAACCCTTAACCTTAAACCTTCAACCTGTTTTTAATAGGCGAGTAGCTCAACTGGCAGAGCAGCGGTCTCCAAAACCGCAGGTTGGGGGTTCGAGTCCCTCCTCGCCTGCCACAATTCAAAGAGTCTTCAATGGCAGCCGAGAAAAATACTTCAAGCGACATCGTGATGTGGATTCTTGCCGCGCTGATCTTCGGGGCGGGCGTCTACGGCTTTGTCTACTTTGAAGGGCAGGCAATGACCCTGATTCGTGTTCTCGGCCTGGTTGCAGCCGTCGGCGTGGCGCTGTTCGTTGCTGCGCAAACGATCAAGGGACGCGAAGCGCTGAGCTACGTGCGCGAAGTGGACGTCGAGCGACGCAAGGTCGTCTGGCCGACGCGCCAGGAAACGCTTCAGACAACGTTGATCGTGCTGGCCGTGACGGTCGTGGTCGCGATCATCCTGTTTCTCATGGATACCGTGTTCGGCGGCCTGGTGCGCTGGCTGATCGGCATGGGCGGAGACCTGTAATGGCGAAACGCTGGTACGTCGTGCACGCCTACTCGGGTTACGAAAAGCAGGTGCAGAGGTCGCTCAAGGAGCGCATAGAGCGCTCCGGAATGCAGGACCAGTTCGGCGAGGTTCTGGTCCCGACCGAGGAAGTGGTCGAGATGAAGAAGGGCGTCAAGCGCAGAAGCGAGCGCAAGTTCTTCCCGGGCTACGTGCTGGTCGAAATGGAGATGAACGAGGATACCTGGCACCTGGTCAAGGACGTTCCCAAGGTCATGGGGTTCATCGGCGGCAAGCAGGATCAGCCGGCGCCCATCAGCCAGAAGGAAGCCGACACCATCCTCAACCGCGTCGCCGAAGGCGTCGACAAGCCGCGGCCGAAGGTCCTGTTCGAGCCCGGCGAGATGGTTCGGGTCATCGATGGCCCGTTCAACGATTTCAACGGCACCGTCGAGGAGATCAACTACGAGAAGAGCAGGCTGCGCGTGGCGGTATCGATCTTTGGTCGGTCCACGCCGGTGGAGCTGGATTTCCAGCAGGTGGAAAAGCTGTAGCGAAACTGTGGTTTCGCAGTTCCGGGCGCGTTGTTTGCGCGGTCCGGAAAATCGACAGCCGGCACGGGTTCTCGAACCCGGTCGGTTGAACTTGAAAAGCCGAATGCGGGGAGCCGCGGCAGATAATGGCCCGGCGTTGGAACCCGAAGGAGAAATACAGTGGCAAAGAAAGTCAGCGCTTACATCAAGCTGCAGGTGCCGGCCGGCCAGGCCAACCCGAGCCCGCCCGTGGGCCCGGCGCTGGGCCAGCACGGCGTCAACATCATGGAATTCTGCAAGGCGTTCAACGCGGAGACGCAGTCGGTCGAGCCGGGTCTGCCCACGCCGGTCGTGATCACCGTGTATTCCGACCGCAGTTTCACCTTCATCACCAAGACGCCGCCGGCGGCCGTTCTGCTGCGCAAGGCGGCCAAGATCGCCAAGGGCAGCGGCGAACCGAACACCAGGAAGGTGGGCACGGTGACCCGCGCGCAGCTCGAGGAGATCGTCAAGATGAAGGAACCGGACCTGACCGCGGCCGACATGGATGCCGCCGTTCGGACCATTGCCGGCAGTGCCCGCAGCATGGGCCTGACTGTGGAGGGGGCTGAATAATGGTTGCGCAGACGAAGAGAAATCGGGCCATCCGCGAAAAGATCGAACCCGGCAAGCAGTATGCCCTCGACGAGGCGTTGCAGTTGCTGAAGGACCTCAGCAAGGTCAAGTTCACCGAGAGCGTCGACGTTGCGGTACGCCTGGGCGTCGACCCGCGCAAGTCCGACCAGGTCGTTCGCGGCTCCACGGTGCTGCCGCACGGCACCGGCAAGGACGTGCGCGTGGCCGTATTCGCCCAGGGCGAGAATGCCGAAAAGGCCGAAGCGGCCGGCGCCGACATCGTCGGTTTCGACGATCTTGCCGAAACCATCAAGGGCGGCACGATCGATTTCGACGTTTGCATCGCGACTCCGGATGCCATGCGCGTGGTCGGCAAGCTCGGCCAGGTGCTGGGTCCCAGGGGACTGATGCCCAACCCGAAGGTCGGCACCGTGACCACCGATGTCGAGCAGGCGGTCAGGAACGCCAAGGCCGGCCAGGTGCAGTTCCGCACCGACAAGGGCGGCATCGTGCACACGACCATCGGCAAGGCGGACTTCGATGTCGACGCACTGAAAGGCAATTTGCGAGCGCTGGTACAGGAACTGGTCAAGGCCAAGCCGGCCGCGGCCAAGGGCCAGTACCTGCGCAAGATCGCGGTTTCCACGACGATGGGCCCGGGGCTTACCGTCGACAGCGGCACGCTGGAGCTCTAGGCAGCCGCTGAATGAAGAATCTGCCGGGTGCTGCCCGGCGATGTACGGGCGTTTCGCGGAGGTTTCCGATCCGCGCCCGTCCAAGACCGCAGGTCCGGAACGGTTTCATGCGTTTCGGCTAAAGGGTGAAGGCCCGCCTGCGTAGATGGTGTCGCCCGATTACCCGGTTACGGGGAAACGGCCACCTGACTGGTGCCGGATCGACGTCTGATCCGGTTTGGCTGGAAGGTCGGAGCATGCTCCGGCCGTCCGACTTGACGGAGGTAGCAAATGGCGCTCACCCTTGAGCAAAAGAAGGCGGTCGTCGCGGAAGTGTCCGAAGTGGCCAAGACCGCGCACTCAGCCGTAGCTGCCGAATATCGCGGCATCACCGTTGAGAAGATGACCGAAATGCGTGCCAGGGCGCGCAACGAGGGCGTTTATCTCAAGGTGGCCAAGAACACGCTGGTCAAGCGTGCCGTCGAGGGTACCGAATTTGAATGCATGGTCGAAGAGTTGACCGGCCCGCTGCTGTTCGCGTTCTCGATCGAGGATCCGGGTGCGGCAGCAAGGCTGATCAAGGACTTCTCCAAGGACGATGAAAAGCTCGTCGTCCGGCTGGTTGCCATGGGCGCCAGGCTTTACCAGGCCTCCGAACTCGAGCGCCTGGCAAGCCTGCCGACCCGCGATCAGGCGATTGCCATGCTGATGGGCGTCATGAAGGCGCCGGTCGAAAAATTCGTGCGTACGCTCGCCGAGCCGCATACCAAGCTTGTTCGCACCATCGCCGCGGTGCGCGACAGCAAGCAGGCTGCCTGACAAATCATTTGATCAATACTTTTTGGAGTAACTGAAGATGGCCGTTTCAAAAGAAGATATTCTCGAAACAATTTCCAACATGACCGTCGTCGAAGTGGTCGACCTGATCGAGGCGATGGAAGAGAAGTTCGGCGTTTCCGCTGCCGCTCCGGTCGCGGCTGCCGCGGCTCCGGCCGCCGGTGGCGAGGCCGCGGCTGCCGAAGAGCAGACCGAATTCGACGTCGTGCTTGCCGGTTTCGGCGACAAGAAGGTCCAGGTGATCAAGGCCATTCGTGGCATCACCGGTCTGGGCCTGAAGGAAGCCAAGGAACTGGTCGAGGGCGCACCCTCGCCGGTCAAGGAAGGCGTTGCCAAGGACGAGGCGGAAGATCTCAAGAAGCAATTGGAAGAAGCAGGCGCGACTGTCGAGGTCAAGTAATTACCTCACGGTTGCAGTGAAGACCGGAATGGGCTGGGTGTCGCATGATGCCCGGCCCGTTCCCGTTTCCTGAAGATTTGCGGTTGTCGCGGCCCGTTCCGGGTGTCACGACAAGACCGATCGTAGCAAAGTCCCGGATCAATTGCACCAGCGTGCGGGTGAGATTTCGATGAGTTATTCGTTTACCGAAAAAAAGCGTATCCGGAAGGATTTTGGAAAGCATGTGCAGGTTATTGACGCACCTTTCCTTTTGTCAACCCAGGTCGATTCGTATCGACAGTTCCTGCAGGACGATCGGCAGGAAGGCGAGCGCGACCTCAAGGGGCTGCACGGGGCATTGTCTTCGGTTTTCCCGATTGCAAGCTATTCCGGCAATGCTGCGCTGGAGTACGTGAGCTACGAGCTCGGCAAGCCCGAATTCGACGTCACCGAGTGCAAGTTGCGCGGCATGACCTACGCCGCGCCCCTGCGCGCCACGGTCCGCCTGGTCATTTACGACAAGGACAGCCCCGCACGCAACAAGAAGGTCAAGGAAGTCAAGGAGCAGGACGTCTACATGGGCGATCTGCCGCTGATGACCGAAACCGGAACGTTCATCATCAACGGTACCGAGCGGGTCATCGTCAACCAGATGCATCGTTCGCCCGGGGTGTTCTTCGATCACGACCGCGGCAAGACGCATTCATCCGGCAAGCTGCTGTACAAGGCGCGGGTCATTCCGTACCGCGGCAGCTGGCTGGACTTCGAATTCGATCCCAAGGACTGCCTGTTCACGCGCATCGACCGCCGGCGCAAACTGCCGGTGACGATTCTGCTGCGTGCGCTGGGCATGGAAGACGAGGAGATTCTCGATACGTTCTTCGAGAAGTCGCGCATCACGCTGCGCAAGTCCGATGCCAAGCTCGACCTGGTGCCTTCGCGGTTGCGCGGCGAAACCGCGTTGTCGGACATTTCCGACAAGAAGGGCAATGTCATCGTCTCTAAGGATCGCCGGATCACGGCGCGCCACGTCAAGCAGATCGAGGAAGCAGGGGTCAAGACCCTGGACGTCAACGACGAGTACCTGATCGGCCGGATTCTCGCCCACAACATCGTGGACCGGGAAAGCGGCGAGCTGCTGGCCTCGTGCAACGACGAGATCACCGAGGAACTGCTCGAGACGCTGCGCGAGAACAAGGTCAAGTCCTTCGAGATTCTCTACGTCAACGATCTCGACCAGGGCCCTTACATTTCCAGCACGCTGCGCATCGACCCCACCGCCAGCGAACTCGAGGCGCTGTGGGAGATCTACAAGATGATGCGCCCGGGTGAGCCGCCGACCAAGGATGCGGCGCAGAACCTGTTCAAGAACCTGTTCTTCACCGAAGACCGCTACGACCTTTCTGCCGTGGGCCGGATGAAGTTCAACCGGCGGGTCAAGCGTGAGGAGCTCGAGGGTCCGGGCACGCTGGATCGCGACGACATTCTTGCCGTGCTGAAGGTATTGATCGACATCCGCAACGGCAACGGTACGGTCGATGACATCGATCACCTGGGCAACCGACGGGTTCGCTCGGTGGGCGAGATGGCCGAAAACCAGTTCCGCATCGGCCTGGTGCGCGTCGAGCGCGCCGTGCGCGAGCGTCTTTCCATGGCCGAAAGCGAAGGCCTGGGGCCGCAGGACCTGATCAACGCCAAGCCGGTGGCCGCGGCGATCAAGGAATTCTTCGGTTCCTCGCAGCTGTCGCAGTTCATGGACCAGAACAACCCGCTGTCGGAAGTCACCCACAAGCGCCGCGTATCGGCGCTGGGCCCGGGCGGATTGACCCGCGAGCGAGCCGGCTTCGAAGTGCGCGACGTACACCCCACGCATTACGGTCGCCTTTGCCCCATCGAGACGCCCGAAGGCCCGAACATCGGCCTGATCAACTCGCTGGCGGTGTATTCGCGCACCAACAGCTACGGCTTCCTGGAGACGCCGTACTGCAAGGTCGTCAACGGCAAGGTCACCGACGACGTATCGTATCTTTCGGCCATCGAGGAAGGCGACTACGTGATCGCCCAGGCCAATGCCGAACTGGACAAGAAACGCAAGTTCACCGCCGAGCTGGTGCCGTGCCGGCACCTCGGCGAGTTCACCCTGAAACGGCCCGACGAGATCGATTTCATCGACGTATCGCCGCGCCAGATCGTATCGGTGGCGGCGGCCATGGTGCCGTTCCTGGAACACGATGACGCCAACCGCGCGTTGATGGGTTCGAACATGCAGCGCCAGGCCGTGCCGACGCTGAGAGTCGACAAGCCGCTGGTCGGCACCGGGCTGGAGCGCCTGGTCGCGACCGATTCCGGCGTGACCACGGTTGCGCTGCGCGGCGGCGTGATCGACCAGGTCGACGCCGGGCGTATCGTGGTCCGGGCCAACGAGGACGAGGTGGGCGAAGACGATCCGGGTGTCGATATCTACAACCTGGTCAAGTACGAGCGCTCCAACCAGAACACCTGCATGAACCAGCGTCCGCTGGTGAAGGTGGGCGATGTGGTGCGCACCAAGGACGTGCTCGCCGACGGGCCTTCCACGGATCTCGGCGAACTGGCCCTGGGCCAGAACATGCGCGTGGCGTTCATGCCCTGGAATGGCTACAACTTCGAGGATTCCATCCTCATCTCCGAGCGCGTGGTGCAGGAAGACCGTTTCACCTCGATCCATATCGAGGAGCTGACCTGCGTGGCCCGCGATACCAAGCTGGGTTCGGAAGAAATCACCGGTGATATCCCCAACGTCGGCGAGTACACGCTGAGCAAGCTTGACGACGCCGGCATCGTGTATGTCGGCGCCGAGGTGCGCGCCGGCGACATCCTGGTCGGCAAGGTCACGCCCAAGGGTGAGACCCAGCTGACCCCGGAGGAAAAGCTGCTGCGCGCCATCTTCGGGGAAAAGGCCTCGGACGTGAAGGACACCTCGCAACGGGTGCCCAGCGGCATGGACGGCACGGTCATCGACGTACAGGTCTTCACCCGTGAAGGCGTGGACAAGGATGCGCGCGCGATCTCGATCGAAAAGGATCATATTCGCCAGGTGCGCAAGGACCTCGACGATCAGCTGCGGATCATGGAAGACGCGATCTTCAACCGGCTCGAGGCTGTCCTGACCGGCAAGGTGGTCGACAAGGGGCCCGAGCTCAAGAAGGGCGCCAAGCTGACCGCGGACTACCTGAAGAACCTCAAGCGCGACGACTGGTTCAAGCTGCGCATGCGCAGCGACGAGGCCCAGGAAGTGCTGGAACGGGCCCAGCGCCAGATCGAAAAGCAGCGCAAGCTTGCCGACGACAGGTTCGAGGAAAAGAAGGACAAGATCACCCGCGGCGACGACCTGGCTCCCGGCGTGCTCAAGATGGTCAAGGTCTACCTGGCCGTCAAGCGGCGCATGCAGCCCGGCGACAAGATGGCCGGCCGGCACGGCAACAAGGGCGTGATCTCCACCATCGTCCCGGTCGAAGACATGCCGTTCGACGAAGGTGGTCGACCGGTGGACATCGTGCTCAACCCGCTGGGCGTGCCTTCGCGCATGAACATCGGGCAGGTGCTCGAAACCCACCTGGGGCTGGCGGCACGCGGCCTGGGCGAAAAGATCGAGGCCATGCTGGAAGAACAGCAGAAGCCCGCCAAGGTGCGCAAGTTCCTCGAGGAAATCTACAACTCCGACCAGGCCGGTCGCGTGGATCTCAAGGCGTTCAGCGAAGATGAGGTCATGGAGCTTGCCGGCAACCTGACCGGCGGCGTGCCGATGGCCACGCCGGTGTTCGACGGTGCCGACGAGAACGAGATCAAGAAACTGCTGAAGATGGCCGATCTCCCCGAGTCGGGCCAGATGACGCTCTACGACGGCCGCACGGGCGACGCGTTCGATCGCCCGATCACGGTCGGTTACATGTACATGCTCAAGCTCAACCACCTGGTCGACGACAAGATGCACGCCCGCTCGACCGGACCGTACAGTCTGGTCACCCAGCAGCCGCTGGGCGGCAAGGCGCAATTCGGCGGTCAGCGCTTCGGCGAGATGGAAGTATGGGCACTGGAAGCCTACGGCGCGGCGTATACGCTGCAGGAAATGCTCACCGTCAAGTCCGACGACGTGCAGGGCCGTAACCAGATGTACAAGGCAATTGTCGACGGTAACCATCGCATGGTTGCCGGCATGCCGGAATCCTTTAACGTATTGGTCAAGGAAATCCGGTCGCTCGGCATCAACATTGAACTCGAAGAGTCTGGATCGAGGAGGATCTAAACGTGCGCGATTTGCTGAATTTCTACAAGCGCCAGCATCAAATCACTGATTTCGATGCCATTCGCATTGGTCTGGCGCAGCCGGACATGATCCGCTCCTGGTCTTTTGGCGAGGTCAAGAAGCCGGAAACGATCAACTACCGAACCTTCAAGCCCGAGCGCGAAGGCCTGTTCTGTGCCGCGATCTTCGGGCCGGTCAAGGACTATGAGTGCCTGTGCGGCAAGTACAAGCGCATGAAGCACCGCGGCGTGAAGTGCGAGAAGTGCGGCACCGAGGTCACGCTGACCAAGGTCCGGCGCGAACGCATGGGTCACATCGACCTGGCCAGCCCGGTCGCCCACATCTGGTTCCTGAAGTCGCTGCCCAGCCGCATCGGCCTGATGCTGGACATGACGCTGCGCGACATCGAGCGCATCCTGTACTTCGAGTCCTACCTGGTGCTGGACCCGGGCATGACGCCGCTGGAGCGCGGTCAGTTGCTGACCGACGAACAGTACCTCGAGGCGATGGAGACCTATGGCGACGAGTTCGACGCCAAGATGGGTGCCGAGGCGGTCTTCGACCTGCTCAAGAACGTCGATCTTTCGGCCGAACTGGCGCAGCTGCGCGAGGACATCGGTTCGACCAATTCCGAGACCAAGATCAAGCGGCTGACCAAGCGGATCAAGCTGGTCGAGGCGTTCCTGGAATCGGGCAATCGTCCCGAGTACATGATCCTGACGGTGCTGCCGGTATTGCCGCCGGACCTGCGTCCGCTGGTACCACTGGACGGCGGCCGCTTCGCGACTTCCGATCTCAACGATCTCTATCGCCGCGTGATCAATCGCAACAACCGCCTGCGTCGACTGCTGGAGCTCAATGCGCCCGACATCATCGTGCGCAACGAGAAGCGCATGTTGCAGGAAGCCGTCGACGCGCTGCTGGACAACGGGCGCCGCGGCCGCGCGATCACCGGCACGAACAAGAGACCTTTGAAGTCGCTTGCCGACATGATCAAGGGCAAGCAGGGACGTTTCCGTCAGAACCTGCTGGGCAAGCGCGTCGACTACTCCGGCCGCTCGGTCATCGTGGTCGGGCCCACGCTGAAGCTGCATGAATGCGGTCTGCCGAAGAAGATGGCGCTTGAACTGTTCAAGCCGTTCATCTTTTCCAAGCTGCAGCGCCGCGGCATGGCGCCGACCATCAAGGCGGCCAAGAAGCTGGTCGAAAAGGAAGAGGGCGAGGTCTGGGATATTCTCGAGGAAGTCATCCGCGAGCATCCCGTCCTGCTCAACCGTGCGCCCACGCTTCATCGCCTGGGCATCCAGGCGTTCGAACCGGTACTGATCGAAGGCAAGGCGATCCAGCTGCATCCGCTGGTGTGCACCGCCTTCAATGCCGACTTCGACGGTGACCAGATGGCCGTGCACGTGCCGCTGAGCCTGGAGGCCCAGCTGGAAGCGCGCGCGCTGATGATGTCGACCAACAATATCCTTTCGCCGGCCAACGGCGAGCCGATCATCGTGCCGACCCAGGACGTGGTGCTTGGTCTTTATTACATGACGCGTGAACTGGCCGGTGCAAAGGGGGAAGGCATGAACTTCTCCAGCACTGCAGAAGTGCATCGTGCCTATTCCAACAAGCAGCTGGAGCTGCAGGCCGCCATCAACGTACGGGTGACCGAGTACGTGCCCGACGAAGACGGCAAGCTGCAGCCGGTCATCCAGCGCTACGACTCCACGGTGGGCCGGGCGCTGCTGTTCGAGATCGCGCCGAAAGGAATGCGGTTCGAGCTGTTCAACCAGGCGCTGAAGAAAAAGCAGATTTCGCGTTTGATCGACGAGAGCTATCGCTCGCTGGGGCTCAAGGACACCGTGGTGTTTGCCGACCAGTTGATGTACACCGGGTTTGCCAATTCCACCCGCGCCGGCGTCTCCATCGGCCTGGACGATCTTCAGGTGCCGCCGGAGAAGAAGGAAATTCTGGAACGCGCCGAAGCCGAAGTGCTCGACATCCAGGAGCAGTATTCCTCGGGCGTGGTGACTTCGGGCGAGCGCTACAACAAGGTCGTCGATATCTGGTCGCGCACCAACGAGGCGGTTGCCAAGGCGATGATGAACCGGATCGGCAAGGAGATCCGGGTCGATATCCACGGCAACGAGGTCGAGCAGGATTCGATGAACTCGATCTTCATCATGGCCGATTCCGGCGCGCGTGGTTCGGCCGCACAGATTCGGCAGCTTGCCGGCATGCGCGGTCTAATGGCCAAGCCGGACGGTTCGATCATCGAAACGCCGATCACGGCCAATTTCCGCGAAGGCCTGAACGTCCTGCAGTACTTCATCTCTACCCACGGGGCGAGAAAGGGTCTGGCCGATACGGCGCTCAAGACCGCCAACTCCGGTTACCTGACACGCCGTCTGGTCGATGTCGCCCAGGACCTGGTCGTGATCGAGAACGATTGCGGAACCGAGAACGGCCTGGAAATGCTGCCCATCGTCGAAGGTGGCGACGTCGTCGAGCCGCTGGGCGAGCGAATACTCGGCCGCGTTCTGGCCGAAGACGTTTATCCGGCCGACAGCGACGAGGTGCTGTGCGAGCGCGGTACGCTGCTCGACGAGCAGTGGGTTGCCACGCTGGAAGAGCACGCCATCGATCGCGTGCTGGTGCGTTCGCCGATTACCTGCGAGACACGCTACGGCATCTGCGGCCAGTGTTACGGGCGCGATCTCGCGCGTGGTTCGGCGGTCAACGCCGGTGAAGCCGTCGGCGTCATCGCTGCACAGTCCATCGGTGAGCCGGGCACCCAGCTGACCATGCGGACCTTCCATATCGGCGGTGCGGCATCACGTGCGGTCGCCGTCGACCAGATTCAGGTCAAGTCGGCCGGTACGGTGCGGCTGTTCAACCTCAAGTCGGTGGAGAACTCCGAAGGCAAGCTGGTCGCGGTATCGCGCTCGGGTGAGCTTTCATTGATCGACAGCCACGGGCGCGAGCGCGAGCGCTACAAGATTCCGTACGGCGCCGTGCTGAGCATTCGCGAGGGCGACACCGTTTCGGCCGGCCAGATCGTGGCCAACTGGGACCCGCATACCCATCCGGTGGTGGCCGAGGTTGCTGGCCAGACGTCGTTCCAGGACTTCATCGAGGGCGTGACCGTCGCCGAGCAGACCGACGAAGTCACGGGTCTTACCAGCTCGGTGGTCATCGATCCGAAGAAGCGCGGTTCCGAAGGCAAGGACCTTCGTCCGACGATTCGTCTGGTAGACGAAAAAGGCAAGCCGCTGATGCTGCCGGGCACTTCGCAGCCGGCACAGAACTTCCTGCCGGCCGGGGCCGTCATCAACTGTCGCGATGGCCAGGACGTGAAGGTCGGCGACGTGCTGGCGCGCATTCCGCAGGAATCGTCCAAGACGCGTGACATCACCGGGGGTCTGCCGCGCGTGGCCGACCTGTTCGAAGCCCGGCGTCCCAAGGAGTCGGCGATCCTCGCCGAGGCCTCGGGTACCGTCAGCTACGGCAAGGAAACCAAGGGCAAGCAGCGCCTGGTGATTACCGATGAGCACGGTGATACGCACGAGAACCTGATTCCGAAATGGCGCCAGATCCAGGTGTTCGAAGGCGAGCACGTGGAAAAGGGCGAAGTCGTCGTCGACGGCGAGTACGATCCGCACGATATCCTGCGACTGCTGGGTGTCGAAGCGCTGGCCAACTACCTGGTCCAGGAAATCCAGGATGTCTATCGTCTGCAGGGCGTGAAGATCAACGACAAGCATATCGAAGTCATCATCCGGCAGATGCTGCGCAAGGTCGAAATTCTCGATTCCGGCGACAGTAAGTTCCTCCAGGGCGAACAGCTCGACGCAGCGTATGTGGAGGAGGAATACCGCAAGCTCGAAAGCGACGATCTGCGACCGGGCGCGTTCCAGCGCGTGCTGTTGGGCATCACCAAGGCTTCGCTTGCGACCGAGTCGTTCATCTCGGCCGCCTCGTTCCAGGAGACCACGCGTGTTCTGACCGACGCCGCCGTGCGCGGCACGGTCGATCATTTGCGAGGACTCAAGGAAAACGTGATCGTGGGTCGCCTGATCCCGGCCGGCACCGGCCGCGTTGCGCGCGCCCGCAAGCACGAGGAAACCGAGGTGATGGGCGATTCCGAGGCCGAACTGGCCGCGCTTTTGCGCGCCAACGAGCCCGAGGAATCGGCCGAGGTCATCCCGAGCGCGGGTCCGGAGGAAGAATCCGGCGAGTGATAGTCCACCGGCGCAGGTCCCGGGCCCGGGCGGGAAATACCGGCCCGGGCTTCCAAAATCGTTTGGTTCGGAGTAGAATCCGCGGGTTAACATATTGAATATCTGTCGCGGATCGGCGGCAGCAAGAGTCAGGAGAAATTGATGGTCAAGATCAGATTGGCACGCGGTGGCGCGAAGCGGCAGCCGTTCTACCACATCGTGGTAACCGACAGCCGTAACCGCCGCGACGGACGCAACATCGAGCGCCTGGGTTTTTTCAACCCGGTCGCGCGCGGCAATGACGAGCGTCTGCGGGTAGACCACGAGCGCGTGGAGCATTGGCTGGAGCAGGGTGCACAGATCTCCGAGCGCGTCAGTCACCTCGTCGCCGAAGCCGCCCGGGCCACGCCGTCGGCCGAGGCCTGAACCCGGCCGCACCGGCCATGGACGAAAGCTCGGATCGGGTCGAACTCGGCCGGCTGAACGGTGCCTGGGGTGCTGGAGGATGGGTCAAGGTCTATTCGCTGACCCAGCCGCCGGAAAATATCTTCGAATACCAGCCCTGGCGAACCACGGGTTCGCCAGGGCTTTTGCATGTGCGGCAGTGGCGCCGCCAGGGCCCCAGGCTGGTCGCGCAAGTCGAGGAAATCGACACCCGCGATCAGGCCGAGGCGCTTCAAGGCGCGCCGTTGTTCATCGACCGCAGTGACTTGCCGCGGGCCGGGGAAGATTCCTGGTACTGGCACGATCTGATCGGGCTGGCGGTATTCAACCGCGAAGGACGGAATCTCGGCACGGTCAAGGGGCTGCTCGACGCCGGCGTGCACGACGTGCTGGAGATCCAGAGAGACCAAGGCCAGGCGGATCTGCTGGTGCCGTTCGTGCCCGGACATTTCGTCGACGAGGTCGATACGGCTGCCGGCCGCATTACCGTCGACTGGCAGCCCGACTGGACCGATGCTGACTGAAATCCACGTCGTCACGCTGTTTCCCGACTGGTTCGAGCACTTCAAGGACATCGGGCTGACGGGACGTGCGGTACAGGAGGGGCGTATTCGCCTGCGCTGCTTCAGTCCGCGCGAGCATGCCGCCGGCGCTCACCGGAGCGTGGACGACCGTCCTTACGGCGGCGGGCCCGGGATGGTCATGCGGCCCGAACCGCTGGCGCAAGCGATCGAGGCGGCTCGGGCGGGGTCCACGGCGCCGGTATCGGGGCTGAGCCCCCAGGGCCGGCCGCTGAATCAGCGCGCGGTCGAGCAGCTGGCCGGCCGCGAGCGCCTGATCCTGGTCTGCGGGCGGTACGAGGGGATCGACGAGCGGGTCAACGAGGCCGTGATCGACGAGGAATGGTCGATCGGCGATTTCGTTCTTTCGGGCGGTGAATATGCCGCCGCGGCCGTCATGGATGCCGTGATTCGCCTCCAGCCGGGCGTGCTGGGCCACGCATCGTCCGCGGCCCAGGATTCGTTCAGTCAGGGGCTGCTCGATTGCCCGCACTACACTCGGCCCGAGACCTGGCGCGAGCGCCGGGTGCCCGGTGTCCTGCTCGGCGGCGATCATGCGGCGATCGCGCGCTGGCGCCGCGAGCAGGCGCTGCTGCGGACCGCCCGACGGCGTCCCGATCTTCTCCGGACGGCGGAACTCGACGATGCCGAGCGCGCGTGGCTGGAGGCTTGGCTGGAGTTCTGAGGCCGCGCTCTTTTTCGTCCCGGCGGCTGTTGCCCACGCCTGGCGTTATCCGTTATACTTGCATGCTTGACTTTGCAGGCTCGAAAAAATCCGGGCCGCCATGAATTGAACAACGACTACGGATCACGATCATGAGCACGATTATCGACCAGATCAACGCGGAACAGACGCAGCGCGAGGTCCCGGATTTCGCTCCGGGCGACACGGTTGTCGTCAATCTCTGGGTGCGCGAGGGCGATCGTCAGCGCCTGCAGGCGTTTGAAGGCGTCGTGATTGCCCGCCGGAATCGTGGTCTGCATTCGGCCTTCACCGTGCGCAAGGTGTCGCACGGTACCGGGGTGGAGCGCGTGTTCCAGACCTACAGCCCGCTGATCGATTCGATCGACATCAAGCGTCGCGGTCGGGTCCGTCGGGCCAAGCTGTTCTACCTGCGCAACCTGGAAGGCAAGGCCGCGCGCATTCGCGAACGGCTGGGCGGACGCGCCAGCACCTGATGCACGGGCTCGCCTCGCGCGAGCTCCTGGATCCGAAAACACAGGCCCGGCCGGGATCTTCCCGCGCCGGGTTTTTTGGTTCACCGCTCTGTCGATGACGCCGGGCAGGGCGTGGCGACGGGTTTTATGCGAGCCAGGCGGCGCGCCCCGGAATCCGGGGCGAAGGCTTTCAGGCCGTCGAAGGGGTTCGATCCGGAGCTTCGGCCGAAGAGCCGCTCGATGAGCCGGAAGATTTTTTCCTGGCCGATTTCGTCGCTTCGCCGCCGGCGGCCTCTGACTGGCCGGAAGGCCTGGAATCCTCCGTTTCCGGCGTTCTGGATGCCAGGATTTCGCTGGAACCGTTGAAGCGCCCGCCCGGCTCGATCACGAGGTCGACGATGTGCACGTCGCCCTCCACGCAGCCGCCGGCGATGATTTCCAGCCGACCGGCGGAAACGGAGCCGTTCACCTGACCGCTGACCACGACGGTTTCGGCCGTGATTCGGCCCTCGACGCGGCCGTTTTCCCCGATCACGACGTTCGATTCGGACTCGACGTCGCCATCGATGCGGCCGTCGACGTGCAGCGTGTCCTTCAGGGTGAGATTGCCGACAAAATCGCTGCCTGCGCCGATGACGGTCGATCCATTACCCGTACCTTGCTGCGCACGGTCCTTGCCAAAGATTGCCATTGGACCCTTTCCTCCTGCTCGAAGACGGTTTGGTAGCGTTCGAAAGACCAGTCCATGAATGAACCGGGATTGAGTCGGCGTTCCAGGTAGCGAACCTCGTAATGCAGGTGAGGCGCTTCGGACAGGCCGCTGTTGCCCGAGCGGCCGATCGGCTCACCCTGGGAGACGTATTGGCCGATCTCGACATCGATGTCGCTCAGGTGTGCGAATACGGTCGAGAACCCGTAGTTGTGCACGATCTTGATCATGTTGCCCATCCCGCTGCCGGCATTGTTGCCCGCATATTCGACCACGCCGTCGGCAGTGGCCTTGACCTCGGTGCCCATGCTCGCGCGCAGGTCCACGCCGCCGTGCAGGCGCGTCCCTTCGGCCACGGGATGCTCGCGCATGCCGAAACTGCTGGTAATGGTGGCCTGTTCCAGCGGATAGCCGCTGGGAATGGAACTGAGCATCAGGCGTTTTTCGAAGGCGGTGTGGCTGGCCACCGATATTCTCTCCGCGACCGGCAACGAGGCCGGCGGGTCGATGCCGATGATGCTCTCGAGCTGCTCGAGGTCGTCGCTCAGCGCGATCAGTTCCGACGCACGCGCCTCGACCCGGCCCCTGAGCTGTTCCTGGCGCGCGAGCAGTTTTTCGTTTTTCTCCTGAATCGCGGCGTTCCGCTCGTCCAGGTCGGCGAGATTCCCGTCGAGCTTCTCGACCCGCCCGGACAGGGCGTAAATCACCAGCAGGCAGCCCAGAAACACCGCACCGATCACGCCGCCTGCAGCCAGCGCGGCCCGGCGCATGAGCTGGGTCAGCGTGTAATGCCGGGCGCGATGGCAGTCGGTGATCGTGATCTGGTAGTGGTGGCGCATGGAATTCACTTGATTTCGTGACGGCATCGGCGGCCGGAAGGAGATGTTCTCGGCACCGAGCCCCGGCATTATTACCAAGCCCGGGGCCGGATGCAAATCGCCGGGTCGGGCAGTTGCCGACACCCGTTCCCGACAGGTTTCGGCGCCGGAATTGTCGCATCCGCCGACCGCGCCGATCGCAGGACGCGGCGCCGATACTTGAAAACCGGCGCCGCGAAGCCCATTTGAGCACTCGGTCACCAACGAGTCCGGCTTGCCGATGAACGATACAACCGATACCACCGTCGAAACCCGCGCATTCGATGCCGAGGTCCATCAGCTGCTCAAGCTGATGATCAATGCGCTGTATTCGAATCGGGAAATCTTTCTCAGAGAACTGATTTCCAATGCCTCGGATGCGCTCGACAAGCTGCGTTTCCAGGCCCTGACCGACCCCGAACTTCAGGGCACGGGCCAGGATCCGGCCATTTCGATTTCGGTCGACGCCGAGACCGGTACCATCGTTGTCGCCGACAACGGTATCGGCATG
Organism: Wenzhouxiangellaceae bacterium; assembly: GCA_041685925.1. Taxonomy (GTDB): domain Bacteria; phylum Pseudomonadota; class Gammaproteobacteria; order Xanthomonadales; family Wenzhouxiangellaceae. The sequence goes on along the minus strand of JAWLEW010000009.1, from coordinate 17,137 downwards.
ACCCGCCAGGATGTCGTCGACAACCTCGGCACGATTGCCCGTTCGGGCACGGCGCGCTTCCTTGAATCGCTGAGCGGCGACCAGAAAGCCGATGCCAAGCTCATCGGCCAGTTCGGCGTGGGTTTTTACTCGGCGTTCATCGTTTCCGACCGCGTGACGGTGGAGACCCGCCACGCCCGTGCGCACAACGATGAAGCGGTGCGCTGGTCGTCCGACGGCCAGGGCGAATACACGCTGGAGACGATCACGCGCGATGAGCCCGGCACGCGCGTCGAGCTGCAGCTTGCCGAAGATCATGCCGACCTGGCCGACGCCGATCGCATCAAGCAGATCGTGCGGCACTACTCGAACCACATCTCCTTCCCGATCCGGGTCGTTTCGACGATGGCGGAAGAGGAGGCGGAGCCGGAAATCGTCAACGATACCCAGGCGCTCTGGACCCGACCCAGGTCGGAAATCAGCGACGAGGAATACGCCGAGTTCTACCAGGGGCTTTCCGGCGATCTGCAGGCGCCGGCGCAATGGGCCCATCATCACGTCGAAGGCACGCAAAGCTATTCGATGCTGCTGTTCCTGCCCGGGCAGGCGCCGTTCGACCTGGCCTGGAACCGGGACGACCGCCGGGGCGTCAAGCTCTACATCCAGCGGGTGTTCATCATGGATGCCGCCGAACAGCTGCTGCCGCGTTACCTGCGCTTCATCCGCGGCGTGGTGGATTCGGCCGACCTGCCGCTGAACGTCTCGCGCGAAATCCTGCAGGACAGCCCGCTGCTGGACAAGATCCGCGCCGCCGTGGTGCGCCGCGCGCTGGACATGATCGAGAAGCTGGCCGAGCGCGGCGGCGAGGCCTGGGCGACGTTCCAGCGCGAGTTCGGCAACGTGCTCAAGGAAGGCGTGATCGAGGATCCGGACAACCGCGAGCGGATCGCCAGGCTGCTGCGTTTCGCCAGCACCGCCGAGCGCGCGCCGCATTCGGTGTCGCTGGCAGGCTACCTGGAGCGCGCCGGCGAGCAGCAGGATGCGATCTGGTACCTGACCGGCGACAGCATGGACCAGCTCCTGGCCAGCCCGCACCTGGAAGCCTTCGACAAGGCGGGCGTGGAAGTGCTGCTGCTGTCCGATCCGATCGACGTATGGCTGGTCAACCACCTGTTCGAGTTCGACGGCAAACCCTTGAAGTCGGCGGCAAGCGGCGAATTCGAGGCGCCGATCGAAGAAGGCAAGGAGGCCAGCGAGGAGCAGAAGCAGGCGCATGACCAGCTGTGCGGCACGATCAAGAAGCTGCTCGGCGAACGCGTCGGCAATGTCCGGCCGAGCAAGCGGCTGACCGAATCGGCCAGCTGCATCGCCGAGGAGGCCGGCGGCATGACGCTGCAGATGCGCCGCATGCTCAAGCAGGCCGGCCAGGAAGTGCCGCCGTTCAAGCCCGATCTCGAAATCAATGCAAGCCACGCACTGGTCCAGCATCTTGCCGCCACCGGTGACGAGCACAGGCGCGCCGAGCTGGCCAACCTGCTGCTGGACCAGGCCTTGCTGATCGACGGCGGCGAGCTCGCCGATCCGTCCGGGTTCGTCAAGCGCGTCAACCGGTTGCTGGCCGAGCCGGCGGCCGATGGGGAATCGGAGTGAAAGATACTTGCCCGGAACTGATTCTTTTGTTACTATACTGAGCTCGATTGCGGGGTGGAGCAGTCTGGCAGCTCGTCGGGCTCATAACCCGAAGGTCGCAGGTTCGAATCCTGCCCCCGCTACCAGGTCATCGGTGCAAGAAAGCCCCTGGTCTTCAGGGGCTTTTTTGTTTTCCGGGCCGGGCGTCGGCGCCGACGCGCCGTGCGTCCGGAACATTCCAGGCAGCGACGCCGCGCCTGGACGAGGAGGAAAGATGTCGGTGCAGGACGATTTGAGCCGGCTGATCAGGCCGGTGATCGAGGCCATGGGCTTCGAATACGTCGGGCTGGAATATCTGTCCAACCCGAAAAACCGGCTGGTGCGCATTTATATCGACCGCGAGCCCGAGGGCATCAGCGTCGACGATTGCGCCGCGGTCAGCAACGAAGTCTCGGCGCTGCTGGATGTGGAAGACCCGGTTTCGGGGCATTACAGTCTCGAGGTTTCGTCTCCGGGCGTCGAACGACCGTTGTTCGAGCCGGAGCATTACCGCCGCTTCGCGGGCGAGCGCGCCAGGGTGCATTTGTATGCGTCGCTGGGCGATGGTCATGACGATGGTCGCGGCAATCGTCGCGACAATCGTCGCGACAATCGGCGCAAGCTCACGGGCACGATCGTGGCGGCCGACGACGACCGCGTGGTCATCGAGGTCGACGGCGAAAACATCGCGCTGGCGTTCGACGACATTCGCCGTGCCAATCTCAAGCCCGACATGGATGCGCTCCTGGCGGGAAGATGAAAATCAGGATCTGGAAAGGTCGCACATGAGCAATACGAAGAAGGGCAAGGAAATCCTGCAGGTCGCCGAAGCCGTTTCCAACGAGAAAGGGCTGTCGCACGACATCATCTTTGAAGCCATCGAGGCCGCGCTGGCCTCGGCGGCTCGCCGCAGGCATCCCGAAGATATCGATACCCGCGTGGCGATCGATCGCAAGACCGGAGACTACGAAGCGTTTCGTCGCTGGGAAGTGATTTCGGATGATCCGGAAGAGGCCGAGCTGGAGTCGGAGGATCACCAGATTCGGCTGAGCGAGGCGCGCAAGACCAACCCGGAACTGGAAGTGGGCGATTTCATCGAAGAGCCCATGGAGCCGCCGGAATTTGGCCGCATCGCGGCCCAGGCCGCCAAGCAGGTCATCGTGCAGCGCGTGCGCCAGGCCGAGCGGGCGCAGGTGGTCGAAGCCTACAAGGACCGGGTCGGCGAGCTGGTCACCGGCACCGTCAAGCGCCTGGAGCGTGGCGGCATCTATCTGGATCTCGGCGAGAACGCCGAAGCCTTCATCCCTTCGCGGCACACCGTGCCGGGCGAAAACGTGCGCATCAACGATCGCGTCCGGGGCTATCTCTACGAGGTGCGTGAAGAGCAGCGCGGCCCGCAGCTTTTCGTGAGCCGGACCATGCCGGAACTGGTCATCGAGCTGTTCAAGATCGAGGTTCCTGAAATCGGTCAGGAACTGATCGAGCTCAAGGGCGCCGCCCGCGATCCGGGCCGCCGGGCCAAGATCGCGGTGCATGCGCTGGATTCGCGCACCGACCCGATCGGCGCCTGCGTCGGCATGCGCGGATCGCGGGTGCAGGCGGTGTCGAACGAGCTGGCCGGCGAACGCATCGACATCATCCTGTGGGACGAGAATCCGGCGCAGTTCGTGATCAATGCCATGGCGCCGGCCGAGGTCAATTCGATCGTCGTCGACGAGGATTCGAAGTCGATGGACGTCGCGGTGGAAGAAGCCAATCTTTCCCAGGCCATCGGGCGCGGCGGGCAGAACGTCCGACTGGCTTCCGAGTTGACGGGGTGGGATCTCAACGTGATGACGATAGAGGACGCGGAAGCCAAGGGTGAGGAAGAATCGCGCGGCATCCTCCAGATGTTCATCGAGAAGCTCGACGTCGACGAGGAGCTGGCCGGAATCCTGGTGCAGGAAGGCTTCACCAACGTCGAGGAGGTGGCCTACGTGCCGGAGTCGGAGTTGCTGGCGATCGAGGAATTCGACGAGAACATCGTCGCCGAGCTTCGCAAGCGGGCCCGCGATGCCTTGCTTACGCAGATGATCGCCTCGGAAGAGCAGCTCGAGGAGAATCGGCCGGCCGACGATCTGCTGGCGCTGGAGGGCATGAGCGAGACGATAGCCTTCCGCCTGGCCGAGCAGGGCATCCGCACGCGCGATGACCTGGCCGAATGCAGCGTCGATGAACTTGAAGAAGTCAAGGATCTCGACCCGGACACGGCCGCGAAGCTGATCATGGAAGCACGCGCACACTGGTTTGCCGAAGAGGGCTGAGCGCAGCCTGGCTGATCCCGGTAAGCAAATAGAAGTCATCGAGGAGTTTCAATGTCGCAGGTCACGGTTACACAATTGGCGGACGTGCTCGGGGTCACCCCCGATCGCCTGCTGGCGCAGTTCAAGGAAGCCGGCATAACGATCGATGGCGCCGATGCAGCGGTGACCAATGACGACAAGAAGAAACTGCTGGCCTATCTGCGCAGTTCGCACGGCAAGGCCGAAGAGCGTGACGAGGCGGATACGCCGCGCAAGGTCACGCTCAAGCGCAAGACCATGAGCGAGCTCAGGGTGCCCACCGGTGGTGCCGGCCGCACCCGTACGCGCGGCCCCGCCCCGTCGCGCACCGTCAACGTGGAAGTGCGCAAGCGCCGTACCTACGTCAAGCGCGGTGAAATCCAGGAAGGCAGCGAAACCGACGCCGAGCGCGAAGCGGCGATGCAGGCGCTGGAAGAATCGCGACGCCAGCGCGAGGAGGCCGAGGCCGCCGAGCGCGAGCGCGAGGAAAAGCGCCGCGCCGAACAGCAAGAAGAGCAGCAAAAGGCCGAGGAAGAAGCGCGCAAGATCGAGCAGGCCGAAGCGGAGCGCCGCAAGGCCGAAGAAGAGAAGATGCGCGAGGACGAGCAAAAGGCGCGCGAGGAAGCCGAAACCCGTGCACGTGCCGAGGCCGTGGCGGCCAAGGCCGAAGCCGAACGCGAGGCGCGCCGCAAGCGCGACGAGGAGGCTGCGCGCGGCAAGAGCGGAAAAGGCGCCAAGACGCGCTACGGCCGCGAGGAACTGCATGTCGCCTCCAAGAGCAAGCGGCGCAAGCCCAAGAAGCGCGGCAAGAGCACCAGCGCCGGTGGCGAGCACGGCTTCCAGATGCCGACGCAGCCGGTCAAGCGCGAACTCCAGATTCCCGAGTCGATTACCGTCGGCGACCTGGCCAAGCTCATGGCGGTCAAGGCCGGGGAATTGATCAAGGCGCTGATGAACATGGGCTCCATGGTCACCATCAACCAGCCGCTGGATCAGGAAACCGCGATCCTGGTGGCCGAAGAAATGGGCCACGACGCGAAGCCGGCCGAGCAACAGGACATCGAGCGCGAGCTGGTGGCCGAGGAAGAGGACGCCGGCGAAGCCGTGTCCCGTCCGCCGGTCGTGACCGTGATGGGCCACGTCGACCACGGCAAGACTTCGCTGCTCGACTTCATTCGCCGGACCAAGGTCACCGAGGGCGAGAGCGGCGGTATCACGCAGCACATCGGCGCCTATCATGTCGAAACCGAAAACGGCGTGGTGACGTTTCTGGACACCCCGGGCCATGCCGCGTTCACGTCGATGCGCGCCCGCGGCGCCCAGGCGACCGATATCGTGATTCTGGTCGTGGCCGCCGACGATGGGGTCATGCCGCAGACCAAGGAAGCCGTTCAGCACGCGCGCGCCGCCGGCGTGCCGCTGATCGTGGCGGTCAACAAGATGGACAAGCCCGAGGCCGATCCCGACCGGGTCAAGAACGAGCTTTCGGCCGAAGAAGTCGTGCCCGAGGAATGGGGCGGCCAGGAAATCTTCGTGCCCGTCTCGGCGATTACCGGCGACGGCATCGACAGCCTTCTGGAATCCATCCTGCTCCAGGCCGAGCTGCTCGAACTCAAGGCCGTGCCCGATCGCCGCGCGCGCGGCGTGGTGGTCGAATCGTCGCTGGACAAGGGCCGCGGGCCCGTGGCCACCATCCTGGTCCAGGACGGCACGCTCAACAAGGGCGATATGGTGCTGGCCGGCGAACAGTATGGCCGCGTGCGTGCCATGTTCGACGAGACCGGCGCGCCGATCGATTCGGCCGGCCCGTCGATTCCGGCCGAGGTGCTGGGTCTTTCCGGCGTGCCCAATGCCGGCGATGAAGTGCTGGTGGTCGCCGACGAGCGCAAGGCGCGCGAGGCGGCCGAGCAGCGCAAGTCTTCAGCGCGCGAGGGTCGGCTGGCCGAGCGCCAGGCCGCCAAGCTGCAGAACCTGTTCGACCAGATGGGCGAAGGCGGCGGCACCGGCGAGCAGGAGAGCGTCAACCTGGTGATCAAGGCCGATGTACAGGGTTCGGCCGAGGCGCTCCGGGACGCGCTGACCAAGCTTTCCAACGACGAGGTCAAGGTCAACGTGATCTCGTCGGGCGTCGGCGGCATCACCGAATCCGACGCGGCGCTTGCCCAGGCCTCGAACGCGATCATCATCGGCTTCAACGTCCGTGCCGACGCCTCGGCGCGCAAGGTCATCGCCGAAAACGACCTGGACCTGAACTACTACAGCATCATCTACGAGGCCATCGACGACGTCAAGAAAGCCATTTCGGGCTTGCTCGGCACCGAGGTCAAGGAAGAGATCATCGGCCTGGCCGAAGTCAAGGACGTGTTCCGCTCGTCCAAGCTGGGCGCGATTGCCGGCTGCCTGGTCGTCGATGGCGTGGTCAAGCGCTCCAATCCGATCCGCGTGCTGCGCGACAATGTCGTGGTGTTCCAGGGCGAGCTGGAGTCGCTGCGCCGGTTCAAGGACGACGTCAAGGAAGTCCAGGCCGGCACCGAGTGCGGCATCGGCGTGAAGCAGTACAACGACGTCAAGCCGGGTGACCAGATCGAGTGCTTCGAGCGCTACGAAGTCGCCCGAACGCTGGACTCGTGACGAGCCGCTCCGAGCGCGTCGGCGGCCTGCTCCGGCGCGAGCTGGCCGACATTCTCCGGGCCGAGATCGAGCCGGAGCTGCCTTCGCTGATCAGCCTCACCGATGTCGAAGTCTCGCGCGACCTGTCGCATGCGCAGGTTTATATTTCGGTGCTGGAAATCGACAAGGCGCCGGAAGTCATGCGCATGCTGAGCGACGCCACCGGCCAGATTCGCCACGAGCTGGCCGGCCGCGTGCGGCTGAGGATCGTCCCGACCCTGAAATTCATCCACGACACCGCCAGCGAGTCCGGCCAGCGCATCGAGCAGCTGCTCGCGGCCGCACGCAAGCGAAAGCCGTGAAACCGCAGATTTCGCAGATTCACGCAGATTACAGGAATTGTTTCGATTCAATCATCTGCGGCAATCTGCGTAATCCGTGGTTGCGTTCCTGAATTTTCATGCAATCCGGCATCCTGTTGCTCGACAAGCCGCTTGGACTGACATCCAACGCCGCGCTGTCGCGCGCCAAGCGGGCGCTGGGGATTCGCAAGGCCGGGCATACCGGCGCGCTGGATCCGCTCGCCACAGGCCTGCTTCCGCTGTGTTTCGGCCAGGCGACCAAGGTCTCGGCGTTCCTGCTCGATGCCGACAAGTCTTACCTGGCCGAGATCAGCCTGGGCGAGTCGACCGCGTCCGGCGACGCCGAGGGCGATGTCGTCGAGCGCCGGGAAGTGCCGCAGCTGACCCGCGAAGATGTAGAAGCCGTGCTCGAGGAATTTCGCGGGGCAATCGAGCAGGTGCCGCCGATGTATTCGGCGCTCAAGCACAAGGGCAGGCGCCTGCACGAACTGGCGCGCGCCGGTATCGAGGTCGAGCGCAAGGCCAGGCAGGTGACGATTCACCGGCTCGAAATGCTGGACTTCGAGCCGCCGCGGCTGGTCCTGCGGGTGCGCTGCAGCAAGGGCACCTACATCCGCTCGCTGGCAATGGATATCGGGGAAAGGCTGGGCTGTGGCGCGCACCTGGGCGCGCTGCGGCGGGAAGCCAGCGGTCCGTTCGTACTGGCCGATGCCGTGACGCTCGAGGCGCTGGAGGAAATGGATGCCGATCAGGCGCGCCGCCTGCTGCTGGCGCCGGATGCGGCGCTGCCGCACCTGCCCCGCGTGGAACTCGACGATGCCGAAGCCACTGCCATCGGGCACGGCAAGGCCGTTGCCCTGAAAAGGCCTCCGGAAGGCGTCGTGCGAATCTACAACCGGGACCGGTTCCTGGGGCTTGGCGAAACGGATCCGCGCGGCGTGTTGCGCGTGCGGCGTCTGTTCGCAGTTCCGGACGGCCGCTGAACGGCCCGATCGCCCGGGGCCGGGAACCACGAAATGCCGTCGAGGCTGTTCAGGCGTCGCCGTTCAGATGCGGCGCGCAGAACTGCTCATACAGTTCGGCAATGATGGCGCGCACGCCGTTGTTGGCCAGGGAATAGAAGATGGTCTGCTGCTCGCGCCGGGTCTGGACCATGCCGCTGTTGCGCAGCACGGCCAGGTGCTGGGAAAGCGCCGATTGCGACAGGGGCAGGTGCTGGTTGATTTCCGAGACCGACATCTCGGCATCGAGCAGGTGGCAAAGCACCATCAGGCGGTGTGGATTGGCCATCAGCTTGAGAAACTGGGCGGCATCCTCCGCATGACGGGCCATCTCTCCGACGGGCATCGTGTCAAGCGGGCAGCTTTCCGGAATTGAACGTTTGGTCTGTGTTTCTTGCATGCACCGTATTATGACGCTGAATGCGAGTGATTTCCAGCTTTTGGCCGGATTATTGCAATTTCATGACATGACGCCCGATCGTGTTCGCCGCCCGCTCATCGCGCCCGCCTTGTGCACCGCCCGCTCGATTGCGACCGCGCCCGGCCCGTATTCTGAAACACTTCGCAGCCCGGCGGGTGCGTCGATCGGCGCCTGGCCGCACAACGCCCGCGTCGCGCGCCGAACGGGTCATGAATAAGCCGGGTTAAAATGAAGAACTGTTCTGAGACGCCAACCGGATTTTCGCCATGAGCCAGACCGCCGAGCAATTGTCCAGCCGCACGGAAGCGGCCGACCATCCGCTGCGCTTCGTGACCGCCGCCAGCCTTTTCGACGGCCACGATGCGGCCATCAACATCATGCGCCGGTTGATACAGGGCGAAGGTTGCGAGGTCGTGCACCTGGGCCACAACCGTGCGGTGCGCGACATCGTCGATGCGGCCATCCAGGAAGACGCCGACGGCATTGCCGTGAGCTCCTACCAGGGCGGCCACAACGAATTCTTCCGCTACATGGTCGAGATGCTGGCCGAGCGCGGCGCCTCGCACATCCGGGTGTTCGGCGGGGGCGGCGGCACCATCACGCCGGACGAGATTCGCGTACTGCACGAGGTCGGGGTCGAGCGCATCTATCATCCCGACGACGGCATGCAGATGGGGCTGAAGGAAATGATCGAGGACCTGGTCGAGCGCACGCGAAAGGCGCGCGTGGCCAGGCAGGCCGACGATGCTCCGATCCGGGCCGTTTCAGGCACTGCGCCGCAGCACGTCGAGATTGCCCGGGCGCTTTCGGCGATCGAGAACGGCCGGCTGACCGAGCACGAGATGGCGCAGCTGCAAAAGCGGGCCTCGGCGACTGCATCCGACGGCGGCGTGCCGGTCGTGGGCCTGACCGGCACCGGCGGGGCCGGCAAATCGTCGGTCACCGACGAGCTGGTCAACCGCTTCCTGCAGTACTTTCCCGACATGAAGATCGCGATTCTCGCCGTCGATCCCACCCGGCGGCGCACCGGCGGCGCGCTGCTGGGCGACCGGATCCGGATGAATACCCTCAGATCCGAGCGCGTCTACATGCGCTCGATGGCCACGCGGCGCGAGCACCTGGCCACCAGCGGCGTATTGCAGCAGTGCATCGGTTTCCTGCGTGCCTCCGGTTTCGGCCTGGTGCTGGTCGAAACCGCCGGCATCGGCCAGGCCGATACCGAGATCGTCGACCTGGTCGATTTTCCGGTCTACGTGATGACCTCCGACTACGGCGCGGCCAGCCAGCTCGAGAAGATCGACATGCTCGATTACGCCGAGATGGTGATCCTGAACAAGTACGAAAAGCGCGGGGCCGAGGACGCCCTGCGCGACATTCGGAAACAGTGGAAGCGCAACCGGCTCGAGTTCGACCTGGACGACGACCGGGTGCCGGTCTACCCGACCATCGCGAGCCAGTTCAACGATCCCGGGGTGACCTGGATGTTCGCCAATCTGTGCCGGCTGCTGCGCGACAGCCTGGCGCTCGACGAGCAGGCCTGGACACCGGCCATCGAGGCGACGGCCGAAGAACCGCGCTCCACGGCGCTGATTCCGGGCAATCGCCAGCGGTACCTGGCCGAGATCGCCGAGCAGGGCCGGTCTGCCAACCGGCGCGTCGAGTCCCGGGCCGAAATCGCCAGCAGCGCGCAGAGCCTGTACAACGCCCTGGCCGAGCTCGGGGATCCGGCACTCCCGGACGAACTGCAGCGCTTCGACAATGCACAAAGCAGCGCTGGCCTGCCCGAAGGCATGAGTGCGGCCGTGGCTCAACTGCGCCAGGCCTACAACGAAAAGCTCGATGCGCTGGAAGGCGAAAGCCTGGACCTGCTGCGCGGGTGGCCGAAAAAACTCGCGGGGATTACCGCCGAGACCTACAGCTACAGCGTGCGCGGACGCGAAATCAGCGGCAACAACTACCGCGAATCGCTTTCCGGCAATGAGATTCCCAAGATCGCCCCGGCGCAGTATCGTGACTGGGGCGACCGACTGAAGTACCTGGGCAAGGAAAATCTGCCCGGTGAATATCCGTACACCGGCGGCGTTTATCCGTATCGCCGCGCCGGCGAGGACCCGACCCGGATGTTCGCCGGCGAGGGCACCCCGGAGCGCACCAATCGACGCTTTCACTACCTCTCGCGCGGCCAGGACGTGGCCCGCCTGTCGACCGCCTTCGACTCGGTCACCCTCTACGGCGAGGACCCCGACGAGCGGCCCGACATCTACGGCAAGGTCGGGAACTCCGGCGTCTCCATCGCCACGCTGGATGACATGAAGAAGCTGTATTCAGGCTTCGACCTGTGCGCGCCGACCACCTCGGTGTCGATGACCATCAACGGGCCGGCGCCGATGATCCTGGCGATGTTCATGAACACCGCCATCGACCAGCAGGTGGAGAAATATCTCGCCGAACACGGCCGGCTCGACGAGATCGACAAGCTCAAGGCCGAGCGCTTTGGCGACGATGGTCATGACGATGGTCATGACGATGGTGATGACAATCGACCGCCGAAATACGAAGGCGAACTGCCCGAGGGCAACGACGGGCTGGGCCTGAAGATGCTCGGGATCACCGGCGACGAAGTGCTGGACGCCGAGACCTACGCAAGAATCAAGGCCGAAACGCTCAACGCCGTGCGCGGCACGGTCCAGGCCGACATCCTGAAGGAAGACCAGGCACAGAACACCTGCATCTTCTCGACCGAGTTCGCGCTGCACATGATGGGCGACATCCAGCAGTATTTCAACGACCACAACGTGCGCAACTTCTACTCGGTCTCGATTTCGGGCTATCACATCGCCGAGGCCGGCGCCAATCCGATCAGCCAGCTGGCGTTCACGCTGGCCAATGGTTTTACCATCGTCGAGTACTACCTGGCGCGCGGCATGGACATCGACGCCTTCGCGCCCAACCTGTCGTTTTTCTTCTCCAACGGCATGGACCCCGAATACGCGGTCATCGGCCGCGTCGCGCGGCGCATCTGGGCGCGCGCCATGCGCGAGCGCTACGGCGCCAACAAGCGCTCGCAGATGCTCAAGTACCACATCCAGACCTCGGGCCGGTCGCTGCATGCCCAGGAAATCCAGTTCAACGACATCCGCACCACGCTGCAGGCCCTCTACGCGCTGTTCGACAACTGCAACAGCCTGCACACCAATGCCTACGACGAGGCGATCACGACGCCGACCGAGGAATCGGTGCGCCGGGCGGTGGCCATCCAGCTGATCATCGCGCGCGAACTGGGCCTGAACATGTGCGAGAACCCGTGGCAGGGCAGCTTCGTCATCGACTATCTCACCGACATGGTCGAGGAGGCGGTCTACCAGGAATTCGAGGCGCTTTCCGAGCGCGGCGGCGTGCTCGGCGCGATGGACTCGATGTACCAGCGCGGCAAGATCCAGGAAGAGTCGCTGTACTACGAGAGCAAGAAGCACGACGGCAGCCTGCCGATCATCGGCGTCAACACCTACAAGCCCGACAGGGGCCAGGAAGAAGACCTGCCGGAAATCGAGCTGATCCGTTCCAGCGAGGCCGAGAAGAACGACCAGATCAAGCACCTGCGCCGGTTCCAGGCCGCGCGCAATCCGCTGGGCTCAGAGGTGCTCGACGAGCTTCAGGCCCGGGCGCGCGAGCGCGCCAACACCTTCGAGGCGCTGATCGAGGCGGTCAAGTATTTCTCGCTGGGCCAGATCAGTCATGCGTTGTACGAGGTGGGCGGGGA
>JAWLEW010000009.1:0-4915 GCA_041685925.1 Wenzhouxiangellaceae bacterium | reverse complement strand
GTCCCGGGTGCGCTGCGCTTGCCCGGGCCGCGAAGTCGCCCGGAGGTTCCTTTGCTTTTATCCGCGCCTGTGCGTCTGCGCGGGAAAATCCGGCCTTATTGCTTTTCGGTCACCGAATCGGCCGCGTCGCGCCAGGCGTCGCGGTCGATGTCGAGGTCCGGGAAGTCGTCGGGGTTGAACACCGGCGTCCTGCCGGCCCGGCGCTGGTTCTCGTAGTCCCGCATCACGCGAAAGCCCACCGGAACGAGAATCACCAGCGCGGTGATGTTGGTCAGGGCCACCAGCGCCATGGTCAGGTCGGCGAACGCGAACACCGTGGTCAGGTCCTGCATCGATCCCCACAGCGTGAGCGCCAGGATCACGATGCGGAACCCGTTGAACAGCGTGCGGTTTTCCTCGCTGAAATAGTTCAGGCTGTTTTCGCCCAGGTAATAGTTGTAGAGAATCGAGCTGAACGCGAACAGCATCAGGGCGACCGAGACGAACCCGCGGCCCCAGTTGCCGACGTGGTCCTGCAGCGCGGCCTGGGTCATGACCACGCCGTCGACCGCGTTTGCGCCGTCGATGATGTAGACGTCCGACATGATGATGATGAACGCGGTCGAAGAGCAGATGATCGCGGTGTCGATGAACACGCTGAGCATCTGCACGATGCCCTGGTTGACCGGGTGGGGGACCCAGGCCACCGCGGCCACGTTCGGTCCGCTGCCTAGTCCCGCCTCGTTGGAAAACAGGCCGCGTCGTGCACCCATCATGATGGCCGCGCCGATGCCGCCGCCGATGGCCTCGTCGAGCCCGAACGCGCCGGTGAAGATGACCGCGAGCGCGCCGGGGACGCGGTCGAGGTTGAGCACGACCACCACGACCGCAATGACGATGTACGACACCGCCATCACCGGCACGACAATCTCGGTGATGCTGGCGATGCGCTTGACCCCGCCGAAAATGACCGCGCCGACGACCGCGGTCAGCACGATGCCCGTCCACTCGACGGGAATCCCGAACGCGTCTTCCAGCGACGATGATGCCGTGAAGGACTGCAGCGCCACGAACGCCATGCCGAAGGTCAGCAGCAGCAGCACCGAGTAGAGCGTGGCCAGCCATGGCTTGCCGGCACCGCGCACCATGTAATAGGCCGGCCCGCCGCGATAGGTGCCGTCGGGCTCGTTGTTCTTGAACACCTGGGCCAGCGTGCACTCGAAAAAGCTGGTCGACATGCCGATCAGGCCGATCACCCACATCCAGAAGATCGCGCCGGGCCCGCCCAGCGTGATGGCCACGGCCACGCCCGCAATGTTGCCGGCCCCGACCCGCCCGGCGACGCTGAGTGCGAGGGCCTGGAACGAACTGACGTGCCCGGGCTGGTGATGGAACGCCTGCCGCAGGACCCGGAACATCTCGCCGAAGTGACGGATCTGGACGAAGCGCGAGCCGAAGGTGAAGACCAGCCCGATCCCGATCAGGACGAAGACCAGCACATAGGACCAGAGAAATTCGGTGGCGAGTTCAAGCATTGAAGTCTTCCGCATTCAGGGCATTCGCAATGATACGCGATCGGCTTTCGGGAGCCGGTCCGGCTCGCCTGCCTCGGCCAGAAGGCAGCACGAGCAGATCGGCGGACGCGGCGAAACGCGATGAAAAACCCGATTCGGTCGGTGCGGGGTCTTGCCTCCTCATGCCGTGCGCGCCGGGTCAGCAGGTTGACCGGATTCACGCCGCATGCCTTTCCGTGCGCAAAGATTTGCAATAGTTGACGTTAAACGGTACTATCGCCCGCAGACGGGTGGATTCTGCGTGGATTCAGGCTCCCCCTGAGGCATGTCGCCATCGAAGGCGAGCGGTCCTGGGGCGGCTGCCCGTCATCAGGGCGGCGGTTGCGGAATCGGCCCGAGCGGTCCGGGTTCAGTCGGAAATTCTGGAAATAGCAGGGAGGCGCAATGAATAATCGTTCGATCAGGAAACACGCTCGCTTGGCGGGCCTGGGCGCGGCGCTCTTGGCCGCAGCATTGTTTTCCCCCAATTTGCTTGCGCAGTCTTGTGGCGCAGACATCGATCTCGCTACGGATCCGGATACAACGATCGAGGGCAATGAATTGCAATTCACCGGTTATCCCGGCTTCGAGGAGATCGTCAGGATCTCGATCATTCCCCAGGCGCCCAGCGGCGAGGAGAGCGTTACCTACGACCGCATTGATTATGCGCTGGCGTGTGCGGACAACCTGAGCCAGATTCCTTGCGCAGCGGGAAACGACGTCGGCGCCAACAGCGGCGAACTTCCGATCGAATTCGCCGGTAATGTCGGCGGAACTTGCGGCGTGACCTCCGGGGAAGAGAATCCAGGGGACCTCGGGCCGGGCACGGTCAGGTTCGACTTTCCTGAACCGACGCAGCTTTTGGAGGGCGAAACCTGCACCGTGGAATTCGACGTTCGGGTCCTGGACCAGGGCAGCGACAACTCGCCGAATGAGCTCACGGGCGCCGCGGAGACGGAAGGGCAGTGTGGGGAAGCATTGTTTGGAACCGCCTCGGGCACCGTGGAAATATTGCTCGAAGACGCACCGCCACCGCCACCGCCGCCGCCACAGAGCGTCCCGGGCCCTCAGGGCTGGTGGCTTGCGCTGATGGCGCTGATGTTGATGGGGCCGGCGATGGTGCGTATCGGAAGGGCCTAGCCCGATTCCTTGAAGTCTGCGCGCAGCCCGGCCACGGGCGACGCCGCGCAAAGCCAGACCAGGAGCCACCGGCATTTTTCCGGTGGCTTTTTTCGTTTCCGCCTTCCCCGAAAAACCTGCCACGCGCCTGGATTGGACGATCCACCCACCGTTCCGGCCCTGCGCCGATTCCTTGTTCGACGGTCCCGCTGAAAACGATCCGATCTGCGGGTGGTCCGCCATTGTCGGGCCGCTCGTTGCGTTGATGCGCTTTCAGAAAATGTCGATACCGCATAAAAAAATTAAAAAAGTGTGATAGACTCATCACTAACGTGGCTGAATTGCCTTGAACAAGGATCAAGCGCTTTGCGGCGGCCGGGTTCATTTTCGCGATTTTCTGCAAGCGGCAGTAGTGCCTGCCCGGGTGCCGAAAAGAGGCGATAAAGGTCGTAAGAACAGCACGTTGCCGGCATGAAGCGCAAATCGCGCAACGTTCACGGCATGGGAGCGAGTTGCGGCTGCAAGCCACGCAGTGGAATAAGGCCCACGACGCTATTGCCGTTTATCAAGGAGGGTTCGAACATGATGACCACAAACAAGAATCAGTTGTTTTTCGCAATTCTGGCGATAGCGGCGGGCACGCTATGGATGCCGACCGCGCTTGCCCAGAGTAGCTGCGGCGCATCGATGTCGCTCCAGCCTTCGATTGACACGTCAAGTCCCAACGAGTTGGTATTTACCGGGTATGAGGAGGGCTTTGACCAGGGTTTCGAGGAAACCGTGCTGATCACGATTTCCCCGGGCGCGCCCGATTCGCAGGCTTTGGACGTCGAGGGCATCGATTTTGGACTGACCTGTGCGAACAACCGATCCGATGTGCCATGCAGGTTCGGAAATGATGAGGGTCAAAGCAGCGGCACGACGCCGATCCAATATGTCGGACTGATCGACACCTCGTGTGCCGACAGCATTGACGATATCGTTGTGACCGAGAATGGCCTCGGTGACGAAGGGGTCGTGCGCTTCGATTTTCCCCAAAAGCGCATCCCGCAAGGCGAGAGCTGTTTCGTGCAGATCGCCGTGAGTGCGCAGGACCGGGGAACGGACGATAGCCCGCTAGCGCTGACCAGTGCCGCTGCAAGCCGGGGTGTGTGTCCAGCCAACGGCCTTTCTGGAGACGCCAGCGGGAGCGTCGCGATTTTCCTGCGTACCGTACCGGATATCCGCCTGCTCAAGGAAATCAGCATCGACGGCGGCAACACCTGGTTCGATGCCAACGTGGCGGAAGACACGCCCTGGGCCGAAGTGGGAAGCGGGGCGCAGTATCGGTTGACGGCCACAAACACCGGCATGGCGGTTTTGAACGACGTCACCATCAACGACCCGACGCTCGGCATTACCGACGTGGTCATCGGCAGCCTCGATCTCGAGGAAACCGTGGTCCTCGATGCGAGCGATATCCCGGCCTTGAGTCAACCGCTCGTGTGCGATTCGACCGGGACCTTCGAGAATACGGCCGACGTTACCGCAACCTCGGCCGACGATGGCCAGGTAATCGGCGACACCGACCCGGCCAACCTGCTGTGCGTCGATCTGGACGTGGAAAAGACCGCGGATGCGTTGGGCAAGGTCGGCGATACGGTCGACTACACGGTCAGCCTGATCAACAACAATGGCTTTGCGCTCGAGAATTGCACGGCCGACGACTCGCTGCTCGGTACGGTCTTTGGACCGGGCGCAACGCTGCCTGACGGCAGTACGCTGCTGAACCTGGACAGGGAGGTAGAGGGCGGTGACCCCAACCCACTGATCAACGAAGTCACGCTGACATGTGATGCGGCCGGCCCGGTCAACACGGTTGCACTCAGCGACGTCGACCAGGCCTCCACCGAGGTGATCAATCCGGCGGTTTCGCTGACCAAGAGCGGTCCGACGACGGCCAAGGTCGGGGACACGTTCGATTACACGATCCTGGTCGAAAGCACCGGCACCGGTACGCTGGAAACCTGCACCGTGACCGATCCGCTGCTCGGCGGTGATCTCGGCACTTTCGTGCCCGGCACGCCGCGGACATTCTCGTTCACCCCGGAAGCCAGTGATCTGAATGAAAACGGACAGATCATCAATACCGCCAGCGTGAACTGTGGCGTGGCCGGCTTCAACAACGAGGTGGTGGCCGAAGACAGCCATACGGTCGAGGTGATCAATCCGGCCATCGCAGTCACCAAGACCGGTGACGACACGGCCAAGGCCGGCGATGAGAT
>JAWLEW010000070.1:0-9597 GCA_041685925.1 Wenzhouxiangellaceae bacterium | reverse complement strand
CCGCTCCCGAACACCGCCACCATCACCTGTGATGTGGCCGGCTTCGACAACCAGGCTTCGGCTTCCGATGACCATGTGGTCGACTTGATCGATCCGTCGATCGACGTGACCAAGGAAGGTCCGGAAACGGCCAAGGTCGGTGACGTGGTCACCTATACCATCGGATTCACCAATAGCGGCGACGCGGAGGTCTCCGGTTGCACCGGCACCGACACGCTGCTGGGAGACCTGGGTACATTCGAGGCCGGCGTCAAGCGTACCTTCGAGCGGGAAGTCACGGCTGACGACCCGAACCCGCTGCCCAATACCGCCACGATCACCTGTGACGTGGCCGGCTTGGACAACCAGGTCCTGGATTCCGCCGAGCATTCGGTACAACTGATCAGTCCGGCCGTGAGCATTGCCAAGTCCTGCTCGCCCGACCCGGTCGCGGTCGGTGACACAATCGAGTGGACCATCGACGTGACCAACGACGGTGATGCCGAGCTCGACTGCCTGGTCAACGATGCCGAAGCCGGAATCGTCGACGAACCGTTGCTGCTTGCCGCTACCGAGTCCGACACGCTCACGGCCAGCCGCATCGTCGAATCGGACGACTTCCCGACGATCTCGAATACGGCAAGCGTTTCGTGCTCGGTGGTCGGGTTCGACAATGGCGTCGATGCCGAGGCGACGGCCGACTGCGAAGTGGAACAGGAACAGGGCGAGGAGATCTGCCGCACGCCGGGCTTCTGGGGCACGCATGCCGGAACCGAGAAGCGGCGGTCGTCCGACCTGGCGCAAGCCGCGATCGATGCCGCCGGCGGCGAGCTCTCGATATGTGGTCAGACCATCGACAACACCGACGTCGGCAACGTCAACTCCGCGGTCGAGGCCATGTGCGTACGCGTACAGGGTGAGCAGCAGCGCCAGCTGGCGCGGCAGCTCACGGCCATGTCGCTGAACTGTATCGTCAGCGGCGGCACCGCCGATTGCACCGGCACCAGCGTCGACTCGCTGTTTGACGACGCCAATGATGCCTGCACGATCGGTGGCGGCGGTCCGGAGCTCGGTCCCTGGATCGACCGGGTCGATTGCTTCAACAACGGCGGCCAGTTCGACGAAGCCGCCGGTGAATGCCGCATCGACGGGTCCGATCCGAACAACTGCCAGAACCGCGAGCTGGATGAATCCACGGACATCTTCGATGAAATCAGCCCGCTTCCGGGACCGGCAGGCAGTTCCAGGGCCTGCTCCTCAGCCAGGCGCAATGGCATCGAGGTGGTGCCTTTCTAAAGGAGGCAAAGGGCGGGGCGCTTCGGCGCCCCGCATCATGATTCGATGAAATAGCTCCGAGGCGCTGCAAGGCGCCTCGGACTTTTTGGGTGATAGATCATGCAGACAGAAAGCTCACGCCTGCTCACGCCGGTCCTTGCCTTGGTTGCGATGTTTGCAACTACGGTTCATGCGGCGGACTTCACGGTGACCAACACCAGTGACAGCGGAGCCGGTTCGCTGCGCGAGGCGATTACCGAGGCCAATGATTCCTCCGGCCTCGACACGATCGAGTTCGCCGAGAATGTGGCAGGAACCATCACGCTTGTTTCGGCGTTGCCCCCGATGGTGGATGACGTGTCGATCAACGGCCCCGGCGCGGCAGTGCTGACCGTCAGTGGCGATGACCTGGTGCGGCCGTTCTCGATCGCTGCCGGGGCCCAGGTATTGATTTCAGGCCTCACCGTTACCGCCGGGTTGGCCTCTGGATCGCTGGATGAAATTACAGGCGATGGTGGTGGCATCAGAAACGACGGGACGCTGGAGATTCGCAATTGCATCGTCTCCGGCAATGCGTCTAGCGAGTTCGGATCCGGTGGCGGTATCTATAGCACCGGGACGTTGTTGATACAGGGTTCGACGATCGAGTTCAACACTGCCGACGTCGGAGCCGGCATTGCAAGCGGTGGTACCCTCGAAGTCGTCGAGAGCACGATCCGCGAGAATGCGGCAACGGCGATCGACGGCGGAATAAGCAACGCGGGGACCGCGACGATTCGCCGTTCCCTGATCGCGAGCAACGTTGCGGAGTTCGGCGGGGGAATCGGAAACGCGGCCGCGTTGGTCGTCGTCAACAGCACCATTTCCGGAAATGCGGCGGATGGAGCCGGCGGCCTGGGCGGCGGCATCGATAACCTCAACGGGTCGGTCGAACTGCTTCACGCCACCATTGCCCGGAACCAGGCGCCGCTGGGCGGCGGAGTCTCGAGCGACGGTGAGTTGGTGGCCAAGAATTCACTGCTTGTCGAAAACACGGGCGGCGACTGCGAGTTTTCTGCGAATTCGTTCGATGTATTCGGCGTCAACCTCGACACGGATGGCTCGTGCACCAATTTCACCGCGGTTTCCTCCGGAGCCCTGGCGCTTCAGGCCCTGGCCGACAACGGGGGGCCGACCGCTACCCACGCAATTGCCAATGCGAGCGTGGCCGTCAATGCGGCGCTGGACTGCACCGGGCTCGATGGAATCACGTCGGTGGCGACCGACCAGCGCGGCGTCGAGCGCCCGCGGGGCGCGGCTTGCGAACCGGGGGCCTTCGAATCGGATGCCGTAGACCTGATCTTCGCCAACGGCTTCGAGTGATTCTTCCGTCGTCCGGCAGCCGGCCGTCCTGAACCGCCACGGCTGCTCGCGATAGTCTTATCGCGGCCGGCCTGGGGTCGCGGTTTCTCCGATCTGTTCGCCGGTCTCGATCGTGACTCCGTTGATGGCCCGCCAGGGAACCGAATCGACGGGCGTGACGATGGTAACGGGGGCCGCCCCCTCGCCGTCGATCACGATCGGCACGTCGCTTCCTTCGGGCATTTCCGTCAATACCAGCGTTGTCGCTTCCCGGAACACCTCGTTCTTGAAGCGCACCGGCGTCGGATTCCGGGCGGCCGCGGCCAGTTCCAGTGCCGCGCGCAGCGGACAATTCGCCGTTCCGACGCGGGTGCAGCCCCGGAGCCCGTTGTCTTCGAGCGTATCCACGACGAATTCCTCGGGCAGCTGGCTTTGCCGCTCGAATGCGCCCAGGTCGGTATAGCCGCCGGCGAAACGTGGGTCGCCGTTGCCGCGCTGGTCCCACTTCAGGCGCTCGCCGGCGGCATCCCGGGCGGCTTCGGGATTTCCCATGTTCAGCGCAGGGCTGGCCCCATCGATCGGCATGGTTGGCGTGGGGCCGTTGTAGTAGCCGGCTTTCTGCACCTTGGGGTCGCCGGTCAGCAGCGGTTCGCCGCAGTCCTGATGGGCGCCCTGGATCAGGTTGTGGGTGCTCGCCGGGTCCAGCGCGCCGGCGTTGAAACATTGCTGCGGTGCATCCCCGGAGAGAATTGAATTGACCAGCAGCAGCTCGGCTGCATTCCAGATGGCTGCGCCGCGATCGGCGAGATTGTCGTGAATGGTCGAATTGACGACGCGCATGGAACCGGCGGGATTGGCCAGGCCGCCTCCGGTTTCAGACCGGTTGCCGGCGAGCGTGGAATTGATGATCTCCGCCTGGCCGAAATTGATGATCGCGCCGCCCTGTCCCAGCGCACGGTTGTCGAACAGGCTTACCCCTTCCACGATCAGCCGGCCGTGATTGACGATCGCGCCGCCATTTTCGCCGAAGCCCTCGCGCAGCGTAACGCCGGTCAGGCGCAGGGTGGCCTCGGGCAGCACCTCGAATATCGAATGCTGCTCGTTGCCCGAAATCTTTGCACCGTAGGCTTTCCACAGCAGCTGATCGATGAACCCGTCAATCGTCACGTGCCCTTCGATCGGGGGGAGGGGGGCCGACAGCACGATTGTCTGCGGCGTGGAAAACGGCCCCTCTCGATCGCCGAAGGTGATTCGGAACTCCTGTTCCGGCTCGGCGCGTGCGGCGTCGAGCGCGGCGCGCAGGGATCCCGCGCCCGCGTCGTCCGGGTTGGTGACGACCAGTTCAACCGGTTCGGCATGAGCAATGGTGCCCAGCAGCAGGAGCAATGCAGCTGCAATTCGGGGAAATCCGTTTTTGATTTTCGTGGATTCGCCAGGCGTTTTCATTCACGACCCTCCAGTATTCAGGCGCTCCAGCCGTATTTCCAGTTCGCTTCCGGCCTCGAGCGCCGCGTCGACTTGGCGGGTCTTGAATCCCGGCGCCGAGCAGGTGAGTCGGTATCTCGGTGCGCCGAGGTTCGAAAACCCAAAAAATCCCGCGGCGTCGCTTCGGGTCTGACGACTGGACATGCTGCGTCCGTCACCAAATTCGCGCGACCAGTGGACCGTGACCCGGGCCTGCGCCACGGGCTTTCCGTTATCGTCGATGATCCGTCCGAGCAGCCAGTCGTCTCCCCAGTCCAGCGGCACGCGCACGTCCAGGCTTTCCCCGGATGACAGCGAGATGCCGGAAGCTTCCAGCCTTGGATTGGAACGGCTCTCCAGCTCAATGGGGCCGGCGCCGAGCAGAACGGGATCGAACCGGCCGCCGGCATCGGTCTGTACGGGGATCGGTGCGGTGCCGGTCTGTTCGGAATTGCGTATCCAAAGCATGAAATACGGCAGCGGTTTGCCTGTCGGGTCTACGAGGGTCCCGGCCAGGCTGGCCTGGCCGCCATCTTCCAGCTGAACGTCGAATGCATTGTTGGCCTGGTCGATGATCAGCGGCTCGCTGGTGAAGCGGCGGTAGTCGCTGTTCCTGGGATCGACGACCAGCCGATAGCGGTTTCCAGCTTCTACGGCCTCGATGCTGAACTCGCCGAATTCCCCGGTCGACACGCTTGCATTGAAGCTGTCGGAAAGAGACGACAGCGTGACGCCGGCACCGGAGACGGGTTCGCCGTTCTTGCCCTGCACGCTGCCGATGAAAGTGACGAGGTCGCCGAGAGGCTCCATCGTGACGTCAAGCTCCACAGTGTCATCGCCGGCGCGTGGTCGGTCCGGGACTCGCTCGCGCAGCGTACGGAAGCCGCGCAGGCTGAAATCGAGAACCGGTTGGGCGCTGACCTTCTGGCGATCGATCGTGATTCGATAGCGGCCTTCTTCATCGGCAGTCGTGCGCCGGCCCGAGCCCAGCGAGCGTACGCTTGTGTTTGCAAGAGGCGCCCCGGCGTCATCGAGTACGCTGCCGATGACCAGGATTTCACCCTTGCGCTGCAGGTGGATGTCGGCCGCGCTCGACCCTGCGCGTGCCCGCAATGTCGCGCCCTGGTGGGTTTCCGATTCCGGCACGCTCAAAACGTACTCGCCGCTTCCCAGTTCGTCGAACTCGAACATCCCCAGTGAGTCGCTTACAGCACGCGCGGTCTGCGAGTCCGTTGGCGCTTGGACCGCAACGGCCGGGCTGGCGCGCACTTCGATGCCCGGAAGCGGCGCGCCGGCATCATCGATCACCGATCCGCTGAGCGAGCGTTGCGGGGCCGGGTCGGCCATTTCACGGTCCTGGTTTTCAGGATTCGAAGCGCCCGGCCCGGCGTTGTCGGCCTCGCCGGCGGCCTCCGGCGCCGGCTTTTCGACGCCTTGCCGCCCGGCTTCCGGCTGCACAGGCGTGTTTTCTCCCGGCCGCACGGGCTCGCCGGGACGGTTCGGCGGGGCAGGGGCGGTTTCAGCCGACGATGGATCCAACCGGATTGCTTCGGCGTCATTCGAATGGCCGGCCAGGCCACTTCCAGTACGTTCCCCTGAATCCCGCAGGCCGGCGATCAGCAATGCGAGCGCGACCACGATCATTGCAAGCGCCGCCCAGCGCCATTTCCGGAACCGGGAAGATGGCGACGCCCGGTCGGCTGCAATATTCGAGTGCCTGGAATTCACGTTCGGCTGTCCTGTGCCGGGAATCTCGCTTCGAGTCGGGTGCCGGAGAGTGATGTTCAGGGGTCCTTTCGCTCGGATCGGACATTCGTTCAACGACGTTCTCTTTGCAAGAACGCAATTCACCCACCGACACGACGAACATTAGCGTGATATGAATCACATGTCAATGCAGAGCGTGCCGGAACTGCCGCGTGGCCGGGAAGAGAATCGAGCCGAAAAGCGGCTAGATGACGCCTTGCGCCAGCATGGCATCGGCCAGTCGGAGAAATCCGGCGATGTTGGCGCCCTTGCGGTAATTCATTGCCGAGTCATTGTTTTCCCGGCCGTGTTCGACGCAGCGGTCGTGGATGGCCTTCATGATTTGCAGCAGCTGCTGGTCCACGTCGTCCTTGGGCCAGGCCATGTGCTGGGCGTTCTGGGTCCGTTCGAGGCCGGAAACCGCGACGCCGCCGGCGTTGACGGCCTTGCCCGGCGCGAAAGTGATCGAGTCGGCCGCCTGAAAGCGTTCGACGGCTTCTGTCGTGCACGGCATGTTGGCGCCCTCGGCGACGATTCGGCACCCGTTTCGGACCAGCCTGGCCGCGTCGTCATCGCCGATCTCGTTCTGGATCGCGCATGGCAGCGCGATATCGCATTCGACGCCCCAGGGTTTGCCGCCGTCGTGGTACGCGGCGCCGATGTCGTCGGCAAGCTCTTCCAGGGTGCCGCGGTCGTTTTCCTTGAGTCGGTGCAGTGGTTCGAGATGCTCCGGCCGAAGCCCGTCTTCGAGATGAAGGAATCCATTCGAGTCTGAAAGCGTGATGACGCAAGCGCCCAATTCAACAGCTTTTTCCGCGGCGTAGCGGGCCACGTTGCCCGCGCCGGAAATCGCGATGCGCTGGCCTTCGAGATCGCCGCCGAGACGATCGAGCATTTGGCGCAGGAAATAGATCGCACCGTAGCCGGTGGCTTCGGTCCTGAGCTCGGAGCCGCCGAACGCCACGCCCTTGCCGGTGATGGCCCCGACGAACTGGTGCGTGAGCCGGCGATACTGGCCGAACAGGTAACCGACCTCGCGCGTACCGGTGCCGATGTCGCCGGCCGGGATATCGCGATGCTCGCCGATGTAGTGATACAGGGAGCTCATCAAAGCCTGGCAGAAGCGCATGACTTCGGTATCGCTCTTGCCCTTGGGGTTGAAGTTGGCGCCGCCCTTGGCCCCACCGATCGGCAGACCGGTCAGCGCGTTCTTGAAGCACTGCTCGAAGCCGAGAAACTTGAGCACGGACTCGGTCAGGTCCGGGTCGAACCGGAGCCCACCCTTGTAGGGGCCGGTGGCATTGTTGAACTGTACGCGCCAGGCGCGGTTGGCGCGGGTGTTGCCGTCGTCGTCCAGCCAGCAGATCCGGAACGACACGATCTGGTCGGGTTCGGTCATGCGCTCCAGCAACAGCGAATGCTGGTAACGGGTCTCGCCCGCGACGAAGGGAATCACGTCGCTGGCGACCTCGCGCACGGTCTGGTGAAATTCTTCTTGGCCCGGATTGCGTCGGGCCAGGCCTTTCATGAAGCACTCCAGGTCGTTTGCATCGGCCCCGGAGAAGCGGGCTCGCGTGGATGTGCTCTTGTTCTTGCCATTGCTGCTGTTATCGCTCACGGCTGAATTCCGTCTCCACGCGGTCGGGGCTCCCTGCATGATACCGATTCGGCGCCAATGCATCGATCGGCGCGGTGGCCGTTTTGCGTTAGGATGCAGTGGCGGGAATGCTTCGCCATGGACTGCATTTCCGTCGTCTGGATTTAAAACGGAGGAGGAGCGCTCATGGAAATTGCGTACAGGACCGAGTACGGGATTCTCGAGATCCGGCCGACCGGGACCTTGTCGGAACATGATTTCAAGAGCATGGCGGCCGAGTTGGAAACGATCGAGAAAGACGAGCGAACGCTCAACGGCATCCTGATCAGAACCGAGAACTTTCCCGGCTACGAGAGTTTTTCGGACATGCTGGCCCACGCCGAATTCATCGCCGAATTCCGCGACCGGATTCCGAAGGTCGCGGTATGTACCGACTCCACCGTTGCGGGATTGATGCAGATTATCGGCAAGGTCTTCACCGAAGCCGAAGTCCGGAAATTCGACTACGGGAACAGGGATGAAGCCGAAAAATGGCTGCTGGCCTGATCGCGTAAAACAAGCGTTCTGAAATCCTCGTTCGGAAGGACGGCATGTCTTCGGCCGCAATCGTCTTCGTGCTGCTGGTGATCCCGGTTTTCCGGCCGATCTGATTCCGGCTGACAGATGGCCCGAACGACCTGCCGACGCCGGCCCAGCGGCGCGATTCGGGTAAAGTGCACGCGCACTCCCGGAATCCAGGCATGGCCCAGATCGAGATTCTCGCAATATTGACCGCGACCATTGCCGTGGCCCACTGGCTCGGCAGCAAGCCCGGCGGGCGAATGGTCGGCGGCGCGTTGCTGGTCATCATCCTGGTCGCGGTCCTCGCCAACCTGGGCGTGGTGCCGCTGGCCAGCGCAAACGTGCCGGTCTACAACCAGCTGCTGGGCACCGCGGCGCCGGTCTCGATCTTCCTGCTGCTGCTCAACGCGCGGCTGGGCTCGCTGCTGCGCGCCGGCGGACCGATGCTGGCGATGTTCGGCTTTGCCGCGCTGGGCACCATCGTCGGCGTGCTGGCTGCCGGTTGGCTGCTCGGGGCGGCTGAATGGATGGGCGAGTGGTACGGACCGCTGTCGGGCATGTTCACCGCGACCTATATCGGCGGCGGCGCGAACTTCAACGCGCTGGCGCTGCACTACGACTTCATGCAAAGCGGCAACCTGTATGCGGCCGCGGCCGTGGCCGATCACGTGCTGACGGTCGTCTGGATCGCGGTACTGCTGATATTCCCGCGCCTGGTGGCCGGCATCCTGCCCAGGCGCGATATCGTCTCGGATTCCGGCGCCGGAGTCGAGCATTCGCCGGACGCCGACGAACGACCCGCGCTGGGCGACCTGGTGATGCTGCTGGCGCTGGGCCTGGCGGCATTCGTGATCTCCGAGTACCTGGCCGGCTGGCTGGCTGCGGGCCTCGGGGTCGACGTGCCCTTGATCCTGATCCTGACCACGCTGGCGCTGCTGCTGGCCCAAACCGGCCCGGTGGCGCGGCTGAGGGGCGCCGAGACGCTTGGCATGTACGGCGCCTACCTGTTCCTGGCAGCGCTCGCGGCCTACTGCGAAGTCGCCGCACTGCGCGAGACCGGCACCATCGGCCTGCTGCTGATGGCGTTCGTCGTGATCCTGATCCTGGTCCATGGCGCGGTGGTCGTGCTTGCCGGCAGGCTGACGCGCCAGTCGCCCGAGGTTGTCGCCGTGGCCTCGGCCACCACCGTCGGCGGCTCCACGGTGGTACTGCCGCTGGTCGAGCGCTTCGGGCGCAAGGACCTGCTGCTGCCGGGCATCGTCCTCGGCTCGCTCGGGAACCTGCTGGGCACCTATATCGGTTTCGCGATGGTCCACGCGCTGCAGGGATGAGGCGGGCCCGGCAGCCGGAGACGAGTTCGGGTTCTGCGGATATAAAAAAACCGCCCCGGGATTCGGGGCGGTTGACTCCACGAACGTTGTTGCGAGTCTGCGCTCAGGGCGCCAGCACCAGCTGGATCAGCCAGTTGAAACCGATTGGTCCAAGCGGACTTCCGTCCCTGGCGAAGAACGAGTTTCCGCTTGCGGCAGACTCGAGGGCAAGCAGGGGCGGAGTGCCCCCGCCGGGGCGAAGCTCGGGGTTGTCGAAGGCCTCGAGCACCACGAACACATCCAGTCCCGGATCCTTGCGAAGCT
>JAWLEW010000008.1:98910-100552 GCA_041685925.1 Wenzhouxiangellaceae bacterium | reverse complement strand
ACCCTTGTAAAGGGCTTGCCATTCACCGCGGGTCGCGCCTTGCACTGTCGACTCAGTCACACTCTGAATGTTACAGGATTAACGACGGGGTACACTAGAATACAGCGCTCGACTCAACCAGGCCTTCTTCCATGAGCTCCGAAACCGACATCCGCGCAGCACAACGCCCCGAACCCGACGCCCTGATCCAGCAGATCGCCGACTATGTCTGCGAAGCCGAGATCGACTCCGGGCTGGCGCTGGAGACGGCGCACTATTGCCTGAAGGATTCGCTGGCCTGCGCGATGCTGGCGTTGCGCTTCCCCGAGTGCGTCAAGCTGCTGGGACCGGTCGTGCCGGGCGCCGACCTGCCGGGCGGCGCGCGAGTGCCGGGCACGCCGTACGAGCTCGATCCGGTGCAGGGGGCGTTCAACATCGGCGTGCTGGTGCGCTACCTTGACTTCAACGATACCTGGCTTGCCGCCGAGTGGGGTCACCCGTCGGACAACCTGGGCGCCATCCTGGCCGCGGCCGACTACATCGCGCGCAGCGACCTGGCCGAAGGCCTGGAGCCGCTCTCGGTGCAGGAAATACTGGTCGCCATGATCAAGGCGCATGAAATCCAGGGCGTGCTGGCGCTGAAGAATTCGTTCAACCGCGTCGGCCTCGATCACGTGCTGCTGGTGCGGGTGGCTTCCACGGCGGTGGTCACGCGGATGCTGGGCGGCTCGCGCGACGACGTGGTCAACGCCGTCAGCCAGGCCTGGATCGACGGCGGGGCGCTGCGAACCTATCGCCATGCGCCCAATACCGGCCCGCGCAAGAGCTGGGCGGCGGGCGACGCCTGTCGCCGCGCGGTGCAGCTGGCGCTGCTCACGCTCAAGGGCGAGATCGGCTATCCGTCGGCGCTGACGGCCAGGGGCTGGGGTTTCCAGGACGTCTTGTTCAAGGGCGAAACCCTTGAACTGGAGCGCGAGCTGGGCAGCTACGTGATGGAGAACATTCTGTTCAAGATCGCCTTCCCGGCCGAGTTCCATGCCCAGACCGCGGTCGAATGCGCGCTCGAACTGCATCCGGAGGTGCGCGACCGCATCGACGCCATCGAGCGCATCGAGATCGAGACCCAGGAAGCCGGCTGCCGGATCATCGACAAGACCGGCCCGCTGAGCAACTACGCCGACCGCGATCACTGCATCCAGTACATGGTCGCGGTGCCGCTGATCTTCGGTGAGCTGACCGCCGAGTCGTACTCCGACCAGGTCGCGGCCGATCCGCGTATCGACGCGCTGCGCGAAAAGATGACCGTGAAGGAAAATTCGCGCTTCACCGAAGAGTACTTCGACGCCGACAAGCGGGCGATCGGCAATTCGGTTCAGGTGTTCTTTTCCGACGGCAGCGCCAGCGACAAGGTCAGCATCGATTATCCGGTCGGGCACAGGCGGCGGCGCAAGGAAGGGATTCCGCTGCTCGAAGACAAGTTCGAGCGTGCCGTTCGCGGCCAGTTCGGCGCCCGCCAGGCCGGGGCCATCATCGAGACCATGGGCGATGCCGAGGCGCTGGCCGAAATGCAGGTGCATGATTTCAGCAGTCTCTGGTCGATGATCTGACGGCGGGCGGGTTTTCGGGCGCCGCCCGCGCGCCGCGCGGTCTGGAAGACTATCGG
>JAWLEW010000008.1:48048-98810 GCA_041685925.1 Wenzhouxiangellaceae bacterium | reverse complement strand
CTGGAAGACTATCGGTCTGCAAGACTATCGGGATCGAGGCGCCGCTGCGCCGGTTACTTCGCCATGCGCCGGTCGACCTGTTCCAGGGCGTAGCCGATCACCGGCAGGTTGCGATACAGGCCGGATGCCGAATCCCAGAAATCCTGGTGCAGCACCACGCGGCCCCGGTCGTCGAAGCGCAGGTGCGTCATGCCGACCGATCTGGAGCTTATCGGCTGGGCGCCGGCACCCGCGGAGAATTCCATCGTCCAGCGCACGAAAATATCGCGTCCGTCCCGGATGGTCTGGTCGATTCGCACCGTGCTGTTGTGAAGCATGGCGCCGGTGGCGCGCATGTATTCGACGAGCGTTTCGCGCCGATCGAAGGTCTTGAGCGAATCGTTGAAATACATCGGATCGGCGTAGAGCGATTGAATTCGATCGGCAATGTCGGGATGCGCCAGGTTGGCATAGGCGCTCGCGAAACTTTCCAGGCCACGCGCAATCGACGCTTCGCTTCCGGGATGGTTTCGAAGCGCCTCGTGATAGTCGGCCGCAAATGGCTTCGGCGCAGCCGGCCGCGTGGCCAGCCAGGCCAAAGCGCCCAGGGCAGTCAGCGCGACCGCGATCGCAATGGTAGATATGATCTTGAACATGCCATCATTGTTGGGACCGCCTGTCAATCCGTGGTGAATGCCCAGCGTTGGAATCGCCGGTTTCACTGGGGCTTCACTGTCGGTGGCAATGATTGCGCGCTGAACACTCATTTACAGACAGACTCAAGCACCGTGAAATCGCTCCGATCACTTGCCGCCTGGTTCGACACCAGTCAACCGATCCAGTCCGCCGGGGTCGCGGGCGAGCATCGTGTCGATCTGACCCGGATCATCCCGTTCATTGCGTTGCACCTGGCATGCCTGGCCGTGATCTGGGTCGGGATCTCGGCAGTTGCCGTGCTGGTGTGCGTCGCCAGTTATCTCGTCCGCATGTTCGCGATTACCGCGTTCTACCATCGGTATTTCGCGCATCGCGCATTTCGCACCTCGCGCCCGGTGCAGTTCGTATTTGCCGTGATCGGCGCCAGCGCGACGCAACGCGGGCCGTTGTGGTGGGCCGCGCACCACAGACGGCACCACAAGTGCGCCGACCGCACGGGCGATCCGCATACGCCGCGCAAGGGCCTGGCCTGGAGCCACATGGGCTGGTTCCTGAGCCGGTCGCACTTCACGACCGAATGGTCGCAGATTCCGGACCTGGCGCGTTTTCCCGAACTGCGCTGGCTGGACCGCTTCGACCTTGTCGTGCCGCTGGCGTATGCCGTGGGGATGTTCGGCCTGGGCGCGCTGCTCGAGCGGCTGGCGCCGGGCCTGGGTACATCGGGCGGCCAGATGCTGGTGTGGGGTTATTTCATTTCGACCGTGGCGCTGATTCACGTCACGCTGACCATCAATTCGCTCGCCCATCGCTTCGGGTCCCGGCGGTTCAGTACGCCCGACCGCTCGCGCAACAATCCGTGGCTGGCGCTGTTGACGCTGGGCGAGGGCTGGCACAACAACCACCATCATTTTCCGGGGTCGGCTCGCCAGGGCTTTTTCTGGTGGGAACTCGACATCAGCTACCTTCTGCTCAAGGCGATGGCCGCGGTCGGGCTGGTGCGCGACCTCAAGCCCGTGCCCGAAGGCTTCCTGCAATATCGCAGGATCGAAAGCTGATGCGCATTGCCGTGATCGGTGGCGGCGTGGCCGGGCTGTATGCGGCCTGGCACCTGGCCGGCCGCCACGAGGTCATCCTGATCGAGCGCAACGGGCGGGTCGGCGGGCATACCGATACGCATGCCGTCGATGTCGATCCGGCAACCGGACCGGTCGAAGTGGACACCGGTTTCATCGTGTTCAATCCGCCCAACTACCCCTTGTTTTCCGCCTGGCTGGAAGCGCTCGGCGTCGAAAGCCAGCCCAGCGACATGAGCTTCGGCGTGCACTGCGAGATCAGCGGCCTGGAGTACAACGCCACCAGCCTCGACCGGCTGTTCTGCCAGCGCCGCAATCTCCTGCGCCCGGTGTTCATCGGCATGGTCCGGGACATCCTGCGCTTTTACCAACAGGCGCCCGAACTCCTCGAGCGCCTGGACGAGCGCGTCACGCTGGGCGAGTGGCTCGATTCCAGCGGCCTGGGGCGGGCGTTCGCGCGCGATCACCTGGTTCCCATGGCGGCTGCGCTGTGGTCCTCGCCCGGCCGCACCATTCTTGAATTTCCGATGCGCTACCTGCTGGAATTCATGCGCAACCACGACATGCTGCAGGCTTCGGATCGTCCGGTGTGGCGAACGGTCAAGGGGGGAAGCCAGCGCTATGTCGAAGCGGCCCTCGCGCGCTTCGACGGCCGGCTTGTGACCGGCGCGGCGGTAAAGGCCATCACACGCCTGCCCGCGGGCGGACTCAGGATCATCAGCGAGCACGGCGAGTTCAGGGTCGACCAGGCCGTGCTGGCCTGCCACGCCGATCAGGCGCTGGCGCTGATCGAGGCGCCGGGCGAGGTCGAGCGCGAGGTGCTCGGTGCGTTCGAATACCAGCCCAACGACACCGTGCTGCATACCGACGCAAGCCGCATGCCGCGCAACCGCAAGGCGTGGGCCAGCTGGAACGTGCGGCGCGATCGCGACGCGCCGGAAAGCGCCGGCATCAGCTATTACATGAACAGCCTGCAGGATATCCCGGGAAGCACGCCCTACATCGTTTCGCTCAACCAGACCGATCGGATCGCGCGCGATTCGATCCTCGTGCGCAGGTCGTATCGCCATCCGGTGTACACGCCGGCTTCGCGCGCCGCGCAACGGCGACTGGGCGAAATCAATGGTGTCGATCGACTTTGGTTCTGCGGCGCCTGCTGGGGCTGGGGCTTCCACGAGGATGCGGTCCGATCGGCGCGCAGGGTCGTCGACGCGCTTGCCGACAGGCAGCGAGATCATGCAGCCTGACTGCATCGCCACGGGTCGGGTCTGGCATCGACGCCGGCTGCCGCGCGCCCACGCCTTCGGCTACCGGATGCGACTGTGCCTGCTCGACGTCGATACCATCGAAGCGCGCTTTGCCCAGTCCCCGCTGTGGTCGGTGCAGCGACCCAACCTGGTGGTCTTCCGGCGCAGCGATTACCTGGCGCCGCACCACCGGCCCCTGGGCGACGCGGTGCGCGGGCGGGTCCAGGAAACGCTGGGCTTTCGGCCCGACGGCAACGTCCGGATGCTGGCGCACATGCGTCAATGGGGCATGTGCTTCAATCCGGTAAGCTTTTACTTCTGTCATTCGGCCGGGGGCACGCTGCAGGCCATCGTCGCCGACGTGCACAACACGCCGTGGAACGAGCGCCATGCCTACGTGCTCGACGCGCGCGCGCAGCCGGGACCCGATTACCGGTTCGGTTTCGACAAGGCCTTTCACGTCTCGCCGTTCCTGCCGATGGATATGCGCTACGAATGGCGTTTTTCCTGCACGCCCGAACGCATCGACATTCACATGCGGGTCATGCGGGCGGACTCAGAATACTTTAGGTCCGGAATGCGCCTGGGGGTCGAGGAAATGACCGGGGCACGGATGACGCGCATGCCGCTGGTGTTTCCGCTGATGACGTTTCGGGTGGTGGCGGGCATCTACTATCAGGCGTTTCGACTGTGGCTGAAGCGGATTCCCTTCTTTAGCCATCCGGAGCGCACATCGGCGGCGACAAAACGGGAAAACCGATCGACATGACGACTCAACACACGGATACCGCATCAGCCTCTTCGCCCCGCCGGCGTTCACGGGCGGTTGACCGGATCTGCCGACGCGCCGTGCTGGCCCGTTTCGACGCGCTGGAGTGCGGCCGGATCACGATCCGCGATTGCGACGGCGAATGGGTGCTCGAAGGCCGGGGCGGCCCGCACGCGCGCGTAGATGTCCATTCCGCCGCGTTCTGGCGGATGCTCGCCACCGGGGGCAGCGTCGGGGCCGGCGAGGCCTATGTCGCCGGCCTGTGGGACTCGCCCGACCTGGTCGCCGTGATCCGCGTGCTGGCCGCCAACCGGACCGCAATGGACAAGATGGAGCAGGGTGGGGCACGCTTTTATGGATGGCTTCTGCGCGGCCTGCACCGCCTGGCACGCAACACGATTTCGGGCAGCCGGCGCAACATTTCGGCGCATTACGACCTGGGCAACGCGTTTTTCTCGCGCTGGCTGGATGCGCGAATGCAGTATTCGTCGGCGCTGTTCGTGCGCGATGACGAAACGCTCGACAGCGCGCAGGAAAACAAGCTCGAGCGAATTGCCGAACGCCTGCAGTTGCAGCCGGAAGACCACCTGCTCGAGATCGGGACCGGGTGGGGCGGGCTGGCGGTCTTCATGGCCGAACGCACGGGTTGCCGGGTCACCACCACCACCATTTCGTCCGAACAGTATCGTGCTGCCTGCGAGCGCGTGCGCGCTGCCGGGCTTGAGGAGCGGGTCGAAGTCCTGATGCAGGATTACCGTGAACTGGAAGGTACTTTCGACAAGGTGGTGTCGATCGAAATGATCGAGGCAGTGGGTGCCGAATTCCTCGAAACCTACCTTGCGAGCGTGCGCGAGCGCCTGGCGCCGGACGGTCTGGCGCTGATCCAGGCAATCACCATCGAGGACTACCGCTATGAAAGCGCGCTGAACAGCGTGGATTTCATCAAGCGCTATATCTTCCCGGGCAGCTTCATACCGTCGCTCAGCGCGATCACCGGCGCCATGCGCCGGGCCACCGACCTGGGCGTGCTGGAGCTGTTCGACTTCGGAGAAAGCTACGCGCTGACCCTCGCGTGCTGGCGCGAGCGGTTCGAGGCACAATGGGACGCGCTCAAGGAAATGGGCTTCGACGAGACGTTCAGGCGGCGTTGGCGCTTCTACCTGGCCTATTGCGAGGGCGGTTTTCGGGAACGTGCGATCAGCGATATCCATTTGTTGCTGGCGGCGCCGGGTTATCGCAAGGCTCGTGCATGAAAAACCGCGATTTCTGGGTCAACCAGGCGTTTTTCCAGGCCAGCTGGCCGGCCTGCGTGATCGGTGCGGCCAACGGAATGCTGTGGCCCGGCGCGCTCGTGGTCGGGTTGTTCGCACTCTGGCAACTGCACCCTGCGCGCGCGGCTACCGGTGACTGGACGGTGGTCGCCGCGTTCTTCTTCACCGGAGTGACGGTGGACACGCTGCTGGTCCAGACAGGCGTCGTCGAATACGCGACGGCCTGGCCGGCGGCCGGGTTTGCGCCAGCCTGGTTGCTGCTGCTGTGGGTAGCGCTGGGCTTGACCGTGAACCACTCGCTGGGCCTGTTTCGTCGGCGCTGGGGCATGTTCATGCTGCTTGCCGCATTCGGCTCCCCCATGTCCTACAGCGTTGCGGCCGGTTTCGGCGCGGTGACCTGGCTGGCGCCGACCTGGCTGGTGCTGCTGTGCCTGGGGCCGGTCTGGGGTCTGATCGTCGGCCTGTTGTTTCGCCATGCCGGTCGGCGACAGGGACTGAACGGGCGGCCCGCTCGGCAGCCCCGGATCGAGGCAACCGGGACCGCGGGCGGATGAGCGCGATCGATCTTGCCGAACGCGGCGTCGTGCCGGACACGCTGATCCGTATGGCGATCCGGCGCCTGCTGAAAAATCGCCTCGGCGAAGAACATGCTTCCGACCCGGAACGCCAGGCCGAGGTCTTCGCCGAGCGCATCGCCATGCTGTCCGATTCGCGGATCGCCATCGAGACCGAAGCGGCCAACGAGCAGCACTACGAAGTGCCCGCGGCGTTTTACCAGCGTGTGCTGGGGCCGCATCTGAAGTATTCGGCCTGCTTGTGGGAAAACGGCGTGTCCGACCTGGCTGATGCCGAGACGCGCATGCTGTCGCTGACCGCCGAGCGGGCGCGGTTGCGCGATGGCCAGCGCGTGCTCGAACTGGGCTGTGGCTGGGGCTCCCTGACGCTCTGGATGGGCCGGCATTTTCCGGCCAGCCGCATCACCGCGGTATCGAATTCGGCTTCGCAACGTGCATTCATCATGGCCGAGGCCGAACGCCGCGGTCTCGCCAACATCGAGGTCGTGACCTGCGACGTCAATCGCCTCGAAGTCGATCCCGGTTTCGACCGGGTGGTTTCGGTGGAGATGTTCGAACACGTGCGCAACTATCGCCAGCTCCTGGCGAACATCTCCGGCTGGTTGAAGCCGGAGGGCTTGCTGTTCGTGCATATTTTCTGTCATCGTTACCTGATGTATCCGTTCGAGACGCAAGGCGAAGACAACTGGATGGGTCGGCATTTCTTTACCGGTGGCCTGATGCCGGCGGCCGACACGCTACTGTGCTTCCAGGACGATCTCAGGTTCTGCCGGCGCTGGCTGGTCGACGGTCGACACTACGCGCGCACCGCGCGCGCCTGGCTGGACAATCTGGATGCCGATCGCGACGCGGCGGGCGCGGCACTGGCGGATTCGGACCAGGCCGGCGGCGTGATGCTGCAGCGCTGGCGCATGTTCTTCATGGCCTGCGAGGAACTCTTCGCCTACCGCCGCGGCAGCGAATGGATGGTCGGGCACTACCTGTTCGAGAATCGATGAGGGCACTCAACCGATTCTTCGCGGGCAGCATCAAGGCCAAACTGGTCAAGGTCTTCGTGCTCCAGATCCTGGCCATTTCGGTGGCCACGGTACTCGGGGTGTACGCCGCGGCGTTTGTCGTCGAGCAGGTGCTGGTGCGCGAGGCGCTCAATGGCGAGGCCGAGCATTTCTGGACCCAGTACGAGGAAGATCCTTACTTTCCCTTGCCCAACACCAACAACCTGCGTGGCTATTTCGCCGGCGAAGACAGCAGCCAGCTGCCGCAATGGCTGGAAGGCGTTGAACCGGGCTTCGCACGTCACCAGACCCCGGCCGGTCGCGACCCGGTAGTGCACGTCTCCGAACGCGATGGCAAGCGCCTGGTCCTGGTATTCGACGAAATGCAGGTCTCGAGCCTGGCGTTCTACTTCGGGATCGCGCCGCTGACCGGCGTCTTGCTGCTGATCTACGTGTTGACCTGGCTCGGGTATCTCATGAGCCGGCGCGCGGTTTCGACCATCGTGCAGCTGGCCGATGCCGTGCGCAGCTTCGATTTCCAGGAGGGCAATTTCGATGCATTCCGGCTCGACCAGTTCGTCGACACCTCCGACCCCGAGGTGCTGGCCCTGATGAATGCGCTGGAACAGTTCAGCAGCCGCCTCGAACGCTTCGTCGCGCGCGAGCGCAATTTCACGCGCAACGCGTCGCACGAACTGCGCACGCCGCTGGCGGTGATCAAGGGCAATCTCGAACTGCTGCAGAAATTCCCCGACCTGCCCAGGCGCGACGAAGTGATCGAGCGGATGTCGCGCACCGTGCGCGACATGGAATCGCTGGTCGAGACCCTGCTGATCCTGGCGCGTGAATCGGAGTCGAAGCTGACCTGGTCTTCGGTGGTGCTCAACGACCTGGTTTCCGAGCAGTTCGACCAGGTCAAGCGCGCGATGAACAAGCCCGAAATCGAGACCGATCTGACCGCAGAGTGCCTGCTGGAAACCGAAGCGCCCGAGCGCGTGCTGGGCATCATCTTCCACAACCTGCTGCGCAATGCGATGACGTTTACCGAGTCCGGCAAGGTCAGCGTGCACATCGACCCGCATTCGGTGGTCATCCGCGATACCGGCTGCGGCATGAGCGAAACGGATCTGGAAAGGATATTCGAACCTTTCTACCGCGCGCACGACCGTTCGAACGAAGGATACGGGCTCGGGCTGGCGATCGTCAGCCGGTTGTGCAGGCGCTTCGGCTGGCCGCTGGAAGTCGACAGCGAACTGGGCGCCGGCACCGTCTTCCGGATCAACTTCCCCAAGGCCTGCACCCAGTCCTTCGGCGGCAAGCGCGAGGACGCCTGAGCGAACTCCGCTTCGGCGGCCAGCGATCGCTTCAGTGTGACGTCTGGCGAGAGAACTTCGAACGTCGCGGGAGACGCTTGTGGTCGGCCGCCGGCGCGCAGCAGCCGCGGTGTACAAGCGAGTCCATGAGGACTCCGAGCACCGCCGGACGCCGGCCGCGCGCCGTGCAGTAGCGCCAGGACGATTTTTACGCGTCGTCGGGGTGGGCGAGCTTGAACCCCATCCCCTGCACGGTATGCAGCAACTTGGTCTCGAACGGCCGGTCGATGCTCTTTCGCAGGTTGTACATGTGGCTTCGGAGCGTATCCGAATCCGGCAGCATGTCGCCCCACAGCTCGTTCTCGATCTGTTCGCGACTGACCAGGCGCGGCGATTCGCGCATCAGGATGCGCAGGATGCGGATCGAGGTCGGCGACAGGTTCAGGCGCTGGCCCTCGCGCTCGACGCGCATGGTGCGCGGGTCGAACACCAGGTCGCCGACCCGGATGGAGCCGTCGGAAACCTCGCCCCGGGCGCGGCGGAGCAGGGCGCTGATGCGCGCGGAGAGCTCCTCCATTTCGAACGGCTTGACCATGTAATCGTCGGCGCCAACGTCGAAACCTTCGAGCTTGTCGTCGAGCTGGTCGCGCGCGGTCAGCATCAGTATCGGCGTGGAATCGCCCCGGTCGCGCAGCTTGCGGCACACCTTCATGCCGTCAACCTTGGGCAGCATCAGGTCGAGGATGATGATGTCGTAGAGGTTGTCCTCGAGCAGGTTGAGCGCAATGGAGCCGTCGGCGGCATAATCCATTGCGTAGCCACAGCCTTCGAGGTAGGCGCCTACCGTGGCGGCCAGGTCGTCGTGGTCCTCGACGAGCAGGATGGTGGCATTTGCAGATTCGTCGTTCATTTCGGATGCGTCCCTTCGATTTGGCGGGTGGCGTCGATTCACATTTGTGAATCAAGTCTACTGCGCGCGCGTGGACGCGATATCAACGGAAATTCACGCCGGGAACCGGCCGATCAGGATCTGCGGTTGACGATGCGTTCTCCCAGCCATCGCAGCCCGTCGGTCTGCCCGGGAAGACGCTGCAGCGCCGCCCAGGCCGTTTCGATCAGGTCGCTGGCGTGGGCGCGCGCCGTATCGACGCCGAACAGGGCCGGCCAGGTGGCCTTTTCTTTTTCCCGGTCGGAGCCGGCCGGCTTGCCGATCTCCGCGGTGGAGCCCTCGATGTCGAGCAGGTCGTCGACGATCTGGAAAGCCAGGCCGATCGCCTCGGAATAGTCGATCAGGGCCTGCCGGACCGGATCGTCGGGCGGACGATGGGCCGCCGGCATGACCACGGCCGCGCGAATCAGTGCGCCGGTCTTCTTGCGGAACATCGCTTCCAGCGAATCACGCGTGGGCCGGGTGGCCTCGAACGCCAGGTCCATGGCCTGGCCGCCGACCATTCCCGACGAGCCCGCCGCACTGGCCAGTTCGACGATCGCCGCCGCAGGCGCATCGGCGCGTCCGATGCCCTCGAACGCCAGGGTCAGCAGCGCGTCGCCGGCAAGAATCGCCGTCGCTTCGTCGAAGGCCTTGTGCAGCGTTGGTTTGCCGCGGCGCAGGTCGTCGTCGTCCATTGCCGGCAGGTCGTCGTGGACCAGCGAGTAACAGTGAATCAGCTCGACCGCCGCGGCCATCGGGTCGACGTCCTCTGCCGCCGTTTCGATCGCCTCGGCGGCGGCATAGGTCAGGAGTGGGCGAATGCGCTTGCCGCCGTTGAATACCGCATAGCGCAATGCCCGGTGCAGCGATTCGGGTTCGACGCTGTTGGCAGGAAGCCAGAGGTCCAGGGTGGATTCGACGCGTGCGGAATATTCGTTTGCCCTGTCGCTGAAATGCATGATTGAAAACCGCCGGTGGCACAGATACGCCATTGTAAAGCTTGCAGGGCGCGGCTCAGGCCGCCTGAAAGCATCGATCGACCATTCCGGTCGTTACCTGCAGTGCGCGCGCTGCGAATGGGAAACGGAAGCGGTGACGGCCGTTGGAAAGGGATGTTCAAAGGCGTTCCCGGTCATTCCCTTCAAGTGCTGCAAAGAGAATCGCAATGGATCACAATACAACGCATGCGCAAGGAAGTCGGCAGGAG
This sequence comes from Wenzhouxiangellaceae bacterium, assembly GCA_041685925.1. Classification (GTDB taxonomy): domain Bacteria; phylum Pseudomonadota; class Gammaproteobacteria; order Xanthomonadales; family Wenzhouxiangellaceae. The sequence goes on along the minus strand of JAWLEW010000008.1, from coordinate 88,793 downwards.
AGCTTCGTGAACCGTGATCGGTATGCCAACGGCGGATCGCTGGCTGCCGCGCTCGATTTCCAGGCACGCATCCTGGAAGGGGTGTCGCGCACCTTCGCCCTGACGATACCCTCGCTTCCCGCAGCGCTGCGCGTACCGGTCACCAACGCCTACCTGCTGTGCCGAATTGCCGACACCATCGAAGATGATTCCGAGTTGTCGGTGGAAGAAAAGCGCGCCAGCGGGATGGCGTTCGTCGATGTCGTGGCCGGCGTGCGGCCGCCGGGCGCCTTTGCCGACCAGCTGGCGTCCCGATTGGCCCCCCGGACGCTGGATGCGGAGCGTGAGCTGGTGGCCCGGACCCCGGAGGTCGTGCTGATCACGCACAGCTTCGGTGATGTTCAGCGCCAGGCGCTGGTCCGGTGCGTATCGTTGATGAGCGAAGGCATGCATCGATTTCAGCAGGGCGCGGGTCTGCGCGGGCTCGATTCGCAGCCGCGCATGGACGAATACTGTTATTTCGTCGCCGGCGTCGTCGGCGAAATGCTGACCGAACTGTTCTGCGCCTTTTCCGACGCGATTGCCCGCCGGCGTGCTCGTTTGATGCGGCTGGCGCCCTCGTTCGGCCAGGGCCTGCAGATGACCAACATTCTCAAGGACATTCGCGCCGATCGCGCGCGCGGCATATGCTGGCTGCCGCGCAGCGCATTCGGATTGTCGCCGGAAGGCGGCAGCGACCTGCTGGGCGAGATCGATGACGCCCGGCTGCGCGCCGGCATCGAACGACTTGCGGTCATCGCGCACGGCCATCTGCGCAACGCGCTCAGTTACACGCTGCTCATTCCAAGGCGTCACCTGGGCATTCGCAGGTTCTGCCTCTGGGCGCTCGGAATGGCCGTGCCGACGCTTGACAACGTGTACCGCAATCCGTTGTTTGCCTCCGGCGACGAAGTCAAGATTTCGCGCGACGAGGTGCGCCGGGTCGTGCGCCAGTACGGCCTGATGGCCGGGAGCGACAACCTCCTGAGCATGCTGTTCAATCGTGCTTCCAGTGCTCTGCCCGAGTCGGACCCGGGGGTTGCGCTCGGGCTGGAGGAGATCTCCAGGCAGGCCTCGAATGGGCAGCACGCCCATTCGGTTCGGGATTCGGTGGGCGCCAGTTGAGATTTTCCAGGATGATGGTGGGATGAGAGTATTGAAGGAAGAACGGGTCGCCCGGCGCGTGCCGGACGAGGCCTCCGACGAGTCGCCGATCGACTTGCAACGAGCGATCGAACGCGGCATCCGGCGCCTGCTGCACGACCAGCAGGAAGACGGGCACTGGGTATACGAGCTGGAGGCCGACTGTACGATTCCGGCCGAATACATCTGCTATCTCCATTACATGGACGAGCGCGACCCGGCGCTGGAGTCGCGAATCGCTCGATTTCTGCTCTCGGCGCAGATCGAGGACGGGGCGTGGCCTCTTTTCCACGGTGGCGCGGGCCACCTGTCGTGCACCGTCAAGGCTTATTTCGCCCTGAAGCTGAGCGGACAGGATATCGACAGCGAGCCCATGCAGCGGGCCCGGCGCTGGATCCTGGACCATGGCGGCGCCGAGCGGACCAACGTCTTTACCCGAATCCTGCTGGCCTGGTTCGGGCAGGTGCCGTGGAGCGCGGTGCCCTACATCCCGGCCGAGATCATGTTGCTGCCGCGCTGGTTTTTCTTTTCGCTGGACCGGATCTCGTACTGGTCGCGAACCGTCATGGTGCCGCTGTTCATCCTGTATTCGTTGCGCGCAACAGCGATCAACCCCACCGGAACCGATATCCGCGAGTGCTTTGTCGAGGCGCCCGAGTCGGTGGGCGACTGGTTCGAAGTCCGCTCGCCGCTCAACCGCGTGTTCCTGTGGCTGGAGGCGCTGGGCCGGCGCACCGAATGGATGATCCCCCGGCGGCTGCACCGGCATGCGCTCAAACGTGCCGAGTCCTGGTTCATCGAGCGGCTCAACGGTCTGGACGGCCTGGGGGCGATCTTCCCGGCCATGGTCAATGCTTCGATCGCGCTCAAGGAGCTCGGTTATCCCGACGACCACCCGTTGCGCAACCAGACCCGCGATGCGCTGCGAGCCCTGGTCATCGACCGGCCGGACCGGACCTACGTCCAGCCTTGCGTCTCGCCGGTCTGGGATACCGGACTGGCCGCATTGGCGCTGGACGCCAGCGGCGAGCGCGAGGCCTCCGAGGCTGCCGGGCGCGGACTGGACTGGCTGGTCGACCGGCAGATTACCGACGGGCCGGGCGACTGGCGGCGTGGCGCGCCGGCATTGCCCGGCGGCGGCTGGGCGTTCCAGTACCGCAACGATCATTATCCGGACCTGGACGATACGGCCATGGTCGCCTGGGCCATGTACGAGCACGACCCGGAGCGCTACCGCCCGGTCGTCGAGCGGGCGGCCGTATGGCTGGCCGGCATGCAAAGCCGCAACGGCGGATTCGGTGCGTTCGACATCGACAACGACGCCGAGTACCTCAACCACATCCCGTTCGCCGATCACGGCGCCTTGCTGGATCCGCCCACGGCCGACGTTTCGGCGCGCTGCCTGACCCTGTTCGCGCTGCTCGACGATCCACGCTTCGAACGCCAGCGCGAGCGCGTGCGCGCATACCTGCTTGCCGAGCAGGAAAGCGACGGCTCGTGGTTCGGCCGCTGGGGCACCAATTACGTCTACGGCACGTGGTCGGCGCTTGTGGCGCTGGGAGTCGATGGTCCCGAACGCCATGGCGAGGCGATCACGCGCGCCGTGGCCTGGCTGGAGGCGCATCAGAATCAAGACGGCGGCTGGGGCGAAGGCAACCAGACCTATCACGACCCCGAACTGGCCGGCACCGGCAGCTGCTCGCGCGCCTTCCAGACCGGCTGGGCGATGCTGGGCCTGATCGCGGCCGGTCGCGGCGAAAGCGATGCCGTGCGGCGCGGCGCGGCGTACCTGGCGGGTACCCAGTCCGCCGACGGCGACTGGCCGGAACCGTGGTTCACGGCGCCGGGATTTCCGCGGGTGTTCTATCTCAAGTATCACGGTTATTCGCGTTATTTCCCGCTCTGGGCGCTGGCAGCGGCACGCCGGGCATGGCGGGCGGCATAGACCGCATCGGCGTAGTGGCTGCGCTGGATTGGGAGGCGGGCGTGTTCTCGGCTGTCCAGTCCACCGGGCCCGAATTGCTGATCGAGACTGCCGGCCCGGGACCTGCAGCTGCGGCGGCCGGGGCGGCGCGTGCGCTGGCGCGTGGCGCCGACCTGCTGATCAGCTGGGGCAGCGCCGGCGCGCTTGGAGCTGCCGAGTCGGGGGCAATCGTACTGGCGTCCGGCGTCCTGGATACCGCGCGGCACCGGTTTGCAGCCGACGCACGGCTGTGCGATGTGCTGGCGTCCGCATTGCAAGACGTTGCTACAGTTCATCGCGCCGACCTGGTCAGCACCGAGTCGCCCGTGACCACGGTGGCCGGCAAGCGTCGCCTGGCCGAATCCAGCGGGGCGATCGCGGTGGATATGGAAAGCGCCGCGATTGCCGGGGTTGCCGAGCGCGCCGGGCTGCCGCTGGTGGTCGTCCGAGTCATCGTCGACGGGCGGAACCATCGCGTACCCGCCTGTGCGATGGCCGGGATGGACGGTGCGCGGACCCGGCCGGGCCGGGTCCTGGCCGGGCTGCTAAAATCGCCGGGCGAAATGCCCGGATTGCTGGCCCTGGCGCTGGCGGCCCGGCGGGCACGCAGGACGCTGGCGGCCTGTTCGGCCCGGTTGCCGAGCGCGCTGGCCGAAGCCGGCCCGGCGTCGAACACCAACCACGAGCCTTCGTAATCCATCCAGAGTCGGACCAGGCCCGGAGCCACGAACATGAACAGCCACGCCGGATCGAGCCGTGCAAGCGCCGTAGCGCACGCCAATTTCGCCCTGGTCAAGTACTGGGGCAAGCGCGATGCCGCGCTGAATCTGCCCGACGTCGGTTCGATCTCGATCACGCTGGACGCGCTGTGGACCCGAACCAGCGTAGCCATCGACCCGGCGCTCGAGCACGACCGCTTCGAGCTCGACGGGCAGGCCGAGGCCGCCGGGAGCGAGCGCGTATCCGCGCTGCTGGCGCGCATGCGCGAACTGGCCGGGAACGAGGCGCGGGCGCGCGTGATCAGCACCAACAATTTCCCCACCGGCGCCGGGCTGGCGTCGTCGGCGTCGGGTTTCGCGGCGCTGGTGACCGCGGCCGACCGCGCCTATGGACTGGGTCTGCCGCCGGAACGGCTTTCGGCGCTGGCGCGCATCGGTTCGGGTTCGGCCGCGCGCTCGATCTTCGGCGGATTCGTCGAAATGCACCGGGGAATGCGCGTCGACGGCAGCGATGCGGTGGCCGCGCCCCTGGCCGAGGCGGAAGACTGGCCGCTGGAAGTCGTGATCGCCGTCAGCGACCGGGGGCGCAAGCCAGTGGGCTCGACGGAAGGGATGCAGCGCACCGCCGCGACGTCGCCGTTCTACTCGGCCTGGGTGGCCAACCAGCCGGCCGACCTGGCGCGGGCTCGCGAGGCGATTGCCGCCCGCGATTTCGATGCCCTGGCCGAAGTTTCCGAGGCCAGTGCACTCGCGATGCACGGCCTGGCGATGTCGGCACGCCCGGGCCTGCTTTATTTCAATGCCGCGACCATGGAATGCCTGCACCGGATACGCCAGTTGCGAGCCGCAGGGGTCGCGGTGTTCTTCACGGTCGACGCCGGGCCGCAGGTCAAGGCGATCTGCCGGCCGGCGGCAGCCGACGCGGTTGCCGCGGCGCTGGCCGGCGTACCGGGGGTCACCGAAATCCTGCGTTCCGGGCTGGGCCCGGGGGCGGCCTGTGTCGATCGGGAAACGGCGCGACCGACATGAACCGGGTTGAAGTTACGGCGCCGGGCAAGTTGCTGCTGATCGGCGAGTACGCGGTGCTCGACGGCGCAAACGCACTGGTGATGGCCGTTGACCGTCGGGCCCGGGTGGTCGTTGCGCCCGCGGCCGAGCGGTCCGGCAGATTGAATGCGCCCCAGCTCGGAATTCATCGCGAACCCATGATGATTGCCGACGGCGTGCTGCGTTGCCCGGGACGGCCGCAGGCCGACCTGGGCCTGACCGCCCGCATGATCCCCGGGATTGTCCGCAGCCTTGACCGTGAGCCAGAAGAAATCACGAGCCTGGACCTGGAAATCGACTCCGGCGAACTGTTCGAATCCAGCGGGACCCGGCCGGTCAAGCTCGGGCTGGGCTCCAGCGCGGCGGTCAGCGCGGCATTGGCGCTTGCCCTGGAGGCCTGGTTCGAGGCCGGTTGGCGGGCACCGCAGCCCGGGCGCCTGCTGCATCGGTGGCTGCCGGTCTATCGCAGCGCGCTGGGCGGCACCGCCAGCGGCGCGGATCTGGCCGCTTCGTTCTGCGGCGGCTTGAGTGAATTCCGGATTGCCGGCGGCCAGGCGGGTTGCCGCGCGCTGGAATGGCCCGAAGGGCTCTACTGGCGTGCGGTCTGGGTCGGCCATGCCGCCCGTACTACCGATTTCGTCGGCGCCTATGAACGCTGGAAACATGCCGAGCCGGAAGCGGCGAAAGAAATCGGCGCCGGCCTGGGTCAGGTCGCCCAGCGGGCGGTCGCCGCCTGTAGCGATGCCGCGGTGCTGGTCGAAGCCTGCGCAGAATATGCCGAGCTGCTGGTCGCACTGGGCGATGCCATGGACTTGCAGGTAATGAGCGCGCCGCACCGCCGGCTGGCGGGACTGGGCCGCGACTGCGGCGTGGTCTACAAGAGTTGCGGGGCCGGCGGCGGCGATCTCGGGATTGCGCTGGCGACGGATCCGGAACGCCTCGGGGCGTTCGAAAAAGGGCTGTCAGATTGCGCTTGCGTTCCGTTAGACTTGAGCGTGTCGGATTTTGGCGCGAAGATCGCCAAGTGCCGGTCGCCCGGTGCGGGCGTAAGCAAATAAGAAAAGGATTCAGCGTGGCAAGGATTCCCGAATTCTACAAGTTGTCGGTCTCGCAACGTGTTCGCGAGGTCCGCAAGCAGGGGCTGCTTTCCAACCAGGACTACCAGGCGCTGGTCAGCGGAGACCACACCCTGTCGATCCAGTCGGCCGACAAGATGATCGAGAACGTCATCGGGGTCATGGGCCTGCCGGTCGGCCTGGGACTCAACTTCCTGATCAACGACAGGGAATACGCGATTCCGCTGGTGGTCGAGGAGCCTTCCATCGTTGCGGCGCTGAGTTCGGCGGCCAAGGTCGCGCGCGCCGGCGGCGGGTTTGCGGTCGAAAGCACCGAGCCGATCCTGATCGGCCAGATCCAGGTGGTCGACGTCGCACATCCACAACGCGCCAAGGCGGCCTTGCTGCAGCGCAAGAACGAGATCCTGAACCTGGCCAACAGCCTGCATCCCAACATGGTCGCGCGCGGCGGCGGCGCCAAGGATTTCGAGGTGCACATCCACCCGTCGTCCGGCCAGGGCGGCGACATGGTCGTCGCGCACCTGCTGGTCGATACGCGCGACGCCATGGGCGCGAATCTGGTCAACACGATGTGCGAGGGCGTGGCTTCGCTGGTCGAGACCATCGCCGAGGGCAAGGTCTTCCTGCGCATCCTTTCGAACCTCACCGATCGCGCGATGGTCAAGGCGCGCGTCTCGATTCCGCTGGCCGCCCTGGCCGGGCGCGGCTTCGATGGGGAACAGGTGCGCGACGGCATCATCCTGGCCAACGAGTTCGCTTCCATCGATCCCTATCGCGCCGCGACCCACAACAAGGGCATCATGAACGGCATAGACGCCGTGGCGCTCGCCACCGGCAACGACTGGCGCGCCATCGAAGCCGGGGCCCATGCCTGGGCGGCGCGCGGTTCGCACTATGCCTCGCTGACCCAGTGGACGCGCGGGGAAGACGGCTCGCTGGTGGGCCAGCTCGAAATTCCACTCAAGGTGGGCATCGTCGGCGGCCCGCTGCAGTCCAATCCCACCGTGGGCATGAATCTTCGCCTGCTTGGCGTGAGCTCGGCGCGCGAACTGGCCGAGGTCATGGGCGCGGTCGGCCTCGCGCAGAACTTCTCCGCGATCAGGGCGCTGGTCACCGAGGGCATTCAGCAAGGCCATATGACGCTGCACGCGCGCAGCGTGGTGGCCGCCGCCGGGGCGCGGCCGGAGATTTTCGAGACCGTGGTCGATCGGCTGATCGAGTCCGGCGAGATCAAGGTGTGGAAGGCGCGCGAACTCATCGAGACGGTCGACATGCCGCGCGTCGAGTCTGAAGAGCAGGCGCTCGCGCAGTCGGCGGGGCTGCACGAAGAGCGCAAGTTTTCCGGCGGGCATGGCAAGATCATCCTGCTCGGCGAGCACGCCGTCGTCTACGGCCGGCATGCGATCGCGACGCCGGTGCCGCTGGCGATTCAGGCGCATGTGCAGCGCGGCGGCGACGGCGTGCAGCTGATCATCCCGCGCTGGGGCGTCGAGCAACGCCTGCATCGCAATGCCGAGAAGCAGCATTCGTTCGAGAAGTCGCTGGCGATGATCTTCAAGACGCTGGGGCTGGACCACGAAAGCATGCGCGTGGAAATTTTCCCCAACGTACCGCGTGCGATGGGCCTTGGCGGGTCGGCGGCGATTGCGGTGGCCACCATCCGCGCGCTGGACCGCTGTTTCGAACTCGGCCTGGACGATGAACGGGTCAACGCGCTGGCCTTCGAGTGCGAGAAGATCGCCCACGGCACGCCCTCGGGCATCGACAATACGCTTTCGGTCTACGGTCAGACCATGCTGTTCCGCGCCGGCGAGCGGCCGAAGCGCGAGGTCATCGAGATTCGGCAGCCGGTGCAGCTGGTGGTCGGCATCAGCGGTATCGAGAGCCTGACGGCGGCGACCGTGGCACGGGTTCGCAAGGCGCGCGAGGCGCATCCCGGGCTGTACGAGAAAATCTTCGACCAGATCGATTCGCTGGTGCTCGAGGGTGTGAATGCGCTGGTGGAGCACAAGCTCGAAACTCTCGGCGAACTGATGAATGTCTGCCAGGGCCTGCTCAACGCGATGCAGGTCTCGAGCTGGGAGCTCGAGGAAATGATCCAGATCGCGCGACGCCACGGGGCGCTGGGCGCCAAGCTCACGGGAGGCGGCGGCGGCGGCTCCATCATCGCCCTGTGCCCGCCGGAGCCGGGCGCGGCCGATCGCATCGAGACCGGACTGCGAGAGGCCGGCTACCAGGCCATGCAGGTCACCGTGGGAGGAGAGCTGAATAATGGATGAAGCCGCGCATGAAAAGGTTTCGTTCGACGACGAACCCCTGATCCTGGTCGATGAGCAGGATAACGAGATCGGCTATCGCTCCAAGGGCGACTGCCATGCCGGGCATGGAACGCTGCACCGGGCGTTCTCGATTTTCCTGTTCGACGGTCGCGGCAGGGTCTTGCTGCAGCAGCGAAGCGCGAGCAAGCCCCTGTGGCCGCTTTACTGGTCCAACAGTTGTTGTTCTCACCCCAGGCGCGGGGAACGCATGGAGCAGGCGCTGCACCGGCGCCTGCGCGAAGAACTGGGCCTGGATGCGCCACTGGAGTTCGTCTACAAGTTCATCTACCAGGCTGATTTCGACGATGTCGGCGCCGAGCACGAGTTGTGCCACGTTTATATCGGTGCGGCCGGCGGAGCGGTGCGCGTGCATCCCGAAGAAATCGCCGACTGGAAGTGGGTGCCGATCGACGAGGTCACGCGCGAACTGTCGAATTCGCCCGAGCTTTACACGCCCTGGTTCAAGATGGAATGGGAAGCGTTGATGGAAAAATGTCCGGACCGGATCCGGAAGCTGAAGCAGGAAGCCGCCCGCGCGTGACGTGGCGGGTTCGGGTTTCGTGCAATATGGCGCGGCGTGGCGCGGTCCCGTCACGAGAGACGATGCCGGATGCACAATGCCCGGCAGCAACCGATCAATCCAACACCAAACTGGAGAGACCATGGCTATTCCGATGATCCAGCAGTACCGGGTCGCGAAGTACCTGATGCAGAAGAAACTTTCGGGTGAAAAGCGCTTTCCGCTGGTGCTGATGCTCGAGCCGCTGTTTCAATGCAACCTGGCCTGTGCCGGCTGCGGCAAGATCGACTATCCCAAGGAAATCCTGCAAAAGCGGATGAGCGTCGACGACGCGCTCAAGGCGGTGGACGAGTGTGGCGCGCCGATGGTCTCCATCCCGGGCGGCGAGCCGCTGATCCACAAGGAGATGCCGGAAATGGTGCGCGGCATCATCGAGCGCAGGAAGTTCGTCTACCTGTGCACCAACGCGGTGTTGATGAAAAAGAAGATGGACGAATACGAACCGTCGCCCTACTTTACGTGGTCGGTGCACCTGGACGGCCTGAAGGAGCGGCACGACGATTCGGTGTGCCAGGAAGGGGTCTTCGACAAGGCCGTGGAGGCCATCAAGATGGCCCTCGAACGCGGTTTCCGCGTCACCACCAACTGCACGCTGTTCGACGGCGAGGTGCCGGAACACGTCGCAGACTTCTTCGACTATGCCACCGAAATGGGCGTGGAGGGCATCACCGTCTCGCCCGGGTTCACCTACGAGCATGCACCGCGCCAGGACGTGTTCCTGGGACGCAACAAGTCGAAGAAGTTGATGCGCGATATTTTCCGTCACGGCAAGCAGCGCAAGTCGAAGTGGCCGATGAACCACTCCTCGCTGTATCTCGATTTCATCACCGGCAACCAGACCTATCAGTGCACCCCGTGGTCGAACCCGACCTACAATATCTTCGGCTGGCAAAAGCCCTGCTACCTGCTGGTCGACGAAGGCTATGCGTCGAGCTTCAAGGAACTGATGGAAGAAACGCCGTGGGAAGATTACGGCGTCGGGCGCAATCCCAAATGCGACAACTGCATGGCGCACTGTGGTTACGAGGGCACGGCCGTGGTCGACACGTTCAACCATCCGATCAAGGCGCTGGGCGCTTACATGCGCGGGCCGCGTACCGAGGGCGAGTACGCGCCCGACCTGCCGACCTATGAACAGGCCCAGCGCGAGCAGCGGATCCCGCTCCAGGTCATCCAGGACTGACGCCCGTGGCCGCGCTTGCGCTCGGCGCGGCCATCCTGTGGCTGGTCGCGCTGCTGCTGCCGTGGCGACCCTGGAGCACGCGCGAACGCGTCGATCCCGTCCCGCATGGCGGCGACGGTCGCGGACCATCGATCACTGCGCTGATTCCCGCGCGCAACGAAGCGGCAACCATTCGCGACACGCTGCAAGCCGTCCTGGCCCAGCCCGGGATTACGCGGGTCGTCGTGGTCGACGATCAATCCGGCGACGATACCGCGCCGATTGTCGCGTCGATCGCAGCGTCAGTGCCGGGGGTCTGCGTGATTCCGGGCAAGGCGACGCCGCCGGGATGGACCGGCAAGCTCTGGGCGCAGCAGCAGGGCCTGGCGCACGTCGAAACGCCGTTGCTGCTGTTGCTGGACGCCGATATTCGCCTGATGCCGGGGATGGCGCCGGCATTGTCGCGCAAGCTGCAAGATGAACGCCTGGACCTGGTTTCCATCATGGCGACGCTGCCGGCGTCGAGCTGGCCGGAGAAGCTGATGCTGCCGGCGTTCGTCTGGTTTTTCAGGCAGCTCTATCCATTCGACTGGGTCAATCGAGATGATCGACCTTTCGCGGCCGCCGCGGGCGGTTGTGTGCTGCTCAGGCGCCAGAAACTGCTCGAGGCGGGCGGCTTCGAGGCCTGGAAGAATGCGCTGATCGACGACTGCGAGCTGGCGGCCCGAATCCGTGACGCCGGCGGCAGCATCTGGCTGGGGCTCAGCCACGGCGTGCAGAGCATGCGCCGGCATCCGGACCTGGCCTCGATCCTGGAAACCATACGCCGCACGGCTTATACCCAGCTGGGATACTCGCCCGGGCTGGTGATGGTCGTCGCGGGCGCGATGCTCGCGATGTTCGGCGTGCCGCCGATCGCTTTGCTGGGCGGCGCGTTCAGCGGCGATCCGCTGTTAGCGGGCGCCGGGGCCGCCGGCTGGCTGCTGATGGCGCTGAACTATGCGCCGCAGGTTCGTTTCAGCGGCCTCGGCCTGCGCTGGGCGCTTGCGCTCCCGCTGTCGGCGATGCTGTTCTTGTTTGCGACCCTGGATTCGGCGGCCCGTCATCACTTCGGCCGCGGTGCCGGCTGGAAGGGGCGGAGATACCAGCGGTAGCGCGCCGTGCGGCGTTGGCGGCTGAAAAGCCTCGCTGATTCTGTGCCGCTGCGAGGGGCTGCTTTCCGCCCGCGTTTCCTATTCGCGCTTGAGCGTAAGCTCCACCGGGGTCGGTTTCAGCCCCACGTCCTCGCGCAGGATGCGGTGGTCCCTGGCCGAAAGCAGCTCGAATTGCCCGGGCCTGAGTTTCGCCGGCAGGAAGACGGGGCCGAATCGCACGCGCTTGAGGCGGGCGACCTGGGCGCCCACGGCTTCCCACAGCCGACGGACTTCCCGGTTGCGGCCTTCCATGATGGTCACGGTGTACCAGGTGTGGCCGGAAGTGTGTTCGCCGATGACCAGGTCGGTGAAACGAGCCTTGCCGTCCGCCAGTTCGACGCCGTTCAGCAGGCGCTGGAGATCGGCATCCGAGACCTCGCCGCGAATGCGGCACAGATATTCGCGATCGACCTTGCCCGACGGGTGCATCATCCGGTTGGCGAGTTCGCCGTCCGTGGTCAACACCAGCAGCCCGGCGGTGTTGATGTCCAGCCGTCCGATGGCAATCCAGCGGCCGTCGCTGACGGCCGGCAGGTGATCGAACACGGTGCGCCGGCCTTCGGGATCGCTGCGGGTCGTCAGTTCGCCCTCGGGCTTGTGGTAAATGATGCTCTGGTGCGACTTGCGTTCGCCGACGACTTCGTAATCGGCGTCCTGGAACCGTACGCGGTCGCCTGCCGCCGTGCGCTGTCCCAGGGTAGCCGTGGCGCCGTTGATCCGAACGCGTCCGGCCTCGATATGCGCCTCGATCTTGCGGCGCGCGCCGAGCCCGGCGCGTGAAAGCACCTTCTGCAGGCGTTCCGCGCCGGCGTCTGGCGCCATGGCGTGCCGGTCAGCTGCGGTTGCCTCGCGCGGGCTTCGGTTCCGTTTGCCCCGATTGTCCGGTTTGCGTGGCTTCGGTTTCGTGCCGGCGGAATTCCGGCGCGGCTTCGTCGTCGCCGTTGGCCGATCCGGTCGTTCCCGGCTGCCGCCCTTGTTCGATGTCTTTCGCGCCGGGCCCGGACCCTTTTTCCGAGTCGTTCGGGTGGCCGTTTTCCGCGTCGGCTTGCCGCTGCGCGTCTTCGCTTTGCGCTGGTTCTTGCTGGTCTTGTCGGTCATCGTTGGCCGCCTGCGGTTTGTCGGGATCGTCGAGATCGAGTTCCGGCTCGATATTGTCCAGGTCGCGTATTTCGGCCAGCGTCGGCAGATCGTCCAGGCCCTTGAGGCCGAAATAGTCGAGAAACATCTTGGTCGTGCCCAGCAGTTCGGGCTTGCCCGGAATGTCGCGGTGGCCGACCACCTTGATCCACTCGCGCTCCTGCAGCGTCTTCAGTATATTGGCGCTGAGCGAGACCCCGCGGATCTGCTCGATTTCGCCGCGCGTGATTGGCTGTCGGTAGGCGATGATCGCCAGGGTCTCGAGCAGCGCGCGCGAATAGCGCGGCGGCTTTTCGGCCCACAATCGGGAGATCACCGGCATCAGCTCCCGGCGAATCTGGAGCCTGTAGCCACCGCCGACTTCCACCAGTTCGACGGCGCGCTCGGCCAGTTCGGCATCCAGCAGCGCCAGGGCCTCGCGGATCGCGCCATGCCCGGGTTGGTCGTCTTCGTCGAACAGGCCGTTGAGTTGATTCAGGGTCAGGGGCTGGCCGGCTGCAAGCAGTGCGCCCTCGAGCCAGATCTTGAGTTTTTCCGATTCCATCGAATTCCAGATTGTCTTGAGTTTGCCTCGATTCATTCATGTCCCGCCGCCATCGCCGCCGGGTGGATCATGAACAATCCGGGATCATTGCTGCACGTCCGAAGACAAGGACTGCTCCGAGCCGGGCGCACGCAGGTAGATGCTGCCGAACAGTTCCTGCTGCACCAGGTCTACCAGGTGTTCGCGCAACAGTTCGAGCAGCGCCAGGAACGTCACGACGACGCCCTTTCGTCCCTCTTCGAGATCGAACAACTGCTCGAACTCGACGAACTCCTCGCCCTTCAGCGCCTGGACGATGCGGGTCATGCGTTCGCGCACGCTCAAGGGTTCGCCCTGGATATGGTGCTGGGCGAACAGCTCGGCCCGCGCCATGACGTCCTTGAGTGCCAGCAGCACCTCGCGCAGATCCACTTCGGGTGGCACCTGAACCTGGCGCTGTTCGGCCACGCCGGCATTGGCGACCGCGATATCCCGTTCCAGTCGGGGCAGGGCGTCGAGGTCTTCGGCGGCCTGCTTGAAGCGTTCGTACTCCTGCAGCCGGCGGATCAGTTCGGCGCGCGGGTCGCCCTCATCTTCGTCGGCTTCCGGTTCGGGCCGGGGCAGCAACATGCGCGACTTGATCTCGGCGAGGATCGCGGCCATGACCAGGTATTCCGACGCCAGCTCCAGCCTGAGCCCGTGCATCATCTCGATGTAGCCGGTGTACTGGCGCGTGATCTCGGCGATGGGGATGTCGAGAATGTCCAGGTTCTGGCGTCGAATCAGGTACAGCAACAGATCCAGCGGACCCTCGAACGCGTCGAGAAACACTTCCAGCGCGTCGGGCGGGATATACAGGTCGTCGGGCAGCTTCAACAGCGGCTCGCCGCGCACGGTCGCCAGCGCCATTTCGGACTGTTTCTGGATCGGTTCGGGGGACTCGCTCATCGACAGCGAGTTTAGCAGGCCGCATGCACGCTGGATATACTGTCGGCCGCTTGTCCCGAAATACGGAATTTCCGAATGCTCTACATGATTGTTGGCCGCGACGCGGAAGATTCTCTCGCCGACAGGGCGGCCGCGCGCGATGCCCACATTGCACGCATTGGCGCGCTTGTCGACGATGGCCGGCTGGTTCTGGCCGGCCCGATGCCGGCGATCGATGCCGAGGATCCGGGCCCTGCCGGATTTTCCGGATCCCTGATCGTCGGCGAGTTCGAGTCCCTGAGCGTCGCCGAGGAATGGGCCCGGGCCGATCCCTACCTGGCGTCGGGAGCGTGGGTTTCGGTTGAAGTCAGTCCGTTCAAGCAGGTGATGCCGTGACCGAGGAACGGGTCGGCCGGATCCGGGCCCTTCTCGAGCGCGCGCTGGCCCCGGAAGCGCTCGAGGTCATCGACGAATCGCACCTGCATGTCGGCCATGCCGGCGCGCAGGACGGGCGCGGTCACTTCAGGATACGGATCAAGGCGTCGTGCTTCGCCGGCCGTTCCCGGCTGGCCAGGCACCGCATGATCTACCAGGCGATGGGTGACATGATGGACACCGACATACACGCCTTGGCAATTGAGGACGATTCTGGAAATGATTGATAAATTTTTGATTTTGCTTGTTTCCGCTTTGCTTCTCTCCGGCTGCGGAGAGGCCGGCGACGATCAAGGTGACGTCGTTCGGGCGCTGGTGGCCGAGGACGACGTGGTGCTGGTGGAGGTCGACGGCAAGCCGGTCACGCTGCCGATGCTCGAATTCCTGATGGAAGTCCGCGGTGTCGACGAAGAAGACAACGACGGAATGCGCGAACTGCTCGACGAGTTGATTCGCCTGCGCGCGGTGGCCAATCGCGCGGCCGGCGAGAACGTCTCGACCCGCAAGCGGGTGCGTGCAGAGCGCATGATCAAGGATATCGAGGTGCAGTACGTGCGCTACCTGGAACACTTCCAGCAGGAAGACCCGGTTTCCGACGAGGACATCCGCTCGGTCTACCAGGCACAGGTCGAGCGCGCCGGTGATCGACGCTACCAGCTGGAAACCATCGAATTCGAAACGCAGGCCGACGCGTTGGTACAGCTGGATGCGCTGCGTGAAGCGTCGATGACGTTTCAGGCGGCGCTTGAGCAGGCCGATGCCGAAGGCCGAGTCGCGCGCCGGACCGACTGGGTGGATGCCAGTCAGGTGCCCGGTGATTTCGCCGACATCCTGGGCGAGACCGAGGCCGGAAGCGTGGTCGACTCGCTGCTGCCCTACGAGGATCAATGGCTGATCGTGCGGGTCGCCGAAATCGATGCGCTGGATCCGCCCGCCCTCGAGGACGTGCGCGAAGGCATACGCCGAACGCTGACCCGCGAGCGGACCCAGGAGATGATCGAACGCACCTACGATCGCGCCGAGATCACCCCGATGCTGCCGGTCGAACAGGCCCCTGCAGACGGTTCATGAGGGTTGGCGGAACTCGTCGATTCAGGGCAATTGGACGGGCTTCGGCGGCAGCCAATCGTCGTCCCGATGCTCGGCGACCACCGTGGTGAATATGCCGCCGCGCACGTTGAATTCGGCCGTCAGCCGCATGAATCGGGGCCGCGTGGCCGCGACAAGATCGGCCAGAATCTCGTTGGTAACGGCTTCGTGGAATGCGCCCTCGTCGCGAAACGACCAGGTATAGAGTTTGAGCGACTTCAGCTCGACGCAGAATTCGTCCGGTACGTAGGCGATCCGGAGTTCGCCGAAATCGGGCTGGCCGGTCTTCGGGCACAAGCAGGTAAACTCGGGAATCCGGATGTGAATGGTATAATCGAGCGCGGTTTGCGGGTTGGGAAAAACTTCCAGATCCCGGCTGGGTCGGGAGGACATAAGGCACTTCCTGTAGGTGTCTGAGACGGTCTATCAAATAGAATAAGTCATCGTTCGTGATCGTGGACATCGACCTGGCCACGAGTGCGTACATCAACCAAGCGGAGCCTCGACCCCCTCAATGCGATTGACTGCGATAAAGCTGGCCGGTTTCAAGTCGTTTGTTGAACCGACCACCATCAAGCTGCCGTCCAACCTGCTCGGCGTGGTGGGTCCGAACGGCTGCGGCAAGTCCAACATCATCGATGCCGTGCGCTGGGTAATGGGCGAAAGCTCTGCGCGGCAGCTGCGGGGCGAGTCGATGAGCGACGTCATCTTTTCCGGATCCAGCGCGCGCAAACCGGTCACCACGGCTACCGTGGAGCTGGTATTCGACAATGCCGACGGCCGGGCCGGCGGTGAGTATGCCCGGTACAACGAGATCTCGGTCCGTCGTCAGGTCAGTCGCGACGGCCTGTCGGCGTATTTCCTCAACGGCAGTCGGTGTCGCCGCAAGGACATTACCGATCTTTTCCTGGGTACCGGCCTGGGTCCCAGGAGTTACGCCATCATCGAGCAGGGCATGATCTCGCAGATCGTCGAGGCGCGCCCGGAAGACCTCCGCGGCTTCCTCGAGGAGGCGGCCGGCGTTTCGCTGTACAAGGAGCGCAGGCGCGAGACTGAAAACCGCATTCGGCATACCCGCGAAAACCTGGAACGCCTGGCCGATCTGCGCGAGGAAGTCACCAAGCAGCTGGGCAAGCTTCAGCGCCAGGCCAAGGCCGCCGAGCGCTATCGCAAGCTCAAGACCCGCTACCGCGAAGAGGAAGCGCGCCTCAACGCATTGCGCTGGCGCCATGCGCGAGTCCAGCTGGACGCCCAGTCGCGCGCCCTGGCCGAGACCGAGACGCGTGTGGAGCAGGCCGTCGCTGCCCAGCGGGAAGCCGAAAAGTCCCTCGAGACCCTGCGCGAGAAGCAGCACAAGGCGTCGGAGAAGACTGCCTCGGTGCAGGCCGAACTCTACGAGGTTGCCGGTGAAATCGCGCGCCTGGAGCAATCCATAGAGCACCAGCAGGATGTGCTCAAGCGACAGAAGAGCGAGTTTGCCGAAGTCGAAAGCCAGATCAACGAACTCCAGCAGCACCTGGTGCTGGATCGAACCCAGGTCGAGGACGTCACCGCGCGGATTGCCGAACTGGACCCGGCGCTGGCCACGGCGCGCGACGCGGAGCATCAGGCGCGGCAGGAACTGGAGCAGGCCGAAAAGGGCTTGTCCGAGCACGCCGAGGCTCATCGAGAGTGCCGGGAGGAAGGTTCGAAGCTCCGACAGCAGGTCGAACTGGTCAAGCTCAGGATCGAGCATCTCGACGAGCGCATGAACCAGGCCGCGCAGCGCCTGCAACGCCTGCGTTCCGATGGCGGCGATGCACGGTCGCGCCTGGACGAGGAAAGCCGACAGACCCGGCAGGAGCTCGAAGCGGCGGAAGAGCAATTGGCAAAAGCGCGGGAGGAATTCGCCGCCGGCCGTGATCGGGTGGCCGAAACACGCGCCGGTATCGACGCCCTGCGCGCCGAAATCGACGCAGAAAACGGCCGAAAGCGCGAGATCCGGGGTCGGCTCGAGTCGCTTTTCGTGCTCAACCAGCCGCGCGAACCCGATCAGCGCATGGCCGATTGGTTGAGTCGGCAGGGGCTGGACGAGAGTCCCACCCTGCTGCAGTCGCTGGACGTGGATCCTGCCTGGCAGCAGGCGGTGGAAACCGTGCTCGACAGCTGGCTTTCGGCCCGCGTGGTGGCGGACGAGCTACCCGGGCACGTGCCCGCGGCTGGCGAGATCGGTCTGATCTTCAGCCGCGGCGGCGCGCCGGCGCCGGGCACGCTGGCCGAAAAGGTTTCCGGTGCCGGCGCGCTGATCGGTCTGCTCAACACCGTCTCTTGCAGCGATGGCGAAACCGACGCGTTTTCCCGTATGCCGGGGCTGGAAGACCATCAATCGGTCATCACGCCCGACGGTCTCTGGCTCGGACGCGGCTGGCTCTGGCGCCGCGGCGGGGATGACCGGGAAACAGAAGGCCAGCTGGCGCGCCAGCAGCAGATTCGCGAACTCGAGCAGGAGCTGGCCGACCTGGATTCGAGCGTCGCCGAGCGCCAGCATCAGATGGAGGCGCTCGGCGCTACGCTTGAAGACCGGAATGGCCGGCTCGAGCGGTCGCAGGCCGAGGTCCAGAAGCTGCAGTCCCGCGTCGCCGAACTGGCCGGGCTCAAGGCGGGCCAGGACAATCGACGCGAAGCGCTGGACCGGCAGCAGAATGCGCTGGAAGAAGAGCAGAAGTCGCTGGTCGAGCGCCAGCGGCAGGACGAGGAGGCGCTGGGCAAGGCGCGCCGGGAAATGCAGGCTTCGCTGGAAGAGCTCGAGCGGGCGGATGCGCGAGAACGCGACCTGCTGGAGCAGCGCAATCGCCAACAGCAGCTGCGCGAGCAGTGTCGCGAGACCTATCGCAAGGCGCGCGACAAGCGCGAGGAGCGCGCCCTCAAAATGGAGTCGTCGCGGGCAAGCCTGGATTCCCTGAAGCAGGCGATCGAGCGCATGGATACCCAGATCGGCCAGCTGCAGGGGCGTTACGTGGAACTTTCCGAGGCGCTGGCCCAGGGCGACAACCCGGTGCGCGAGCAGCAGGCCGAACGCGACCGACTCTTGAACCGCCGGCTTGAAGTCGAGGAGCGGCTCAAGGCGGCCCGCGCCGAGCTCGATACGCTGGAGCAGCAGTGGCGCGAGCACGACCGCAAGCGTCAGCAGGCCGCCGCCGAAGCCGAGCAGATCCGCCAGCAGCAGTCGGAGAACCGGGTGCACCTGCGCGAGCTGGAAATCGAGGTCGAACGCTTTGCCAGTCGGGTCGCCGAACTCGAAGGCGATCTGGAGACCCTGGCCGCCGAGTTGCCCGACGACGCCGAAGCCCAGGCCTGGGTCGACGAACTGGGCCAGCTCGAGGAAAAGATCCGGCGCC
This sequence comes from Wenzhouxiangellaceae bacterium, assembly GCA_041685925.1. Taxonomy (GTDB): domain Bacteria; phylum Pseudomonadota; class Gammaproteobacteria; order Xanthomonadales; family Wenzhouxiangellaceae. Next base: position 70,086 of record JAWLEW010000008.1, on the reverse strand, counting down.
TGGAACCGGTCAACCTGGCCGCGATCCAGGAGGCCGAGCAGGAGGCCGAGCGCAAGGACTACCTGGATCGCCAGCACGCCGACCTGATCGAGGCGCTGGAAACGCTGGAATCGGCGATCGCGCGGATCGACAAGACTACGCGAACCCGCTACAAGGACACCTTCGAGCGGGTCAACAAGAACATGGAAACATTGTTCCCGCGCCTGTTCGGCGGCGGGCATGCGCACCTGGAGATGGTCGGCGACGATTGGCTCACGGCCGGGGCGGCGATCATGGCGCGCCCGCCCGGCAAGCGCATCAGTCGCATCCACCTGTTGTCCGGCGGCGAGAAGGCGTTGACCGCGGTGGCGTTCGTGTTCTCCATCTTCAACCTCAACCCGGCGCCGTTCTGCCTGCTTGACGAGGTCGACGCGCCGCTGGATGATGCCAACGTGAGCCGTTTTTCGGAACTGGTGCGCGAGATGTCCGACAGGGTCCAGTTCCTGTTCGTGACCCACAACAAGGTCACCATGGAAGTCGCGCACCAGATGCTTGGGGTTACCATGCGCGAACCCGGCATTTCGCGCCTGGTCTCGGTAGACCTCGAAAAAGCGGTGGAACTGGCCGCTTCATGATCAACAACGCACCGACGGGCAAATCGAGATGGACAATCTTCGCCTCATATTGATTCTCCTCGGTCTTGCAGTGCTGGCGGCGATCTGGCTGCTGCACCGGCCGGAAGGTTCATCACGCAAGCCCGGTGCATCGCGGCGGGAGGAACGCCGCCAGGAACCGTTCATTGGCGATGCAGGCGACCGCGCCGGCGCGGATCGGCCTGCGGAACACGAGCAGGAACGCGACCAGGAACCCGGCCGGGAACACGACGGCCAGCCGCGCCAGACCACGCTGCCCGACCTCGGCGCTGCCGAAGAACCGGAGATGGAGATCCGGCCGCCGGCCGGCCAGCCGCGGGACGCCGACGAAGGATCGCGCGGCGTGCCGCCCGAGCGCGAGTGGCGCGAGGCCGAGCCGGTGGCCTCCGCGGGACCGGCGGACGATGCGGAAGCGCCCAGGATCGTCACGCTGTACGTGCGCTCGCGCGACGATCGGCAGATCAGCGGCCTCAGCCTGCTCGACGCGGCAATCAAGGCCGGGCTGCGCTTCGGTGAAATGAAAATCTTTCATCGCCGCCACCGGGGCGCGACCAGGCCGGTGTTCAGCATGGCCAACATCACCCGGCCCGGAAGCTTCGACCCGTCCGCCTGGAACCTGTTCCAGACGCCCGGCGTAACGCTTTTCATGACCCTGCCGGGACCGGTCAGCGCGCTGGATGCCTGGGACGCCATGCTGGCCACCGGCAAGCGCCTGGCCGAGCTCCTGGACGCCGACTTGATGGACGATGCCCAATGCTTGTTGACCCGGCAGCGCACCGCGCAGATTCGCGAGGAAATGCGTGAATTCGATCGTCGGAACGGTTTGCAGAACTGATTGCCGGAGACCTGCGCAATTGAACGACGCGAATCGAGACGAGGCCGAAAAGCGGGTGCGCGAGCTGCGCGAGGAGATTGCCGAGCATAATTATCGCTACTACGTGCTGGCAGACCCCAGCGTCCCGGACGCCGAATACGATCGACTGATGCGCGAGCTCGAAGCGCTGGAGGAGGCGCATCCCGAGCTGATCGATCCGGATTCGCCCACGCAGCGGGTCGGCGCCCGCGCCGCGGAAGGCTTTGCCACGGTCGAGCACGAAGTGCCGATGCTCTCGCTGGCCAACGCATTCGAGACCGAAGAGGTCGAGGAGTTCGACCGCCGGGTGCGTGACACGCTGGATCTCGACTGCGTGGTCTACACCGCCGAGCCCAAGCTAGACGGTCTGGCGATCAGCCTGCGCTATGAATCCGGCCGGCTGGTGCGCGCGGCGACGCGCGGCGACGGACGCGCGGGCGAGGACGTGACGGCCAACGTGCGCACGATTCGCGCGGTGCCGTTGAAGTTGCGAAGTCCGGATGCGCCCGATCCGCTGGAAGTCCGGGGCGAGATCTACATGACCCGCAGCGGCTTCACCGCACTCAACCGCGGCCTGGAAAGCGAGGATCAGAAAACCTTCGTCAATCCGCGCAACGCCGCTGCCGGCAGCCTGCGCCAGCTCGATCCGAAGATCACGGCGCGGCGTCCGCTGCGCTTTTTCGCCTATTCGGCCATCGTCCACCAGCAAGGAAGCGATGCCGGGCTGGGCGCCAGCCAGCTCGATTCGCTGGACCGGCTGGCGGCGCTGGGTTTTCCGGTCAGCTCCATGGCGACGCGGCTCGACGGTGTGGAGGCGCTGCTGAAGTTCTACCGCGAGGTTCAGGGCGAACGCGCCGAGCTCGATTTCGATATCGACGGGGTGGTCTACAAGGTCGACGACTTCGACCAGCAGCGCGAGCTGGGCTTCGTCAGCCGCTCGCCGCGCTGGGCGCTGGCGCACAAGTTTCCGGCCGAGGAGGAAATGACGCGCCTGGAGCGCATCGAGGTGCAGGTCGGACGCACCGGCAAGCTGACCCCGGTCGCACGCCTGGAGCCGGTGTTCGTCGGCGGCGTTACCGTGACCAACGCGACGCTGCACAACCTCGACGAAATCCGGCGCAAGGACGTGCGCGAGGGCGACTGGGTGATCGTCCGGCGCGCCGGCGACGTCATCCCGGAAGTGGTGCGCCCGATCGTCGAAAAACGGGAGAAGGAGCTGCCTGAATGGGAACTGCCCGAGCGCTGCCCGGAATGCGGTTCGCACGTCGAGCAGGTCGAGGGTCAGGCCGACGCGCGCTGCTCCGGTGGCCTGGTCTGCCCGGCGCAGCGCAAGCGCGCGCTGGAACATTTCGCCTCGCGCAACGCGATGGATATCGACGGCCTGGGCACCAGGATCATCGACCAGTTGGTCGAAAACGACCTGGTGGACGATCCCGCCGACCTGTATCGGCTGGACGCCGAAACGCTGGCCGGGCTCGATCGAATGGGCGAAAAGTCGGCTGCAAACCTGGTCCGCGCGCTGGACGTCAGCCGGAAGGTGCCGCTGAGTCGCTTGCTGTTTGCGCTGGGCATACGCGAAGTCGGCGAGGTCAGTGCCGCGGCGCTGGCGCGCCACTTTCGCGACCTGGACGCGTTGATGGAAGCCGATGTGGAAACGCTGGAATCCATCCGCGACGTCGGTCCCGTCGTGGCGCGCCACATCCGCGAGTTCTTCGACGAGGCGCGCAACCGCCGCGTCATCGAGCGTCTTCTCGAAAGCGGCGTCGAGTGGTACGTCGAACAGGCCGCCGAACCGGAGCAACAGCCGCTGGCCGGCTGCACCTACGTGCTGACCGGCTCGCTGGAAGGGTTGACGCGGTCGCAGGCCAAGCAACGCCTGGAAGCCCTTGGTGCGCGCGTGACCGGCAGCGTGTCGAAGAACACGACCGCGGTCGTTGCCGGCGAGGACTCGGGTTCGAAGCTCGAAAAGGCGCGCGAGCTGGGCGTTGAGGTTCTGGACGAGGCGGCATTGCAGGAACTGTTGTCGGCCGAGGAAGGTTGATCAGGATCAGAATTCGGCGCATGCTCCGGCGGTAGACTCATGATGCGGATCACCCGAACATCGAACCCAAGGAGAATGCGATGTCTGTAGCCAAGGAAATCCTGGTACCGGTCGACGGATCGGACAATTCATTGCGCGCAGTCCGCTACGCGCTGGGGCTTGCCGATCCGCTGGACGCGCGCGTGCGGCTGTTTTACGTGTTTCCGGTTTCGTCGGTGGAAATCATCGGCATGGCGGGGATGAGCCGTGACGATATCGAGCATGCCGCCCAGGCGGCCGCCCAGCGGGTATTCGACAAGATCCATGCCGAAATCGGCGAAACCGAGATCAAACTGGACGACGAAACGTCCATCGGCGATCCGGCCGAAGAGATCATCCGCTGTACCGAGGATGATCACGATCTGCTGGTGGTGCTGGGCCGCCGGGGATTGTCGCGCATCCAGAGCCTGCTGCTGGGCAGCGTGAGCGAAAAGGTGGTCCGGCATGCGCACAGCCCGGTGACCATCATCGTCTAGTGGGCGACTGCCGGCATCGGGCGACGCAGGCTTCCTCGTCGTCCGGTTCAGGCGTACCGGGTTGGATCGGGCAGGCCGGCGGCGAGAAATCCTTCGCGCCGGATCGCGCATGAATCGCAGCGTCCACATGCCCGGCCCTGCGCGTCGGCCTGGTAGCACGAGACGGTAAGGCCGTAATCCACGCCCAGGCCGGCGCCCAGCCGGATGATTTCGGCCTTGGTCAGGTGAATCAACGGCGTGAGGATTTCGACCGCATCGTGGCGCGCGCCGCGTGCGGTCGCCACCCGCGCAAGATCCTGGAATGCAGCGATGAATGCCGGTCTGCAGTCGGGGTAGCCGGAATAGTCCACGGCGTTGACGCCGATGTAGATACGGCCGGCTTCGAGCGTCTCGGCAAGTCCCAGTGCAAGCGACAGCAGCACGGTATTGCGCGCCGGTACGTAGGTGACCGGAATCCCTTCGGACCGCGTTTCGGGAACTTCGATATCGTCGGTCAGGGCCGATCCGCCGATCGCACGCAGGTCGAGGGAAATCACCCGGTGCGAGGAGGCGCCGAGGGCGGCCGAGAGCCGTTCGGCGGCCTGCAGCTCGGCATTGTGGCGCTGGCCGTAATCCAGCGCCAGCGTGTGGCATTCGATGCCCTGGCTGCTTGCGGCGGCCAGCGTGGTGGCCGAGTCGAGTCCGCCGGACAGCAGGACGACCGCGCGCTTTCGCTGGTCGTCAGTCAAACGGCCAGAGCCTGCTCAGCAGGCCTTCGCGTTTTTCGTCGTCCATGAGATCGGCGTAACTTTCGTCGAGCACACGGCGCGTGTCCGTCGCCAGTTCCGGCATGTCGAGCTTTTCATACGACCGCGCCATCAGCTTGAGTGCATCGATGGTGGCCGGCGCGCCGGGATAATTCTCGATGACGTAGCGGGCCCGGTTCAGCGCGGCCACCCAGGCCTTGCGGCGTTCGTAGTATTCGCCCACCTGGATTTCGTACTCGGCCATGATGTTGCGCAGGAACACCATGCGCTGGCGCGCATCGGCCACGTAGCGACTGTCGGGGTGGCGCCGGATCAATTCCTGAAAGTCGCGGAAGGCCTGATGGGCGGCCTGCTGGTCTCGATCGGACGCCCGCCCGGGCAACATCTTGCGCAGGAAATTCATGGTCTCGTCGTAATTGACCAGGCCCTTGAGGTACCAGGCGTAATCGACGTTCGGGTGGGTCGGATAGGTCCTGAGAAAGCGGTCCAGCGATTCGATGGCCGCGTCGTTCTGACCGCCCTTGAACTGGGCGTAAGCCATGTCCAGCATGGCCTGTTCGGCATGCCGGCCGAACGGAAAACGCACCGCCAGCGATCGATACAGCTGAATGGCCCGGGGATAATTCTGCGCGTTCAGCGCGCGATTGGCTTCCTCGTAGAGTTCTTCGGCGCCGGGACCCTCGTCGCGCGTTTCGTTGCCGCCGCAGCCGGCAAGAAGAAGCACGGCCAGCAGCGGAATGATGGAAAATGTTCGCATTGCATGAAAATCCTGCAGGAAATGCGGACAATGATAAACGCTGTGCGGTTAAAACGGCATTCAAAAAGCCCGGGGCAAAGCCTGATCGAGCCCGGGTCGGTGCATTCTTGAACACCGGCGACACGATCAGGCACCAGTGCACGGTCGATTCCGCGCGCGCCGGTCAGCGCGTCGACCAGGTGGCCGCTGCGCTGTGGCCGGATTATTCGCGCAGCCGCCTGGCGGCCTGGATTCGCTCGGGCGAACTCACGGTCGACGGACGAAAGGTCAAGCCCAACTACCACGTCGGTCGCGACGAACAACTGGTGCTCGAGGCGCGCCTGGAACCCCACGCCACCAATCCCGGGCCGGAACCGATGCGACTGGAGATCCTGCTCGAGGATCCGGAACTGCTGGTCATCGCCAAGCCGGCCGGCCTGGTCGTGCATCCCGGTTCGGGCAATGCAGAAGGTACGCTGGTCAACGGCCTGCTGCATTTCGACCCCGCGCTTCAGGCGCTGCCGCGTGCCGGGCTGGTCCACCGGCTGGACAAGGACACCTCCGGATGCCTTGTGGTGGCGCGTACGCTGCGCGCCCACAGTCATCTCGTCGCCGCGCTCAAGCGGCGCGAAATTCATCGTCACTATCAGGCCCTGGTCTGGGGCCGGGTAATCGCCGGTGGGCACGTGGATGCCGCGCTGGGGCGTCATCCGGTGGACCGTCGCCGCCAAGTGATTCGCGCCGACGGCCGGCGCGCGGTGACGCATTACCGGGTCAACCGCCATCTTGCCGGATCGACGCTGCTGGATCTGCAGCTGGAGACCGGCAGAACGCACCAGATCCGGGTCCACATGCAGCATATCGGGTTCCCGCTGGTCGGCGACCCGATGTACGGCCGGCGCGGAAGCCCGGGCGGGCTGAGCGAGGTCCAGCGAGAGGCCTGGCGCGCCTTTCCGCGCCAGGCGCTGCATGCGATCCGCCTGGAACTGGACCACCCGATCGGCGGTGCGCCGATTTCGGTTTCGGCGCCCGTGCCCGAGGACATGGCGAACCTGATCCGGATTCTGGAGCCCGCCGATGACGCTGGATGAATCGGTGATTCGAGCGCCATTCGCCGAGCCGGTGCGCGGCTTGTGCACGACCCGGTTCGGCGGCGTCGGACACCGGCCGTTCGATTCGCTCAATCTCGGCACCGCCTGTGGCGACGATCCGGCCGATGTCGAAGCGAACCGCTTGCGCCTGGAGCGTCTGCTCCCGACGCCGCCGTGCTGGCTGCGGCAGGTCCACGGCAGCCGGGTCATCCACCTGGCCGACTGGGCCGAAGGCATCGAGGCCGACTCGGCCTGGACCGATCGGCCGGGTCAGGTCGCCTGCGTGCTTGCCGCAGACTGCCTGCCGATACTGGTGGCCGAGCGCACAGGCGGCTGCATTGCCGCGATCCATGCCGGCTGGCGTGGGCTTGCCGCAGGCGTGATCGCCCGCACCATTGCCGAGTTACCGGCCGATCCCACCCGCCTGCAGGCCTGGATCGGCCCGCGCATCTGCCGGCACCATTACGAGGTCGGGGCGGAAGTGCGGGCCGCGTTCGACGAGTCGGAAGCGGCGTTCGAGCCGGTTCGACCGGGTCACTGGCTGGCCGATTTGCCGCGAATCGCCGAACGCCAGTTGCGCGAGGCCGGGGCACGCCAGGTCACCGACAGCGGGGCCTGCACGGCCGAGGGATCCCGTTTTTTCAGCTACAGGCGAGACAAGCGTACCGGACGCATGGCGGCATGCATCTGGCTGCAATCCCGGACTGCCTGAGCGCCTGATGGCGTGGATCCGGCGCACCGGATTCGCGTCAAACGGCGCCGCCATGGATATCATGGCGGTTCGGGCGAAGACTTTCAGTCCGGCCGATGGACGGTTTGGCTGTTGTTTCGCCTCCGGAAAAAGAGAGACGACTTGAACGCTACACTCACGATCATCGCGCCGCGGGCGCATTCAGCGGCGGGGCTCGCATTCTGCGGTTCGCGGCGGATCGCCGCGGTCGGCCGCGGTTGGTGGCGGTCCTGGCGGTCCTGGCGGCCAGCCCTGCTGGCCCTGGTCGCGCTGGCTGCAACCGGCTGCCAGTTGTCCGAAAAGCGCTCGCCACCGGAACCGCCGTCTTCGGCGGAAACGCAGCCCCCGCAGTCGGAAACGGAGGCCGCCGACGATCTTTCGGCGGCAATCGCCAGCCTCGAGCGCGGTGAAGGACAGCGCGCGCACGCCATGCTCGTTCGCCTGCGTGAACGAGCGCCTGATTCCGAAGTCGTGAGGCGGCTGCTGCGACAGATCGATGCGCCCGTCGAGGAGCTGCTTCCGGGACCCTACAGGCAAGTCGAGGTCGCTCCCGGCGATTCGCTTTCGTTGATCGCTTCCCGCGAGCTGGGCGACCCGCTGCTTTTCTATGCGCTCGCTCGACTCAACGGCATCGATGCCCCGGCGCGCCTTCCGGCCGGCACATGGCTTCGCATTCCGGCGTTCGAAAGCGGGCGCCCGGATGCGGCGGCGGCCGGGGTTTCGGTCGCGGAAATCGAATCGGTCGCGGCCTATCTTGCGCGCAGCGGACAGGTCGAGCAGGCGCGCAGGATGTTGATCGACCGGTTGGCAAGAGACGACCGGCCCCTGCAGTCGACCCAGCGGCGCCTGGTCGACATCACGCTGGAAGAGATCGCGGGCGCCGACGCTACCGGGGAAGCCGACCGCGCCCTGACGCTCGTCGACGAAGCCCTTTCGGTCGTCGACGCGCCCACCTCGCGTGCGCGGCTGGTGCAGGCGCATTCGAAGTTGCGTGCGGGTGAGCTGTACCGGCTTGCCCTGGAAATCCGCGAACGCGGTGATCTGGAGGCCGCCTATGCACGGGCGGCCGAAGCGGTGGTCCTGGATCCGGCCTCCAGCGAGGCCGGACTTTTGGCCGAGAGCCTGAAGGAGGAAGTGGTCGAATCACTGCACGGCGGCGCGCTTGTGGCCTGGCGCAACCGGGACGTGGATCTTGCGATCCGCAACTGGGAGTCGCTGCTCGAAATCGATCCGGATTTCGAGCCGGCAAGGATCTATCTGGATCGGGCAAGAAGCCTGCGTCTGCGACTGGACGAACCCTGACCCGGCGCGCCTCACTGCCTTCGTAGCGGCGTGACCGTTCCGGCCGGCTGCGAATCCGTTTTTTCTTCTTGTTGTCCGTCCGAATCGGCGGCCGGGGCGGGGCGGTCGAGATCGAGCGTGTCGTCGAGCGACGATTCGGGCGTCAAGTCCAACCCGGCTTCGGCATCCTGCGAGGTCTTGTGCGCAGTGCGTCCGGCGGTGCGCCTGAGTTCATCCAGGCGCACCGCGAGGCGGTTGAACTGGCTGAATAAGGTCGCGAACTCGTCGCGCCGGCCGGTTTCCAGCCTGAATTCGAACTGGCCGCGTTGCAGGCGCTTGAGCCCCCAGCCGAGACGCTTCAGCGCCAGCTGCTGGCGGCGTGTCATCCATCCCAGTCCCGCCGCCAGGGCCAGCAGCGAAGCACACAAGACCGCAATCAGCATCCACAGGGTCGCACTGGCCGTCTCGCCCAGCCCGCGCCCGTCGAGTGCGAGCTGAACCTGCCCGACCTGGCGCGCCTGAAACCGGATCGGGACACGGAATTCCAGCAAGCCGCCTTCCGAGCGAGTCAATTGGACGCTGCCTGAATCACGCGTTACGGCCGCACCCTCCGGCGCCGGCGCCGGCGCGCCTTGCAGGTATGGGTTGGTGCTGGCCTGGATGGTCCCGTCGGCATCGCTGATGTGCAGGTGGCGAATTTCGGGGTTGGCGGCAAAATCCGAAACCAGCACGGACAGGGCCGTGGTGTCTTCCAGGATCAGGGCTTCGGCGGTTTCCTGGGCGATGAGGCTTGTCAGGGCATCGCCGAAACCGAAGGTCGTTTGCGCCATCGACTCGTTCTGAATGCGGTAGACGTGATTGAGGCCCAGCACCATGACCAGCGCCACGCCGATTCCGATCGCCAGCGGCCAGCGCCAGGCGGCCGATTTACGGCGTACCGCGTGCACGATGCCGCTGCGAACGCCCTCCTGGATTTCGCCCAGTTCGTCGGCGACCTGGGTCGCGCTGGCGGGCCGGGATTCGGGCTCCAGCGCCATCAGGCGATAAGTCAGGTCGACCAGTTCCCTGGGGGTGTCGGCGCGAAAGGGTTTCAGCGGAAGTGTTTCGTGACGCCCGACCTGCTTTGCCAGGTCTTCCGGACTTTCGGCGTCGAACGGAAGAATGCCCGACAGGAGCTGGTACAACACGACGCCGAGGGCGTACAGATCGGTCCTTGCATCGGCCGGCGCGCCGGCGAGCAGTTCCGGCGCCATGTGCGTCAGCGTGCCGGCCAAGCGATCGTTCGACGCGGCCGGGCCGATCTTTGTTTCAGCCGCGGCGATGCCGAAATCCATGATCTTGGCGATGTTGGTCTTCGGATCGTAGTGAATGTTGGCCGGCTTGATGTCGCGGTGGATCACGCCGTGCTGGTGGGCATGGGCCAGCCCCCGGGCGAGCTGAATCGCCAGTTCGATCAGCATGTCGGTATCAAGCCGGGCCAGCCGCTCCTGGCGCAGCCAGTCCTCGAGCGTGCCCCCGGGCAGCAACTCCATCACGATGTAAGGGATGGCCTCGGCCTGGCCGACGTCGAAAACCGTCACGATATTGGGATGGGCGAGGCCGCCGGCCGAGCGTGCCTCGCGAACAAAGCGCTGTCGCGCGTTTACGTCGCGTGCGTGTCTCTGGCGCAGAACCTTGATCGCAAGGTGACGGTCGATGCGACCGTCGAACCCTTCGTAGACAATGGACACGGAGCCCCGGCCGAGTTCGCGCACGACTTCGTATCGGCCAATGCGTTCCATCAGACCCGGTCGTCTCTGGCGTGACTCGATCCGATGCCGACCAGGCTCATTGCAGTAGCCAGACTGCGATGACGGCCCCGGCAATCGCGAGCGCCAGCCAGCCCGTCCACTGCACCCACGATCGGGCGCTTGGGCCGCCGCGGCGTTTTCCGCGCATCGGCTCGCGAAAACGAAAGCGCACCCGACCCAGGCGGATTTCGTCGCCGTCGGCGAGAGGGTGCGAAAAGACCTTCTCGTCATTGACGTACACGCCGTTGGTGGACAGGAGATTGATCACGCGCCAGGCGCCGTCCGAACAGGCCAGCCGCGCGTGCTCGGACGACATGCTGGGCTCTTCGATGCAGATCTCGCATACCGGGGAACGGCCGATCGTGACCCGATCGGCGGAGAGGCGGAAAGCCGCGCCTGTCCGGTGCCCCGCCGAATGGTCGGTCAAAAGCACCAGGCTGGCCTGAGACCGGTCTTCGCCGGATTCGGCGTCGTTTTCCAGAATCTCGGCAATCTGCTCACGCGAGAAGACCTGCGTGCCCTGCGGCCCGGTCCGGTCGGCTTGTTCGCGTTGATTGATCGGTCGGTTTATCGGCTCGCCCTTCATCGGCTATCTCTGCGGAACGCCATGCTGCCTCCCGATCGAGTATAGCAACGGGTTTGCCGCAATGCACCTTGTGGTGCGAGGATGCGCAACAGGGCGGCAGAAAGCGGGTTGCTGGGGTAGAATGCGATCCCGGACCGAAGCTACCCGGGAATCGTTGCAAATGGCCTCTTTAATTTTCGTTACCGGCGGCGTTGTTTCGTCGCTGGGCAAGGGTATTGCCGCGGCATCGCTGGCTTCGATCCTGGAGGCGCGCGGGTTGCGGGTGACGCTGCTCAAGCTGGACCCGTATATCAACGTCGATCCCGGAACGATGAGTCCGTTCCAGCACGGCGAGGTGTTCGTCACCGAGGATGGGGCCGAAACCGATCTCGACCTGGGCCACTACGAGCGTTTCGTGCGCACCCGGATGTCGCAGGGCAACAACTTCACGACCGGCAAGATCTACGCCAACGTGATCGCCAAGGAGCGTCGGGGCGATTACCTCGGATCCACCGTCCAGGTCATTCCGCACATCACCGACGAAATCAAGGACTCCATCGAGCAGGCATCGGAGGGATACGACGTCGCGCTGGTCGAAATCGGCGGTACCGTGGGCGATATCGAGTCGCTGCCATTCCTCGAGGCGATCCGGCAGCTGGGCAGCGAATACGGGCGCAGCGCGATGTTCATGCACCTGACGCTGGTGCCCTACCTGCGCGCCGCCGAGGAGATCAAGACCAAGCCGACCCAGCACTCGGTCAAGGAACTGCGGTCGATCGGGATCCAGCCCGACGTGCTGCTGTGCCGGTGCGAACGCATGCTGTCGGAATCCGAACGCAAGAAAATCGCGCTGTTCACCAACGTCGCACAGGAAGCGGTGATTTCGGCCGTGGACGTCGACAACATCTACAAGATTCCACTGTTCTACCAGCGCCAGGGGCTGGATCGCATCGTGCTCGACCGGCTCGGTCTGAAGGCCGGGCACGCCGATCTGTCGGACTGGGAGGACGTGGTCGAGCGTCGCGCTCGACCCGAGGCCGAAGTCACGGTGGCCATGGTCGGCAAGTACGTCGAGCATGCCGACGCCTACAAGTCGCTCAACGAAGCCTTGCTGTCGGGCGGTCTGGCCGATCGCGTCAAGGTCAACATCCGCCCGGTCGACTCCGAGGAGATCGAGCAGCAGGGGCTGGATTCGCTGAAGGACGCCGATGCCGTTTTGGTGCCGGGCGGATTCGGCGAACGTGGATTCGAAGGCAAGATTGCCGCGATCCGGTACGCCCGCGAGAACGGCATCCCGTATCTGGGCATCTGCCTTGGCCTGCAGACGGCGGTCGTCGAATTCGCGCGCCATGTCTGCGGTCTGGAGGCGGCCAATTCGACCGAAATGGACATCGACACGCCGCATCCGGTCATCGGTCTGATCACCGAGTGGCTGGACGAAAAGGGCCAGCGCGAGCTGCGCGAGGAAGGCTGTGACCTGGGCGGCACGATGCGGCTGGGCGCGCAACGCTGCAAGCTGATTCCCGGCACGCGGGTACGCAAGCTCTACGGCAAGGACGAGATCCTGGAGCGCCACCGGCACCGCTACGAGTTCAACAACACCTACCGTGCGACGCTGGAAAGCCACGGCATGAAGATCGCGGGCGTCTCCACCGACGAAATGCTGGTCGAGATCATCGAATTGCCGGACCATCCGTGGTTCGTGGGATGCCAGTTCCACCCGGAATTCACTTCGACCCCGCGCGACGGGCACCCGCTGTTCACCGGCTTCATCCGTGCCGCACGCGAGCGCAGGCAAGTGCCGGCCCAACCGAAAACCAGAGAGGCGGCCCCGTCTTGAAAATCGCCAACTTCGAAGCCGGCATCGAGCATCCGTTCTTCCTGATCGCCGGGCCCGACACGCTGGAATCGCTGGACATGTGCCTGGAAGTGGCCGGCCACCTGGCCGAGGTCACCGCCCGGCTGGGAATTCCTTACGTGTTCAAGGGCTCGTTCGACAAGGCCAACCGCACCTCGGTCCGCTCCTACCGCGGGCCGGGTGTGGACGAAGGCCTCAAGATGCTCCAGTCCATTCGCGACCAGGTCGGCGTGCCGGTGCTCACCGACGTGCACGAGGACACCCCGCTGGACGAAGTCGCATCCGTGGTCGACATATTGCAGACCCCGGCGTTCCTGTGCCGGCAGACCAACTTCATCCAGAACGTGGCGCGAACCGGCAAACCGATGAACGTCAAGAAAGGGCAGTTTCTGTCGCCGTGGGAAATGCGTACCGTGGTCGAGAAGGCGCGTGCGGCAGGCAACGAGCAGGTCATGGTGTGCGAGCGCGGCTTTTCTTTCGGCTACAACAACCTGGTCGCCGACATGCGCTCGCTGGCGATCATGCGCGAGACCGGATGCCCGGTCGTGTTCGACGCCACTCACTCGGTGCAATTGCCGGGCGGGCAGGGCGAGAGTTCGGGTGGCGCACGTGAATTCATCCCGATCCTGGCGCGTGCCGCGGTTGGCGTCGGCGTGGCCGGCATCTTCACCGAGACCCATCCCCGGCCCGAAAAAGCGCTTTGCGACGGCCCGAACTCGATGCGGCTTTCGGAAATGGAAGGCCTGCTGGAGACGCTTGTCGCCATTGACCAGGTCGTGAAAAAACCAGAGCGGTCCACAGATTACACAGATGGACACAGATAAAAGGCAGTGAGGAAAAGACAAATACACGAGTCGTAGCGGCAAGATCAAGTTGAAAAGGCTTTTGTCTTTTACCGGCCTAACCGTTCTTTCTGTTTTTCATCTGTTTCCATCTGTGTAATCTGTGGACCAGAAGCTTTTCGAACTCAGGACAAGAAATGAAGATCAAGAACATTCATGCCCGGGAAATTCTCGACTCGCGCGGTAATCCCACGCTGGAGGCCGAAGTGTTGCTGGAAAATGGCGTATCCGGCCGGGCCGCGGTGCCTTCGGGGGCCTCGACCGGCGAGCGCGAGGCGGTCGAGCTGCGCGACGGCGACCCGGCGCGTTTCGGTGGCAAGGGCGTGCTCGAAGCCGTGGCCAACGTCAACGGCGAGATTGCCGAGGCGCTGAAGGGCACGGACGCGTCGGACCAGTCGGCGCTGGATGTACGCCTGATCGAACTCGACGGCAGCGACAACAAGGCGCGGCTCGGCGCCAACGCACTGCTGGGCGTTTCGCTGGCCAGCGCTCATGCCGTAGCGCACGCGCGCGGCCAGTGGCTGTACGAGTACCTGCTGGAATTCTCGGGCCAGCCGGCCAGCCTGCCGGTGCCGATGATGAATATTCTCAACGGCGGCGCGCACGCCGACAACCGGGTCGACATCCAGGAGTTCATGGTCATGCCGGTCGGCGTTGCGGATTTCCCGGCGGCGCTGCAGTGCGGCGCCGAGATCTTCCATGCCCTCAAGGCTACGCTGAAGCAGCGCGGCCTGAGCACGGCGGTCGGCGACGAAGGCGGTTTTGCGCCGGATCTCAATTCCAACGAGGCCGCGCTGGAACTGCTGATGACCGCGATCGTGGAGGCCGGCTACACCCCGGGCCAGGACGTCGCGCTGGCGCTGGACGTCGCTTCCAGCGAATTCTGCACCGAAGGTCACTACACGCTGGATTCGGAGGGTCGTGCGTTCGGCCGCGAGGAATTCGTCGAGTACCTTTCCGGGCTGGTTTCGCGTTTCCCGATCCTGTCCATCGAAGACGGCATGGGCGAGAACGACTGGGAAGGCTGGAAGCTGCTGACCGAAGCGCTGGGCGGTGCGGTGCAACTGGTCGGTGACGACCTGTTCGTCACCAACACTTCCATCCTTCAGCGCGGCATCGACGAAGGGATTGCCAACGCCATCCTGATCAAGCCCAACCAGATCGGCACCTTGACCGAAACGCTCCGGGCCATCGCCATGGCGCGCGAGGCCGGCTTCGCCAATGTGATATCCCACCGCTCCGGCGAAACCGAGGACGTGACCATCGCCGACCTGGCCGTGGCCACCGGCGCCGGACAGATCAAGACCGGATCGCTGTGCCGGTCCGACCGGGTGGCCAAGTACAACCAGCTGCTGCGCATCGGCGACCGGCTGGGCGGCGGTGCGGAGTACGCCGGGCGCCGCGCCCTGGCGCGCTGAGTTTCTACGCCGTGAACGTTTCACGAGCCCGCCTTGCGCTTGCTGCGCCGGCGCGTCATCATGACCTGGCTCTCATCAGAACCGGCCTCTGAATGGTTGCACTCGGCGAAGTACTGATATTCCTGGCGAGCGCCGTGATCATGGTGCCGCTGGCGCGACGCTTCGGGCTGGGCGCGGTGCTGGGTTACCTGGCCGCCGGCGTCCTGATCGGGCCGTGGGTGCTCGGCCTGATCGGCGATGTCGAGACCATCCTGCATTTCTCCGAACTCGGCATCGTGTTGCTGCTGTTCGTGATCGGGCTGGAACTGCGCCCCAGCCGCCTTCGCGTGCTGCGGCGCCTGATCTTCGTCAACGGCTCCATGCAGCTGTTGCTGTCGACCGTGCTGCTCTGGCCGCTCGCCGCGTGGTGGCTGGAAAGCGTTGAGCTGGGATTGCTGGTCGCGGTCGTGCTGTCGCTTTCGTCTACCGCCATCGGCCTGCAGATGCTGGCCGAGAAGAAACAATTGACGGCACCCTATGGCCGCGCCGCTTTCGGCATCCTGCTGCTCCAGGACATCGCGGTCATCCCGCTGCTGGCACTGATCCCCCTGTTCGCGCCGGCCGGCGAGATTGCCCAGGAACCCGCAAATCTGTTCGTACAGTTTCTGCAGACTGCGGCGGTGATCGCCGCGATCATCGTCGGCGGCCATTTCCTGCTGCGCCCGGTTTTTCGCATCATCGTCGGCGCCGGCGTGCGCGAAGTCTTCCTGGCCGCGGTATTGCTGGTCGCGCTGGGTACCGCGATGCTGGCCGATTGGGCCGGGCTGAGCATGGCGCTGGGCGCATTCCTGGCCGGCGTGCTGTTGTCGGAATCCGAATTCCGGCACGAACTCGAAGCCGGTATCGAACCTTTCAAGGGCCTGTTGCTGGGGCTTTTCTTCATCGCGGTGGGCATGTCCATCGATTTCGGTCGGCTGATCGCAGAGCCGTGGCTGATTGTCGGCATCGTCATGGTGATGATGGTGCTGAAGTTCGCCGTGCTGCTGGCCGTCGGCAGGTATTCGGGGCTGGATTCGCGCAGCTCGGTATCGTTGGCTTTCGCGCTGCCCCAGGCCGGGGAGTTCGGGTTCGTGCTGTTTACCGTCGCGCTCAACGAGGGCGTGCTGCAAGCAGGCGTGGTCGACCAATTGATCGCCGCCATTTCGGTATCGATGGCGTTGACGCCGCTGATGTTTTTTATCAATGAGCGCTGGATTCAGGCACGCATCCAGCCCGGCACCGGTGACGGCCGGCAGCTGGAGGATATTCCCGACGACCATGGCGAGCCGCGGGTCATCATCGCCGGGCTGGGGCGCGTGGGACAGATCGTGGCGCGCAACATGTCCATGCTCGATATTCACTTCACGGCGCTGGATTACGACCAGGACCAGGTCGATTTCGTGCGCAAGTTCGGTCATCGGGTCTTCTACGGCAACGCCACCAACCTCGATGTGCTGCGCGCCGCGGACGCCGATCACGCCACGCTTTTCGTACTGACGATTTCGGATATCGATGTCTCCATCCAGACCGCGCAAATGGTTCGTCGTCACTTTCCCGAACTGCGCATACACGCGCGGGCGCGCAACCGGATGCACGCGCTGGAACTGAAGGCGCTGGGCGTGGAATACGTGATTCGCGAGGCCTGGCTGTCCAGCCTGGATCTGGCGCGCGAATCCTTGAGCGCGGTGGGCGTGCGCAGGGCAGCGCGCTATGTCGACATGTTCCGCGAGCACGACGAGCAGACGCTGGAAGACCAGGTGGCTCACAAGGACGACGAGGCCGAACTGGTCAAGATCGATCTTCGCAGCCGGGAACAACTGGCCGAGCTGTTCGAGGAAGACCGGCGGATCATGCATGCCGAGGATGATGAGGCGTAAGGTCGGTAGCCGTGCGGGCACAGGCGCGCGGTGGCGATTGGCCGTGCTGGCGATGCTGTCGGGTTTCTGCAGCGCTGCGTTGGCCGCGCCGGACGCGTCATCGACCCCTTGGAGCGTGGCCGGCGGCGAGGTCGTGATCGAGCTCAACCAGGGCGTGCTTTCCCCGCTGGGTATCGAGGCGGAGTTCGTCGATGCCCGGTCGACGGGCGGAACGCGCCACCCGCTGGGATATGTGCATGGCCGCTTCGCGACGCTGACGATCCAGACGCTCGATTTCAGGGCGCCCGGCGGTGCGATCGAGGCGTTCACCGGCGGCTATCTGCAGGTCCATGGTGGTTTCGAGCTGCGCGTCGGCGATCAAAAGCTGGACGTGACCGGATTCCGCGTCGCGCCGCATCCCGACCGGCCGGATCAGTTCCAGTTGCTGGACCGCAATGGATTGGCGTGGGCAACGCTTGACCATGGGCATTTCGAGCTCGTCGAGGACGACACGCGACTCGAGATTCGCTTTGCCAATCTCAGCATGAGCGCCGAACTCGCCGCGCTGGCCGGTCAGCCCGGATTTGCCGGGCAGGTGTTCGGCGTGGCGCACTTGAGCGCCGCCGTGGTACGCACCGGCGAAGCGGCTGGGACAAGAAGCGCCGACCAATGCACCAACCCGAATTGGCCGACCGATCCGGGCTTCACCGGGGATATCGCGCTGACCGACATGGCCAATTATTCCGATGACCCGGCCGTTTCGATGCTCCGGTGCCAGGCTTGCGACGGCACAAGCGGCGGTCCGATGGTCGTCACGCCCAACGCGGAACTCGTCAACGAGGGCAGTGCGGACATGCCGTGGTGGCGCCAGTTCACGGGTCCCGAGCAGCCGTACGACAATGATCAGCATCCCTATCTGGTCTGGAACATGTATCGACTGTCGGCCGACGGCCGACTCGAACAGATTGGCGCCTCGGGTGCAAAGCATGCCTTTTTTACCGTCAACGACGACTGCCCTTGCCGCGGCGGCAACATTCTGTGGACCGGCTGCAGCGATACCTACAGCGCCTCGAGCAACGACTTCGACAACTTTCTCGCACCGCGTGGCGAGATCGTTCCGGCGACGGGGCAGTGGGGCCGCTGCTTCTCGCTGTTCGACGCCGACTGCGACGGCAACCAGTCGCCCGAGGAGCGTTCCGATGGCCCGTTCGACAACCGTATGAACGTCTTCGAGGCCGATCTCGTCGAGCCCGGCGCACGCTACTTCGTCGAGGCCTGGTACGTGGTGCGCGACGATGTCGACATCTTCAACACGATGGGCTGGCGCGAGGTCGATCCGACCTGGAATGTGACCGCAGAAGGCGGCATCTGGACGTTTCCGACCGTTGGCGACTATACCCAGGGTTCGATTCTCGACGCATGGCCGGACCCGCTCGCTGCAGGGTCGGAAGCCGCGCGTGCCGTCGTCGAAACGCCCGACGGCACGGTCAGCGTCGCGGTACGCGCCCGCGACCTGGGCGACGGCACCTGGCACTACGACTACGTGGTCATGAACCACGATTTCATGCGCGCCACGACTGCCGGTGCCGAACCCGATCTGCAGGTCCTCTCCAACACCGGCCTGAATGCCGTGGAGCTGCCCGTTGCCGTTGCGCCGAGCGTGTCTTCGACCGGCTTCGCGCGCGCCGACCGCACGGCCGGGCGGGACTGGTTGACGGAGACTTCGGCCAACACGGTGCGCTGGGAAAATCCCGGCGATACGCCGCTGGACTGGGGCACCGGGTTTCGGTTCTCGCTGGTCGCCGACCGTCCGCCTGGTCCGGTCACGTTGCGGCTCTTCCCGGATGCCGCGGGTGCGCCACTGGGCGTCACCATGATCGGTCCGGAGCTGCCCGAAGCGGTGTTCGACGACGGTTTCGAGACTTTGACCCGGCTGTAGAATCAAATCCCGTCTTTGCGGCTTCGCGAGAGCCGGTTTTCGTTTTTTGCCTCGTATCAACCGCAGCGCCCGTTCCATATATCAAAATCACTCCATGTAGCCGAGAGTCGCCGGCAGTACCTTTGAGCGCTTTGCTTGATTCAGGTCTCGGCCGGCCCCACCCTGTGGATAAGTCAAGATTTTCTGGTAGGGAACGCCGATATGCGAATGGACAAACTCACTGCGCGCTTCCAGCAGGCGCTCAACGACGCCCAGAGCCTGGCGCTGGGGCTGGACCACGCGATGCTCGAGCCCGAACACGTGATGGTCGCGCTGCTGGACCAGGAAGGCGGCGGCATCCGCGGCCTGATGACCAAGGCCGGCGCGCAGGTGGCATCGCTGCGCTCGCGGCTGGGCGAAAAGCTCGACGGCATGCCCAGCGTTTCCGGCGGCGAGGCCGGACAGATCAACCTGTCCAACGACCTGGGCCGCGTGTTGAACCTGACCGACAAGATCGCGCAGAAGCGCGGCGACAGCTACATCGCCTCGGAACTGTTCGTGCTCGCCGCGCTGGAAGCCAAGGTGGGTCTGAGCGAAATCCTGCACCAGGCCGGCGTGACCAGGCAGGGCGTTGAAGACGCCATCGAATCGGTGCGCGGCGGCGAGAAAGTCGACGACCCCAACGCCGAAGACACGCGCGAGGCGCTGGACAAGTACACCATCGACCTGACCGAAAAGGCCGAGCAGTCCCGGCTCGATCCGGTCATCGGCCGCGACGAGGAAATCCGCCGCGCCGTCCAGGTGCTGCAGCGCCGGACCAAGAACAACCCGGTGCTGATCGGCGAACCCGGCGTGGGCAAGACCGCGATCGTCGAGGGGCTGGCCCAGCGCATCATCAACAACGAAGTGCCCGAAGGCCTGCGCGACAAGCGCGTGCTGTCGCTGGACATGGGTGCGCTGATCGCCGGCGCCAAATTCCGCGGCGAGTTCGAAGAACGGCTCAAGGCGGTGCTCAACGATCTCAAGAAGCAGGAAGGCCGCGTCATCCTGTTCATCGACGAGGTCCACACCATGGTCGGTGCGGGCAAGGCCGAAGGCTCCATGGACGCCGGCAACATGCTCAAGCCGGCGCTGGCAAGAGGCGAGTTGCACTGCATCGGCGCGACCACGCTGGACGAGTACCGCGAGCATATCGAGAAGGACGCCGCGCTGGAGCGGCGCTTCCAGAAGGTGATCATCGACGAGCCCAGCGTCGAGGACACCATCGCCATCCTTCGGGGGCTGCAGGAACGCTACGAGGTCCACCACGGCGTCGACATCACCGACCCGGCGCTGGTCGCCGCCGCCACGCTTTCACATCGCTACATCACCGACCGGCAGCTGCCCGACAAGGCCATCGACCTGATGGACGAGGCCGCCAGCCGCATCCGGATGGAAATCGACTCCAAGCCTGAGGCCATGGACCGGATCGAGCGCCGCCTGATCCAGCTCCGTATCGAGCGCGAGGCGCTGAAATCGGAAACCGACGAGGCCTCGAAGAAGAGACTGGAGGATCTCGAGGAGCAGATCGAGGAGGCCGAGCGCGAATTCTCCGACATGGAGGAAATCTGGAAGTCCGAAAAGGCCTCGGTGCAGGGCGCCACTCACATCAAGGAAGAGCTCGAGCGCGCGCGCGCCGAACTCGACAACGCGCGCCGGGCCCAGGACTGGTCGCGCATGGCCGAATTGCAGCACGGCCGCATCCCGGAGCTGGAGCAGCAGCTCGAGCAGGCCGAGTCCGAGGACACCACTCAGCATTTCCAGCTGCTGCGCAACAAGGTTACAGAAGAGGAAATCGCCGAGGTCGTCAGCCGCTGGACCGGCATTCCGGTGGCCAAGATGCTCGAAGGCGAGCGCGACAAGCTGTTGCGCATGGAAGACGGACTGCACCAGCGCGTCATCGGCCAGGACGAGGCGGTCAAGGCCGTCGCCGACGCGATTCGCAGGTCCCGCGCCGGTCTGTCCGATCCGAATCGGCCCAACGGCTCTTTCCTGTTCCTCGGTCCCACCGGCGTGGGCAAGACCGAGCTGTGCAAGTCGCTGGCGAACTTCCTGTTCGATACCGAGGACGCCATGGTGCGCATCGACATGTCGGAGTTCATGGAAAAGCACGCCGTGGCCCGCCTGATCGGCGCGCCGCCGGGCTACGTCGGCTATGAAGAAGGCGGCTACCTGACCGAAACCGTGCGCCGCCGGCCGTATTCAGTGATCCTGCTCGACGAGGTCGAAAAGGCCCATCCCGACGTATTCAACATCCTGCTGCAGGTCCTGGACGACGGCCGCCTGACCGACGGCCACGGTCGCACCGTCGACTTCCGCAACACCGTCATCGTCATGACCTCGAACCTCGGCTCCGATCGCATCCAGCGCATGGCCGGCGAGGACTACGAGGCGATGAAGGGCGCAGTGATGGAAGTCGTGGGCCAGCACTTCCGGCCCGAGTTCATCAACCGGGTCGACGACATCGTCGTGTTCCACCCGCTCGACGAGGCCCAGATTCGCGAAATCGCCGCCATCCAGGTGCAGTACCTGGAGCGCCGCCTGGCCGATCGGGACGTCGGTTTCGAAATCACCGACGCCGCGCTCGATCTGCTGGGTGAGGCCGGTTTCGACCCGGTCTACGGCGCCCGCCCGCTGAAGCGCGCGATCCAGGCCCGGCTCGAGAATCCGCTGGCGCAGAAGATCCTGGGCGGGGAGTACGGGCCCGGCGACACCGTCAGGGTCGATGCCGCGGACGGGGCGCTTGCATTTTCGTGACTACTAATGCAACCGGAAGTATTGCGGTTGCATTAGTAACTGTCAGGCTGTCTGACCCATGATGCATACCAGCGCCAATCCGATCCGGTACGTCGAGCCGGTGTTTCGCCCGCCCAGCGAAGCGAATTCGCTGATCCTGCCGGTGACCGACGGCTGTTCGTGGAACAAGTGCACGTTCTGCGAGATGTACACCGCGCCGCAGAAAAAGTTTCGGGCACGCAGCGAAGCGGAAGTCCTGGAGATGATCCGGCGCTCGGGCGAGACGTTCGGTGACGGCGTTCGGCGCGTGTTCCTGGCCGACGGCGATGCGCTGGTGCTGCCCACCCATCGGCTGATGCGCATTCTCGAGGCC
>JAWLEW010000008.1:32406-47948 GCA_041685925.1 Wenzhouxiangellaceae bacterium | reverse complement strand
ACTCGCATTCAACAGGAGACAAATCCCCAATGCGCAATTTCACCGCTTCGCTGATGACCGCTCTCGCGGTCGCCATGGCGCCCGCCATGTTCACTTCATCTGCCATCGCGCAGGATTCCCAGGCGATGGCCAAGTCCAACGATTTCTGGTGGCCCGATCAGCTGGATCTGTCGCCGCTGCGTCAGCATTCGGCCGAGTCGAACCCTTACGGCGACGACTTCGATTACGCCGAGGAGTTTGCAAGCCTGGATTTCGAGGCCCTCAAGGCCGACCTGCGGGAACTGATGACCACCTCGCAGGACTGGTGGCCGGCGGATTGGGGCCATTACGGTCCGTTCTTCATCCGCATGTCCTGGCACAGCGCGGGCACTTACCGCACCTCGGATGGACGCGGCGGCGCCGGCGGCGGCCAGCAGCGTTTCGAACCGCTCAACAGCTGGCCCGACAACGCCAATCTCGACAAGGCCCGTCGCCTGTTGTGGCCGATCAAGCAGGAGTACGGCCGAAAGATTTCCTGGGCCGACCTGATGGTGCTTGCCGGTACGGTGGCCATGGAGGACATGGGCTTCGAAACATTCGGGTTCGCCGGCGGCCGGACCGACGACTGGGAGCCGGACCTGGTCTACTGGGGTCCGGAAGCCGAAATGATGGGCCGCGAGCGCCATGATGAAGACGGCAACCTCATGGAAGGCATGGGTGCGACCCAGATGGGTCTGATCTACGTCAACCCGGAGGGCCCGGGCGGCAATCCGGATCCGATCGCCGCGGCCAAGCAGATCCGGCAGAGCTTCGGTCGCATGGCGATGAACGATGAAGAGACGGTTGCCCTGATCGCCGGCGGTCATACTTTCGGCAAGGTCCACGGCGCGGCCAGCCCCGAAGACTGCGTCGGCCCGGAACCGGCCGCCGCGGATCTCGATGAGCAGGGTCTGGGCTGGGACAACGAGTGCGGCAAGGGCAATGCCGAAGACACCATTACCAGCGGCCTCGAGGGTGCCTGGACGCAGCAGCCGACGCGCTGGACAATGCTGTACCTGTCCAACCTGCTTGAAAACGAGTGGGAACAGACGCGCAGTCCGGCCGGCGCCGTGCAGTGGGTCGCCAAGGACGGTGCGCTCGACGACTCGGTGCCCGAAGTGGCGGCCGGCGCCGGTAATTCCACGCCGATGATGCTCACGACGGACCTGTCCATGAAGGAAGATCCGGCCTATCGCGAAATCTCCGAGCGGTTCCTGGAAAACCCGGAAGAGTTCGAGGATGCGTTCGCTCGCGCCTGGTTCAAGCTGACCCACCGCGACATGGGCCCGCGGGCCCGCTATGTAGGCGCCAACGTGCCCGACGAGCAGCTGATGTGGCAGGATCCCGTACCGGAAATCGATCACGAACTGGTCGACGAAGGCGATATCGCCGAACTGAAATCGCGGATCCTGGATTCCGGCCTGAGCGTGCCGGAACTGGTACGGACGGCCTGGGCCTCGGCGGCTTCCTATCGCGGCACCGACATGCGCGGCGGCGCCAACGGCGCGCGCGTTCGCCTGGCGCCGCAGAAGGACTGGGAAGTCAACGACCCCGAGGAACTGGAACGGGTCCTCGACCGGCTGCAAGGCATTCAGCAGGAATTCAATGATGCGCAGTCGGGCGACAAGCGGATTTCGCTGGCCGACGTCATCGTGCTGGGTGGCGCCGCGGCCATCGAAAAGGCTGCCGGCGACGCCGGCCATGACGTGGAAGTGCCTTTCGAGCCGGGCCGGGCCGACGCCACCGCGGAACAGACCGATGTCGAATCGTTCGAGCCGCTGGAGCCGACTGCAGACGCATTCCGGAATTACTATGCCGGCGACGAGTACAACCGCTCGCCGACCGAAATGCTGGTCGAACGCGCCAACCTGCTCACGCTGACCGTCCCGGAAACGACGGTGCTGGTCGGTGGAATGCGGGCGCTGGACGCCAATGCCGATGGGGCCGAACACGGGGTCTTCACGGATCGTCCCGGTACGTTGACCAACGATTTCTTCGTCAACCTGCTCGACATGTCCTACGCGTGGTCGAAGTCCGATTCTTCCGAGCGCGTATACGAAGGCCGCGATCGCGACTCCGGCGAAGTCCAGTGGACCGCAACGCCGGTCGACCTGATCTTCGGTTCGAATTCGGAGCTCCGGGCCGTGGCCGAAGTCTATGCCGCCGAAGACGCACGGGAAAAGTTCGTGCAGGATTTCGTGGATGCATGGACCAAGGTCATGACGCTCGACCGGTTCGACCTGTAAATGCGTTACGGCCGGCCGATCCGGTCGGTCGGCATGGACAGCGGCGGCGCTCGAGGGCGCCGCCGTTTCCTTTTGCGGGTCAGCGCAACGAAGGCGTTGCGTGCAATCGATGTGCGCGGCCGGGGGAAATCCAGTGGCTGAAGCCCTTCAGCCCGATTTCGACCGGCTGGTGCACGACGCGCTGGCCTGCCGGATCTGCGAGCCGCTGCTGCCGTTGGGGGCAAGGCCGATCTTTCAGGCCCAGTCCGCGCAACAACGCATGGCTTGCCCGGCATTCCTGATTCGACAATTCGATGCTGCCGGTGATCCGCGAGCGCGTAGTCATGGTGTTGGAAACCTGAGCCGGAGCGTGCCGCACAAACGCACGAGAGTGTAGGATTGTTTCTGCCATTGGAAGCGGAGAATTGAACATGCAGAGATCCATTGCTGGAATGGCCGGCATTTTGCTGGCGATAGCGACGCTGGCCGGCTGCGCCTCACTGGGCGACACCGGAGCGGAGAAACGGGCCGCGATCCTGGAGATGCGCGACGAGACGCTGGCCAGGCTGTACGAGGAAGAGCCGGGTGCAAAGGCCCGGATCGACGAGGCGTCCGGTTATGGCGTGTTCGATTCGGCCAGCCAGAACCTGATTCTGCTTCAGACCGGTGGCGGCTACGGCGTACTGACCTCGGCCTCGGGCGAGACCACGTTCATGAAGATGGGTGGGGCCGGCGTAGGTTTCGGCATCGGGCTGAAGGATTACCGCGAGGTCATCATTTTCCGCGATCAAGCTGATTTCGAACGCTTCCGCGATTCCGGATGGGAAGCAAGCGGACAGGCCGAGGCCACCGCTCAGGCCGGCAAGAAGGGCGGGTCGGCGGCGGGCAAGCAGTCCATCGACATGGACGTCCGGACCTACCAGATGATGGAATCCGGCGTCGCGCTGCAGGCGACCGTAGGTGCCAGCAAGTACTGGAAATGGCGCGACTTGAACTAGTGGGCATGGCCCACTAGCGCACCCTCGGCGCCGGTCGGCGCAATCGCGTTTCGACAGCCTGCTATGCTGCGCCAGAGTACCGGAACAGGAGTCCGAACTTGACGACCCGAAGCATGGGACTGGAACCGGCGCTCCATGATTACCTGCTGGAGCGTTCACTGCGCGAACCGCCCCTGCTGGCCGAGTTGCGCGCGGAAACCGGGAAACTGCCGCAGGCCAACATGCAGATTGCGCCGGAGCAGGGTCAGTTCATGGCCATCCTGGCACGCACGATCGCCGCGCGGCGCTACCTGGAGGTGGGTACGTTTACCGGCTACAGCGCCCTGGCGGTCACGCTGGCCATGCCGCAGCAGGGCGAGACGACGTGCCTGGACATCAGCCGGGAATGGACGAAAACCGCCGAGCGCTACTGGATCCGCGCCGGCCTGGCCGATCGCATTCACCTGCACCTGCGCGCGGCGAACGATACGCTGGACTGGCTGATTCGAGACGGCTGGTCCGGCGATTACGACATGGCTTTCATCGATGCCGACAAGCCCGGGTACGTCGATTACTACGAGGCCTGCCTGACGCTGGTGCGCCCGGGCGGGCTGATCCTGGTCGACAACACCCTGTGGGATGGCAAGGTTGCCGGACAAAACGCGCAGGACGAAGACACGCGCGCAATCCGCGCCTTCAACCGGCATGTCCAGGACGATCGGCGGGTCGATCTTTCGCTGGTGCCCATCGGGGATGGATTGACCATCGCGCGCAAGCGCGCCTGATCGAGGCGGGCGATGAGCGAGCTGGGGTGGATCGTCGCGGGCGGGCTGCTGATGAGCCTGATCGCGCTGAGCGGGGCCTTGACGCTGGTCATGCCCGGACGGCTGCTCGAAAGGATGTTGTTGCCCCTGGTGGCACTGGCTGCCGGGACGTTGCTGGGTGGCGCGTTTTTCCACATGATCCCCGAGGCGAGCCGGGAACTTGAACCGCTGACGGCGGGAAGCTGGCTGCTGGCCGGTTTCGCGCTGTTCCTGGCGCTGGAGCAGTCGTTGCACTGGCATCGTTCGCATTCGGCGAGTGTGAGTGATCGCCGGCCGTTTACCTACTTGATATTGATCGGTGACGCGCTGCACAATTTCGTCGGCGGACTTGCCGTGGCGAGCACGTTTCTTATTTCACCGACCGCCGGAGCGATGGCCTGGCTGGCGGCCGCGGCGCATGAAGTGCCGCAGGAACTCGGAGATTTCGGTGTGCTGGTACACGGTGGATGGCCGCGCCGGACGGCACTGTTGTGGAACTTTGTCTCGGCCCTGACCTTTCCTGCCGGCGCAATCTGCGCCTGGGCGCTGGCGAACAATTTCGAGGTCGCCTGGCTGGCCCTGTTCGGGGCCGGCAATTTCATCTACATCGCCGCTTCCGATCTGATTCCCGAAATCAAGGCGCAAAACCGCTGGCAGTCGGCGCTGCTGCATTTTTGCGCGTTTGCGCTGGGACTGGTGCTGATGGGAAGCCTGCTGGCCTGGTTTCACGCCTGAGCCGTCTCTTCGATCAGGTGTCGAGCAGCGCCGAAGCATGATGCCGCAGGTGATCCTCGATGAAGGTCTGGATGAAGTAATAGCCGTGATCGTAGCCGGGGTGCCTGCGCACCTCCAGCGCCTGGCCCGCCTTTTCGCAAGCGCGCTCGAAGCGCTCGGGTTGCAGCTGTTCTTCCAGGAACTGGTCGCTCAGCCCCTGGTCGATCAGGATTTTTCCGCCGAAGGGTTGCTGCCGCACCAGTTCGCAGGCGTCGTAGCGTTTCCAGGCTTCCGGGTCGTCGCCCAGAAAGCGCGGCAGCGCCTTGCGGCCCCAGGGCACCCGTGTCGGGGCCACGATCGGCGCGAAGGCCGAAACCGAACGATACATGCTGCGGTTCTTCAGCGCGATGGTGAGCGCGCCATGTCCGCCCATCGAATGGCCGAAGATGCCCGCGCGCGACGCGTCGATCGGGAAATGTCCGTCGAGCAGCGACGGCAGTTCGTGCGTGATGTAGCTGTACATCCGGAATCGATCGGACCACGGCTGCTCGGTAGCGTCGAGATAAAAGCCGGCACCTTCGCCGAAGTCCCATTCTCCGGTCGCACCGTCGATGCCCGTATCGCGTGGACTGGTGTCCGGGGCGACCAGCGCCAGGCCGAGCTCGCCGGCGACGCGCTGCGCGCCGGCCTTGATCGCAAACACTTCTTCGTTGCAGGTCAGCCCCGACAGGTAGTACAGCACGGGCAGCTTCGCGCCGGCCTGGTGCGGCGGAATGTAGACCGAAAACGCCATCGGGCCGTTGCAGGTCGTGGATTCGTGCGAATAGAAGCCCTGACGGCCGCCGAAGCAATGATGAACGGATCGCGTTTCGAGTTCCATTGTTTGCTCGCTCTCCAAAAGCCTTTCGCCGTTGAGTCAGTACACCACTACCGACCGGATTGATTCGCCGCGGTGCATCAGATCGAAGCCCCGGTTGATGTCTTCAAGGGGCAGCGTGTGGGTGATCATGTCGTCGATGTTGATTCTGCCGTCCATGTACCAGTCCACGATCTTCGGCACGTCGGTACGGCCCCGGGCCCCGCCGAATGCGCTCCCGCGCCAGTTCCGGCCGGTCACCAGTTGAAAGGGGCGGGTGGAGATTTCCTCGCCCGCGCCGGCTACGCCGATGATGACCGAGGTGCCCCAGCCCTTGTGGCAGCATTCCAGTGCGTCGCGCATCACGTTCACGTTGCCGATGCACTCGAAGCTGTAGTCCGCGCCGCCCCTGGTGAGGCTGACCAGAAACGGCACCAGTTCCCCTTCGACGTCGCTCGGGTTGACGAAGTCGGTCATTCCGAATTTTTCCGCCAGCTCGCGCTTGGCCGGATTCAGGTCGACCCCGACGATCTGCTCGGCGCCGGCCATGCGCGCGCCCTGGATCACGTTCAGGCCGATGCCGCCCAGGCCGAAGACCACGACGCGCGAACCCGGCTCGACCTTCGCGGTCCAGATCACCGCACCGATGCCGGTCGTGACGCCGCAGCCGATGTAGCAGACCTTGTCGAACGGGGCGTCCGGGTTGATTTTGGCCAGCGCAATTTCGGGCAGCACCGTGTGGTTGGCGAACGTCGAGGTGCCCATGTAGTGGTGCAGCGGCTTTCCGTCCAGCGAGAAACGGCTGGTGCCGTCGGGCATGACGCCCTTGCCCTGCGTTTCCCGGATCGCCTGGCACAAGTTGGTTTTCGGGTTCAGGCAGTACTCGCATTCGCGACATTCCGGGGTATACAGCGGGATCACGTGATCGCCCGGCGCGAGTGATCCGACATCGCGGCCGGTCTCGATCACGACCCCGGCGCCCTCGTGGCCGAGAATCGAGGGAAAAAGGCCTTCCGGGTCCTTCCCCGAAAGGGTATAGGCGTCCGTATGACACAGCCCCGTGGCCTTGATCTCGACCAGCACCTCTCCGGGGCCCGGGCCCTGGAGTTCCACGGTTTCGATTGAAAGCGGTTTGCCGGCGTCGAAAGCGACAGCTGCACGGGTCTGCATGTCTGGTTCCAGGTGGACGTCTGGCTGGAATAATAGCGAACTGCGCGCGCCGATGTGCATCCGCTCTAATGCGCGAAACATGAAACACCTATTGGTCGTTCTTGACATGGCACCGGGATTGCATTGAATACAGTACCAAGGTCAAGGGAGCCCGCTTTCCTGTCGGGGCAAGGACGCCAGCATGTCGGTCGATACAGAGATTGCCACTTTCGAACAAGCTGCCGGGGCGGCGCTGCAGTTCCTCCGGAATCGGTATGGTTTCGGATTGTGGATGATCAACCGGTTGCGGCAGGATCGATGGGTCGTGCTGCACGTCGAGGATAGTTGCCACGGAATAGCCGTCGGCGACGAATTTCGCTGGAGCGACCCGGTCCAGTCTCGAATGATGCAGGAGCAAGGCCCTCGAATTGCCCCACGCGTCGCCGACGTTCGGGCCTGTGTCGATGCGTCGCTGCGCGAGCGTCTTGGAATCAAAGCCTACATCGGGATTCCGTTGCGTGCCGCCAAGGGGCGGTTTCTCGGAACCTTGTGTGCGATCGATACCGAGGAGCATCCCGAGCTCGATGAGTCGGACTTGCCGCTGCTCGAGCTTCTGGCGGCCATGCTTGCGGGATACTTCAGGAGCGAAATCGAAGCCACCGATCGGGCGCGCCGCGATGAGCGTTTTCGGTTCGAAGCCATGACAGATGCCCTGACGCACCTGCCGAACCGACGCGCGTGGGAAGAAAAGCTCGCCCGCGAGGAGAACCGTTCGATCCGCATGGGGGATTCCACTTTCGTCAGCATCATCGGCCTCGACGCGCTCGCGGCAATCAACGACCGGGACGGACGTGTCGCCGGGGACGAACTTCTGCGCAAGACGTCGCTGGTGCTGCGCTACGTGGTACGCAACTCGGATTTCGTCGCCCGGATCGGGAGCGATCGATTTGCTGTGCTGGGCATACAGTGCGACTCGGTCGAGCCCGATGACATTTCGGACCGAATCCGCTCGGCGCTGGCGCAGGCCGGTATTGGCGCATCGGTGGGCACGGCTGTAGCCAGACCCTCGGATTCGAACGCTGCGGTCTGGCGCAAAGCCGATGCGGCCTTGCCTGAAAGGAAGGCCGGCCGCAGCCATGGCTGCTGGCCGGCCTGATCGCATTTTTGCAGCGAACCGATGAAGAATGCCGGGCGATCGCGAACCGTCGTTCAGTCGTTTCCGGGATGATTCCGGGGATCAGGCCGCCTTTCGGTATCGCTTCTGTCGGTTCGATCGCTTTGGCGCCGATGCGCGCCTGTCGTTGTTCGCTGCACCTGCGCGCTTGCCGCGGCCAGCCTTTGCACGACCGCCGTTGCCGCGTCCACCCCCGCCACCGCCACCGCCGCGCTTGCCGCCGGTGCTGTGGTTCAGG
This sequence comes from Wenzhouxiangellaceae bacterium, assembly GCA_041685925.1. Classification (GTDB taxonomy): domain Bacteria; phylum Pseudomonadota; class Gammaproteobacteria; order Xanthomonadales; family Wenzhouxiangellaceae. The sequence continues at coordinate 39,794 of JAWLEW010000008.1, read as the reverse complement.
CCCTCGGTAGGTTCGAAGCCGTCGATGACCCGGGTCGGGATTTTCACTTCGACCAGCTTGCGGATGGCTTCGAACTTGCCGTGTTCGGAGCCGGCGACCATCGATACCGCCAGGCCTTCACGACCAGCCCGGCCGGTGCGGCCGATCCGGTGCACGTAATCCTCGGGCACTTCCGGAATTTCGTAATTGACCACGTGCGGCAGCTGTTCGATATCCAGCCCGCGTGCAGCGATGTCGGTGGCGACCAGCGCCCGAACGCGGCCGGCCTTGAAGTCGGCCAGCGCCTTGGTGCGCGCACCCTGGCTCTTGTTGCCGTGGATGGCGGCGGCCGGGAGACCGTCGGTTCCAAGCTGTTTCGCCAGCCGGTTGGCGCCGTGCTTGGTGCGGGTGAAGATGAGCACCTGGCGCCAGTTGTGGTGACCGATCATCCATGAAAGCAGTTCGCGCTTGCGCGCCTGGTCGACCTGTATCGCCTCTTGCGCGATCGCGTCGACGGTGGAGTTCGGCGCCGCGGTTTCGACCCGAACCGGGTGGTTCAGGAAGCGGCCCGAAAGCTGCGTGATCTCGCGCGAGAAGGTCGCCGAGAACAGCAAGGTCTGGCGCTTGGCCGGCACGGCCTTGAGGATCCGCTCGATGGCGGGCAGGAAACCCATGTCCAGCATGCGGTCGGCTTCGTCCAGCACCAGGTATTCCAGTCGCCCGAGGTTCACGCACTGGCGCTGCATCAGGTCGATCAGCCGACCCGGTGTGGCGACCAGGATATCGACGCCGCGCTTGAGTTTGGAGATCTGCGGGTTGATGTTGACGCCGCCGAATACCACCGCCGATTTCAGCGGCAGGTAGCGGCCCAGGTCGCGAATGTTCTCCTGGACCTGTGCCGCGAGTTCGCGGGTCGGGGTCAGGACAAGTGCGCGCACGGCGGCGCCCTGGGCCGGCTTCTGGCTCAGTTGGTGAAGCATCGGCAGCGCAAAAGCCGCGGTCTTGCCGGTGCCGGTCTGGGCGCTGGCCATGATGTCGCGGCCTTCCAGGATTACCGGGATGGATTTTTCCTGTACCGGGGTCGCGTCGGTAAATCCCTGCGCGTCGATGGCACGCAGAAGTTCGGCTCGAAGGCCGAGGGAATCGAATTTCATTGGAATCGTGTCCTTGTGAACCCAAGGCGGACTACCACCGTGACGGCGGTAAACAGACAAATCGGGGAGGGGCCTTGGGGGATTGTCTGTCCGAAGCGGTACAGAGAACCGTCACATCCACGAAAGGTGCAATCAGCTGGGGCGCCGAAAGCAACGCGCAGTATAGCATTTATCCGGTCCGGCCGATAGCGAACAATCCACGGCGCGAAAAAGAGTTCGGTCGGCGCTGGTCGAGCCGTCGATCGGGCGGATCGAGCTGGCTGCGTTCGCGCCGTATATAATCCGCAGCCAGATTCGTTTCAAATTCGGGAGTGACACGTTTTGATTCAAGGGCTTCGAGCGTGGCCGGCGGTTTTGTGCCTTTTTGTGTTCGTCATGCTGGCGGCGAGCCGGTCGGCAAGTGCGGTTTCTTCCGAATGCGCGGACCTGGACGCGATCGCCCCGCAACGGGCGGTGAATTTCGAATCCCGGGTTCAGCCGATATTTTCGACTTGCACGGGCTGTCATGGCGCGGGGGGCGCGGCCGGACTGGACCTGAGGCCGGGCGAAGCCTATTCGAACCTGGTCGGGGTCGAATCGACGACCAATCCGTCGCAGGCGAGGGTGCAGCCGTTCGAGCCGGGAGAGAGCCTGCTGCTGTCGGCGGTCAACTGTGCCGTGACCGGCGGTCCCTCGTTCCAGATGCCGGGTACCGAGCCGGGCCAGCGCGCCCTGATCCGCGACTGGATCGCGCAGGGTGCGCTCGAGCGCCCGGCGCCGCGCGCGGTTCCCGTATTGCATCCCGCGGGCGTCGGCGTGCTGATCGCGCTGCTCCTGTCGTGGGCGGTGGTGTCGCGCTCGCGGATTCGGCGTCAGCGCGCCTGACCCGGCAGCGGCGCGCAGTTCAACAGCGAAAAATGTCGATAGCGCAACTCTATCAAGCGAAGATCCTGGAGCACAATCGCGCTCCGAACAATCATTTCGAACTGCCCGACGCCACCCACTCGGCACGCGGGCTGGACGCCCTTTGTGGTGACGACATCCGGATCTGGATCAAGGTCGTGGACGGGCACATCTTCAAGGCAAGCTGGTCGGGCGAGGCGTGCGCCATCACCACGGCTTCGGCCTCGATGCTGACCGATTGGCTGGCCGGCCGCCGCGTCGAAGAAATCGAGCCGGCCTTGAGGCGCTTCGAGGCCTTGCTGGCCGACGACGCGGCGCCCGATGCAATCGCGCTGGGTGACATCAATGCGCTTCGCTCGGTCGGCCGTTTCCCTTCGCGCAGACGCAATGCCCTGCTGCCCTGGATGGCAGCGCTGGACGCGCTGGAGCATCGCCGGCCCTGAAGCGTTGTTGGTGGTCGAACGTTTGCAAGCCTTTAGCGTTTGGCCGGTCACTACTCATGAAAGAACGGCCAACTAAGCCCGCGATATTCCGATCGATCACCGGTGAGGACGATTCATGAGCAAGCTGCGCGATGAAGTGATGGCCGCCAACGCGGCCTACACGGCAGATTTCGGCGACAAGGGCAACCTGCCGATGCCGCCCGGTAGACGCTTCGCGGTCCTGACCTGCATGGATGCAAGACTGGACCCTGCCAGCTTCGCCGGATTGAGCGAAGGCGGCGCCCACGTGATCCGCAACGCCGGCGGCAGCGGGCGCCTGCTCGAGGTGCCCGAGGCCGACCGCGCAGGGGCTGCGAGCGCCTGAAGGGGTCGCTTTCGGCCCTGATCAATCGGCGCCCGGACGAATGCGCAGGATCTTGCCGTCGGCGGCGTCGACGAGCACGTACAGCGCGCCGTCCGGGCCGGTCCGGACATCCCGCAGGCGTTCGTCGCGTTCGGCCAGCATGACGTGCTGGTCGCCGATGCTGCCGTCGACCAGTTCGACCCGCCTGAGGTGGCGTCCTGCAAGCGCGGAGACGAACAGGTCGCCGGCCCATTGCGGAAAAAGATCGCCGCGGTAAATCGTCATGCCGGCCGGGGCGATCGATGGTGTCCAGACGAGTTCGGGGTCGACCATGCCGGGCCGGGATTCGTACGGCGATATCATCGCGCCGGAGTAGTCGATGCCGTGGGTCGCGACCGGCCAGCCGTAATTTTCGCCCGGCCGGATCCGGTTGATTTCGTCGCCGCCGCGCGGGCCGTGTTCGTGCTGCCAGACGATGCCGGTTTCGGCGTCGTACAGCAAGCCCTGGACGTTGCGATGGCCGTAGCTGTAGATTTCCGGCAGCGCGCCTTCGGTATCGACGAACGGGTTGTCGGATGGCACCGATCCGTCGGTATCGATCCGCACGATCTTGCCGAAATGGTTGTCCAGCAGTTGGGCCTGCTCGCGAAAGTCGAAGCCATCGCCCAGGCCGATCAACAAAGTGCCGTCCGGAAGAAATGTCATGCGACCGCCGTAATGCACCGGCGTGTCCTTCGGCGGCGCGGCGGTGAACAGCACATCGCGATCGACCAGGCGCATGCCTTCCAGGCGGGCGCGGATCACGCGCGTCGCGTTCGCTTCGGGCGTGCCGTGCGCAAATGAAATATAGACAAGCTGGTTGTCGGCAAAGTCCGGGTCGGGCAGCGCTTCGAACAGGCCGCCCTGGCTGGCCGCGTAGACCTCAGGCAGGCCGGCGACCGGCTCTTCGGCAAGTTGGCCGTCGCGCAGCAGCCGGAGCCTGCCGGCCCGCTCGGTCACCAGTGCCGTGCCTTCGGGCAGCCAGGCAATGGACCATGGGTGTTCCAGCCCGCTGGCCACGGTTTCGATCTGGTAGGCTTGCGCCGAGGCCAGGCCGCTGGTGAGCGCCAATATTGCAGATGCCGCAGATGACGCAATCGTCGCCAGACGCTGGAGTCTATGCATCGGGATTCCGGTGAAGCCTTGGATTTGAGTCGAATGTAGCAGAGACCGGCGCGAGATTATCGACGATGGGCGTGATTCCGATGGGCGTGATTCGTGTAGTACTGGGATGGGTCATTGCCGTGGTTGCGGCCGTGGCACTGGGCAGTATCGCCCAGACGCAGTTCAATCTCGCACGAATCCAGGCCCTGGGCCAGGAAATCGGCCCGGGCACTCGAATCGCCGCCACCTGGCACGACCTGCTCAATTTCACGCCCGCATACGCGTTGCTGGTCTCCATCGCATTCGCCGTCGCCTGGCCGGTCGCCGGCGTATTGAAGCGCTGGCTGCCCGATCAACGCGCGCTGCTTTTCACGCTGGCCGGCTTCAGCGCCGTATGGGTCATGATCGCGATCATGAACCAGGTCTTGCCGGTCACGGCGATCGGGGCCACGCGCAGCCTGGCCGGCACGCTGGTCCTGTCGCTGGCAGGCGGGGCCGCCGGCTGGCTGTACACGCGAATCGTCCCCGTAGTCGCCTGGAAGCGCAGCGATGCCGGACTTCGGGGCGAAGGCTGACCGGCAACGCTTTCGCGATCAAGGGCCTGCAATGAGTACGCCGGTGCCGGCGCCTGCCGAATAAACCAGGAACGCGATCAGTGCCGCGGGCTGGGCCGGCACGCGGCGGTGAAAGCTCTCCGGGGCGTGCCAGACCTGGTAGCTGACATAGGCGGCCGGTGCCGCTGCCAGCCAGCCGAGCAGCACCATGTCCGGAAATCCTGCCGACGGCAGCGTGGTCAGGATGAGGAACGCCGCGGCATAGATCCAGGGCAGGACGCGGCTGGCCCGCGCGCGTCCCAGGCGCACGACCAGGTTGCGCTTGCCGTGTGCGCGGTCGGCAAGGTAGTCGGGAAATTCGTTGACCCACAGGAACGCCGCGATGATCAGCCCTAGCGGAACCGAAAGCCAGAACACTTCCCAGCTGAGGCCGTGGGCCAGTACAAGGTAGGTGCTCAGCGCGATCAGCGGACCGTAGCAGACCACGACATCGAGTTCCCCCAGGCCGCGATAAGCCAGCCGCAGCGGCGGGCCGTGGTAGGACCAGCCCAGCACGAAGCCCACTACGCCAATCCAGAATGCAGCCGGCTCGCGCAGAAACACGATCGCTGCACCGGCGCCAAGGCCGAGCAGCGTGAAGCCCGCCGCCATGGCCCAGGTCTGGTCGCGGGTGAGCAGATTGTCCACCAGCACGCGCTTGCCGCCGGAGAACGCGGTCCTGTCCTCGGGTGCGACCGCCTGGTCGGTGCCCGAGTCGTAGTCGAACACGTCGCCCCAGGCATTCTTGGCGACCTCGATGGCAAAAAACGCGACCACAAGCACAAGCAGCCATGCGAGGCTGAACGCCGATTCGCTTGCCGCCACGGCCGCGCCGATGTAGATCGAGGCGACCGAAGTCAGGCTGATCTTGGGGTCTGCCAGGCGCCAGAACCCGGTCCAGAATCGATTTTTCATTCAGGCCCGCCGGCAATGTTCATGGATCCTGCCCTCGAAAGCGCGTTGGGTGGCTTCGATCGGGCCACGCGGGCGGTAGTTTAGCAACCCGCCCGGGAAAGCAAGCGTTCGAGCCTTCTGCGGCAGTTGCCGTCGCCTCGCGTGCCAATGACCGTGGCCACGGTTGCCAGGATGAGCTTCGTGTCGCTGAGGCGTCTCGGGTGTTCGAAATGATGCACGTCCATCGCGACCTTCGCCGGAAAGATCACGTCGTGGTAAATCTGTTCAGGGTTCTCGGTCTCGGCCAGCACGTCGTCTTCGCAATCGAAGCGAAGGCTGGCCGGACTGGTCAGCCCCGGCGTGAACGCCAGCGCCCGCCGGCGAAGGGCTTCGTCGACGCCGCGCCACAGTTCCTTTCGGGTCGGGCGCGGTCCCACGATGCGCATCTCGCCGCGCGCGATGTTGAGCAGCTGGGGCAGTTCATCCAGGTGAACGGGCCTGAGCCAGGCCCCGAGGCGGGTGACCCTCGGGTCGCCTGAAGGTGCCACTGCACGCTTGTCCTCAGGTTGCGGGTGGAGGGTCCGGAACTTGAAGATTCGGAAAGGCTTTCCGTCCCGGCCCAGGCGTTCCTCGCTGTAAATGACCGGTCCTCGACTGTCGAGTCTCACTGCCGCGGCAAGCGCCAGCAGAAGCGGCCACAGCAGTGCCAACGCGAGCAGCGCGAGGGCGGTGTCGCGGCCCGATCTCAAGGGCCGGCCGTCTTGCTCTCCCGCGCTGTCGTCGGTGGTCACCGGGTTCCCACGGTTTCGATCAGGGTGCGTCGGCGTAGCCGTTTTCGATCAGCCAGTCCTCGTCCGATTCCTCGTTGATGCCTTCGAACAGGTAGGTCGAGATATAGCGTTCGCCGGTGTCGGGAATCATCGCCAGGATGTTGGAGCCCTTGGGTGCCTGGGCCGCCACCTTGAGTGCCGCAGCCACAGTCCCGCCGCCGGAAACGCCGGTCATGATGCCTTCCTTCGCCGCCAGTTCGCGCGCGACGTCGCGCGACTCTTCGTCCGTGACCGGCACGATCTCGTCGGCGACCTTCGTGTTCATGATCTTCGGGATGAAATCCGGCGTCCAGCCCTGGATCTTGTGCGGCGTCCATTCCTTGCCGGCCATCAGCTGGGCTGTTTCGGGCTCGGTGGCGATGACCTTGATGTTCGGCCGGGCAAGCTTGAGCATCTCGCCGGCGCCGGTCATGGTGCCGCCGGTGCCCCAGCCGGTGACGAAATAATCGAGGCCGTGTCCGGCGAAATCGCGCAGGATTTCCGGGCCCGTGGTGTTGCGGTGGTATTCGGGATTGGCCTCGTTCTCGAACTGGCGGGCGAGAAACCAGCCGTTGCGCTCGGCGGCCGCGGCCGCACGCTTGACCATCCCGGTGCCCTTTTCCTCCTTGGGCGTGAGAATGACCTTGGCGCCCATGGCGCGCATCAATTTGCGCCGCTCGATCGAAAAGGTTTCGACCATGAATGAAACGAACGGATACCCCTTGGCCGCGCACACCATGGCCAGCGCGATACCCGTATTGCCGGAAGTGGCCTCGACCACCGTCTGGCCGGGCTTTAACACGCCCCGTCGCTCGGCGTCTTCGATGATGCCGATGGCGAGCCGATCCTTGACCGAGGCCATCGGGTTGAAGAATTCGACCTTGGCGAACAGGTTCACATGCTCCGGCCCCAGCCGGTTGATCCGCACCACCGGGGTTCTTCCAATAGTTTGCAGGATGTTATCGTAAATCATTGATATACCTCTGCTTAAATAGTTATAAAACCGAGGCGCACGGTTGCTCCTGGAGCGTTTCCATGGCATTCGGCCACTGCCGACGCCTGCAGCGTCGCGCTTCCAACGCTGATGTATACCATGGCTGGAGTGGGCATCCGGTCCCGATATGCGACAAACAGAGCCTGTCCGGGGA
>JAWLEW010000008.1:25947-32306 GCA_041685925.1 Wenzhouxiangellaceae bacterium | reverse complement strand
GTTCGTAGGCACGCGCGGCGCGCGAGAGATGCTGCTCGGCCTCGGCAATCCGTTTCGATTGCAGCTGGATAAAGCCGCAGGCGTCCGGCTCGCGCATAGCCTGCCGCGGCATCGGCAAACAACGGCTACGCCTGTGTATAGCGGCCGATTTTCATCTGGACTTCGGCCCGATTTCTCGCGCAGTACGCCGCTGGCCGAAAGCGCAGTGTGGCCCCAGACGCCCGCCAGAAGTTCGACTCTGGAAACCACCGAAGGCGCGCGTTCGATCAGGTATGCAAGTACCTTGAATGCCTGGGGCCCAGGGCGATCGCGTGGCGGTCCTTGTCTACCAGCTGCTGCGAACCGGTATCGAACTCGAATTGATCAAACGCGTATCGGATGCAGGGCTGTTTGAAAATACTCTGGGGTATTGGCATTTCCACCGGGCCGAGGGCACGGTAGAAGCACTATGCCGGTGTAGTCAGCGGAAAGACAGTATGGTCATTCTGAAAAGGGCCGCCAATTCCCGATGGTGTCTTCATCTATATGTTTACGCAAAACGTCCAGGTTTCTGCTCAGCGTATTCGTCCCGGCGACCGAATTATCTGCCGGATTCATGGTCTTAACAAGAAGACCGTGTTTCGTCAATTGCTGGCGCGAGCGGATCTTGAACGGAAACCACCATGTCCAAGGGAAGAGATACCAAAGCCAGGGAGAAAAAGAAGAAACCGGAAAAAACGCTGAAGGAAAAGCGGGCCGACAAGGCAGCCAGGAAGGACGGTACGTTTACCGCCGCGAGTGGTGTGGGCAAGGCGATGGAGCACTGAAACATGATCAATGGCAAGATTGTTGCAGTTGTTTTACTGGTGCTGGGCGCCTTCCTGCTGTACATGGGTTACCAGTCCTCCCAGGGCCTGGATGACCAGATCAGCGAGACGATTACCGGGAACTTCACGGACCAGACGATGTGGTATCTGCTCGGTGGCGCCATTTCCCTGGTCGCCGGGCTGGTGATGCTGGTGCGAGGTTCCTGATCGCGAGGGAATCTCCGAACCGGTGATCAACCCGGTACCGGAAAAGCATACGGGCGGCTGAGTGTTACCTGGGTTTGGCGATGCATGACCCGATGGCAGGCCCGCCATGCCTTGGCAGTGACATCAGTCTTCGGCAGAAGGCTTTGTCCGCTTTTGCTTGATTCCGGCGCGGTGACGTTTGGCGCGCAGGCGCTTTTTTCTGGCCGCGCGGGTCGGGCGCGTCTTGACACGCTTGCGGGGACGTCGATAGGCCTTTTCGATGAGTTCTGCAAGCCGGGTGCGTGCCTGCTCCCGGTTACGATGCTGGCTCTTGTGCTCGGTCGCCTCGATGGTGATGACACCGGCCTTGCTCGCGCGCCTGCCGGCGAGTCTCACCAGGCGCCTGGCGACTGCCTCGGGCAGGAACCCTGAAGTCCCGGGGTCGAAACGCAGTTGCACTCCGGACTCGGTTCGATTCACGTGCTGCCCGCCCGGGCCGCCGGCGCGGATGAAGCGCTCTTCCAACTCGTGTTCGGGCGGCAGGTATTTCATTGCTGCGCATGATACAGCGCCGCGAATCGGGATGGCGGCAGGGGTGGATCAACGGTCGCGCTGCTTTCCGGGTCGATCATCCGGTTGGTTATCATGGATGTTCATCGGTGCCGAAAGGCAGGGGTTCGACTTGAAATTCCAGTTGACGCGCAAGCACCTGGTCGAGGCGCTGGACGAACTGGCCGAACGCGATCGCCACATCGCGACCGGCCTCGCGCAGGTCGGTTATCCCGACGAGCGCCGTGACGGTGCGCCCAGCTACCAGCACCTGCTGCGCATCATTGCCGGGCAGCAGCTTTCGGTCAAGGCCGCGGCCACGATTTTCGGGCGGCTGGAGGCGGCGCTGGAAGGCAATTTCCAGCCCGAGCACTTGCTGGCCATGCATGATGACGAACTGCGCGGGCTGGGTTTGTCGCGCCAGAAGATCGGTTATGCGCGCGGTCTTTCGCAAGCCGTGCTGGAAGGTTCGCTGGTGCCGGAAGAACTGGGGCAATTGCCCGATGCCGACGTCATCGCACGCATCACTGCGCTGAAGGGTTTCGGCCGCTGGAGCGCGGAGATGTTCCTGCTGTTCGCCCTGGGACGCCCGGACGTCTGGCCGGCCGACGACCTGGGCATTCAGGCCGGATTGCACAGGCTCAGGAACATGCGCGCGCGCCCCGATCGCGCCAGGGCCGACAGGATTGCTCGTCCATGGCGGCCCTATCGAGGCGCGGCCGCCATTTTCGTCTGGCATTATCATTCGAACACGCCGATGCCATAGCCATTGACGCGGAATTCAGTCCCCGTGCTGCATGGTTTCAACTTGATGCGAACAGGAAGCAAGCTCATGATCGACACCGTCGACAAGGCCATCGTGCCGATTCTGAAAAGATCGCTGGAAAACGAGGATTTTCGCCAAACCGTGATCACCGGCAAGCTGTGCCAGGTGGTGCTGATGACCCTGAAGCCGGGCGAGGAGATCGGCGCGGAGGTGCACGAAGACCACGACCAGATTCTCGTGTTGACCGAGGGCAACGGCCAGGCCGTGCTCGAAGGGCAGGCGCGCGAGGTTGGCACCAACGACCTGATCTTCGTGCACGCCGGCGCCGAACATAACTTCATCAATACCGGCAGCCGACCGTTGAAGCTCTACACCGTTTATGCGCCGCCCGAGCACGCCGAAGGCACGCGGCATGCGACCAAGGTCGAAGCCGACGCGGCCGAAGACCACTGATGGCCGGCGGCTGGGCCCGTGACGGTGCGGTACAGGACCAGATCGACGCCAGCGTCGAGGACGAGGTCCGGCGTGCGCGTGCCCGGCTGGGCCACGGCGAATCGCTGCACGAATGCGAGGAATGCGGCGAGCCTATTCCCGAGGCCAGGCGTGACGCGTTGCCCGGCGTTCGCCGGTGCATTGCCTGCCAGGAAGCGGAGGACGCAGGCAATGAACCCGGCGCGTCGCTGAACCGCCGCGGCAGCAAGGACAGCCAGCTGCGCTAGGCGCAGCGCACTCCGGCAATGAGTTTCGCTGCGTGAACGCGTCCGCGCCGTCGGAAAACGGAGGCAGAAAGCCGCCGCACCGATTCCTGTTCATGGGCAGCCTGATTCTGGCCGGCGAGGCCATCTACATGCTGCCGTACATGCGTAAGAGCTTCCAGACCAGCATGGAGGCCACCTTCGGGCTGACAAGCTTCCAGATCGGCACGCTCAATGCAATGTTCGGCATCCTGGCACTGGTCTGCTACCTGCCCGGCGGCTGGCTGGCCGACCGTTTTTCGGCTCGCCGCCTGTTGACCCTGTCGCTGGTGGGCACCGGGCTGGGCGGGCTGTACATGGCCAGCGTACCGGACTACGTCGGCCTGCTTGCCGTGCATGCGTTCTGGGGCGTCTTTTCCATCCTCACCTTCTGGGCGGCGCTGATCAAGGCCACGCGGCTCTGGTCCGGCGCCGGCGAACAGGGGCGGGCGTTCGGCATCCTCGACGGCGGGCGCGGTGCGGTCGGCGCCGGGCTGGGCTCGATCGCCGCGGCCTGTTTCGCGCTGTCGGCCACGACCGAAAGCGGGCTGGTCTCGGTCATCCTGGTGTATTCGTTCGCTTCGCTGGTCGCCGGGTTCGCGGTCTGGCTGGTGGTGCCCGACGATCATGCCACCGTGGTCGAAAACGAACCCGCTGAAGATGGATTGCACGTGCTCGACTCGATCGGACACACGCTCCGGATCCCGGACGTATGGCTGATAGCCGTGGTGATCTTCTGCGCTTACTTCGCCTTCCTGGGCACCTACGAGTTTCCGGCTTACGCCGAAGGCGGATTCGACAGAACCAAGGAATTCGGCGCCTGGCTGGGGGCCTTTCGCGACTGGCTCCGGCCGGTGGCCGCGGTGCTGGCCGGCGTGATCGCCGATCGCGTGTCCGCATCCCGCGCCATCGGTGCATGCTTTGGGCTGCTCGTCGCAAGCTATGGCACGCTCTGGGCATTGCCGCCGGAGCTGGCGTCGATCGCGGTCCTCGGCACCCAGGTCACCGCCACCGCGCTGGCGGTTTTTGCGTTGCGCGGCATTTACTTCGCGCTGCTGGAGGAAGCCGGGATACCGCTGCACCTGACCGGCATCGCGGTCGGCGCGATTTCCATGCTGGCCTTCACGCCCGACATATTCGCGCCGTTGCTGGCCGGCTGGCTGGTCGACAACAGCCCGGGCATACTCGGCTACCGACGCTATTTCGGCATTCTTGCCCTGGGCGCGGCGGTCGGCCTGGGTGCCGTCGTCGCGATCCGGTTCCGACAGAAATCGTCTGTCGCAAGTCTTGCCGGCAAGACCGCCTGATTCTTCGTCGCCGGTCCGTAAAGCGCTATGATGGAGAGCTAACACTTCTCTCAGCCCCGCCATGACCAATCCAGACCCACCCGAGCGCAGGTTTGCCGACCTGGGCCTGCCCGATTTCCTGCTCGCCACGCTTGCCGAACTCGGCTACGAAGCGCCTTCGCCGATTCAGTCGGCGACCATTCCGGCGCTGCTGGCCGGCAGCGACGTGCTGGGCCAGGCCCAGACCGGCACCGGCAAGACCGCCGCCTTCGCGCTTCCGATACTGGCCCGCTTCGACCCGGCGGCAAGAAAACCGAGCGCGCTGGTATTGGCGCCGACGCGCGAACTGGCCATACAGGTCGCCGAGGCGTTTCACCGCTACGCCTCACACATCCGCGGTTTCCATGTGCTGCCGATCTACGGTGGCCAGGCCTACGGGCCGCAGCTGGCCGGGCTCAGGCGCGGCGCCGATGTCATCGTCGGCACGCCCGGGCGGGTCATCGATCACCTGGAAAAGGGCACGCTCAGGATCGATGCGCTCGATACCCTGGTGCTCGACGAGGCCGACGAAATGCTGCGCATGGGCTTTGTCGACGAAGTCGGGAAGGTCCTGGAACGGATTCCCGAGAGCTGCCAGAAGGTGCTGTTTTCGGCCACCATGCCCGACGCGATCCGGCGTATCGCCAACCGACACCTGCGCGATGCCGAGCACGTCACGATCCGCTCGAAGACCACCACGGCGGCCAGCATCCACCAGCGCTACTGGGTGGTCGGCGGCGTGCACAAGCTCGACGCGCTGACCCGGATCCTGGAGGTCGAGCCGTTCGACGCGATGCTGGTGTTCGCGCGCACGCGCGTGGCCACCGAGGAACTCGCCGGACGGCTCGAAGCGCGCGGATTCTCGGCCGCCGCACTCAACGGCGACGTGCCGCAGAAGCAGCGCGAGAAAATCGTCGATCGGCTCAAGCGCGGGGATATCGACATCCTGGTCGCCACCGACGTGGCCGCGCGCGGGCTGGACGTCGAGCGCATCAGCCACGTCGTCAACTACGACATTCCCTACGACACCGAGGCCTACGTCCACCGCATCGGCCGCACCGGCCGGGCCGGGCGATCGGGCGAGGCGATCCTGTTCGTCGCCCCGCGCGAGCGCGGCATGCTGCGCGCGATCGAGCGCGCCACCCGACAGCCGATCGAGGCCATGTCGCTGCCGACCGCCGTTGATGTCAACGAGAAGCGCCTGGAGCGCTTTCATGAAAGCGTTGCCGAGGCGCTGGAGAGCGCCGAACTGCAACGCGGGCGCGAGGTCGTCAGGTCCACGCTGGCGGCCACCGGCGCGTCGATCGAGGATCTCGCGGCCGCGCTGGTGCTGATGGCGCGCGGCGATCAGCCCCTGTTGCGCGAGGAAAAACCGTCGGACGCGACTATGCGCCGGGCGCACAAGGCCTCGCCGTCACATCCCGCGCGTCCCGACGCGGGTCCGCAGACGGCGCAGGGAAAGAATCGACGTGGCGATGAGCCGCGCAATTATCAGCAAAAGCGCAAGCGCGACGCTGGCGCCGACTTCGTGACCTATCGCGTGGCGGTCGGTCACGCCCACGGCGCCAAGCCCGGCAACATTGTCGGCGCGATTGCCAACGAGGCGGGGCTGAGCGCGCGCCAGATCGGTCGTATCGATATCCACGACGCCTGGAGCCAGGTCGATCTGCCTTCCAACCTGTCGAAGGGTGCGCTGGATCACCTGAAAAAAGTGTGGGTGGCCGGGCAACAGCTGGACATCGCGCTGGACGACGGCAGCCTTCCGGCGGCAACGTCCGGCAGATCGCCCAGTTCAGAACAAACGGCGTCGAGGACGACACCGCATGAAAAAACCGGGAAAGAAAAAGGGAAAGGAAAAGAGACCAGGCGCGGCAGTCTCGAAAAGCCCGGAAGCGGTCATCGGCCGAAACCGAGCGCCGGAGACGATGCCCCGTCATCCAGCGCCGGCAAGCCCAAAAGGTCCCAGAATCGTCCACCGCGCAATCGCAGCGAG
>JAWLEW010000008.1:0-25847 GCA_041685925.1 Wenzhouxiangellaceae bacterium | reverse complement strand
GGTCATCGGCCGAAACCGAGCGCCGGAGACGATGCCCCGTCATCCAGCGCCGGCAAGCCCAAAAGGTCCCAGAATCGTCCACCGCGCAATCGCAGCGAGCGCAAGGCCTTGCTGGGCAGGCGAAAGTCGAAGTAGCCGGTATCAGCGCCGCAAGGAATAAACGGCTTCGCGCAACCAGGGCAGGCCTTTTTCGGCGAAGCGCTGGTGCGAATCCAGGACTTCGTCGCGCTGCAGGCAAGTGAAGTCGAATTCGGGAAATGCGCGCACTTCCTCGGGCATCACCGAGAACGGTGGCCCCTGCATGGCTTCCTGCGGATATTCCAGCGTGATCAACAGTCCGTGGGCATCGGGTTCGAGCAAGCCGGACAGGTGGTCGACGTAGCCGGCCCTCATTTCCCGGGGCAGGGCAATCAGGGCGGCGCGATCGTAGACCAGGTCGAAGCGTGACGACGGCGCGAATTCGAAGAAGTCGCCGGCAAACAGCGTGATGCCGCCGGCCGACCAGGAGGGCATGGGACCGGATTCATCGATCGACGGGCGCATTCCGGCCTCGCCGAAGAAGCTCTCGATGGCGCGACGGTCGATCTCGATGCCGACCACCGCGTGTCCCTGCCGGGCCAGCCAGTGCATATCCAGGGTCTTGCCGCACAACGGGACCAGGACGGGCCGCCGAAGATCGCCCACGACGTCTGGCCAGTGATTCTCCAGGGCCGGGTGGGTCGAATCGCGGTGAAAACCGATTGCGTTGCGCTGCCAGCGTTCGTGCCAGAAGTTTCTATCCATCGCCACACTATACTAACGAGAACGTCAATCAGCGGCTGGAGCAAGGGGAATCTTGCGGAGCGCATATAACAAGGCCCCGGTATCCTGAAACCGGGGCCTGTCCGCGGATAATTTGAGATTCAAGCGTCAGTGCTGGTCTCCTGATAATCGGCAAGCTCGTTGAGGCTGCCGCCAGGTCTCGTTGGAGAAGAGCGATCTGGCGCCGCTTCACCCTTGTGAGGCTTCCGCGTCACGGTCAGTTGTACGCCTCGGCGCCGCGGTTGTCAAGGGAAATCGACAAGAAAATGCGATAAAATTTCAATACTTTCATGTAATTAGAATCTTGAAGAAGAAACTTCGACCTGTTTGTGAAGGCCGCTTCGCAACTTATTGAATTCGTCTCGACGCGCTACGGGTTCGCGAACATCATTTTCGGGAGCGACGGGATCGGCCGCCTCGATCAGCCATGGCTGCAAAGGGCGTGACCCTGGACCCACTCGCTGTCGCCGTCGGTGTAGTGCTCCTGTTTCCAGATCGGGGCGCGATGCTTCATTTGCTCGACCAGCTGGCGGCAGGCGCGAAAGGCTTCGTTGCGGTGCGGTGAACTTGCCGCGGCGATCACGCTGGCCTCGCCGATATCGAGACGGCCGTGCCGATGGGTCAACCAGAGCCTGATGTCACTGCCCCATTGCGCCACGGTTTCCTCGGCCAGTTCGCGGAAAACGTTCCGACACAGCGCTTCGTGCAGGTCGTAGCTGACCCCGAGCACCGGCTTTCCCTGATTGAAATCGCGCACGCGTCCGATGAACAGGTCGACGGCCCCGTGCCCCGGGGCGGCGCAGAATTCCAGCGCCGCCGCGGCGTCCAGGGGCTGGTCTGTGGTATCGACGTGGATGTTCATGCGCGTCATCCTCCGCACACCGGCGGCAGCAATGCCAGGTCCTGATCGGCCGGGATGCGGTCATCCTCGCCGAGCACGCGCTGGTCGGTGGCAAACGCCGAAGCCTTGAGCAGGTCCCTTGCCTTGACATCTTCATCGAACAATTCCGCGATCCGGCGCCTGAGCGTCGCCACCGTGGCGGCGGGCTCGATTTCAAGCGAAATGGCCGGCGCGTCGTGGAACTGGCGGAACCCGCCAAACAGGTTGATGCGGACTTCCCGCACCCGGGTGGCAGCGTTATCCATTCGGGACTTCTCCATGCGGTCCGGTTGAATCCTGGGCGACGAAATCGGCGGGCAGGGCGGGCAGCCCATCGGGGTGAATCCAGCGCCCCGACTTGCCGCCTTCTTTCAGCACCAGTCGAATGCCGTCGATTGCCAGCGCCGGCTCGACCTGCTTGGCCAGGTCCCAGATCGTCAGCAGCGCGGTCTGGACGCCGGCCAGCGCTTCCATTTCCACGCCGGTGCGGGCCGAGGTCGCCGCCTGGCAGAACACGACCACCGACTCGCCGGCCGGGTCGAACTCGAACGCGACCACCACATGGTCCAGCCCCAGCGGATGACACAAAGGGATCAGGTCGGCGGTTTTCTTCGCCGCCAGGATGCCTGCGGTTTCGGCCAGAACCAGCGGATCGCCCTTTGGCAGGCGCCGATCGCGCACCATCGGATAGGCCACGGGCCCGAGCCGGATTCTGCCGGTGGCGATTGCACGGCGCCGGGTGATGTTCTTGCCGCCGACATCGATCATCCGGTACTGATGGCTGGGCGCGCCGCCGGCCGGCATCGGATCAGCCACCGGTATAGGCCAGGTGCGGCGTGTCGCCGAAATCACCCTGGTGCAGGGAATGCGAGACCTTCTTGCCCAGCAACGCGGTGAGCAGGCAGGCCTTGAGCTGTTCGCGGTCTTCGTCGCGCTGCAGGAACGGGCGAAGGTCCTGGCTGCCGCGTCCGAACAGGCAAAGCCGCAGGCCGCCGCGGGCGGTGACCCGCAGCCGGTTGCAGGTGTCGCAGAATCCCGGCGCGTAGGGCGCGATCAGGCCGATCCGGCCGACGTGATCGGGATGGCTGTATTCCACCGCCGGGCCGTCGACCGGTCCGCGCTCCACGCGCTGCCAGCCTTCGCGCAGCAGCTGCTCGCGCACCACATCGCCGCTGACATGGCGCTTCTCGAAATATTCCTGGTTGTCGCCGGTCTGCATCAATTCGATGAAGCGCAGCGCGACCGGACGCGTTCGAACGTATTCGAAGAAGTCCGGCAATTCGTGATCGTTGAGGCCCTTGAGCAGCACGGTGTTGAGCTTGACCGAGTCGAATTGCTGTTCCAGGCAGCTGTCGATGCTTTCATACACCTTTTCGAAGCGGCGGTCGCCGGTGATTTCCTCGAAGCGCCCCGACTCGAGGCTGTCGATGCTGATGTTGATGGCGTCGACGCCGGCAGCTTTCAGGTCCGCCGCCGTTTCGCGCAGCTTGTAGCCATTGGTCGTCATGGCCAGCTTTTCGATGCCGGGGGTGTTGCGCACGACCTCGACGATCTCCATGAAATCCTTGCGCACCATGGGTTCGCCGCCGGTCAGCCGGACCTTGGTCGTGCCCATCTCGGCGAATCCGGCCACCAGCCGGCGAATTTCGTCGACGTTCATGAAACCGGTCGGTTTGCCCTGGTAGCCGTTGGGCAGGCAGTATTCGCAACGGAAGTTGCACACGTCGGTCACTGAAAGCCGCAAGTAGGCGAAACGACGACCGAAGCCGTCCTGGAGCATGCTCAATGTAGCCTCCTTTACAAACACGGTAGGCGCGGCGGTTTCCCGTCCTCACCCGGCTTGCCGCAGGCGTTTGCGGCGAGCGGCCCTCGGACCATGGTGATCGGCACGACAGGTGACGAGGGCTCGGAGTGCGTCGTTGTCAAGTGTGGTGTACAAGATAACGCGAACCGACGGTTCCATGCCAGCTCATCGAACAAATTTCGTCGCCGAATGTGCCCGGCGCGCAACGGCAGTCGCCTCGCAGCATGCAGGTGAACCGGATCAACGCGGTTCGTGACGGGGAACGAAAAGCGCCTGGTCGGCCGCCCGAAAATTCGCGATTGCACGCTGGCCGGCGTCCGAGACCAGCCATTCGATGAACGTCCGGGCTTGCGCGTGCCGAACCCCGGGGCAGTGCTCGGGATCGACGGCAATGGCGCTGTAGGGATTGAGCAGCTGCGGATCGCCCTCGAACAGGAGTTCCAGCTGGCCGCGACTGCCGAAGCTCAGCCAGGTGCCGCGGTCGACCAGGATATAGGCGTCCATGGCGCGCGCCATGTTCAGGGCCTGGCCCATGCCGGCGCCGGCTTCGCGATACCAGGACTGCGCGTCCGATGCGGGCCGGCGATCGGCGGTGTCCCAGAGTTCGAGCTCTTTGACGTGCGTGCCGCTGCGATCACCGCGCGAGACGAACGGCGAACGCTGCAGCGCGATCGCTGCAAGCGCCTGCGCCGCCGAGCCGCTGTCGCGCACCCCGGCCGGATCGTCATCGGGCCCGACGATCACGAAATCGTTGTGCATCAGCGGCACGCGTTCGACCCCGTAGCCCCGGTCGATGAATTCCCGCTCCGCGGCCGGCGCGTGCACGATGAGCACGTCGGCATCGCAGCGGCGGCCGTAGGCCAGCGCCGCACCGGTACCCAGTGCCACCACCCGGACCTCGATTCCGCTGGCGGCGCGGAATTTCGGCAGCAGGTGATCGAACAGGCCCGAATTCTGCGTGGAGGTCGTGGATGCCACCACGATGAAGTTGTCGTCGGCCACGCTCCGGGCGCTCATGCACAGCAGTGCAACCGTTGCCAGCATCCAGGATCTTGCTGTCGGCATCCGTTTCATATCACCAGGTCTCCGCGCAGGAAGGCCCGCGCCTTGCCGCTGTCGGGGTTTCGAAAAAAGCCCTCGGCAGATGCGTGCTCGTGCAACTGCCCGTCGGCCAGAAAAAGCACTTCATCGGCCAGGCGCCGCGCCTGGCCGAGGTCATGGGTGCTGAGAATGACCCGGGTGCCGCCGGCATGGATATCGCGGATGAGCGCTTCGACCCGCGCCGTGCTGTGCGGGTCCAGGTTTGCGCAGGGTTCGTCGAGCAAGAGCACGCGCGGTTTCTGTGCCCAGGCGCGGACGATGGCCAGCCGCTGCGCCTCGCCGCCGGAAAGACGGGCAGCGGGTTGCTTGCCCAATGCCAGCAGGCCGGCCTGTTCGAGCGCGGCCTGCGCGATCCGGCGGCGCTGGCTGGCGGCGACGCCGGCCCGGGCCAGGGCGAACTCCACGTTGGCCAGTGCCGAGCGGCGCAGCATCACCGGTTTCTGCAGCACCATTCCAAGCTGGTGGCGGCAGCGTGTCGGGCTGACGCCGTTCCAGCGAATCCAGCCGGCGTCGGGAACGATAAGCCCCATCAGCAGGCGAAGCAGAAGACTTTTCCCCGCGCCGTTGGGTCCAAGCAGGACGCTGATTTTTCCCGGTTCGAGCCGAAAGTCCAGCCCGGTCAGCAGTTTTCGGCCATTGCGGTGGAATTCGACCGCGTTGACCTGCAGCGGCAGACGGCGCTCGCGGGCGCCGGGGACACGCGTCTCAGCCATTGCGACCGTCCGCTGCATGCTGCAGCAATCCGGCCAGCAGGCTGATCGAGACCGCGATCGCCAGCAGCACCAGCCCCAGCGCCATGGCCAGCGCAAGGTTACCCATGCTGGTTTCCAGCGCGATGGTCGTGGTCA
The DNA here is from genome assembly GCA_041685925.1 of Wenzhouxiangellaceae bacterium. Classification (GTDB taxonomy): domain Bacteria; phylum Pseudomonadota; class Gammaproteobacteria; order Xanthomonadales; family Wenzhouxiangellaceae. Next base: position 20,413 of record JAWLEW010000008.1, on the reverse strand, counting down.
TTACGCGGGTCACGCCCTTGATGTTGCCGCCGACGATCAGCACCGCGCCCACTTCGGCCACGGCCCGGCCGAAGCCGGCCAGCACCGCGGTGCCGAGCGACCGCCAGCCATCGCGCAACAGGGTCCAGACCATCGTCGCCTGGCGGGTATTGAGCACCTCGAGCTGCTCGCGGCAGGTCCGGTCGAGATCGGCAACCGTCTGGCGCGTCAGCGCGGCGATCAGGGGCGTGATCAGAACGCACTGGGCGATCACCATGGCCTGCGGGGTGAACAGCAGTCCCAGCTCGCCCAGGGGTCCGGCCCGTGACAGCAGCAGGTAGATGGCGAGTCCGACCACCACGGGCGGCAGACCCATCATCGCGTTCAGCAATGCCGTGAGCAGCGAACGTCCGGGAAATTGGTAGACCGCGACGGCCGCGCCGAGCGGCAGACCGATCAAGGCGGCCAGCAGCGTGGCGGCCAGGCTGACCTGCAGCGAAAGCCCGATGATCTCGAGCAGTTCCGGCTCCAGCGTGACCAGCATTTCCAGCGCCATCCAGGGCGCCTGGCGAAGCTCATCCATGCCGGGTACCCGGGTGCAAGGTCTTCGAATCGATCAAATTCTGCATCATCCTGTGAGGCTGCAAGCCGATTACCGGTTAATGATCGTCGGGTGCCGGAACGAAGGCCGTCTGTCCGTCTGCGCGCACGGCGAGGAGCCCGATTATAACGGCCCGTTCCGGCCGCACTGTCGCACAAAACCTTCCCGGGAGAGACTAGAATTCAGCAACGCCCGACCAACCAGCCGCAGAGCGTTCAAGATGCCGCATACCGTTCCGGATACCCCGACCCCGCAGCCGCTGAATATCGGCGTGCTGACCATTTCCGATTCCCGCAGCTTCGCCAATGACCGTTCCGGCGACGCGTTGCGCGACGGACTCGAACAGGCCGGCCACGTGATGTCGCAGCGCGAATTGGTGCCCGACGACATCTTTCGCATCCGTGCCGTGGTGTCGCAATGGATTGCCGACCCCGAGGTCGACTGCATCCTGACCACCGGGGGCACCGGCGTGACCGGCCGCGACGGCACGCCCGAGGCGATCGAGCCGTTGCTGGTGCGGCGGATCGACGGATTCGGCGAACTGTTTCGCCAGTACTCGCTCGAAGAAATCGGGCCATCGACCATCCAGTCGCGCGCCTTTGCCGGCGTCGCCAACGCGACCCTGGTATTCGGACTGCCGGGCTCGACCGGCGCCTGTCGCACGGCCTGGACGCGGATTCTGCGCCATCAACTGGATGTGCGAACCCGGCCGTGCAACTTCGTCGCCCTGATCCCGCGTCTCAACGACACATGACATTCGCGCACGCGGCATCTTGCCGCCTCGCAAGCCTGCACCGGTCGCAATTTCGACACCAAACCCATAAGGAATAGCAACATGGATGAAGAAAAACTGAATCTCAGCCTGCGGAAGTTTCTAAAGCAGGTCGGCGTGACCTCCCAGCGTGAAATCGAAAAGGCCGTTCGTGCGGCCGACGAGCAGGGCGAGCTGCCGCCGGGCGGCCTCAAGGTCAGCGTTCAGCTGGACTGCCCGCAACTGGGCATGAGCCACGAGATCGAGGGCCGGCTGGAAACCGACTGACGTTATTGCCAGTCGGTCAGCCGCGGTTCCAGATCGGCTGGGAAAACGGCTCGACCCGAACCTTTGTCCCGGCCTCGACGTTGCTCTCGTCCGGCGCCAGGTTGATGAAACAGTTGGCCGCGCTCATCGAGCGCAGCACGCCCGAGCCCTGGTGGCCGAACGGTTCGACCACCGGGCCCTGCTCGGTCATCACCAGCCGGCCGCGCTGGAACTCACGCCGGCCGCGCTTCTTGGAGATCGCGCCGCGGGTCGGCACCTCGAAGGCCAGCGTGGCGGCCGGGCTTGCGCCGGCAAGCTTGACCAGGGCCGGCCGCACCAGCTGGATGAAGGTCACCATCGCCGAGACCGGGTTGCCCGGCAGGCCGAAGAACAGCGCCGGGCCGAGATTTCCAAAGGCCAGCGGCCGCCCGGGTTTCATGGCGACCTGCCAGAAACCCACGCTGCCGGCCTTTTCCAGCGCCTCGAGCACGTAATCGGCCGCGCCCACCGATACGCCCCCGGTGGTCATCACCGCATCGAATCCCGAGGCGCGCTGCAGCGCCGCGTCCAGGGCCTCGGGCACGTCGGGCACGATGCCCAGGTCATGCACCTCGACGCCGAGTTCGGTCAACAGGCCGAAGAGGGTATGGCGATTGGAATCGTGAATCTTGCCCGGCGCCAGCGGCTGCCCGACCGGCACGATCTCGTCGCCGGTGGAGAAGAACGCCACCCGGGGCCGTGCACGCACGCCAACTTCGGCCGCGCCCACCGAGGCCAGAACGCCGAGATCGGCGCTGTCGATCCGGTGCCCCGCCTCGAATACCGTCTGGCCGCTGGCCACGTCTTCCCCGGCCAGGCGCACGTTCGCGCCGGGCTGGCAGGCCTGGGCGAAGCGTACCCGGTCACCTTCGGCCTCGGTCCGCTCCTGCATCACGACCGAGTCGGCGCCTTCGGGGAGCACCGCGCCGGTCATGATGCGCACGCACTGGCCGGACTCGACCCGGCCGGCGAACGGATGTCCGGCGAAGCTTTCGCCGACCTGGTGCAATTGCGCGCCGGGTTCGGCAACATCGGCGGCGCGAACCGCGTAGCCGTCCATCGCCGAGTTGGTGTAATTGGGTACATCGATAGCCGCGCTCACGGGCGCGGCCAGGATCCGGCCCAGCGCGTCGCGCAGCGCCACCTCGTGCCGGCCGGATACGGGTTCGACCCGCTCCAGAATGCGCTCCCGCGCCTGCTCTACCGGCAGCGCCGGTCCATCATGGCCGCAACCGCCGGCAGCCTTGAGATCGGATGCGTTCATTCAGGCTCCTCCTGAAAGCATGGCCGCCAGCGCGTCGCGCTGGTCCGGCGTGTTGATGTTGATGAAACGCTCGGGCACGTCGTCGAAGCCGACGCGGACGAACCTTCGGCTGGCATACCAGCGGTCGGGCTTGCGCTCGCCCGCGTCCAGCCGCGCGGCGAGATCCGCCGCCAGCCGGCAATCGAACAATGCGTGCAGCGAGTGCAGCCGGCCGCCGGCTTCGGCCACCGCGATCTCTGCCTCGTGCGCTTCCAGCGCCTCGCCCAGCCGCGTCGCGAGGTCCGGCGGCAGGCGCGGCGCGTCGCAGGGCACGCAAAGCAGGTAGTCCGTGGCGGCCGCGGCAAAAGCGGCGTGCAATCCGGCCAGCGGACCCTGGAAGCCCTCGTGCCGGTCTTCGATGATCGGGACGCCCAGGCGCTTGTAGGCCTGTTGCGATCGATTGGCGTTGATGATCACTTGTTCGACCTGGGGTCGAAGCGCCTCCAGGGTCCATTCGATCATCGGTTTGCCGGCAACCTCGACCAGGCCCTTGTCGACGCCACCCATGCGGCGTGCCTGGCCGCCGGCCAGCACCACGGCGGTGATCCTCTGACGGTCAATCATCCGCGCGTTTCCCCGGTGGGGCGCTCGGGGCTGTGCAACACCGTGTCTACGTTGGCCGATACCTCGCGGTCGGCTCCGCAATGGCGACACCCCGGGTTTGGACCCAGCGCCAGTTCGCGCAGGCGGGTGGTGCGGGCGTCGAACAGCAACAGGCGGCCGGTCAGCGGCTGGCCGATGCCGGTTGCAAGCTTGATGGCCTCCAGCGCCTGCAGCATGCCGATGATGCCGGGAACCACGCCCAGCACCCCGGCCTCGTCGCACGAAGGCGCGACTCCCGGCTCGGGCGGTTCGGCGAACAGGCAGCGGTAGCAGGGTCGTCCGGCAGCGGAAAACACCGAGACCTGGCCTTCGAAACGCTGCACCGCACCGTAGACGTTGGGCAGACCGAGCCGGATGCAGGCGTCGTTGACCAGGTAACGGGTTGGGAAATTATCCGATCCGTCGACGATGACCTGGTAGTCGGAGAACACTTCGTCGACGTTTTCGGCATTCAGACGCAGTCGGTGCGTCTGCACCTTGACCCCGGGGTTGAGCGCCTCGAGCGTGGCGCGGGCCGAATCGGTCTTGGGCTGGCCGATCCGGTCTTCGCGATGCAGCACCTGGCGGTGCAGGTTGCTGCGCTCGACGCGATCGTTGTCGACCAGTCCGAGCGTGCCGACGCCGGCCGCGGCCAGGTACAGCGCCGCCGGCGAGCCGAGCCCGCCGGCACCGACCAGCAGAACGCGCGCCGAAGCCAGCCGTGCCTGGCCCTCGATGCCCAGTTCGGGCAGGTTCATCTGCCTTGCATAGCGTTCGGCGTCTTCGACATCGAACCGATCGCTGCGCACGCACGGCAGTCCTTCGTGGCGCCAGCGGTCGACGCCGCCGCTGACCACCGAAAGGCGGCGGTAGCCAAGCCGCTGCAGCCGGTCGGCGGCGCGCTGCGCGCGCGGCCCGGTGGCGCAGACCAGGATGACGGGGTCTTCCGGCCCCGCCAGGTCGCCGATACGCGCGTCCAGCGCCTCGGGCAACAGCGCATGCGCGCCCTCGGGCATGCCCAGCGCGATTTCTCCGGGATTGCGCACATCGATCATGATCTCGCCGGCGGCCAGTCGGTGGCGCGCCTCCTTCGGCGTGAGCCGCGCGATCGGATCGTTCCCGGACCTGGAGTTCGATTCAGATGCCACGCCGGCTCAGCCTCCGGCCACCGAAGGCACGACCAGCAGGGAATCGCCGTCTGCCAGCCGGGTCTCCAGGCCGTCGCGGGAACGGATATCGCGTTCGCCCACGAACAGGTTGACATGCGGCCGCAGTTGCCCGCCGCGCGTGAGAATGCGCAGCCTGGCCTGCGGATGGACGCGTCCCAGCGCGTCCAGGGCCTCGGCGACGCTGGTGGCCTCGACCATGACCTGATCGGCGCCATCGGCCAGCGGTCGCAGCGCCTCGGGAAGCTCGATGCTGATCATCGGATTTTCGGCTCCATGCCCTGGTATCGCGGGTCATACATGACGGCCTCGAATGCTATCACGCAAGCTCACCATCAATGATTGCGACCACGGCGCTTGCCGGATCGTGACCCGGTTCCAGCCGGGTCAGCACGACCCGGCCGAGCGCGGGATTGGACGCCAGCATGGCAAGCGCGGCGGCTTCGGCGTCGTGGCGGCGCTGCGCGTCGTCGACCTGGTTGATCACCGCCTGGACCTCGAACCCGGACGTGCCCTGCAGCAGGCCGCGCGGATGGCTGAACAGGCGCGCAAAATGCGCCGGGCCCAGGGGTTCGTTCATGGCGAGATCCGCCACTTCGCCGATCCGTTCCGGCCGATGGGCGATCTCGGCGTTCAGCGGTCGGCCCAGCACCGCGGCCGAAACGACCACCAGCACGCGACGGGTCGTCGGCGGGAGCACCGGCTCTCCGGGCCTGGGGGCCTTGATCCCGCGCATCCGCGCGCCGTCGGCCTTGACCAGCGTCAGGTCGAAGCCGCCGGCGGCGTGCAGCGCCTCGACCTGCCCGGCATCCAGGCCGGCCACGCGCCCGGTCTTGGCGGCCGGCCGCACGAAGGCTCGAACGCGTTCATCGCTGCTCGCCCCGGCCCGCCGGATCAGTTCATCGGGCGCGGCAACGTTGATTTCCATGCCGGTCCAGCGCGGCGGCCGCGGGCTGTGCACGGTCGCGGTCCAGGCGACGCGGCCGCGGCTGGCCGCGGCGATGGCGTACAACAGGCTCTTCTTCCCCCCGGCGCCGATCGCGGCAACGATGCCGTTGTCGATCCCGAGTGCTGCGAGCAGTGCGCTCATTCGCTGCGCGCAGCCTGGATGCTGAGGATTGGCGGCAGGATGGCCGGCAGTGCCCGGAAATGTTCGCCGCGATCGCGGCTGACGTAGACTTGGCCGCTGGAAGTGCCGAAATACACGCCCAGCGGATCGAAATCGTCGGTATCCAGGCCGTCGCGCAATACGGTGACGTAGCAGTTCTCCTGCGGCAGGCCGCGGCTGAGCGCCTTCCAGTCGGCGCCGGCATTGTCGGTCCGATAGACGCGCAGCCTGCCGTCCACGGTGGACCGGAACTGCGAGGAATCCTCCGGGATGGTGAACAGCACGTCGGGATCGTTCGGGTCCAGCCCCAGCGCGTAGCCGAAATCGCTGGGCAGGCCCCGGGTGATCTCGACCCAGTGCTCGCCGCCGTCATCCGAGCGCCACGTGCCGGTATGGCTTTGGCGATACAGGCGGTCCGGATCGCGCGGGTGCATCCTCAGGGTATGGTCGTTGTGGCCGGCTTCGGGCTCGGCCCGGGGCAGATACGGGGCGCGCACGCCGCGGTTGCAGGCGCGGAAAGAGCGGCCGCCGTCGTCGGATCGATACACGCCGCCGGCCGCCAGCGCGGCGTACAGCCGCTTGCCCGAGGCGGCCAGCGAGTGTACCGCGCATCCGCCCTTGGCCGGATGCCAGAGCCCGGCGCTGGGGTGCCGGTGGAAGGCCTCCAGGCATTCCCAGTGCTCGCCCCGGTCGTGCGAAACGAACAGACCCGGCGGCTCGATCCCGGCGTAAATCGTATCGGGCCGGTCATCCGGTCCCGGGGCCAGGCTCCAGATGACCTTAAGGCTGTCCGGGCCGTCGTCCTCGCCGTGGCGCGGCACGTCGGCAAGCGGGAACCAGTCGCGCCCGGCGTTTTCGGAGCGGTAGACGTGGATGCCCCAGATCGGATGATGCGCCGCGGCATACCCGGTATTGCCGCCATCGCGCGGGTCGAGAAAGGCGCGCTGGATTTCGTAGCCGGCCAGGTGCGGGCCCTCGATTTCAAAATTTTCTCGAGCGGCATCGCTGCGGGCGATGAACAGCCCCTTGCGGGTGCCGATCAGGAGTGCGATAGCGGGTTGGGTCATGCCTGGACTCTGGAATGGCGTTTTCGGATAGGATGCGCGAATTACCGTCGCAGTATAGCCAAGGATCGAACAATGAGCGCCGAAGCGGAATCACGCGCAAGACAGGTATTCGAGCAGTTCCAGGACCCGGTGCTGGGACCCGAACTCAAGCCGGCCCTGGGCTCGCCGGAAATCTCGGCAGACGGCGGGCGGGTCAAGATCGGTCTCGAGCTTGGCTTTCCGGCCAGGCGGCACGGCCGGCGACTGGCGCGCGAACTCAAACGGCAGCTCGAGGCTGCCGAAGGCATCGATTCGGCGGAGGTCACGACCGAAACCCGTGTCGCGCCGCACCAGACCCAGCCCAACGTCGAGCGGCTCAAGTCGGTCAAGAACATCATCGCGGTGTCCTCGGCCAAGGGCGGGGTGGGCAAGTCCACCGTGGCCAGCAACCTGGCGCTGGCGCTGGTCGCCGAAGGCGCGTCGGTCGGGATGCTGGATGCCGACATCTACGGGCCCAGCCAGCCGCGCATGCTCGGCGTTAGCGGACGTCCGGATTCGCTGGACGGCGAGGCGATAGAGCCGATGAAAAGCTACGACGTCGAGTCGATCTCGGTCGGTTACCTGATCGACGACGACGAGCCCATGATCTGGCGCGGGCCCATGGTCACGCGTGCGATGCAGCAGCTGCTGAACGATACCCGCTGGGGCGACCTGGATTACCTGATCGTCGACATGCCGCCCGGCACCGGCGATATTCAGCTGACCCTCGCCCAGCAGGTGCCGGTCGCCGGCGCGGTGATCGTCACCACGCCCCAGGACATCGCGACGCTGGATGCGCGCAAGGGCCTGCAGATGTTCCGCAAGGTCAACGTGCCGGTGCTGGGCATCGTCGAAAACATGAGTCTGCACATCTGCAGCAACTGCGGCCACCAGGAGCATATCTTCGGTGCCGGCGGCGGCGAGCGCATCGCCAGCGAATACGGCGTGCCGTTACTGGGTTCGCTGCCGCTGGACACCACGATCGGCAAGCATGCCGACAGCGGCTGTCCGAGCGTGGTGGCCGAGCCCGACAGCGACATTGCGGAAAACTTCATCGAGATCGCGCTGCGCATGACGGCCAAGCTTTCGCTTCAAGCCGCCGACTACACGCACAAAATGCCGAAGATCGTCATTCGTTGAGGAATTTCGGCGACATGGCGCCGTCGCGCCCGGCGCCGACCGTGACAGAGGTTGCCCGAGTGCGTCGGCGCGCCCGGCTCGAGTCCGGCGGACGACTTGCGGCACGAGCCGGACCGATGTGCCGGGCAAACAGATCGTTGCGCTCGTGCATAATGCCTCCCCGCTTTTGCAGCACGAGGTTGAAATGGTAGAGTCGAAAATCGAGCGCAGGCCGGTGCTTGGAATCACCCTGATGATCCAGCACGATGCTGCCGGCTGGGAACTCATCGGCCTGTTTCCGGAAGCCGGGCCGCCGCAGGGCTCGGCGGAGTGCCGCCTGGTGCGCGACGGCGGCGATTCCAGGATCTATCAATGGCAGGGTTTGCCGCTGCGTTTGCAGCCGGACCAGGGCGACGATTACATCTACAACCTCACCAGCCCCAGCCCGATGCTGTTCGTGATCTGCAAGACCGGCGAAAAGGGCCAGCCGATACCGTTGCGCGTCACGGCCGACCAGGATGACTGTGTTGCAGCGGTGGAAGTGGACGAAGTGGTGTTTCGGGCGCCGATGCCCAGACCCATCATCGACTGGATCCGGGAGTACGTGGAAGCGCACTGGGAGCCGGGCCCGCGCAAGCACAAGCGCAAGGGCGGCGACGGGCGGCAGCGAAAGCAGGGCTCATGAAGCGGTGACCATGAAAAAACGCGACAAGCACGAAACCATGCCGGAAGATGGCCGCGAGGCCGAACCGTTCATCCGGCGCTGGACGCGGCGCAAGGCCGATGCCGGCGCAAGCGCGGGGCATCGCGAACCCGACCAGCGCGAACCCGCGGGGCCGGATCGCGCGGATGCCGACGCTGCCGGATATGAGGCTGATGCTTCGAGCGCGGTCGAAGCAGCCGAGCGGGATTCGGACGTCGGCGAGGCGTGGGGGGACGCGGACATGCCTTCCCTGGACAGCATCGATCAAGGGGGCAGCGTGGCCGATTTCTTTTCCTCGGGGGTGAGCCCGGGACTGCGCCGCGCGGCGCTGCGTCGGCTGTTCGCCCAGAGCGCCTTGCCGGTGGTCGACGATCTCGACGACTATGCCGGCGACTATACGAAATTCACCAAGCTGGGCGACCTGGTGACCAACGAAATGCGCCATCGGCTCGAAGTCGCCCGGCAGCGTCTGGCCAGGCGTGCCGAAGAGCGGTTGGCCGCTGAAGAGTCCGCGCCGGAGCGGCTGGCCGCCGAAGAGTCCGGCGCAACGCCCACCGTCGCCGGGACAACCGGTTCGAACGATGTGGAAGAATCCGTGTCGGGTCCCGATGAAACCGACGAGCAGGAGCATACCGAGCATGACCGAAACACCGACTGACCGCGACGGCGAAATCCAGTGGCCGGCGTCGACCCGGGCCGGACGGGCCCGGGCCGTTGCGCTGGAAGCGCTGGAGCCCATGCCGCAGCCGCAGGAATGGGTCGAGTACAAGTCTTCCGGCCGCCTGCTGATCATCGGCCCGGCCGATGATGCGTTGCCGCTGGCCAGGGTGCTCGACGAGCACTTGAGCTGCGTGCTGCTTGCAACGAGACCGCCCGGCGAGCCACCCGAAACGGCGCCGCCCGTGCGCTACCTGGACGGCCGGCCGCGCAACCTGGCCGGATATCTCGGTGCATTCACGCTGGACGTCGAGGTGGATCGTGGGCGCGTGCTCGAAGCCGGCGCGGCTTTCGGCATCGAGTCGGGGACATTCGACCTTGTGCTGGACCTGGACGGGTCGGGCGGCCTGCGCATGGATGAGCCGCCGCCCGGCTATTACCTTGCAATCGATCCGGCCGGACGGGAAAGGGCACTGGAAGAATTGCCGGAGATGGTCGGCGACTTTCAGAAGTCGCGCTATTTCGCGTATGACCCGGACATCTGCGCGCATGGTGCCAGCGGTATGACCGGTTGCAGCAATTGCCTGCTGGCCTGTGCCACCGAGGCGATTGTTTCGATCGGCGACAAGGTCGAGGTCAATCCCTACCTGTGCCAGGGTTGCGGCAGCTGCGCAACGGTCTGTCCTACCGGCGCGATGCAATACCAGGCGCCTCCGGTGGTCGAGGTGATCGATGGCGCGCGGCGCATGCTGAAGACGTTCCGCGACCATGCCGGCGATGACCCGGCGCCGGAAATATTGCTCTACAGCGCCGATTCGGCGCAGCCGGAACTGAGCGCGCACGCCGACGATTTGCCGGAGCATGTATTGCCGCTGGCGGTGGAGGACGTGGGTTCGGTCGGAATGGATGCCCTGTTGTCCTTGCTGGCCTTCGGCGCCGTGCGGGTATTGCTGCTGCCGGGGCCTTCGCCTGCGCCAAGCAAGGTCCAGGCCAGCCAGTCGATGATCCAGGTGCTCGACCGGATGCTCGAAGCACTTGGAGATCGCCAACACGCCGAGCGCGTCGTCTGGCTGGACGGCGCGGGCGAGGCGGCCGCGCACGACCCGATTGCGCCGATGGTCAGCGAGCCGGCGGCGTTCAGCGGACTTGGAAACAAGCGCGAAGTCATCCGGCGCGCGCTGAAGGTGTTGCATGAACAGGCCGCGGCACCGTTGGAAACCGCCGCGCTTCCCGCGCAGGCCCCGTTCGGCGCGATAGAGGTGGACCCGGCGGCCTGTACGCTGTGCATGGGATGCGTGTCGGTGTGTCCGGCATCCGCGGTGCAGGGCGGCGGCGATCGGCCGCGGCTCGAGTTTCGCGAGGATCACTGCGTGCAATGCGGGCTGTGCGAGCAGGCGTGTCCGGAAGACGCAATAACGCTTCAGCCGCGAATCAATTTCCAGGCGCATCTGGAACCGCATTCCAGTTTGCTCAACGAGGCGCCCATGCACCATTGCCCGGATTGCGGCAAGGCATTCGCGACCGAACAGATGATCGAACGGATGCTCGGCAGGCTTGCCGACCACTGGATGTACCAGGACGAAAACGCGCGCAAACGTTTATTGCTTTGTGAAGACTGCCGAATCAAGAAGATGTGGGACGAAGAGGGCGCCATCGACGTGCATCGCGCCAAGCGTCCCTGAACGCGGACCGGTTTCGCATCGCTGGCAACCCCGGGTCCGGTCGTGGTCCCGATGGCCGACGGAAGACCGAGGACGGACCATGAAGCGTATCTTCCTTGAGCCTGAAAACGGCGCGAATGATTCGCAGTTCAATTTCTTTTTTTGATGTCGATCAAACGAGGCAGGCCAGGACTCCATTTTTGCTCGTGTTCTTGCGGAAAGCTCTTGACGCTCAAGCTGAATAGGGGGTAGAGTCGAGCCCAGTTTACGCTGTTGCCTGAAGGTCTATGCCGCTCGAGTCGAACGCACATGCCCTGCCGGAAAATTCTCGTTCGGATTATCCGCGGCAACAGCTCAACGCCGCCGAAGGCGAACCGGACCGGTCGGCATTCAAGGAAGCCGATCGCTTCCGCGCCGAGACCTACAGCGTACTTGCCCGCCTGTTTCGTGCCGCACCCGACAAGGAACTGATCGATCTTCTGGCAGCCTCTGCCGACCATGGACAATCGGACTCCAGCCTGCAGCAGGCTTGGACTGGACTGGCCAAAGCCAGTCGACAGTCGGATCCGGCTGCCCTCGACGATGAATTCCATGCACTGTTCATCGGGCTCGGGAGGGGAGAAGTCCTGCCCTATGCCAGCTGGTATCTGTCGGGTTTTCTGCTCGACAGGCCGCTCGCCCGTCTGCGTGCGGATCTGAACGCGCTGGGCATAGAGCGTGCGGAGAACGTCTCGGAGTCCGAAGACCATGTCGCCGCCATCTGCGAAACGATGGCGCTGCTCGTCGATACGGAGAATGGCATTGACTACACGGGCCAGAAGCAATTCTTCGATCAGCATTTACAGCCCTGGTTCCCGCAGTTTCTCGGCGACGTTCGGGCGGCGCAGAGCGCCGACTTCTATCGTCGGGTCGCCGCACTGGGCCAGGCGTTTTTCGAATTCGAAGAGCGCTGGTTGTCTTTGCCGCAATAGCACTGGAGAAAAGAGTCATGAAAAAACGCCGCAAGAAAGTGGTGCAAGCGCCGGACCTGGGGCGCCGCCGCGTACTGGGTAGCGCGATGGGTCTCGGTACTGCTGCCGGGCTCGGTTTGTTGTCGATATCGGGCAACGCGTCAGCCGACGGCACCGCGGCAAAAGCCGCTCGACCGCGCAACTACCACGAGACGGACCATATTCGTCGATATTACAAAAGCACGCGACTGTAGTCGCGGCATCGAGAATCAAGGCCGGAGAATCGCCTCATGAAACTGATCCGAAAGCAAGCTCAAGCTACACCCTCGTCAGACGCGGCGAAGCGCGGCAGCGCATTCGACCGCAGAACCTTTCTCAAGCGCTCCGGGATCACTGCCAGTGGAGCGGCCGTGGCGGGCAGCCTTCCTCTTGGCATGATGCGTCGGCGTGCCGATGCGCAGACCGATTCGGCGCCTGCCGACGGCGATGTCGAAGTCAAGCGCACGGTCTGCAGCCACTGTTCGGTCGGCTGCGGCGCCATTGCCCATGTGCAGAACGGCGTATGGGTCCAGCAGGAACCGGATTTCGAATCGCCGTTGAATATGGGCGCGCACTGCGCCAAGGGCGCCTCGCTTCGCTATCACGGCCTGAGCGACAAGCGGGTGCGCTATCCGATGAAGCTCGTCGACGGGCAATGGAAGCGGTTGAGCTGGGAACAGGCCGTCGAAGAAATCGGCGATCAGTTTCTCAAGATCCGCGAAGAATCCGGACCCGATTCGGTCTGGTGGTGCGGTTCTTCCAAGGCCAACAATGAAGGCGCCTACCTGCAAAGGAAGTTTGCCGCCTTCTGGGGTACCAACAACATCGATCACCAGGCGCGCATCTGCCATTCCACCACGGTCGCCGGGGTTGCCAACACCTGGGGCTATGGGGCGATGACCAACTCCTATAACGACATGCACAACTGCAAGGCGATGCTGTTCATCGGCTCGAACGCGGCCGAAGCGCATCCCGTCGCGATGCACCATATCCTGCGCGGCAAGGAAAACGGCGCAAAGATGATCGTCGTCGACCCCCGTCTGACCCGAACTGCAGCGCATGCCGATCAATATATGCGGCTGCGTCCCGGTTCCGACGTGGCGTTCATATGGGGTTTGTTGTGGCATATCTTCGAAAATGGCTGGGAGGATTCCGAATACATCAGCCAGCGCGTCTACGGCCTGGACAAGATTCGCGAAGAGGTCGCCAACTGGGATCCCGCCACATGCGAGGAAGTCACCGGGGTGCCCGAAGAAGAAATGCGCCAGGCCGCGCAGACGCTCGCCGAGAATCGGCCGGGCACCATCGTGTGGTGCATGGGCGGAACCCAGCACCATATCGGCAATAACAATACTCGCGCCTACTGCGTACTCCAGCTTGCCCTGGGCAACATCGGAAAATCGGGCGGCGGCGCGAACATCTTCCGCGGCCACGACAACGTGCAGGGCGCGACCGATGTCGGTCCCAATTGCCAGACCTTGCCGGGCTATTACGGGCTGGCCGATGGCGCCTGGAAGCACTGGGCGCGCGTCTGGGACGTCGACTACGACTGGCTGAAGGCGCGGTTCGACAGCGAAGGCGAATACGACTCCGGCGACGGCACGCTGGCGCACCCGATGAACATCCCCGGCATTCCGGTTTCGCGCTGGATCGACGGCATTCTCGAAGACCCGGAAAGCCTGTCACAGCGCAACAACATCCGGGCTGTTTTCTTCCAGGGTCATGCGGTCAACAGCCAGACGCGCGGTCCGGAAATGAAAAATGCGGTCGAGAAGCTCGATCTCGTCGTGATCTCGGATCCTTATCCGACCCATCTTGCGGTGATGTCCGAGCGCAAGAACGGCGTCTACCTGCTTCCGACAAGCACGCAGTTCGAACAGACGGGATCGGTTACGGCCTCGAATCGTTCGATTCAGTGGCGTGAGAAAGTCATCGATCCGATGTACGAATCCAAGCCGGATGCCGCGATCCTGCACCTGTTCGCCCGGAAGTTCGGCTTCGCCGACGAAATGTTCAAGCATATCTCGGTTGACGACTCCGGGATGCCGAGTCCGGAAGACACGCTGCGCGAAATCAACCGGGGTCACTGGACGATCGGATACACCGGCCAGAGCCCCGAACGCCTGAAGCTCCATGCCGAACACCGGCATACCTTCGACACCACGACCCTGGTCGCGCGCGGCGGGCCGTGTGATGGCGAAACCTACGGACTTCCGTGGCCTTGCTGGGGTACGCCGGAGATGAAACATCCCGGAACGCACGTGCTGTACGACAACAGCAAGCCGGTTTCCGAAGGTGGTCTGACCTTCCGCGCCCGGTTCGGGACCGAACACGACGGCAACAACATTCTTGCCGAAGGGGCCTACAGCAAGAATTCCGATATCGAAGACGGCTACCCCGAGTTTTCCTACGGGCTGCTGCGACGGCTCGGCTGGCACCAGGAGCTTTCGGCAGACGAGCTGGCGACGATCGCCTGGGTCGCAGGACTGCGCGAAAAACCGACTGGATCAGCGAGCGAACAGGATGTCGCGGAATTTCGCGATCTGGAATCCGACGCGCTCGACGCCGTCAACTGGAAGACCGACTTGAGCGGGGGCATCCAGCGGGTCGCCATCGCGCACGAGTGCGCGCCGTTCGGCAATGCCAAGGCCCGCGCCATCGTCTGGACCTTCCCGGACCAGGTGCCGCTCCATCGCGAACCGCTGTATACCGCGCGCTACGACCTGGTGTCGAAATATCCGACCATGGAGGACCGGCAGTCCATCTGGCGGGTGCCGACGCGGTATGCATCGATCCAGGATACGGATCACTCCGGTGATTACCCGCTGGTGTTCACAAGCGGCCGTCTGGTCGAGTACGAAGGCGGCGGCGAAGAGACCCGCTCGATGAAATGGCTGGCGGAACTGCAGCAGGACATGTTCGTCGAGATCAATCCTGCCGACGCCAATGACCGCGGCATCAAGGACAATCAATGGGTCTGGCTGGAGGGTCCCGAGGGCGGACACATCAAGATTCGGGCCATGATCACTGACCGGGTAGGGCGCGGCGTGGTCTGGACCCCCTACCATTTCGGAGGGTGGTACCAGGGCAAGGATCTGGTGGACCGCTATCCCAAAGGATCGGAGCCTTATGTTCGCGGCGAGGCCTGCAATACCGCGACCACGTATGGCTACGACCCGGTGACCCTGATGCAGGAAACCAAATCGACTCTTTGCCAGATCAAAGCCGCCTGAGACGGGAGGAACCGCAATGGCACGTATGAAATTTCTGTGTGATGCCGATCGCTGCATCGAGTGCAACGGTTGTGTCACGGCCTGCAAGAACGCGAACGAAGTGCCCTGGGGCGTCAATCGCCGCCGGGTGGTGACGCTGAACGACGGCTTGCCCGGCGAGAAGTCGATTTCGGTTGCCTGCATGCACTGTACCGATGCGCCCTGTGCAGCCGTTTGTCCGGTCGACTGCTTCTATACGACCGATGACGGCATCGTTCTGCACGACAAGGATCTGTGCATCGGCTGCGGCTACTGCTTTTACGCCTGCCCGTTCGGCGCCCCCCAGTTTCCGAAGACCGAGGCCTTCGGGGTGCGCGGCAAGATGGACAAGTGCACGTTCTGTGCAGGCGGGCCGGGCGAAGACGGCACCGAGGAGGAGTTCGAGAAGTATGGCGCCAATCGCATTGCCGAAGGCAAACTCCCTGCCTGTGCCGAGATGTGCGCGACCAAGGCTCTGCTCGCCGGCGACGGCGACATGGTCGCCGATATCTATCGTGAGCGCGTGATGCGCCGCGGCGGTCGTCCGCAGACCTGGGGCTGGTCGAAAGCCTACGGCGCGGGTTGATTCGCATGAGAAGCCGAATCCCACACATTCTTCTGCTGACCGCCGGCGCGCTGCTGCTGACGGCTTGCTACGAGTCCTCCGACGTGACCCGCCACGAGCCGGGGGTCTACAAGGGCGAGGCGGATCCGCTTGCGAAGAAGCTGGAAAACGACGGCGAATTGCGCGAGCAGTTGAATCAACGTTTCGACGGCCAAAGGGATCGCTGAGCATGACTGCCGGAAAACATTTTTGCTTACGGCTGTCCGGCTTGTTTCTTTCGGCAATGCTCGTTGGCGCCTGTTCCATCGAGCCCATCGACGAACCCTGGGTGAATCCCGAGCAGCGCGAACTCGTTGAAAGTGAACTGGACCGGGATCACGAGCAGGCGGAAAAACTTCGCGATCGTTTGGCCATGGGTCAAAGCGATCGATGAACTGGAGATCAGGAAAATGAGCAAAGGCACCCCGACGCGCAGCAAGTCAAAACGCATTCTGATGGGCTCCGCCCTGGTTCTGGTCGCGGCGCTGGTTGTTCCCTTGACCGGATACGTTTACGTTGCCGTGGCCCAGCCGCAGATCGAATCTTCCGCCGATTGGCAGGAAACCAATCCGCGCTCGGAGATCTGGCGCGAAGTCCGGCAGGGAAACCAGGGGTACAGCGCGGTCAAGGGCCCCGAGGCGAATGTGCTGATCGACAATGGCGGGCAGAACTTCCGCCAGATTCGGAATGGCCCCGTTGCGACGTTTGGCCCCTGGCTGCTTGCAATCATGTTGCTCGGCGTTGCCGGGATGTTCGTGCTGAGCGGCGGCGGGCAGAAAGTGGAAAAACCGCTTTCCGGAAAGCGCGTCCCGCGCTGGTCGGCGTATGTGCGGGTCGTGCACTGGATCATGGCCATCGCGTTCCTGCTCCTCCTGATCACCGGACTCAGCCTGCTGTTCGGGCGTGCGGTGCTGATCCCGTTGATGGGTGCGGAAGGGTTTTCGGCATGGGCCCTCGCGGCCAAGTACATCCACAACTACTCGGGACCGGTTTTTGCCGTGACGCTGATACTGCTGGTCGTATCGATGATGCGCGACAACATGCCCTCCAAGGTCGACGTCGACTGGTTCCTCAAGGGCGGCTTCGCCGGCAAGCACGTGCCCACCGGCAAGCTCAATGCCGGTGAGAAACTCTGGTTCTGGTTCAATGCGGTCGGGGGGCTGGTCGTGGCCATTTCCGGCATCGTCTTGATCCTGCCCAACATCTTCGAAGCCCGTTCGACGATGCAGATCGCCCTGCTTGTGCACGCCGGTCTTGCCCTGCTGTATATCGGCGGCAGCTTCGTCCACATGTACATGGGAACGCTTGGCGCCCGGGGCGCCCTGGATGCCATAACAAAGGGCCATGTGAGTTCGGAGTGGGCCGAGCAGCACCACGACCTTTGGTACGACGACGTCAAAAAGGAAGGCAAGGAATTCGTATCCGAGGACGACGAAGGGGGGCAAGGCTCCCGGGTTCCGGCGGGTTCGGGTTCAACGGCCTGATATATCGCCCGGCGAAAAGATCAAGCCTCTTCCTCGTCGCCCAATCGCTGCAGACCGAGAAAGCGCCGTATCGAAATGATCCGGCGTTTTTCGTCGACGTCCAACTCCAGCCGTCCACGTGAATCGAAGCCGGCCAGCGTCCCGGCAATTTTCTGGTCCTTTTCGATCACCAGCGCAAGCGGCGTGCCCGGCCGCTCGCTGCGGCTGGCAAATTCTCGCAGAATCGGTTGCATGCCTTCCTCGGCCCACAGGTTCAACCAGGCCAGGAACTGACGCGAAAACTGCTCCAGTAGAAGCTCAGGCGTCATGTCCGGATTCCCGCCTTCTTCGAGCAGGCACCCGCCGTCGAAGATGTTCGTCGGGCGCGTCTCGACGTTGCAGCTCAATGTCAGCGTCAACCAGCCTGCCGATCGGTCTTCCTCGAGCCACAGGCCTGCCACACGGGTGCCGCCGACCAGAAGGGCGTTGGGCCAGCGATAGCGAAGTTCCGTCATGGGTTCGACCATGGAAGCGACCGCCGCACCGAGTGAGACAAGGCCCACCAGCGCGATCTGCCCGGTATTTTTCCAATCGAATTCCGGGCGCAGGATCAAGGTGGCGTACAAGCCCCTCGCAGGGGATTCCCAGGGTCGCCCCGAGCGTCCGTGTCCCGCAGCCTGGGTATCGCTCCAGACCAGGGTGCCTTCGGGCGCGCCGGCGCGCGCGCGCTCGGCTGCTTCATGCGCAACATTTCGGGCATCGTCGACCCGGACGGGTTCGAACAGCGGCGGTATTTCGGGGATGGACGATTGGCTGTTCGACATCAATGGGCCGGGTCCGCGGGATTGTGCTGTACGCCGTCAAGAAGCTTGCGCAGCCTCTGTATGGGTGCCGAAAGCATGTTCAGCGTGCCTTCACTGGCCGCAAGCGCGTCTTCGATCAGGGCGCGCGCCTCGGGCCGCTGGTCGAAATGCAGGTATACACGCGCCAGCAGCGCGACGACTTCGAGATAAGCGCTTCCTGATTTCCCGGACCGCTGCTCCGTCTTGTCTTTCAGGTGCAAAAGCAGGGGTTCGGCCATCTCGGGTTTGCCGCCATCGACGTACAGTCGTGCAAGCTCGGTCAGGGCACCCAGCGTATGCGGGTGGTCGGCACCCAGGAGTTTGCGCCAGAGTTCGATGTCGGACCGATACAGTGCTTCGGCTTCGCCCCAGGCGCCGCGCCCGCGCAGCACGCCGGCGAGATTCAACAGCGTGGTCGCGAATGCGGGACTTTCCTCTCCGGTCACCTGGCTCCAGGTTTCCAGTGCCCGGCGATAAAGCTGCTCGGCCTCGTCGGCTTTGCTCATCGATTCCAGCGCGACTGCGAGATTGTGCATGCAGCCGGCGGTATCTTCGTGGTTCTCGCCATGGAGCGCCATCAGCAGTCCCAGCGAACGGCGATGACACTGCTCGGCTTCACGAAATTTCTGGCGCGCATCCAGCACGCTTCCGAGGTTGCCCAGGCAGGCCGCGGTGGCCGGATGGTCCGGGCCGAAGGCCGCTTCGGTGATTTCGAGCGTCTCCCGGTACAGCGGCTCGGCGACATCGTACTGGCCATTCATGTAGGCGATTCCGGCCAGCTGATCACAGCACACGGCTGTGGTTGGATGACGCGATCCCAGTCCTTCGCGCGACAGGCGCAGCGCTCTGCGCAATACCTGGTCGGCGGCACCCAGGTCGCCGGCGGCCTTGTGCGCTGCTGCCAGGTTGTTCAACCACGGGATCAGTCGTGGAGAATCGGTACCCGCAACGGCTTCGGTGCACGCAACGCCCAGCTCGTATTCCTGCCTGGCTTCGGTTTCGCGTCCTTCGGTCTCGAGCAGGCAGGCAAGGCGATGGTGCAGTGCAGCCCGGACCGCCTCGTCGATTTCGGGTTCCTGCTCGACCAGCGCCAGGGCGCGTCGGAGCATCTCGTCGGTGTCGGCAGCACCCGTGTCGCCGTGCGCGGAAAGCAGCTGCAGTGCCTGTACCAGGGCAGGGGAGTTGCCTTCGGATTCCGCCCGTTCGGCGGCCCGCTGCAGCCATTCCAATGGCGCGTCCATGCCTGTACCGACCGCAAAGACATGGGCAGCGCCGAGGATGGCGTCGCTGGACTGGTCCGGAAACATGCAGGCCAATTCCAGCGTTTGCTGCATCCGATCGCTGCCGCCCAATGTACGCCAATGACGGAGCGCTTCGAAACAATGCGAAGGCTGATGCATGGCTTCCAGCAAACGCGTGTCGACGAGGGTTTCTTCGAGCCGGTCCAGTCGTCCGGCGGCCGCCCAGTGCCAGCAGGCCATTTCAAGCGCTTCAATCCGGGGTTGGTTACCGAAATATTCAGCCAGTCGAACATGCAATGCCTGGCGCCGGCCATGATCGCCAAGCAGGCGTTTCGCCACCGCATCGCGCACCCATGACGAGGCCAGCGCGACGCGCCGACCGTCGAACAGCAGACCCGGTGCTGACGGGTCGAGCGCCGCCATCCCCGATTGCGTCAAAGCCTCCAGCACTTCGAGATCGAGGCCCGCGCGGGCAATCCACAACAATTCCAGCCACCGGCCCGCGGCGTCCGATTCAAGCAGGTGGTCCGGCAGGGCGGGTTCGGAACCTGCCGGGGAATCATCGTCGGGCAGGGCGAACACGGCCGCCGATCGCTCCCGAAACTGTTCGGCAGCCGGGCCCGGCGGCGCCGAAATCAGCACCGCCACGCCCTGGGGAAGCCATTCAGGCAGCCATTCGAGGTCAGCGGTCAGACCATCGAGGCTCAGTTCATGTGCATCCTGGATGACGATTGCGAGACCGCCGGCGGCCGCCGCGCGCGCCAGCCAGTTGGGCAGGGTTTCGCGCATGGCAGCCGGCTCGGCCGGGATCGGGTCGGAAAAGTCGAGCTGGCGTCGCAGGTCGGCCAGCAACCGCCAGAGGAACAGTTCAGGGTCGCGGCAATCGGGCCCCAGGCCCGCAGCATGGAAAACCTGCCGCGCCCCGAAGCTGCGTGCCGCGGCGAGCAGCGCGGCCGTCGGCGCGACAGCGCGCGGAGAAATGACCAGATTGAGACCATCGAC
>JAWLEW010000007.1:83191-100819 GCA_041685925.1 Wenzhouxiangellaceae bacterium | reverse complement strand
AGTAGGCCATTGGCGATCCCGGAGCGCGGCAACCAAAGGGCTTCTTTGCCGCCCTTGATTTGCTCCGGTGAATTGCCCTGGCGTGTGGGGACGGCGCTGCCTTCGGGCAGCGCCTTTTTTTTATGAAGTCAATTCGCTTTCTGCGCTGCGCGCGCATGTGGCGCGCCGTTGCGATTCGGTCGAAGGAAGGACGGCGGGATCAATCGTCAGCGCTGAAATCTTGTTCTGCCAGCGATGCCGGAGGGAGGCTGACGCCGTGGCGCACGAGGCGGACGAAGTCGTTGCGATCGATCATGCGTACGCCGAAGTGTTCCAGGTGGGGGTTCCACAGCTGGCAGTCGCAGAGCAGGAAGCTTCGCGCCTCCAGCCGGCGCATGAGTTCGACCAGCGCAATCTTGGAAGCGTCACGCTCATAGTGGAATTTCGATTCGGCGAAGAACAGGCGACCGATCGCCACTCCGTATAGTCCACCCACCAGCCGGCCTTGCCGCCGAACTTCCAGGCTGACCGCATCGCCGCATTCGTGGAGGTGGATGTAGGCCCGGCGCATTTCGGGCGTGATCCAGGTGCCGGCCGCATCGTCCCTGGGCGCGGCGCAGCCGTCGATGACGGCGGCGAAATCCCGGTTGACGGTGATCTCGAATCTCTTCTGGCGCAGTGTTCGCGCCAGCCGTCGGGGCACATGCATGTGGCCCGGAATCAGCACCGCACGCGGATCGGGGGACCACCACAGGATCGGGCCGCCGGGTTCGTACCAGGGAAAGATTCCGTGGCGATAGGCGTTGAGCAGGCGGGTTCGGCTGAGGTCTCCGCCGACGGCGACCAGCCCGTCCGGATGTTCGCACCGGCGTGGATCGGGAAAAGGCGCGTCGGGATTCTTGTCGAGCACGTGCACGGCGAATTGTTTCACTTTGTGCCGGGTTCGCGATAGGGCTCGAAGGATTTCAGGTCTTCCCGGTAGCGCTCCAGCGCCCGCGCTTCCATCTGCAGCCATGAGCGGATGCCTTCGCGCAGTCCGGGATGGCGGATGTAGTGGTGGGAGAAGGTCTTGACCGGGGTGAATCCGCGCCTGATCTTGTGCTCGCCCTGCGCGCCCGGCTCGAAGGCTTCCAGGCCGTGTGCAATGCAATATTCGATGCCCTGGTAATAGCAGGCCTCGAAATGCACGTCGCGGGTCTCGACCAGGGCGCCCCAGTACCTGCCGAACAGGCGAGACCCGTTGCGCCAGAATACGCTGCAGGCAAGATCCTGGTCGTCCCTGGAAGCCATGCATACCAGGAACTGCTTGCCGAAAGAACGTGCGACGACCCGGAAAAAATCCCGGTTCAGGCTCGGCAGATTGCCGTACAGCGCGAAGGTGGTGTGGTAACAGCGGGCCACGGTGTCGATTTCGGCTTCCGAGATGTTGCTGCCGTCGATCCAGCGATAGCGCCAGCCTTCGGCATGCGCCAGCCTGCGCTCGCGCCGGATGTTCTTGCGCGGTTTGCTGCGCAAGCCTGCCACGAAGTCGTCGAAGTCGCGGTAACCTCGATTGTGCCAGTGAAATTGCCAGTCGAACCGGCCCAGCCACTGGCGGTCTTCGAGCAGTTCATGGTCCTGCAGGTCGCAGAAATTGACGCCGCAACTCGACAGCCGCTCGCGTTCGACGGTTTCTTCGAGCTGCGTGATCAGCGCCTCGCGCGGTCCAACCTCGTGGCCCAGCAGACGCGGACCGGTGACCGGTGTGAGCGGGGCGGCGATCAGGAGCTTCGGATACCAGCGAATGCCGGCGCGGTGCGCGGCCTCGGCCCAGGCGAAGTCGAACACGAATTCGCCATGCGAGTGGAATTTCAGCCAGGCCGGTGCGCACGCGCCGGCGGCCGGATCCTGCGCAATGGGCGCGTGCTGCCAGCCGGTATCGCCGCCGACGCAGCCGGATGCCTCGAGCGCGCCCAGGAAGCGTTGGTCGGTGAACGGGTTGGCGCCGCGGTTGAGCGCGTTCCAGGCGTCCTGGCCGATGGCGCCGATCGGCGCCAGGTTCGGCTCAGGGCTGGTCGAGGAACCGTTCGGCATCCAGTGCGGCCATGCAGCCAAAGCCCGCGGAGGTGATGGCCTGGCGGTAAACGTGGTCGGCGACATCGCCGGCGGCGAACACGCCCGGCACGCTGGTCGAGGTCGCCATGCCTTCCAGCCCGCTCTTGATCCGGATATATCCGCCTTCCATGTCCAACTGGCCCCTGAACATCTGCGTGTTGGGATCATGCCCGATGGCGACGAACATTGCGTCAACGTCGATTTCGCGCCTGTCTCCGGTCTCGACATGCTGCAGGCGCACGCCCGTCACGCCGTCGTCGTCGCCCAGCACTTGCTCGACGACGTGGTCCCAGAGGATTTCCACCTTGCCTTCGGCCTCGCGGGCGAACAGCCGGTCCTGCAGGATCTTTTCGGCCCGCAGCTCGTCTCGACGGTGCACCAGCGTGACCTTGCTGGCGATGTTGGACAGGTACAGCGCTTCCTCGACCGCGGTATTGCCGCCGCCGATGACCGCCACCGGCTTGTCGCGGTAGAAGAAGCCGTCGCAGGTGGCGCAGGCCGAAACGCCGCGACCCTTGAAATGCTCTTCGGATTCGATGCCCAGATAGCGTGCCGACGCGCCGGTGGCGATGATCAGCGCGTCGCAGGTATATACGCCGTTGTCGCCGGTCAGTTCGAACGGCCGCTTGCCGAGATCGGCATTGTGGATGTGATCGAGGACCAGTTCGGTGTCGAAGCGCTCGGCATGGTCGAGCATGCGCTTCATCAGGTCCGGGCCCTGCAGGTCGGCGGCGTCACCGGGCCAGTTTTCCACGTCCGTGGTGGTCATCAGCTGCCCGCCCTGCTCGATGCCGGTGACCAGTGTCGGCGCCAGGTTCGCGCGCGCGGCGTAGATCGCCGCGGTGTAGCCGGCCGGGCCGGATCCGAGGATCAGGAGGCGATGATGGCGGGAATCGGCCATGTATACTTACTCCGCTGTGCGTGTCAGATCAGAACCGAACTACATGTGGCTCCGGTGGCCGCATTCCAAGTCGATTCAAGCGCGCATATCGTATCGCGCCGCGGCCCCGAAAGTGCGGCCAGCCCTCTCCAAGCGGGGGTGGATGCGTTAAAAAGAATCTGAAATAATCACTTAGCTTTGCTATTTCAAGGAATGTCGAGTTTGGCCCGGAGCGCTCGCAAATCATCGGAACCGCAATTCCCGGAAAAGCTCGAGCGGCGACTTTTCGAGTCGCTGTTCCTGCTGGTCACGGTGATCGCCGCCTATCTGCTTTTGACCCTGCTGACGCACGATGTCCGCGACCCCGGTTTCTCCAGCAGCGGCGGCAGCGCGGTCAACAACCTGGGCGGAAGTTTCGGCGCCTGGGTGTCCGATTTTCTTCTCGTCGTCGTCGGCTACATGGCCTGGCTGCTGCCGTTGCTGCTCGGGGCCGCGGCGGTCAAGCTGCTGCAGGAGCGTTCCGAGCCGGTTGGATGGCCGGAGTGGGGCGTGCGGCTGGGCGGCTTGGTGCTGATCATGCTTTCAGGCTGCATCCTGTTCGAGATGCAGCCGCGCGGCGACCTGGACCACACCGGCGGCATCATCGGCGACCTGCTGTCGGGGCCCATGGTCCAGGTCATGGGGTTTACCGGCGCCGCGCTGATCAACCTTGCGGTGCTGTTGGCCGGCATCACGCTGTTTACCGGCCTTTCGTGGATCGACGTCGTCGATCGAATCGGCGGCTGGGCGATCGCGGCCTGGGCCTGGAGCGGTCAAAAACTGGCCGAAGGCCGAGACTGGATGGCCGGTCGGCGCGCCCGCGCCGAGCGCGAAGTCATCCGAAAGCGCGATACCGTCAAGCGCAAGAAGCGCCCGGAAGTCCGCATCGAGCCGCGCGTGGAGTCCGACGAGGACGAAAAGGCGAAAAAGAAGGCCAGGCAGCGCTCGCTGTTCAAGAATCTGCCGGCCGGCAGCCTGCCGCCGCTGGACCTGCTCGACGAGGCGCCGGAGCAGGAGCCGGGTTATTCGACCGAAACGCTCAAGGCGATGAGCCGCCAGGTGGAGCTCAAGCTTTCCGATTTCGGGATCGAGGTCGAAGTCGTGGCGGTGCATCCCGGTCCGGTGATCACGCGCTTCGAGCTGCAGCCGGCCGCCGGGGTCAAGGGCAGCCAGATTTCCAACCTTTCCAAGGACCTGGCGCGGGGTCTGAGCGTGATTTCGGTGCGCGTGGTCGACGTGATTCCGGGCAAGAGCGTGATCGGCCTGGAGATTCCCAACACCAAGCGCGAGATCGTCTACCTGCGTGAAATCCTGGCTTCCCAGGCCTACGAGAAATCCAGCTCGGCGCTGACGCTTGGGCTCGGCAAGGACATTTCCGGGCGGCCGGTGGTCGCCGACGTTGCGCGCATGCCGCACCTGCTGGTGGCCGGCACCACCGGCTCGGGCAAGTCGGTGGCGGTCAATTCCATGATCCTGAGCCTGATCTACAAGGCCTCGCCCGACCAGGTGCGAATGATCATGGTCGATCCGAAGATGCTGGAGCTGTCGGTCTACGAAGGCATTCCGCACCTGCTGGCGCCGGTGGTCACCGACATGAAGGAAGCGGCGAATGCGCTGCGGTGGTGCGTGGCGGAAATGGAGCGGCGCTACCGGCTGATGTCGCAGCTGGGCGTGCGCAACCTGGCCGGGTACAACCGCAAGGTGGGCGATGCCGAGGCCAAGGGCAAGCCGCTGGAAGACCCGACCGTGGATCCAAGTACGCTGGCCGAGGGCGAAGAACGGCCGAAGCTCGAAAAACTGCCGTTCATCGTGGTCGTGGTCGATGAATTCGCGGACATGATGATGATCGTCGGCAAGAAGGTCGAGGAGCTGATCGCGCGTCTGGCGCAGAAGGCGCGCGCTTCCGGCATTCACCTGATCCTCGCGACCCAGCGGCCCTCGGTGGACGTGATCACCGGCCTGATCAAGGCCAATATCCCGACCCGCATGGCGTTCCAGGTGTCGTCGCGGGTCGATTCGCGCACCATCCTCGACCAGCAGGGCGCCGAAAACCTGCTGGGCCACGGCGACATGCTGTATCTGCCGCCGGGCAGCGGCCTGCCCGAGCGCATCCACGGCGCCTTCGTCGACGATCATGAAGTCCACGGCGTGGTCGAGTGGCTGCGTTCCCAGGGCGAGCCCGATTACCTCGAAGAAGTGCTGGCCGACACCCAGACCACCTCCGACGGCCAGCAGATCGGGGCCACCGGGCTGCCCGAGGCCGCATCCGGCGACGAATCCGACGAGCTCTACGACAAGGCCGTCGCCTACGTGCTGGAAAGCCGGCGCGCCTCGATCTCGGGCGTCCAGCGCCAGCTGCGCATCGGCTACAACCGGGCCGCGCGCCTGATCGAGGAGATGGAAGCGCAGGGGATCGTGAGTCCGCCGGAGCACAATGGGCAGCGGGAGGTCCTGGCCCCAGCCCCGCCGCCGCGGGATTGACGCTGGAGCCACTGCGCACTTGGCAGGCGGCGTCCGGCGGGGTGAGCCCAATCCTCATGTACACAACACGTACACTGCGGTCGCTGCGCTCCGGCGGCCACGTCCTGCGAAGCGTTCGCTACGCTCCGGCGCCAATCCCGGCCGGGAGACCGGTCCTACGATGCGGGGCGGTGGCTGCACGCTTCAGCCACGGTTCATGCGATCGCGGTCATAATCGGGTCATGAAGAAATTGAAGCCAAAGACATTGCCGGTATTGATCCAGCTTGCCGTTTCTGCGCTGCTGCTCGCGACGTTTCTTGCCCCGGCGCAGGCCCAGCCCGATGCGCGCGCGCTGCTCGACGAATTCGCCGAGGGCCTGGACAGCCTGAGCGCGGAGTTCAGCCAGATCACCATCGATGCCGATGACGAGGTGGTCGAGGAGAGTACCGGGCGGATGTATTTCCAGAAGCCGAACCTCATTCGCTGGGACTACCTGGAGCCGTTTCCGCAGGTGATCGTGGCCGATGGCGAGCAGCTGTGGCACTACGACGAGTCGCTGGACCAGGTCACGGTGCGGCCGCAGCCGGCACCCGGGGATTCGCCGATACTCGTGCTGACCCGGCCCGAGCTGCTGGAAAAGTTCTACCGCATCCTGCCCTCCGATCGTCCGGACCGGCTCCGGTTCGAGCCGCTGGCCGAGCAGGCCGAGATCGAGATGGCGCGGCTGACGTTCCGCGACGGCAACCCGGCCGTGCTGGACCTGTTCGACCCGTTCGACCAGTCCACGCGCCTGACGCTGACCGAAATCAGGCGCAATCCCGATATCGATTCGGACGTATTCGAATTCGAGGTGCCCGAAGGCGCCGACGTCCTCGAAGGCCTGTAACCGCCGGTACCTGATCGCTGCCCATGGGCGCCTACGGCACTATCCTGCTGCTGATCGCTTTGGGCCGACTGTTCGCGGCCGGGCGGGTGCTGCCGGACAACGCCGCCGAGACACTCAATCGCGTGGTCATCGTGATGTGCCTGCCGGCGCTGATCTTCATCCACGTGCCTGCGCTGGAGCCTTCCCGGGACCTGCTGCCGCTGGTCCTCACGCCCTGGCTGCTGCTGGGGCTGACGATCGCGATGGTGCTGCTGGCTTCGCGCGTGTTCGGGTTCTCGCGTCCGGCGACCGCGGTGTTGCTGGTCCTGATTCCGCTCGGCAACACTTCTTTCCTGGGCTTTCCACTGGTCGAGGCGCTGCTGGGCGCCGACAAGGTCCGGTTCGCGGTGGTCTACGACCAGTTCGGCTCGTTCCTGATCGTGTGCACCCACGTGCTGTTCGTGGTGGCCTGGTACGGCGACGGCCCGGCGCCCACGATCGGGATGATCGCCCGGCGGATCGCCACTTTTCCGCCGTTCGCGGCCCTGGTCGGCGCGCTGCTGCTGGGCAACGCCTGGTTCCCCGACTGGCTGATGACGCTGGCCGAGACGTTTGCCGACATGCTGCTGCCGCTGGTCACGCTGGCGGTCGGGCTTCAGTTGCGCCTTCGCCTGGTGTCCGAATACCGCTGGCCGCTGGCGTTCGGCCTGGCCGGCAAGCTGGTGATACTCCCGGCTGCAGCGCTGCTGGCCGGGCTGGCGTTTCGGGTCGAATCGCCGGTATTCGAAGTCGCGGTGCTCGAATCGGCCATGCCGCCCATGATCACCGCGGCGGCGTTGGCGTCGAGCGCGCGACTGGCGCCGCCGCTGGCCTCGGCCATGGTGGCCTGGGGCGTGCTGTTCTCGGCCGCGACGGTGCCGTTCTGGCACTGGTTGGCGGCATCGGCCGGCTAGTCAACCTGCCGGTTCGGTCCGGGTACAATCCGGCAATACCCCGCAGATCGCCCAGCCGATGAGCAAGCAGAAGGTCACCCTGACCCGTCCCGACGACTGGCATCTCCATTTGCGCGACGGCGCGGTCCTGCAGTCGGTGCTGCCGGCGACGGCGCGCTGCTTCGCGCGCGCCATCGTGATGCCCAATCTCAAGCCACCCGTGACCACCGTTGCCGCGGCGGCCGCGTATCGGCGGCGGATCCTGGACGGCCTGCCGGAGGGAACGACTTTCGAACCGCTGATGACGCTGTACCTGACCGACAACACCTCGCCGGACGAAATCCGGCGCGCGGCCGAAAGCGGTTTCGTCCACGCGGTGAAGTACTACCCGGCCGGGGCGACCACCAATTCCGATTCGGGCGTGACCGACCTCGGGCGCGCCCGCCCGGCGCTGGAGGCGATGCAGGAAGCGGACCTGCCGCTGCTGCTGCACGGCGAGGTGACGGATCCGGAAATCGACATCTTCGACCGCGAGGCCGTGTTCATCGAGCGCCACCTCGAGCCGCTGGTGCGCGAGTTGCCCGAACTGAGAATGGTGCTCGAGCACGTCACGACCCGGGATGCCGTGGACTTCGTCACGCAGGCGCCCAAGCGCGTTGCCGCAACCATCACCGCGCACCATCTGCTGCTCAATCGCAACGCCATGTTCGTCGGCGGCCTCAGGCCGCACCACTACTGCCTGCCCATCGTCAAGCGCGAAGCGCATCGCCGGGCGCTGGTTGCCGCGGCGACCGGCGGCAACCCGAAGTTTTTCCTGGGGACCGACTCGGCGCCGCATCCGAAGGGCGCGAAGGAGTCGGACTGCGGCTGCGCCGGCGTCTACAGCGCGCCCGTCGCGCTGGAGCTGTACGCGGAAGTCTTCGAGGCCGAGGGCATGCTGGAGCGTCTCGAGGCCTTTGCCGCCTTTCACGGGCCGGACTTCTACGGCCTTCCGCGCAACAGCGGCCGGATCACGCTGTCCCGCGAGGACTGGCAGGTGCCCGAGGAAGTCGACATGGGCGGCCAGCCCGGCGTTCCGCTGCGCGCCGGCGAAAGCCTGCGCTGGAGGGTTGAAAGAGGCACGTATTGATGGACCCGATCATCCTGTTCTTTTTGCTCGGCCTGGCCGCCGGCCTCGCCAAGTCCGAGCTCAAGCTGCCGTCGGCCATCTATGAGTTCGTCAGCATCCTGTTGCTGCTGTCGATCGGACTCAAGGGCGGGGTGGAGCTTGCGCGCCAGCCGTTTCTGGCGCTGCTGCCCGACATCCTGGCGGCGTTGGCGCTGGGCGTATTCCTGCCCTTGGTCGCCTTTCCGGTCCTGCTGCTGCTCGGAAAATTCAAGCGCGCCGACGCCGCGTCCATCGCGGCGCACTACGGTTCCGTCAGTGTCGGCACCTATGCGGTGGCGGTGGCCTGGCTGGCTTCGCGCAACATCGAATTCGAGGCCCAGATGCCGCTGTTGCTGGTGGTATTGGAAATTCCGGCCATCCTGGTCGGCATCCTGCTGGTGCGCGGCAGGGGGCAGCAGACGCGCTGGGGCGAGGTCGCCCACGAGGTGTTCCTGGGCAAGGGCATCGTGCTGTTGATCGGCGGGCTGCTGATCGGCTGGCTGTCCGATCCGGACGCCCTGGCCTCGATCGAACCCCTGTTCTTCGACCTGTTCAAGGGCATCCTGGCGGTGTTCCTGCTGGAAATGGGCCTGATCACGGCCAGCCGGGCCGGCAGCCTGCGCCACTACGGCCTGTTCCTGATCGGCTTCGGCATCGCGATGCCGCTTTTCGGCGCCGTGGTCGGGGGGCTGCTCGGGCTGGCGCTCGGTCTTTCGCCGGGCGGCACCATGGTGCTGGCCACGCTGGCGGCGAGCGCGTCGTATATCGCGGTGCCGGCGGCCATGCGAATTTCGGTGCCGGAAGCCAACCCCACGCTTTCGCTGACCGCATCGCTGGGGGTGACCTTTCCTTTCAACGTACTGGTGGGCATTCCGCTGTACTGGCGGCTTGCCGAATTCCTGCACGCACTGCCCGGAGGTGGATGAGGCATGAACCAGGATCGATCGCACATACTCAAGCTGTTGACCGTGGTGACCGAAAGCGCGCTGGAGGCCCGAATGGTGCGTGATCTCGAGCGCCTTGGCGCGGCCGGCTATACCATCACCAACGCGCGCGGCAGGGGGCATCGCGGCGTCCGCGAGGCCGGCTGGGAGGTCGAGAGCAATATTCGCATCGAGGTGGTATGCGACGAAGCGACGGCCCGGAGGATTGCCGCGCACCTGCAGCAGCACTACTACGACAATTACGCGATGATCCTGCTGTTGAGCGACGTCGAAGTGCTGCGCCCGGAAAAATTCCAGGCGTGATCCGGCTGGGCAGCTCAGCGCAGGACCTGGAACGCGCCGCCGATCTGCTGCGCGCCGGCAAGCTCGTGGCGTTTCCGACCGAGACCGTCTACGGACTGGGCGCGGACGCGGCCGTCCCGGAAGCCGTGGCCGGCATCTTCCGCGCCAAGGGCCGTCCGGCCGATCACCCGGTCATCGTCCACTTGCCTGCGGCCGAAGCATTGTCGCGTTGGGCCCGTGACGTGCCTGCTTCGGCGCAACGGCTTGCCGACATGTTCTGGCCCGGTCCGCTGACGCTGGTGCTCAAGCGCGCCGACGGGGTGTCGGATGCGATCACCGGCGGCCAGGACACGATTGGGCTGCGCGTGCCGGGCAATCCCGTCGCGCTTGCGTTGCTGCAGGCTTTTGGCGGGGCGCTGGCTGCACCATCGGCCAATCGTTTCGGCCATGTCAGCCCGACGACCGCCGGGCACGTGATCGAAGAATTCAGCGGCGGCGAGGTGGCAGCCGTGGTCGACGGTGGGGCGTGCGCCGTGGGGGTCGAGTCCACCATCGTCGATCTGACCGGATCGAAACCGAGGCTTCTGCGCCCCGGCATGATCCGCATCGATGCCATCGAGGCCGAGCTTGGTGAGCCGCTGGAACGGGTCGGCGATCGGCAGGGGCCGCGGGCGTCGGGTCGGCTGGCATCGCATTACGCTCCGGGCGCCGCCGTTGAACTGGTGGATGCCGATGCCCTGGCGGCTCGGGTCGATGCCTGCGCGGCGTCCGCTGAACGCATTGCGGTCCTGGCCCGGCGCGAGGCTTCGACGGCCGCGGCGAACGTCAGCTGGATCGAGATGCCGCGCCAGCCGGTCCAGTTCGCGCGCGTCCTGTACGCGACGCTGCGGCGTGCCGACGCCGGGAACCCGGATCGCATCCTGATCGAGGCGCCGCCGGCAACAGCCGGCTGGGAGGCGATTTCCGACCGACTGTCCAAGGCGGCAGCGCCGCGGCCGGGTTCCACTTGATGAATCCCCGCCGGTGACGCCGGCGGGCTTCGGACCTGAAGCTGTTTTCCGGTCGGGCGCCTTCTTCGGGCGAGGACGAACTCAGGAGACCATGGTCACGACCAGGTAGGCGGTATAGCCGATGTATGCGGCCAGCAGGATTCCACCCTCGATCCGGTTGATGTGGCCGTTGCCGCGCCAGCCGTAGCCGAGCACGAACAGCGAGACGGTCAATACTGCCATCACGGGCAGGTCGCGATACAGCACCGCCGGGTCGATGCTCATCGGGTGGATGCTGCCGGCGATTCCGACCACGGCCAGCGTGTTGAACAGGTTGGATCCGACTACATTCCCAAGCGCGATGTCGTGTTCGCCCTTGCGAGCGGCGATCAGCGAGGAGGCCAGCTCCGGCAGTGAGGTACCGATGGCGATGACGGTCAGCCCGATGACGAGGTCGCTGACGCCGAATCCGAGCGCGATTTCCACGGCGCCCCAGACCAGCAGGCGCGAACTGGCAATCAGCACGACCAGGCCGATCAGCAGCCAGACCACGGCCCGCCCCAGCGGCATTGCATGCTCGACCAGTTCCTGCTCGAACTCGATGCCCATGACGTCGTCGGGCGAACGCATTCCGCGCCAGCACGACCAGCCCATCACGACCACGAACAGGCCGAGCAGGGCGAAACCCTCGCCCCGGGTGATCTGTCCGTCGGCCAGCTGCCAGGCGGCAAAGGCAGTCACCGCGAGCAGAATCGGCAGTTCGGTGCGCAGCACGCTGGATTTCACCGCGATCGGCGCGACCAGCGCGGTAATCCCCAGAATCAGCGCGATGTTGGCAATGTTCGAGCCGTAGGCGTTGCCCAGCGCGATTCCCGGGTTGCCCTGCGTCGAGGCCAGGGCCGAGACCAGCATTTCCGGGGCGGAGGTGCCGAAGCCGACGATCACCATGCCGATCACCAGTGCCGACATCCCGAAATGCCGCGCCACCGAGGCCGCGCCCTCGACGAATCGATCGGCGGACCACAGCAGCAGCACGAGGCCGGAAACGACGGCGATGGATGCACTGATCATGGACGGCAAGCGGCTTGAGAGCGCGTAATGCTATCGCAAAACGGCCCACGCCAAGCGTGTCGCGGCGATCGGCGGGTTGCCGATGGCTAGTCTTCGCAGCTGTAGCCGTGCTGTTCGAGCCCCACCGTCAGGTGTTCTGCGAGCATGGGATGGGCCAGCAGGTATTCGCCGGTCTTCCGGTTCCAGGCTTCCTCGGCATATTCCAGGAGTTCGTCCCATTCGTCGAGCTCATAGTCGCCGCGTCCCAGCCAGAGCAGGCCAACGACCTGTTGCTGCTGATCGGGATTCAGATCGTCGACAAGCGAGCAGAATTCCTCCAGGATCGGGTCTTCCGCGTGCGGCTCGAGGATCCGGGCCTGCCAGTCGTCATCGAGCGCCTGGGCCTCGTCGGCGACGTCGAGTTCCTGCTGGGCATGAAATTCGCGCGCGAGGTCGATCAGTCGGCAGACGGTTCCAGGATTGACGTCCAGCATCGGTGCGGTCTCCAGTTTCCAGGGTCGGTTTTCCAGGAGTTGGACTCCAGAGTACGTTTGACTCCGGCGTCACATTTTGACGGCCGTCAATAAACCGCGACGGCAATGGCTGCGGCCTTGGTCGGCCAAATAAAAAGGCCGGCATCGCTGCCGGCCCTTCCGGGGATCTGGTGGAGGCGGGGGGAGTCGAACCCCCGTCCGCGAACCATTTGATCCTGGTTCTACATGCTTAGCCCGCTCGATTTTTTCTCGCCGTCATGCCGCCCGAGGGGCAGGGCATGCATGCCGGCCAGTTGCGGTTTGATTTAACACCAGGCCCCGAAACTCGACCTGATGCGATCCTGCTAAATGATCTCCGGTCGGAAGCGCAGGCTCAACCGGCGGAGAGCAGGCTGGTTTTTAGGCAGCCAGTGCGTAGTTGTCGTCGTTGGCAACTAACAGTTTGCAGCCAGGTTTTACGAGGATTGCTGCCTCCTCGGCATGCCCCAGGGTACGTCCGATCCACGTCGAAGCCAGAACGCCCCCGAAGATTGTTCAATGATTATGACTGGTCCGGGCCGGAAAAGTTCGACCGGACTTGACGCAGTCTACGCGATATCGCGCCGGGTTACCGCTGTTTCAGAATCCGGCCCTTTTCGCGCTGCCAGTCGCGTTCCTTTTCGGTGCGGCGCTTGTCGTGCTGCTTCTTGCCCTTGGCCAGCGCGATTTCGACCTTGACCTTGCCCTTCTTCCAGTACATCGCGGTCGGCACCAGCGTGTAGCCCTTGCGCTCGACCTGGCCGATCAGGCGTGCGAGTTCGTGCTTGTGCAGCAGCAGCCGGCGCGTGCGCATCGAATCGGTTTCGACGTGGGTCGAAGCCGAGGTCAGCGGGTTGATGACGCAGCCGAACAGGAACGCCTCGCCGCCGCGCACCAGTACGTGGCTTTCACCGAACTGGATATTGCCCGCCCGCAGCGCCTTGACTTCCCAGCCCATCAGGGAAATGCCGGCCTCGATGCGCTCTTCAAGGTGGTATTCGAAGCGGGCGCGCTTGTTCAGCGCAATGGTCGAACTTCCCTGCGAATTCACTGCTCCGGCACTCTTGCAAACGACTGGACGACGAGTCTATCGCATCGGGTATCATTTCGCCCCATGCCGGAAATTCAAAGATCAGCGCTGGTCAGCTACACGCCGATGCAGATGTTCGACCTGGTGCGCGACGTCGAGCGCTACCCGGAATTTCTGTCGTGGGTGGTGGATGCCGAGTGCTACGAGGAAACCCGGGACCATCAGTACGCGTCGCTGGAGGTTTCGGTCGCCGGCGTCAACCGGCGCATCGCCACGCGCAACGATCTGATTCCCGGGGAATTGCTTCGACTCAACCTGGCCGAAGGTCCGTTTCGGCATTTTTCCGGCGAGTGGCATTTTTCCGACCTCGGCATCGGCAGTCGCGTGCAGCTTTCGCTCGGGTTCGAATTCGACAACCCGATGCTGGTCGCGGCATTCAGCCGCGGTTTCGTCAGCGTTGCCAACCGGATGGTGGATGATTTCTGCCGGCGCGCGGATACGCTGTATGGCGGCGGCTGATCGACCCGAGCGGATCGAAGCCGAGGTGGCGGTAGCCTGGCCGGAGCTTCAGGTCGTGATCCCGGTCGAACTTCAAGCGGGCGCGACGATAGCGGATGCGATCGAATGCTCGGGCATTCGCCGGCGTTTCCCGGATCTCGAGATCGATCCCGGGCGGCTGGGCGTCTTCGCGTCGTTGCGCAGGCCTGACGATCCGGTGCGAAACGGAGATCGGGTGGAGATCTACCGGCCGCTCAGGATCGACCCCAAATTAGCCCGAAGATTGGCGGCGGAGGCCAGGAAACGCAGCGAGTGACCGCACGCGCCGGTGTGCCGATCGCGGTTCCGGCCCACCGCGACCTCAGCCGCCGCCAGGATCGTTGGGGGTCGGGACGGGCGTGTCGTCTTCCAGTTCGGTGGGCGGCAGCACGGGCTGGTTGGTCTCCGGGTCGATGATGTCGAGATCTTCCGGATCGGTTCCGGCCATCGCGGCGTCGCGGAGATAGCTTCCACTGAAGTCGACGACGCGGTCATTCTCGAACTCTACGGTCAACGTGCGCCGGTCGGCCTTGCCGCCGCGGGACGCGAATGAATTGATGTAGTCCCAGCGATCGGAATGAAACGGGCTCTGAATGGCCGGCGACCCCAGCAGCACCATCACCTGCCGCTTGGTCATGCCGGTTTCGAGCCGGTCGAGATCCTCGCCGTCGAGTACGTTGCCTTGCTGAATGTTCTGTTTGTAGACCACGTTGCAGCCGCTCATCAGCACGGCCAGGATCAGGAGGAGAACGGTTCGCGACATAAGGCAGGGTCATCCAGTGCAGAAAGGTTAAAATGATACAATAATCATTCCAATTACCGGTGGCAATCGCATGTCCGAAGAAACTCGTGAACTACGCAGGGCGGGGCTGAAGGTCACGCTTCCGAGGTTGAGAATCCTGCAGCTGCTGGACGCGGCAACCCAGAAGCACGTCACGGCCGACGACGTGCACCGGATGCTGATCGACCAGGGGGAAGATATCGGTCTGGCCACCGTCTACCGCGTGCTCAACCAGTTCGAGTCGGCCGGATTGGTGCGCAAGCACATGTTCGACGACGGTTCCGGGCGTGCGCCGCAGGCCTGCTACGAGCTCGACGAAGGCGAGCACCACGATCACATGGTCGATCTGGAGAGCGGCGAAGTCGTGGAGTTCTACGACGACGAGATCGAGCGCCTGCAGGAGCAGATTGCCGCCAAGCACGGCTACGAGATCATCGATCATTCGCTGGTGCTGTACGTGCGCAAGGGTACCGGGAAGGATTCGCGCTAAGGAAGCGCTGAAAAAGTCTGCATCGACCGCGGCATCGGCGGCCGGCGACCGCTACTCGGAGGATTCCAGCAACGATTCCGCGTGTCGACGGCCGGTTTCCGAATCGGTGGAGCCCAGCATGCGCGCCAGTTCGGTCACGCGCGTCTCGCCTTCGAGTCGCTGGATGTCGATTCGGGTGGACGTTTCGGCCGGGCGCTTGTCGACCCGGAACTGGTAGTCGGCGCGTGCGGCCACCTGCGCCAGGTGAGTGACGCAGAACGCCTGGCCGGCCGTGCTTGCCTGCTTGAGGAACCGCCCAACCGAATGCGCCGTCTCGCCGCCGATCCCGGCGTCGATCTCATCGAAGATCCGCACGCGCCCCCGCGCCTGGTCGCCGGCGGCGATGATCAGCGCCAGGCTGAGACGCGACAGTTCGCCGCCCGAGGCCACCCGCTTGACCGGCTTGGGCGACTGCCCGGGGTTGGCGCTGAACAGCATTTCCACCCGGTCGGCGCCGCTGGCTGATACCGGCGCTTCGGGATCGAGCGCCAGGTCGAACTCCAGCCGGGCCTCGGTCATCCCGAGTTCGGCCAGCGCGCGAACGGCTTTCTCACCCAGTTTCTCCGCCGCCCGACTGCGCGCCGCGTGCAGGGCCTCGGCGCTCTCGCGCCATTGCTCCAGCGCGGACTCGACCTGTTTTTCGACCGCTTCGCGCTCGGCCTGGAACTGGTCGATCCGGTCGACCCGCCGCCGCAGCCGTTCGTGGAAATCCGGCAGCTTGCCCGGTTCCACGCCGTGCTTGCGCGCCAGCGAGATGGCGCGCGCGAGCCGCTGCTCGACCTGCTCCAGGCGGTCCGGGTCGATCTCCAGCTCGTCGTTGAGACGCTGCAGGGCACTGTCGGCCTCGTCCAGGTTGACCTGCGCCGTGGCGATCATTTCCAGTAGCTCGGACAATTCGGGTTCGCGATCGGAAATCGCCTCCAGGGCCCGCTGGGCCTGCCGCGTCCGCCCGGCCGCCGAATGCGGCTCGCCGCTCAGCGCTTCCAGCGCCTCGGCGTAGCCGCGCCGAAGCTCGTCGACCGAAGCCAGCCTGCGCTGGTCGACTTCGAGTCGTTCGAATTCGTGTTCGGCCAGGCCCAGACGGTCCAGTTCGGCGAGCTGGAACTGCATCAGTTCGCCATCCTCGCCGCCGGCGTCCTCGATCAGGGTTTCCAGTTCCCGGCAGCGTTCCCGGTAGCTGTGCGCATTTTCGGCGACGGCGGAGCGAACGTCCGACTTGACCTGGCGGTCCAGCCAGTCCCGCTGGTAGGCCGGGTCGGTCAGTCGCTGATGTTCGTGCTGGCCGTGGATCTCGACGAGCAGCGCGCCGATCTCGCGCAGCTGGCCGATCGCGGCCTGCTGGCCGTTGATCCACGCCCTGGAAGCGCCGTCGGCCGGAATGACCCGTCGCAGGAGCACGCGGCCGTCTTCGTCTTCCAGCGCCTGTTGTCGCAGCCAGTCCAGCGCCGGGTGATCTTCGGTCAGGTCGAACTCCGCCGAAAGATCGGCCTGGCGGCTGCCGTCGGCGACCAGCGTCGTTTCGGCCCGATCGCCCAGCAACTGGCCCAGCGCGTCGACCAGGATCGATTTGCCCGCCCCGGTCTCGCCGGTGATTGCGCCGAAGCCGGGTGCGAAGTCCAGTTCGACGCGGTCGATGATGGTGAAGTTCGAAATGGCCAGCGAGCGCAGCATCTGGGAAATCCGGTTCCGGTTCAGGGCTCGAGGATAGCGCGGCGGCGCTTTCTTCGGCCGACTATTGTATCGGTTGCAATCGTCGATTCCGGGCCCCATGTTGGCAGCCATCAACGCAAATCACCTCGGATGCCGCCTCGTGAGCGCGGTGCTGTAACAGGAGTCGAGACCGCAATGAACCAGGACGAGAAAAATCATTTCGACGAGCCTCCGGAGCACGGCGAAGAATCCGGCAATGCCGACGACGCCGTGCCGAATGAAGCGGATGTCCCGGGCGGGGCCGACGAGGGCGCGCAGGACCCGGGCGATACCGGCCAGGAACTGGCCCGGATGAAGGAAGCGATGCTGCGGCTGAAGGCCGACATGGACAATCGCGAGAAGCGCCTGGAGCGTGAGATGGCCAAGACGCGCAAGTTCGCGCTGGAAGCGTTGATGCGCGACCTGGTCCAGGTACTGGATTCGATGGACCAGGCGCTTTCGTCGGCCGATGCCGATAGTGCCCCGGATGCTTCCGAGGGCATGGAACTGGTGCGCAAGCAGGCGCTTCAGGTGCTGTCGTCGCACGGCCTGGAAATGCTCGATCCGCAGGACGAGGAATTCGACCCGAGCTGGCACGAAGCAATGGCGACCCAGCCCAGCGACGAGCACGAATCGGGCACCGTGGTGCGCGTGCTCCAGAAAGGCTACCGGCTCAACGACAGGTTGATTCGTCCGGCCCGCGTGATCGTGGCGAGCAATGACTGACCCGGCGGGTGCGCTCGACGGCTTCCGGTTTGAAATCGGAGGCCGCCAGCCCCACTAGAAAGACAGGGTCGCGGGCAAGGCTGCCGCGCAACAGGATTTTTCGGAAAACGAACTGTTTTCAATAACTATTTTCAGCAACTATTTTCAGCAACTATTTTCAGC
>JAWLEW010000007.1:71184-83091 GCA_041685925.1 Wenzhouxiangellaceae bacterium | reverse complement strand
AGCAACTATTTTCAGCGACTATTTTTAGCGACTATTTTTAGCGACTATCGGCAACTACGGGATTTAGTGACATGAGCAAGATAATCGGCATAGACCTGGGAACCACGAATTCCTGCGTGGCCGTGATGGAAGGCGGCAAGACTCGCGTGATCGAAAACGCCGAGGGTGACCGCACCACGCCGTCCATCGTGGCCTTCACCAAGGACGACGAAGTGCTGGTCGGCCAGCCGGCCAAGCGCCAGGCCGTCACCAACTCGGCCCGCACGCTTTACGCGGTCAAGCGCCTGATCGGGCGCAAGTATTCCGAAAAGGTGGTTCAGAAGGACAAGGACCTGGTCGGCTTCAAGATCATCGAAGCCGACAACGGCGATGCGTGGGTGGAAGTCGACGGCAAGAAGATGGCGCCGCCGGAAGTTTCGGCCCGCGTGCTCCAGAAGATGAAGAAGACCGCCGAGGATTACCTGGGCGAGGAAGTGACCGAGGCCGTGATCACGGTGCCGGCCTACTTCAACGATTCGCAGCGCCAGGCAACCAAGGATGCCGGCAAGATCGCCGGCTTGAACGTTCGTCGCATCATCAACGAGCCGACCGCGGCGGCACTGGCCTACGGGCTCGACAAGACGGGCGCCGATCGCAAGGTCGCCGTCTACGATCTGGGCGGCGGCACGTTCGACGTGTCGATCATCGAGATCGCCGACGTCGACGGCGAAAAGCAGTTCGAAGTGCTCGCGACCAACGGCGATACTTTCCTGGGCGGCGAGGATTTCGACAACCGCCTGCAGGATTACCTGATCGCCGAGTTCAAGAAGGACCAGGGCGTCGACCTGCGCCAGGATCCGCTGGCATTGCAGCGCCTGCGCGAAGGCGCCGAAAGAGCGAAGATCGAGCTGTCCTCGGCCCAGCAGACCGAAGTCAATCTGCCCTACATCACGGCCGACCAGACCGGACCCAAGCACCTCAACATCAAGGTGACCCGGGCCAAGCTCGAGTCGCTGGTCGAGGAACTCGTCAAGCGTTCCATCGAACCATGCAAGACCGCGCTCAACGATGCGGGACTCAAGATCGGCGACGTCGACGAAATCATCCTGGTCGGCGGCCAGACGCGCATGCCGCTGGTGCAGAAGTCGGTCCAGGAGTTCTTCGGCCGTGAACCGCGCAAGGACGTCAACCCGGACGAGGCCGTGGCCGTTGGCGCGGCGATCCAGGGCGGCGTGCTGCAGGGCGACGTCAAGGACGTGCTGCTGCTCGACGTCACGCCACTGTCGCTGGGCATCGAAACCCTGGGCGGCGTGTTCACCAAGCTGATCGAGAAGAACACCACGATTCCGACCAAGGCGTCGCAGACCTTCTCGACCGCCGAAGACAACCAGAGCGCGGTCACCGTCCACGTGTTGCAGGGCGAGCGCGAACAGGCCGCGGCCAACAAGTCGCTGGCGCGGTTCGACCTGGCCGGCATTCCGCCCAAGCCCCGGGGCATGCCGCAGATCGAAGTGACCTTCGACATCGATGCCAACGGCATCCTGCATGTTTCGGCCAAGGACAAGGAGACCGGCAAGGAGCAGCGCATCGAAATCAAGGCCGGTTCGGGCCTGTCCGAAGAGGAAATCGACAAGATGGTTTCCGACGCCGAGGCGCATCGCGAGGAAGACAAGCGTTTCCACGAGCTCGTTTCGGCACGCAACAGCGCTGACGCGATCGTCCACTCGACCCGGTCGATGCTCAAGGAGAGCGAGGACAAGATCGACGACGATACGCGCCAGACGGTCGAAAAGGCGATCGAGAAGGTCGAGGAAACCCTCAAGGGCGACGACAAGGACGCCATCGAGTCGGCCGTCAACGATCTCCAGCAGGCGGCCACCGGGCTTTACCAGGCCGCGGCCCAGGAAGATCCCGCCGCGGCGGCCGAGGCGGCCGACGAGGCGGCCAAGAGTGCCGAGGGGAGCGATGAAGACGTCGTCGATGCCGAATTCACCGAAGTCGATGACGAAGACAAGAAGTAAGCCGGCGCCGTGACCGCGACGCGCTGCGCATTCTGCCGCCTACCGGGCGGCAGTTTGCGTTGCAGCAGGCAGTGATTCGATCATACAAGAGCACTTGAATGAGCCAGCGTGACTACTACGAAGTACTGGGCGTAAGCCGGGAAGCATCCACCGATGACCTGAAGAAGGCCTATCGGCGTCTTGCGATGAAGTTTCACCCGGATCGCAATCCCGACGACGAAAGCGCCCAGGATCGGTTCAAGGAAGTCAAGCAGGCCTACGAGGTCCTCAAGGACGACCAGAAGCGTGCGGCCTACGACCGCTTCGGCCACGACGCGGTCAACGGCCAGGCCGGCGGCTTCGGCGGGCCCGGCGGCGCCGGATTCGGCGACATCAACGACATTTTCGGCGACATTTTCGGCGATATTTTCGGCGGCGGCCGCCGGCGCGGTGGTCGGGCGCGCGCCAACCGCGGGCACGACCTGCGCTATACGCTGGAGGTCGACCTCGAGGAGGCGGTGCAGGGCGTGACCCGGGAAATCCGCGTGCCCGGCATCGGCAAGTGTTCCAACTGCAGCGGCTCGGGTTCGACCAGCGGCAAGATGAAGGTCTGTTCGACCTGCGGCGGCGCCGGGCAGGTGCGAATGCAGCAGGGAATTTTCTCGGTCCAGCAGACCTGCCCGACCTGCGGCGGCTCGGGCCGTGAAATCAGCGATCCCTGCAACGTCTGCGACGGTTCCGGCCAGGTGCGCGAGACGCGTACGCTGCAGGTCAAGGTACCGCCGGGCGTGGACGACGGCGACCGAATTCGCTTGAGCGGCGAGGGCGGCGCGGGCGCCCAGGGCGGGTCCGCCGGCGATCTGTATGTCGATATCCAGGTGCGCCCGCACAAGATCTTCCAGCGCGACGGCGACCAGCTGTACGCCGAAATCCCGATTGCCATCACGACCGCGATCCTGGGCGGGCAGATCAAGGTGCCCACGCTGGATGGATCGGTAAACCTGAAGATTCCGTCCGAAACCCAGACCGGACGCACGTTCCGGCTCAAGGGCAAGGGCGTCCAGTCGGTCAGAAGCAATCGGCCGGGCGACCTGATGGTCCGGGTGGTCGTCGAAACGCCGGTCAACCTCACGCGCGAGCAGAGGGACCTGCTCAAGCAGCTGCAGGAAACGCTGCAGGACGGCGACGACAGCAAGCACAGCCCCAAGTCGCGCAGCTGGACCGACTCGGTCAAGGATTTCTTCGATCGAATGGGGCTGTAGGGTCAAACCGGCGCGATTCGCTGCTCGGCAGCCCGCCTTTTCCCGCGCGCGTGCCGCGCCAGACGCCAGGCCTCAAGCCCTGAAACGCCGGTCAATCCGACCCGG
The DNA here is from genome assembly GCA_041685925.1 of Wenzhouxiangellaceae bacterium. Lineage (GTDB taxonomy): Bacteria > Pseudomonadota > Gammaproteobacteria > Xanthomonadales > Wenzhouxiangellaceae. The sequence goes on along the minus strand of JAWLEW010000007.1, from coordinate 79,745 downwards.
CGCGGGACGCCGGTTCGGTCCGGCTATAATCGCGGCGACGATCATCCGGTAAAACTTCGATGCCTGTGCAGATCCTGTTGAGCGGCGCGACCGGCAAGGTCGGTCGGGAAGTCGAGCGCCTGGCCGGCGAAGACGATGCGTTCGAGATCAGCGCCCGCGCCTCGCGGCGGGCCTTCTTCGGCGCGGCCGCTTCGGGCGATGTCGTGATCGACTTCTCCCGGCCCGAACTCTGCCGGCGCAGCCTCCAGCACGCCGTCGAGCGCGGCCTCCCGATGGTGATCGGCACCACCGGCATCGACGCCGGGCTGCAGCGGCAGATCGAGGCCGCCGGCGAGGCGATACCGGTCTGCCAGGCGGCCAATTTTTCGCTGGGCGTCAACCTGTTGATCGACCTGGTCAAGCGCGCGGCGGAACGCCTTCCGGGCGCTTTCGACATCGAGATTTCCGAACTGCATCATCGCTGGAAGGTCGACGCGCCGTCCGGGACTGCGCTGGCGCTGGGCCGTGCCGCGGCCGAAGGGCGCGCGCTGGATCACGACCGGGCCGCGAAATACGGACGGAGCGGGGCGCGCACCGGCGGCGAAATCGGCTACCAGGCCGCTCGGGGCGGGGATGTGCCCGGCGAGCACACGGTGATGTTCCTGGGCGACGGCGAACGCCTGGAACTGGCCCACCGCGCCACCGATCGGGCCATCTTCGCGCGCGGCGCGCTGCACGCGGCGGACTGGCTGGTCGAGCGCCCGGCCGGGCGGTATTCGATGCGCGACGTTCTGGCTTGACGGCCTCCGGTTTCGAGCTGCCGCAGCGTGGATGGCGTGATTCCGTAAAGCGTAAACCGTAGCCCGAATTTCAATTACAATTCCCCTTCGAGCGCCGGGCATCGTGTCCGGGATTCGACGGACGGGGCCCTCCACGCCCCGTTTTGCATATCTGGAGAGCGTTCTTGGTCGATCAAAAAGCGGTTCTGGCACTGGAAGACGGCACGCTGTTTTCCGGGCGTGGTTTCGGTGCGTCCGGCTCGGCCGTGGGAGAGGTGGTATTCAACACCGCCATGAGCGGCTACCAGGAGATCCTGACCGATCCGAGCTATTCCGGCCAGCTGGTGACCCTGACCATGCCGCATATCGGCAACACCGGCGTCAATCCCGAAGACATGGAGTCCGACCGCGCCCGCGCCGGCGGCCTGATCGTGCGCGATTGCCCGCGCCGCATCAGTTCCTGGCGGGCGACCCGGACGCTGCCGGAATGGCTGGCCGACCAGGGCGTGGTCGCGATCAGCGACATCGACACCCGTGCGCTGACCGTCAGGCTGCGCGAGCACGGTGCGCAGAACGGCTGCATCATGAGCGGTCGCGATGTCGATCCGGCCGAGGCCCTGGAGCGGGCGCGGAACTGTCCGCCCATGGTGGGGCAGGACCTGGCACGTTCCAATTCGTGCACCGAAGTTCACGCCTGGAACGAAGGCTCGCCGGCGATCGAATCACGCACGCCCGCGCCGGACGGCAGCGCGGCAGAGCGCCATGTCGTGGCCTACGATTTCGGCGCCAAGCGCAATATCCTCAGGCTGCTGGTCGACGCCGGCTGCCGGGTGACCGTGGTCCCGGCCGACTGTTCGCTGGACCGCGCCCTGGCGCTCGAGCCGGACGGGTTCATGCTGACCAACGGCCCCGGCGATCCGGAGCCATGCGACTACGCGATCGCGAACATCCGCGAGCTCCTGTCGCGCCGCATTCCGACCTTCGGCATCTGTCTCGGTCATCAGCTGCTGGCGCTGGCGGCGGGCGCGAGGACGGTGAAGATGAAATTCGGTCACCATGGCGCCAACCACCCGGTGCAGGACCTGGCGACCGGAAACGTGCTGATCACCAGCCAGAATCACGGCTTCGCCGTCGACGAGGCCAGCCTGCCGGCGCACGTGTGCGCCACCCACAAGTCGTTGTTCGACGGCAGCCTGCAGGGCATCCGCATTGAAAACGCGCCGGCCTTCGGCTTCCAGGGCCACCCCGAAGCCAGCCCGGGCCCGCATGATTTGCGGCCGTTGTTCGAACAGTTCGTCGAGATGATGGATGGCAACCATGCCCAAGCGTAGCGACATCAAATCGATCCTGATCATCGGCGCCGGTCCGATCGTGATCGGGCAGGCCTGCGAATTCGACTATTCCGGGGTGCAGGCGGTCAAGGCGCTGCGCGCGGAGGGTTACCGGGTGATCCTGGTCAACTCGAATCCGGCCACCATCATGACCGACCCGGAGATCGCCGACGCGGTCTACATCGAGCCGGTGCGCTGGGATTTCGTGCGCGAGGTGATCGCGAAGGAACGCCCCGACGCGCTGCTTCCGACCATGGGCGGGCAGACCGCGCTGAACTGCGCGCTGGACCTGGTGCGCGAAGGCGTGCTCGAGGAATTCGGCGTGGAATTGATCGGGGCGTCGAAGCAGGCGATCGACATGGCCGAGGACCGCGAGCAGTTCAAGCGGGCCATGGCCGACATCGGGCTGGAATCGCCGGTCTCGGAAATCGCCCACACGCTGGACCAGGCGGTCGAGATCCAGCAGCGCATCGGCTTTCCGACCATCATCCGGCCGTCGTTCACGCTGGGCGGCTCGGGCGGCGGCATTGCCTACAACGCCGAGGAGTTCGTCGAGATCGTCACCAACGGCATCGAGCTGTCGCCGACCAACGAAGTCCTGCTCGAGGAATCGGTGCTGGGCTGGAAGGAATTCGAGATGGAGGTGGTGCGCGACCGGGTCGACAACTGCATCATCATCTGTTCGATCGAGAATTTCGATCCGATGGGCATCCACACCGGTGACTCGATCACCGTGGCGCCGGCCCAGACGCTGACCGATCGCGAGTACCAGCGAATGCGCGATGCCTCCATCGCGGTGCTGCGCAAGATCGGCGTGGAGACCGGCGGATCCAACGTGCAGTTCGCGATCAATCCCGACGACGGGCGCATGCTGGTCATCGAGATGAATCCGCGCGTTTCGCGCTCCTCGGCGCTGGCTTCCAAGGCGACCGGATTCCCCATCGCCAAGGTCGCGGCCAAGCTGGCGGTGGGTTACACGCTCGACGAGCTGGAAAACGAAATCACCGGCGGGGCCACGCCGGCTTCGTTCGAGCCGACCATCGATTACATCGTCACCAAGATTCCGCGCTTTGCCTTCGAAAAGTTCCCGACCTCGAGCAAGCGCCTGACCACGCAGATGAAATCGGTGGGCGAGGCCATGGCGATCGGTCGGACATTCAAGGAATCGCTGCACAAGGCGCTGCGCAGCCTCGAGGTGGGCCTGGACGGGTTCGACGAGCTGCCGCTGGAAGAACATCCGGACCTGGATGCCGAAACCCTGCTCAAGCGCGAACTGCGCGAGGCCGGTCCCGAGCGCATCCTGTACGTCGGCGAGGCGTTCAGGCGCGGGCTGGAATTCGACGAAGTCCAGCGCCTGTCGCGCATCGACCCGTGGTTTCTCGACCAGGTGCTCGAGATCATCGAGCTCGAATCCGAAGTGCGCGCCGGCGGGATCGATACGCTGGACGGTCCGACGCTGCACCGGCTCAAGCGGCACGGGTTCGCCGATGCCCGGCTGGCGCGCATCCTCGGCACGCAGGAGAAAGTCATTCGTCACCTGCGCCAGACGCTGGACGTGCGGCGGGTCTACAAGCGAGTCGACACCTGCGCGGCCGAGTTCGCCACGACCACGGCCTACCTTTACGGGACCTGGGAGCAGGATTGCGAGGCCAAGCCTTCGGACCGGCGCAAGATCCTGGTGCTGGGTGGCGGGCCCAACCGGATCGGGCAGGGCATCGAGTTCGACTACTGCTGCGTGCACGCCGCGATGGCGATGCGCGAACTCGGCTTCGAGACCATCATGGTCAACTGCAATCCGGAAACGGTTTCGACCGACTACGACACCTCCGACCGGCTGTATTTCGAGCCGCTTACGCTCGAGGACGTGCTTGCGATCATCGAGATCGAGCAGCCCGAGGGCGTGATCGTCCAGTTCGGCGGCCAGACGCCGCTGAAGCTGGCGCGCGACCTGGAAGCCGCCGGCGTACCGATCATCGGCACCAGCCCCGATTGCATCGACCTGGCCGAGGACCGCCAGCGGTTCCAGGACCTGCTCAACCGGCTGGGACTGAAACAACCGCCGAACCGCACCGCGCGCACGCTCGAAGAGGCCGTGGTGCTGGCCGGCGAGGTCGGTTTCCCGCTGGTGGTGCGCCCGTCCTACGTGCTCGGCGGCCGGGCCATGGACATCGTCCACAGCGTCGACGAACTCAAGCGCTACATGCGCGAGGCGGTCAGCGTGTCCAACGACTCGCCGGTGCTGCTGGACCGATTCCTGGACCACGCCATCGAAGTCGACGTCGACGCGGTGTGCGACGGCGAACGGGTGGTCATCGGCGGCATCATGGAGCATATCGAGCAGGCCGGGGTGCATTCCGGCGACTCGAGCTGCTCGCTGCCGCCGTTTTCGCTGTCGCAGCAGGTGATCGACGAGATCGCCGAGCAGACCCGCAAGATGGCCCTGGGGCTGAGCGTGGTCGGCCTGATGAACGTGCAGTTCGCGGTGCGCGGCGAGGACATCTTCGTGCTCGAGGTCAATCCGCGCGCATCGCGCACGGTGCCGTTCGTGTCCAAGGCCACCGGCGTGCCGCTGGCCAAGATCGCGGCGTGTTGCATGGTATCTGAATCACTTGAAAAACAAGGGATTACCGAGGATCTTGAAGCGCGTTTCTACTCGATCAAGGAGCCGGCGTTTCCGTTCATCAAGTTCCCCGGCGTCGATCCCATTCTGGGTCCCGAGATGCGGTCCACCGGCGAGGTCATGGGCGTTGGGCAATCGTTCGGCGCCGCGGTTGCCCGGGGTCAGCAGGGTGTCGGCATTCAGGCCGCGGCCAGCGGCCGGGCGTTCCTTTCGGTGCGCGACGCCGACAAGGAGCACCTGCTGCCGGTCGCGCGCGACCTGGTGGCCCGGGGGTTTTCGCTGGTGGCCACCGAGGGCACCTGGAAGTTCCTGGTTGAAAACGGCGTGGAGTGCGATTACATCAACAAGGTGACGCAGGGCCGGCCGCATGTCGTCGACCTGATCAAGAATCGCGAAATCGACTATATTGTCAACACTACCGAGGGCAGGCAGGCGATCACCGATTCGTTCTCGATCCGGCGCGAAGCGCTGCAGCGCAAGGTCAACTATTCCACGACGATTGCCGGCGCGCGCGCCACGCTGAAAGCACTGGAGCATTGGCACGAACGCGACGTCGCCAGCCTTGCCGAACTTCACAAACGCTAACGACAGAAGCAAAGCCCATGTCCCAGACACCGCTGACCAAGCAGGGCGCCGAGCGCCTGCGTGAAGAACTGAACCAGCTCAAGAAGGTCGAGCGCCCGCAGGTGATCGAGGCGATCGCCGAGGCGCGCGCGCACGGCGATCTCAAGGAAAACGCCGAATACCACGCCGCGCGCGAGCAGCAGGGGATGATCGAGGCACGCATACGCGACCTGGAGTCCTCGCTGTCGAACGCGCGCATCATCGACACCTCGACGCTGGACGTCGGCGGCAAGGTCGTGTTCGGCGCGCACGTGACGCTGATGGAAGACGTCGACGACGCCGAAGAATTGCACTGGCAGATCGTGGGCGATCTCGAATCCAGCGTGGAGGAGCGTCGCCTGGCCATATCGGCGCCGCTGGCGCGCGCCCTGATCGGACGCGAAGAGGGCGATACCGTCGAGGTCGATACGCCCAGGGGCAAGCGCGTCTACGAAATCGTCGAGGTTCGCTACGACGGGGCTTGAGGCGGTGTCTCGAGTCGCCTCCCGAGCCCATTTTCGCCGCCGCCGGTCCATGCCGCTCACGCCCGGCAATTCAAGGTCGCCCAGGCTGTGAACCGCCTGATCGTCCATCTGCCGCTGCTTGAATCGCTGCCCGGCGGCGCCGAGCGCCTGCCGCCGGAGATGCGCCGGATGCTGCAGCGCGGAGACCGGTTCGAATGCGGTGCGCGCGAAGCCCTCGCCATGTTGCTGCAATCCGCGCCGCTGCCGGCGCCGGCGGTGTTGTCGCGCCTGGCCGGATACGGCGACCAGAGCCAGTCGTCCGGCTGGTGGCTGCGCTTCGACCCGGTACGACTGATTCCGGACCTGACCGCGGTCTGGCTGGACCGCGCCATGCCGCTCGATTTCGGTTCCGCGGCCATGCGCCCCGTGGTCGAGGAGCTTCAGACGATGTTTCGCGCCGAGGGCCTGCAGTGGGATCCCGAACCGGGCGACCGTTTCGGCCTGCTGGGCCTGGACGAAGACCCGGCCTGTTCATTTTCGAGTCCCGACGAAGTGCACGGCAAACGCCTCGACGACGTGCTGCCGGAAGGTCCGGGCCGGGCCCGCTGGCGGGGAATGGTCAACGAAAGCCAGATGATATTCCACCAGTTTCGCCCCCTGTCGCGCGCCGACCAGCAGGGCGTCGGTTTATGGTTCTGGGGCCCGGGAACGATGCCGGCGCCGGCCTCGCCGGGGCAGCCGCTGCGGGTCGTCGACGGCGCCGGCAGTGCGCGCGTGCGGGGCCTGGCGAACTGGCTGGACGTGCCCCTTGTCGACTCGGAAACGCGCTTCGACGAAGTGGTCGAGCCGGCCTGTCTGGTCCACTGGCCGCTGCAGTCGACCGATCTCGACACGTCGCTGGAGCGGCTGGGCCGGGACTGGCTGGCCCCGGCCGATCGTGCCCAGCGCCGGGGTCGGCTGGCGGAAATCTTGGTTGTCGGCAGCACGGGATATTGGCGGCTGGGCCGGTTCGCACCGATCATGTTCTGGCGTCGCCAGGCCCGGGGCTTCGAGACGAGCGGGAGCGCCGGCTGATGCGACGGGTCGCCGTGGTGCATCGCGCGCCCGGGCGGGACCTGGCCGGTTGCGCTTCGCGCGTGGTGGGCCGTGCGCTGGCGGCACGCGGCGCCACGGCCGTCCCGGATTACTCGCTCAAATCCCTGCTGCCGCCGACACTGGGCGGGCTGGATGCGGCCGCGGTGCTTCTGGCCGACTGCATCGAGCACGACCGGCGCATCGTCATCGTCGGCGATTTCGACGCCGACGGCGCGACCGGCACCGCGCTGGCGGTGCGCGGCCTGACCGGCCTGGGCGCGACGAACGTGCGCTGGCGCATGCCCGACCGGGTCCGCCACGGCTACGGGCTGGGCATGAAGCTGGCCGCCGAGTGCGTCGACGATGCGCCGGCCGTGGTGGTCACCGTGGACCACGGAATCTCCTCGCTGCAGGGCGTCGAGCATCTGCGCGCGGCCGGCATCGAGGTGGTGGTCACCGACCACCACCTGCCGGGCCCGGAACTTCCGCGTGCCAGCGCCATCGTCAATCCCAACTGTCCCGGCGATCCTTTTCCATCGCGCAACCTGGCCGGCGTCGGAGTGATGTTCTACACCCTCATCGCGCTGCGCGGCGAACTGCGGCGGCGCGGGCGAAAGGCCGATTTCAGGCTGGACAGCCTGCTCGACCTGGTCGCGCTGGGCTCGGTGGCCGACCTGGTGCAGCTCGACGAGAACAACCGCCGGCTGGTGCACCAGGGACTCAAGCGCATCCAGGCCCGGCGCTGCGCGCCCGGGATCGCGGCGCTGCTGGAGGTTGCCGGACGCAACCTGGCGCACGTGACGGCCGGCGACCTTGGGTTCGTGGCCGGGCCCCGGCTGAACGCGGCCGGCCGGCTGGACGATATCTCGATCGGCATCCGCTGCCTGCTGGAAGACGACTTCGGCCGCGCCATGGCGCTGGCCGAGCAGCTGGATGCGCTCAACCGCGAGCGCCAGGCGATCCAGGCCGAGATGGTGGAGACCGCCGAGCAGCTGGCCGATGATTTTGTCGCCGGGCTGGCGGGGCCAGCCGGCGGGTTCTGCCTGCACGATCCTGAGTGGCACGCCGGCGTCGTCGGCCTGGTGGCCTCCAGGATCTGCGAAAAGACGCGTCGCCCGGTGGTCGCGCTGGCGCCGGCCGGCGACCAGGACGCCGATGGAGGCGGCGAACTCAAGGGTTCGTGCCGCAGTCCGGCCGGCGTACACATGCGTGATCTCCTGGCCGAGCTGGATGCCGCCAATCCGGGCCTGATCGATCGCTTCGGCGGTCACGCGCGTGCGGCCGGGCTGAGCCTGGCGCCGGATCGCCTGCAGGCCTTCCGGGAAGCTTTCGAAGCCCACGTCGAGAACCTGGAATTCGGGCGTGACGAGGTGCTGAGCGATGGTGAATTGAACCCGGCCGAATTCAGCATCGAGACGGCCCGGGCGATCATCGACGCCGGCCCGTGGGGGCAGGGCTGGGACGAGCCGATGTTCGATGGCCGGTTCAAGGTGCTGGATCGTCGGGTGGTTGGAGCCAAGCACCTGAAGCTGGTGCTGGAACCGGTCGGCGGCGGCCCCGCGATCGACGCGATCGCCTTCAGGGCCGGCGACCTGTGCCACCAGGAACTGCCCGAACCGCTGCACGTGACGTTTCGACTCGAACTCAACCGCTGGCGCGGCAACGTCACGCCCCAGCTCAACATCCAGCACATGGTGGAAAAAGTCGTCAG
>JAWLEW010000007.1:0-71084 GCA_041685925.1 Wenzhouxiangellaceae bacterium | reverse complement strand
AAGGCGCAAAGGCGCAAAGAAGGCCGAAAGTCAGGCTGGGTTTGAAGGTGTAGGGTGGATAAGCGCAGCGCATCCACCTTCTCCGACGCTTGAATGGTGGATGCGCTGCGCTTATCCACCCTACGGGAAAATCGCGCGACTCAGAGGTTTTTCGGTATCCGGTTGCGTTGCAGAATCCTGGCGGCAACAAGGCAAATCAGCGCCGCGAGAATCATTGTCGAGCCAAGGCCCATGGCCGGTATGGTCTCGGCAGATGGTTGAGTGCCTTGAACGACGACGAACGACAGGGTCTCGGTCGGCATCCGCGGATCGCTATGCGTGACCTGGTACTCACCCGCGTCGAGCGTCCCGACATTCCAGGTGAACTCGTAAGGAATGGGCGTGCTCAGACAAACGCCCTGGTCGGCGTCCCGTACCTCGAAGATGAATTCCGTCCCTTCGATCGTCTGGCTGGTGACCGGACACGGACTGCCCCAACGGAATGTGAACTCGACCGGCGTTTCGGAAGTTGGGTTCAGCGGCTGGATCGTGATCATGACTTCTTGGTTTCCTTGTGCAATGTGCTCGGTGCAACGTGTGCCTGCACTGGCTACCTTGGTTTCGTCGTATCAACTGGACAATACCATCCCCCCCCCGTTTGAATTGCAATTCAGGGTAACGCCATCTCGGTGACCCGGAGTCGATTTGCGAGACCAGAACCGCGAGCGTTTATCGCAGAGCCAGGATTCGATGGGCATCGATCGCTGAGGGCCTCGCCACGCGTCGAACTGAAGCGATCGATGCCCGCCGAATCCGGCGCCGAAGCCGACGGGTTTTTTCCTAACGCTTGCGCCCGAACAGGCCGCCGAGCAAACCGCGGGTGAGTTCGCGGCCGAGCCGGGAGCCGACCGAGCGCAGGGTGGACTTGAGGAATGCCTCGCCTGCGCTCTGGCGGTTGCTGGGCCGCCGCGTGCTTTTCCGTGCCTTTACCGCGGCCTGTTCTTCGGTCTGTCGCCGTGCCTCGGCCTCGCGGGTATCGGCCTCCGTGGCCGCGGCCTCGGCCTGCGCCGCGAGCATTTCGAACGCCGATTCGCGGTCCAGCACCTGGTCGTACTTCGCGCCGACCGGGCTGCGCGACATGACCTGGGCGCGTTCGTCTTCGCTCAGCGTGCCCATTCGGCAGCCCGGCGGACAGATCAGCGCGCGGTCGACGGGTTGCGGAATGCCCTTTTCGCCGAGCATGGAGACCAGCGCCTCGCCGACGCCCAGCGTGGTGATCGCCTGCTTGACGTCGATGGCCGGATTCGGGACGAAGGTCTCGGCCGCGGCGCGCACCGCCTTCTGGTCGCGCGGGGTGAAGGCGCGCAGGGCGTGCTGGACCCGGTTGCCCAGCTGGCCGAGAATCTCGTCGGGGATGTCGTCCGGGTTCTGCGAGCAGAAATAGACCCCCACGCCCTTGGACCGGATCAGGCGCACGACCTGCTCGACGCGCTGCCTGAGCGAGGCCGGGCAGTCGTCGAACAGCAGGTGCGCCTCGTCGAAGAAGAACACCAGCTTCGGTTTGTCCAGGTCGCCGACTTCGGGCAGCTGCTCGAACAGTTCCGACAGCAGCCAGAGGAGAAAACTGGAATACAGCCGCGGCTTCATGATCAGCTGCTCGGCCGCAAGAATGTTGATGATGCCGCGGCCGGACATGTCCTGGCGCAGCAGGTCTTCCAGCGCCAGGGCCGGCTCGCCGAAGAAACGCTCGGCGCCGTCGTTTTCCAGCTGCAGCAAACGTCGCTGAATCGCGCCGATGCTGGCGGTGCTGACCAGCCCGAGCTCGGCGCTTATTTGCTGCCGGTTCTCGGCCACGTGGTTGAGCAGTGCGCGCAGGTCCTTGAGGTCCAGCAACAGCAGGCCGGCCTCGTCGGCGACACGGAAGGCGACGCTGAGCACGCCTTCCTGGGTCTCGTTGAGTTCCAGCATGCGGGCCAGCAGCACGGGCCCGATTTCGGTCACGGTGGTGCGGACCGGGTGGCCGTTGTGGCCCCACAGGTCCCACAACACCGTCGGATTGGGCTGCTGGGAATAGCCTTCGATGCCGATGGTCGCGACGCGTTCGTCGATTCTGGGGTGCGGGGTCCCGGCCGCGGCCAGGCCGGCGATATCGCCCTTGGCGTCTGCCATGAATACCGGCACCCCCAGGCGCGAGAATCCTTCGGCCATCAGCATCAGGGTCACGGTCTTGCCGGTACCGGTCGCGCCTGCGACCAGGCCATGGCGGTTGGCATAGCGCGCGTCAAGCCGGATTTGACTGACGCCCTTGCCGATCAAAAGGGAATCATGGTTCACTCGAATCTGAGCCTGAAGAGTCCAGCGTGCATAGTAGCCGAACCGAAGACGACGAAGACTGCGCACGAGTGCGCTAGAGTGCGGTTCTCGTTTCATGGGAGCCTGTTCATGGCCCTGATCACGATCGCCAAGCTGCACGACATCCCGCTGGCCCAGATGGTCCGGATGAAGTTCGAGTCCGAGGAAATTCCGGTCCACCTCGGCTCCGAAGGGTTCGCGACGCTGCTGGGGGTGCAGAGCAGCTACAGCGCGATCCGCGTCCAGGTGCCGGAGGCCTACGAAGCGCGCGCCCGGCAACTCTATTCGGAGCTGATGCGACTGCTGGAGCAGGACGAATGACCGGCTCTGGCGGCGCCCGGTTCTTTCAGGGGCTTCCGCGGTCGGACTTTTTCGCGCGCGGATGAGTCTGGTCGTAGACCTCGGCCAGGTGCTGGAAATCGAGATGGGTGTAGATCTGGGTGGTCGACAGATTGGCGTGGCCCAGCAGTTCCTGTACCGCGCGCAGGTCGCCGGACGATTCCAGGATGTGCGAGGCGAAGGAATGACGTAGCTGGTGGGGGTGTACGTGCTGCCCCAGGCCCTGGCTCAGGGCGCGTTCGCCGATGCGTTTCTGAATGGCGCGTATGCCCAGCGGATTGCCTTTCGCGGTAACGAAGATGTACGGCGATTGCGTGCCGCTGAACGCGGCCACGGTGCGGCGCCATCGATCCAGCGCGGCCAGCGCGTGTCGGCCGACCGGTACGATACGCTCCTTGTCGCCCTTGCCGATGACCCGGAGCAGGCCCTGTTGCGCGTCGAGCCGGTCCCAGCGCGCATCGGCAAGCTCGCTGACCCGCAGGCCGGACGAATAACACAGCTCCAGCATGGCCCGGTCGCGGATGTCCAGCGGCTTTTCGCCCTTGATCTCCAGCAGCTGCAGTACCTGATCGGGATCCAGTGTCCGCGGCAGCTTGCGCCGGGCGCGCGGCGCCTTGAGGTCCGTGGCGGGGCTGGCTTCGATGACGCCCTGGTCGGCCAGGTAGCGGAAAAATTTCCGCAGCGCCGAAAGGTGCCGCTGGATGGAGCGCGGATCCAGCCCGGCTCTTCCCAGGCTGGCGGCGAAGCTTCTCAGCGCTGCCGGATCCAGTTCCTCCAGCCGATCGATATCGTGCTTTCGGCACCAGGCGGCGAGGCGTTTCAGATCGCGCCGGTAGGCGGCCAGGCTGCTGCGCGCCAGCCGGCCGCGCGCCGCGCTGTCGGCGAGGAAGCTTTCGACTGCCGACGGAATCGAATCGGAATCGGCCATGGCGGAAATGCCGGGGACGGCCCGATCGATCAGGCGCGCTGGCGGCGTGCGGTCTCGTCCCGGCCGTCCATGCCCAGCCGGAATTGCAGGGTCTCGCGCAACAGTTCCAGGAACAGCGTGCCCATGTCGGGATGAAATCGGTCGTCGGAATTCGCGCCGATGCCCAGCAATCCGTTGTCGGCCAGCGGGACCAGGGCGGCCGAGGCCAGCTGTTGGCCGGCCGCGCCGAACACGGCTTCGCGTTTCTCCCGCGTCAGGCGTCCGCATTGCGGCTGGCCGGAAGCCAGCAGCTTCTCCATCCACTGCGGCTGTTTCTCGGGCAGAGCCGCGATGTCCGATTCTGAAAACTTCTCTGCCTGCCGCGCGTCCAGCATCAGACAGACGGCGTCTGCCTGAAAATCGCTTTGCAGGCCGTCGACGAGCCGGCGATACAGCATGTCGCAGCTGTCCGTCGCGACCAGCCCGAGGGCCAGCCGATGCAATCGCTGCATCAGGCGTTCGTTCTCGCCGGCGACTCCGCTCAAATGTTCCAGCTGGCGCCGGAGACGCTGGTTCTCGCTGCGCAGCAGTTCGACCTGGCGCTCGATCAGGGAAGTCGTGCCCGATTCGTGTGGAATGGCAAGCCGGGCGATCAGGTCGGGGTGACGTGCGAGAAAGTCGGGGTGCGCCCGCAGCCATTCCGCGACTTCGGCTTCTCCGGGTTTTTTTTCCGTCATGCCAATCTTCCCTCGAAAACCACTGTTGCCGGCCCGGTCGTTACCGCGCGTCCCCCCCGCGCATGCAAATCTACCACAAGCGTGCCGCCGGGTTGACGCACCGCCACCGGCGCCGCGCCGGGATGCTGTCGCCGCGTGAACCAGGCCGCCGCGCACGCAGCGCTGCCGCAGGCGCGCGTGGGACCGGCCCCGCGCTCGTGGACGCGCAGCGCGACGGCATTGTCCGTCTCGATGTGCAGGACGCCGATATTGGCCCGCTGGCGCCAGGCCGGGTTGCGTTCGATCGCGGCGACGCATTCGGCGAGCACCGCGGCCGAGACTTCGCCGGGCCAGCACACGATCAGGTGGGGATTGCCCAGCGACACCATGTGCCAGCCTTGCGCATTTTCCGGCAGCGATGGCGGCGGGAGGTCCAGCGCCGAATGATTCAGTGGCTCCGGGCCGGGCAGGTCGGCGACGAAGCCGCCTTCGGCGTGCGCCAGCGACACATCGCCGGCCGGCGTCTGAACCCGCGTTCCGGGCGCCAGTTGGCCGGCCCGGTTCAGCCAGGCGGCAATCGCACGCATGCCGTTGCCGCATTGCTCGGCGCGCGAGCCGTCGGCGTTGAAGATTTCGATCGCGGCCGCGGCGCCATCGGTGCCGGGCCCGAGCACCAGCATCTGGTCGAAGCCGATCCCGGTTCTGCGATCGGCCAGCGCCCTGATTCGCGCCGGTTCGAGGCTCAGCGCTGCGTCGTCCCGGGCGTCGATCAGGACAAAGTCGTTGGCCAGCGCCTCGAGCTTGCAGAAATCGGGCCGGAAAGGCACGGTCGGGCTCATTCGTCCAGCCAGCCGCTGACCATCCAGTGGCGATCCGACACTTTTTCGCATTCCAGCGGCAGGCCGGCACGCTCGAGCTGGGCCTGCACCTCGTCGACGCGCCAGGCCGCGTGCAGGCTGTTTTCGAAATCGGTGCGCAACACTTCGGGCTCGTCGGCGGCGTAGCGTTCGACGAGCTGGCGGGCGTCGCCGATGCTGTCGGGCCGGGCGAGATCCATCACCTGGACGCAGGCGCCCGGTGCGGCCAGCTCGCGGACGGTCTGCCATAGCACGTCCGGTTCGGGCAGGTGGTGCAGCAGGCTGTTGGAAACCACGCAATCGTAGGTGCGTTGCGCCAGGCCGGCGTCCGGCAGCCGCGCCAGCACCAGCCGGATCCGATCGCCCAGACCGAGTTCGTCCACGCTGCGACGTGCCGTGGCCAGCATGTTGGGCCCGGCGTCGGCGCCTTCTATGGTCCAGCCCGGCAGGCCGAGGGCGAGGCGGATGCAGATATCGCCCGGTCCGCAACCCAGGTCGATCAGGGTGCCGGGTCCGGATCGCGCGGCAAGGCGCTCGACAAGCGTATCGACGAACTGCTGGTTCGATTCGGCAAAGTCGGCTCCGGCGTACGCGTCGACCTGTTCGACGCTGTCCATCAACTCCGGTTCGGGCGTGCGCTCAAGCATTGGTGCAGTCATCGTCATCGTGTCATCGTTCGGCAGGGTTCTGCGTCTGATCGTCTTCGTCCTGCTCGGGTTCGGTTTCCGCCGCCGGCTCGGTCGTGTCGGGAAGCGTGAGGTCACCCTTGAGGCCACAACCGGACATCAGTCCGGCCGAGAGTGTCGCCAGTGCGAACAGCAGCAAGCGCAGCGAGGGTAGAATTCTGGGCATGAAATCTTCCGGAAACGAATTGCTCGAGTGCGTCGAAATCGAAACCGGCCCCGCGCCGGAACGCGCTGTGGTCTGGCTGCACGGGCTCGGTGCCGACGGCAATGACTTTGCCCCGATTGTACCGCAGCTCCGTTCGGTCCAATCAAGGGCGGTGCGCTTCGTCTTTCCGCACGCGCCGGTAAGACCTGTGACCGTGAACGGCGGTATGGCCATGCGCGCCTGGTACGACATCATGGGCTTCGAGATCGCGCGCGACCAGGACAGCCGGGGGATCGAGCAGTCGATGCGCCAGGTCCTGCAGTTGGTGGAGCGCGAGCTCGAGCGTGGCATTGCCTCCGAAAACCTGCTGCTGGCCGGCTTTTCGCAGGGCGGCGCGCTCGCCTTGCGCACCGCCCTTTCGCTGCGCGATCGCGTGGCCGGAGTCATCGCCTTGTCCTGCTATCTGCTGGATTCCGCGTCCGTCGATCAGTGGCTGACCGAGGCCGGCCGCGCCACCCC
Organism: Wenzhouxiangellaceae bacterium; assembly: GCA_041685925.1. Classification (GTDB taxonomy): domain Bacteria; phylum Pseudomonadota; class Gammaproteobacteria; order Xanthomonadales; family Wenzhouxiangellaceae. The sequence goes on along the minus strand of JAWLEW010000007.1, from coordinate 64,584 downwards.
GGTATTCATGGCCCATGGAACGCAGGATCCGGTCGTTCCGGCTGCGCTGGGACGCGCGGCGGCGCAGACGCTCGCCGAGCACCATGTCCAGGTCGAGTGGAGCGAGTGGCCGATGCAGCACGCGGTATGCCCCGAGGAAGTGCAGGCGCTGGACCGCTGGCTGGAACAACGCTTTTCGCCATGACCAGCGAGGCGCGGACACGGGTGCTGATCGTCGATGACGAGCCGCCTGCCGTCGAGCGTCTCAGCGCGATGGTCGCCGGATTCGATCGGTTCGAAGTGGCCGGCTGCGAATCGCGCTCCGGGCGGGTGCTGGAACGCTGTCGCGAGCTCGGCCCGGACGCCGTGCTGCTCGATGTCGAAATGCCGGGCATCGATGGGTTGCAGCTTGCCGCAGAATTGCTCGAAGCACCCGGTGGCCCGGCCGTCATCTTCGTGACCGCGCACGAGCGATACGCGCTGGAAGCCTTCGATGTGGCGGCGGTCGACTACCTGGTCAAACCGGTGCGGCCGGCCCGGCTGCGGCAGGCGCTGGAGCGGGTGACCACCGCACGCGGCGATCGTCCTCCCGGCCTGGCCGCAAGGATCGGCGATCGGCTGATCCGGATTCCGCTGGACGAAATCCGCGCTTTCACGGCCGAAGACAAGTGCACCGTGGTGCATGCGCTGCAGACCCGGGCGCTGGTCGATCAGCCGCTGAAGGCCATCGAGCGGGAATACGGCGAACGCTTTGTCCGGATTCATCGCAAGGCGCTGGCCAGCAGGCATCATCTCCGCGCCCTGTTTACCGACCGATCGGACGTTGCACGCGTGACGATCGACGGGATCGAGCTGGAGCCCGAAGTTTCGCGCCGCAATCAAACGACCGTCAAGAACCTGCTGACGGAATCGCCCGGATGAGAAATGCCGGATCAGGTCGGGCCCGTGCCGTGCGCGGCCGCCCCGGCGCCGTCGGTTACTGAGAGGAAATCATGCAGACCATCACAATCGCTACGCGAAAGAGCCGTCTGGCGCTGTGGCAGACCGAACACGTCGCAGCATCGCTTGCACGCCTGAATCCGGACATCGAGGTCCGGACGCTGCCGCTGAGCACGCGAGGCGACGAGATCCTGGACCGGTCGCTGGCCGAAATCGGCGGCAAGGGGCTGTTTCTCAAGGAGCTGGAAAAGGCGATCCTCGACGGCCGTGCAGACGTCGCGGTGCATTCGCTCAAGGATGTGCCGGCCGAACAGCCGGACGGCCTGGAACTGGGCGCATTCCTGCCGCGCGCCAATTCGGCGGACCTGTGGATTTCCGACCAGGGCGTTCCGATCGCCCAGCTGCCGCGCGGTAGCCGGGTCGGCAGTTCCAGCCTCCGTCGCATCAGCCAGTTGCGCGCGATACGTCCCGACCTGGAAGTCGCGGCGCTGCGCGGCAATGTCGAAACGCGGCTGGCCGCGGTGCGGGAACGTCGCGTCGATGCCACCATTCTGGCGGCCGCCGGACTGGAGCGGCTGGATATCGTACCGCCGGCGGCGCGCGCACTCGATCCTGCCGAATGGTTGCCTGCGCCCGGACAAGGCATCATTACCGTGCAACAGCGCGACGGTGATCAAGCGACCGCGCGCCTGCTGGCCCCGCTGGCTTGCGCGACGACCACGGCCCAGGCGCGGGCCGAGCGCGAGGTCGTCCGGGTTTTGGGCGGCGACTGCCGCATGCCGCTGGCGGTTCACGCCTGGGTGGATGGTGATCGAATACGCTTGCGGGCGAGACTGGGCGATGAAAGCGGCCGCTTGATCGACGCGGAAACCGAAGGCGTGCGCGACAATGCCGTGGAGATCGGGGCCGAGGCCGCGCGCAGGCTTCTGGATAACGGGGGCGCCGAACTGCTCGAAACGTTGAAAATGTCACAAAATTGAAAAAACTCGAATTTTTTTCTATTTTGGCTGGACAGGGCGCGGAATTCTGTGCAACACTATCGCTCAAGCAATAGGGAAGTTTGATCTCAGTTAGCTTTCCGGGTGTCGTCCACGACGTTTCCGATTGATGTGCGTCCCCCTACTGCCAACGCCAACACGCAAGCCCCCTGCACGTTGGTCGGTTACGTCAGACACCCGGATTTATTCAAGGCCCGTCACTCGTTGACGGGCCTTTTGCTTTTCGGCCTTTCATTTCCGCCTCGTTCGGCATGAATCGCAAATTCGGGAGGGCAAGGCACGTGACCACGGAAAACGCAGTGTTCGTCGTGACCCGACCCGCACCGGATCATGCGCGATCGATGCAGGCGCTTGGCGAGATCGGGCGCGCCGCGATTCACAACCCCGGGTTTCGCTTCGAACACGAGCCGGCAGGGCGGCTCGAGAGGCGGTTGGCCGAGCTCGCGGATTTCGACCTGGCGATCGTCACCAGTCCGATGGCCGCGCGCCTCGTCGCCGCGCATTCGACTCCAGCCGCGACTGAAAACGTGCGCTTCATCGCTCCGGGCCGCGGTACGGCATCCATCCTGGAAGCGGCAGGTTTCCGGGCGGACTGGCCGGAGACCGGCGGCACCAGCGAGCACATCCTGGCCATGCCGGAACTTGAAAAGATCGATCCTGGGCGGGTCGCGATCGTCGGGGCCCCCGGCGGGCGAACGCTTCTGGCGCGGGAATTTTCCCGGCGTGGCGCGGAAGTGGTCCCGATCCACCTCTACCGCCGGATTGCGGCGCCGCCGAATCCTGCCCTGCTGGAGGCGTTGAGATCCCGTGCCGAACTGGTCGTCCTGATCAGCAGCCGGCAGGCGTTCGAAATGATTCTCGAAGGCCTGCCGCACGAGCTGCGCGAGTCCTGGCTGGCCGCGTCATTCGTGGTTTCGTCCGCCCGCATGGCCAGCCTGTGCCGTGACGCCGGCGCCCACCGGATCTCCATTGCCGCAGGCGCGGCCGATCAGCCGATGCTGAGTGCCGCGCTCCAGGACGGCGAACGCTGAAGACCGTACCTTTCGGCCCGGTGCACCATCGACTCGCGATTTCCGTTAGCATCGAGAAGCATCCCGAACATTCCCGGCCCGAGCACAGCATGAGCGAAAACGACGCGCAGGACACTCCGCAGAAGTCCCAGGTCCACGAAGACGCTGCCGAAACCGGCGACGGCCCGGATCCGGCGGCTGGACCGGATGAACCCGCAGCGGAGAAGAAAACCTTCAGGCGCCGGCGCGCCGGGGTGGTGGCATGGCTGGCCCTGTTGCTGGCCGTCGGCGCGGCCGGACTGGCCTCCGAGCCGTACTGGTCCCAATGGTTGGACGGCGAGGACGAAGACGCCGCGGCAACGGCGATGCCCACGGCCGGCGAGTTCAAGGCGCTGTCCGATCACGTCGACCGTATCGATCGGGAAACGGAGCAGGCAAGGGAACAGTTGCGTCAGGGACTGACGGACCTGGAAGCCGAGCTTGAGGCGGCGACGCCGGCACAGGACTTGTCCGAGCGCGTCGATCGACTTGGAACGCGCCTGGAGCGCCTGGAGGGGGACAGCAACACCCGTCTTGGCGGCATCCGCAGCCGGATCGAAGATCTCGAAGAGCAGGTTGGCCGGCGCCTGGAACAGTTCGAGCTTCGCCTGGCCGAAGTCGGAACCGATCTCGATCGCGCCGATCACGACCTGGCCACGCGTCTCCGGCTTGTAGAGGTCGACAGCCTGTTCGCGCTGGCGCAGGACCAGCTGACGGTCTCGGCCAATGCGCAGGCCGCCCGGACTGCCTGGCAGCGCGGACTGGAACGCCTGGCGGTGCTGGAAGGCGACGAGTTCCGCGACCTGAAGGATGCAGCGCGAGGCGAATTCGAAGCGCTTCGGGCGTTCCAGCCGCCGGATACGGCTGCGCATGTCGACCGGATCTACGCCATCATTGCCGAAATCGAACAATGGCCGGCGCGATCCGGCCCGGCGCAGACGCCTGCGGATTCCGATGCGCCTGCGGGGGATTGGCGCGAGCGTCTGGGATCGGTACTCGACGGGCTGGTCACGATCGAAAACGTCGATGGCGACTACCTGTCTCCGGCCGAGGTCGACCTGGCACGGGAACAGCTCCGAATTTCCCTGCAAGCCGCCGCGCTGGCGGTGGTCCGGACCAGCGACGACACGGCACGCCGGCTGGTCGAGCGGGCACTCGCCAGCGCCGAGCGCTATTTCGACACCGATGCAGCCGTTGTCGGCGAGTCCGTGGCGTGGCTTTCCGACCTGGCTGCGCGCGACGGCCGGGAAATCCGGACGCCGTCACTCGAAGACAGCCGTGCCGAAATCGCCCGACTGCTCGGGAGCGTGCGATGAGACGCAGATTGTTGCTGGTCGTCGTCGGCATTGTCGCGCTCTGCGCCGTGGTCGCGGGCGCCTGGCTGGCACCGGGCCTGCTGGAGAATCCAGGCTATGTGCTGATCGAGATCGGCGGCTGGCGCGTTCAGATGTCTTTTCTGGTCCTGGCCGGCGCCGTCGTCGCCGTCTGGCTGCTTGCTTCGCTGATCGTAGGCCTGGTGCGGATGCCCGGAAGGGCGGTCCGAAAGCTGCGCCGGGGCCGCGACCGGCGCAATCTCGATCGTGGCCTGCTGGCCCTGGCCGAAGGCGACTGGGCGCAGGCCGAGCGTTCGCTGGCGCGCGCCATGCGCGGTCCGGCTGCAAGCACTTCCGGTTACCTGGCCGCTGCCCGCGCGGCGCAGGGCCGGTCCTCGCCCGAGCGCCGCGACGCATACCTGGCGCTTGCCGACCGCAAATTCGGCCAGCGACATTTCGCGACGGCACTGGCGCGCGCCCGGCTGCTGGCCGGCGAGGGTGAAGCGGAACCGGCGATCGCGTTGCTCGAACAGCTGCACCTCAAGCGTCCGAAGCACGAAGGCGTACTGAAATTGTTGCTGCAGTGCTACCAGGAATCCGAGCGCTGGCGCGATGTGCGCCTGCTGGTGCCGGCGATTCGGAAGGCGGGCATCGTCACGGCCGAGCGCGCCGAGGAACTGACCAGCCTGGCGGCTGCCAGAGAGCTCGAGGCGGCGCACGACGTGACGGAGCTTGTTCAGCTGCACGATTCACTCAAGCGCGCAGTCCGGCGAAGAGTCGAGGTGGTCGCGGCATTCGCGCTGCGTGCACTCGAATTCGACCGGGCCGAGCTCGCCGAGCCAGACTTGCGGCGGGCAATCAATGCCTCTTTCGATCCCCGCCTGCTCGAACTGTATGCGCAAACCGATGCAGGCGACCGTGCAGTGCGTATTCGGCAGTGCGAGAAATGGCTTGCCGGAAAGCCCGATGACGCCGCCCTCCACCTGGCACTGGGGCGACTGTATCTGGACGATCGAAAAGACGACAAGGCGCGCGAGCACCTGCAGATTGCCGCGCGCAAGAGCCCGGACCCGGGGGCATACGCCGCGCTGGGCCAGGTGCTCGACCGCGCCGGCCAGCTCGAATCGGCAAACCAGTGCTACCGAAACGCCCTGCGGCTGGAACGGGGTCGGGCGCCGGAGCCGCTGCCGGGGCCGGACACAGTGAAAACCGGGTCGCACTGACAATCGGCGGAGCACAGCGAAAGTAACGCCTTTTTTCGTGAGCGGGATCACAATATCTCGAAAATTCAGTATTTTATGGCGAAAAACTTTGGGGCCGGCCATTACTACTCCGAAGCGAACTGTGCGATACTTCGCCACAATTCCGCGTAGCCAAAACAGGTGACGACCTCTTGATGACCAAAGCAACGAATTCATTTGCCGTTCTTGCTGCCGCTGCAGCCTTCGTTTTTTCGGCATCGGCGCAGTCGCAGTCGAGCCTGGCGCTGGTGTTCGACGGCCTGGAAATCGTGCCGAAGGGGCAAGTCGAGCATTTCAGCTATGATCCTTCGACGCGGACGACGGATATCCAGACATTTTTCGGCGATATCCGCTGCGACCCGGCAACCGAGACGACCGACGAGGTTTCAACGCTGAATCTCGACAAGTTCAGCGACCTCGAAATCGATGCCGAATATGCAATCGACAGCTCGGGTTCCATCATTTACGATCTGGAAAAAAGAACGATCGAGATCGTGACCGACAGCGGCATCGCCAAGCCTGCTTGCCAGCACGTGATTTCGGCAGTCGGCGACATCATCGGAGAAAATGGCGCCGAGCCGGAGCCGGGCACGTTCTGGCTTTCCAGTTTCGATTCCCCGCTCCGGGTTTCCGCGAGCGCTCCCGATACCGTCGCCACAGGTGATACGTTGAGTGTAGAGCTTGCCGTCGAAAATACCTCGCAAGTGCTTGTGGCGACTGACATCCTGGTGGGCCTGGACCTGCCCGACCTTTCCGGGCTTGGAATTCCTGAACCGACATTGTGTGGAACGGACGAAGCCGTGGTGAACTGGTCGGTGCTGATGCTTTGGCCGGACGACCTGCCGGACACGATTTGCCTCGAATACGATATTCCGGCGGACGCAGCTTTGGACGGAGAACAGATCGAGATACGCGTCACCAACGTCGAAGCCAGCGACCGGAGTCGGCGCTCGCCTCTGCCGGTACAGGATCCGAATCTGACGGTAGTGACCGCGATCACCGGATCCTGACCGATTCCGGATTTTCAGCGCGAGATCAGGGCTCGAATCTTTTGATTCAGTCGATATCGTACTTGTCGAGCTTGTAGCGGAACGAGCGGAACGTGATGCCCAGCGTGCGGGCCGCTTCGGTCTTGTTGTACTTGGCTTCCTTGAGCGCGTTTTCCAGGATGCTGCGCTCGATGCTTTCCATGTAGTCATCGAGGCTCTTGTCGCCCGGATGGGCAGCGATATCGCTGCCGCTGTCGCTGTCCAGCGCGGTACGCTCCAGTTGAAGGTCGTCCGCGGTAATCTTCTCTCCGTCGCATAGGGTTACTGCGCGCTGCAGTACATTGAACAGTTCGCGCACGTTTCCCGAGAAGGAATGCTCGAGCAGGGATTTCTTGGCGCTGTCGTCGAGCTGGCGCGGTTCGTCATCCCACTGCTCGGCGATGACTTCCAGGAAATGACTGACCAACAGCGGAATGTCGGCCCGGCGCTGGGTCAACGAAGGCATGTTGAGTTCGATGACGTTGAGGCGGAAATACAGGTCGCTGCGAAATTCGCCGGCCTCGACCATCGGCTTCAATGCCTTGTGCGAGGCCGACAGGATCCGGACGTCGATCGGGACTTCCTGCTTGTCGCCGATGGCGCGTACCCGCTTTTCCTGGATGACGCGCAACAGCTTGACCTGCATCGCAAGCGGCAGATCGGCAACTTCGTCGAGGAACAGGGTGCCGCCGCTGGCATTCTGGAACAGGCCTTCCTTGTCCGTGTCGGCTCCGGTGAAGCTGCCTTTCTTGTGGCCGAAAAATTCGCTTTCCATCAAATCGGCGGGAATCGCGCCGCAGTTGACGGCAATGAACGGATGCTCGGACCGGGGGCCGAGGTCGTGAATCAGGCGTGCGGCCAGTTCCTTGCCGGTGCCCGAGTCGCCGCTGATCATGACCGGTGCCTGCGAACGGGCCAGCTTCACGATGGTCCTGCGCACCTCCATGATGGCTTCGGATCTGCCGATCATGCGATCCAGGATCGTGCTCTGCTGATCCATGTCCCCGTTCAACGCCGAATCCTGTGATCCGGCGTCGCCATCGGGCTCTTGCGCGCCCGCGGTTTCCGGCGACGCGGTCTGCTTTTCGGCATCGTCGCGCTTGAGCTTCAATGCGGTCTTGACCAGGTTGCGCAGGGCTTCCAGATCAACCGGTTTGGATACGAAATCGAATGCGCCGTATTTCAGTGCGGTGACGGCATCCTCCACCTTGCCGTAGGCGGTGATCATCGCGACCGGCATTCGGGGATAGTCCCGGCTGATCTGCTTGATGAGGCTCAGGCCGTTGCCATCGGGCAGCCGCATGTCGGTCAGGCAGAAATCGTATTGATTCTCGGCCAGTTTGCGACGCGCCTCGCCCAGGTCTTCGGCCGTGTCCACGTCGACACCCATGCGCGATAGCGTCAGGTCGAGCAGTTCCCTGAGGTCGGGCTCGTCGTCTACGATCAGTGCGGTTGCGTCTGCCATACTTTTCCGGGAGCGGTGGTGACGGTCATTATTCTGCTACAAATTGGCCAGTTGTGCCGGTTGGCCCAGGGGCGTTTCGGTTTCGGAACGACGAATCAGAATGCGGAAACAAGCCCCGCTGTTGGGGACCTGCACGTACTCCAGCGGTGCCTGGTTGGCATCGCACAGTTGCCGCGCCAGGAACAGGCCGAGACCCGAGCCCTGCTTGTGCGTGCTGAAGAACGGTTCGAAAATCCGGCTGCGTTTTTCCATCGGGATACCGGGTCCGTCGTCGATGATGTCCAGCGCCAGCTCCCGATGGCCGCGGATCGGGCTGAGCCGGAGCGTAATGGTCGGCTGATGATTATCGCTGCCGGCGTGCCGCAGTGCGTTGTCCATCAGGTTCGTGACGGCCTGCTCCAGCTGTCCCGGATCCATCAGCACCTGGATCTCGTTGCGCGGCGCTTCCAGGCGCAGGCGCGCTTCGGGCAGGCCGTGCTCCGTGCGAAATTCGCGGGCGAGCGTTCGCAACCAGCTGGATACATCGACCTGTTCGATCTGGGCGCGTTCACGACGGGACAGTCGCAGCACGTTTTCCACGATGTCGTTCATGCGCGACGTATGGTTGCGGATGATTTCGATCAGCCGTTTGTCCTGGCGCGACAGATCGTCCGATTCGCCCAGCAGCTGCGAGGCGTGGCTCAGGGCGCCCAGCGGATTGCGAATCTCGTGCGCGATCGATGCCGAAAGGCGTGCCAGAGAGGCCTGGGCCAGGTCCCGGGCGCGCCGGCTGACCACCGAGGTGTCCTCGAGAAAGATCAGAGTCGCCTCGCCCAGCGCGCCGGGCAGCCGGACGAATTGCGGGATCACCGCAGCCTGGGTCGCTTTCAGCAATAGGCCCTCGTCGTCGGCGCGGCCGGTCCTGCGCCACAGGTTCAGTCGCTCGACCAGCGCCGGTGCGATCACTTTCAGGCGGCGTTCGCTGACCGCCGGATTGCCGAGCAGGTACCAGGCCGATTCGTTCATCTGGCGGACCTTGAGCTCGGCGTCCACGACCATTACGCCGGAGCGCATGCGCCGGATGATGAGGTCGTTCACCTGTTCCAGACCCACCAGGTCGTTGCGTCTGCGCTCGGCCAGCAGCTGGTATTCGCGGCCCCAACGGCCCAGCAAGGAGCATCCCAGCGCCGTGACGAAGCTGGCGATGCCGTAGATGCCGGCCTGCAACGCCTGGCTGTTGGCCAGGTTTCCGCCCGAGGCCAGCCACGCCTCGACCACGATTCCGATCGAGATCAGGGAAGCGAAAAACAGGGCCACCTGCAGGCGCAGCAGCAGCCCGGCGATGCCTGCCGTGAAGATCAGGAGAATCACCAGTCCACTGCCCAGGCCGCCGAAGCAGTGCAGCACCAGCAGCAGGATGACGATATCGGTCATCAGCGAGAACTGAGCAAGTTCCTGGGGCGTGAAGCCGGGGCGCCACTGGAACCAGGCGAAAGCCAGCGCAGCCATGATGTAGGTGAGCGAGGTGGCCTGGGCCAGGAAGGTCTTGTAGTCGGGATCGAGCGCCGCGCCGAAATCCCCGAACGCCACCAGCACGATGACGATGGCCAGGATGAGCCGAAAAATCGTCATGTAGACCATGGACCGGCGAATCAGGCCTTCGTCGGCCTCGGTTTTCTGGAACAGCTGAGTCACCTCTTCACGCCCCGCCGGCCGCCCGGCGTAGTTTTTCGTCAGCAACTATAGCTCAAGCCGGCCTTTCGAGTGAACTGCAGCCCCGCTCGATGAGCGTATTTGTTATATTTCCGAGGTTGCTTTTCTTGCTGTTCGCGACGCCAAAAACAATTCGCGGCAGTGTAATTTCAATTCTTCAAGCGGGATTTCGCAATGAATTTTCATGAATACCAGGCCAAGGCGCTGTTCGCCGACTACGGCATTCCGGTGCCGCGCGGGGAACTCGCCGAAACCGCTGACGAGGCGGTGGACGCGGCCAGGAAAGTCGGCGGAGACGAGTGGGTTGTCAAGGCGCAGGTGCACGCCGGTGGCCGCGGGAAGGCCGGGGGCGTCAAGCTCGCATCCAGCCTGGACGAAGTGCGCGAACTGGCTGAAAAGATGCTTGGCATGAAAATCGAGACCTACCAGACCGGCGGGCGGGCATTGCCGGTGAACTCGGTCCTGATCGCCGAGGCGACCGACATCAAGCACGAGCTCTATCTGTCGGCCCTGGTCGACCGCGGTCAGCGCGCCGTGATCTTCATGGGCTCGGCCGCCGGCGGCGTCGATATCGAGCAGGTCGCCGAAGAGGCGCCGGAAAAGATCATTTCGGTCGCCGTCGACAACGCGGCCGGTTTCATGCCTTACCAGGCGCGCCAGATCGGCTTCGGAATGGGCCTGGACGCCAAGCAGGTGCGTCAACTGACCAGGATCATGGACGGTCTGTACAAGCTGTTCATCGAGAAGGATCTGGCCATCGTCGAGGTCAACCCGCTGATCATCGACGGCGAGGGCAATCTGAGTGCGCTGGATGCCAAGATCAACGCCGACGGCAGTGCTCTTTTCCGACATCGCGATTTGCAGGAAATGCGCGACGAATCGCAGGAGGATCCGACCGAGCTGGCCGCCAGCAAGCACGATCTGAATTACGTGACGCTGGACGGCAACATTGCCTGCATGGTCAATGGCGCCGGACTTGCCATGGCGACCATGGACGTGATCAAGCTGGCCGGTGGCGAACCGGCCAACTTTCTCGACGTTGGTGGAGGTGCGACCAAGGAAAGAGTCACCGAGGCCTTCAAGCTGATCCTTTCATCGGCATCGGTCAAGGCCATCCTGGTCAATATCTTCGGCGGCATCGTTCGCTGCGACCTGATTGCCGACGGCATCATCGGTGCGGTCAAGGACGTCGGCGTCGATGTTCCCGTAGTCGTCCGCCTCGAGGGTACCAACGTCGAGAAGGGCAAGCAGATCCTGGCCGATAGCGGCATGCAAATCATCACCGCCGACGATCTCAATGACGGCGCGAAAAAGGCCGTCGAAGCGGCGGCCTGAAGGAATCAACAAATGAGCGTACTGGTCAACAAAAAAACCCGTGTCATCTGCCAGGGCTTCACCGGCTCGCAGGGGACTTTTCATTCCGAGCAGGCCATCGAATACGGTACACGCATGGTCGGTGGCGTGACCCCGGGCAAGGGCGGCAGCGAGCATCTGGGATTGCCGGTTTTCAACACTGTGGAGGATGCGGTCGAGGAAACCGGCGCGGATGCGTCGATGATTTTCGTGCCGCCGCCCTTTGCCGCGGACGCCATTCTCGAAGCTGCCGATGCCGGTATCCGGGTCATCGTGACGATCACCGAAGGTATTCCGGTACTCGACATGATGCGCGTCAAGGCCGCACTCAAGGAGTATGACGATGTGACGCTGATTGGTCCGAACTGTCCCGGCATCATCACGCCGGACGAGTGCAAGATCGGCATCATGCCCGGGCGCATTCACAAGCCGGGCCGGGTCGGCGTGGTTTCGCGCTCGGGCACGCTGACTTACGAGGCGGTCTTTCAGACCACCAACGCGGGTCTCGGTCAGACCACTTGCATCGGCATTGGGGGCGACCCGATCAATGGCATGAGTTTCGTCGACTGCCTGGATCTGTTCCAGCAGGATCCTGAGACGGAAGGCATCATCATGGTCGGCGAAATCGGCGGAACCGCCGAAGAGCAGGCTGCCGAATTCATTGCCGACAATGTCGACAAGCCGGTGGTGGCGTATATCGCCGGCGTGACGGCGCCCCCCGGTAAGCGCATGGGCCATGCCGGCGCCATCATTGCCGGCGGCAAAGGCACGGCAGACGCCAAGTATGCGGCGCTGCAGGAAGCGGGCGTGGCGACCGTGCGTTCGCCGGTGGAACTTGGCACGGCGATCGCGGATCTTTTGAAGTAAGCCGGGCGGAAGCGGCAGGAGGTCTGCTGTCCGCGCTTCGCAAGCCATTGCCACACTCCGGCGGAAGGGCAGGCGCTGCTTGCCGGAGTATTGCTGCGCTTTTCGGTGGCTTTTTCACGGGCTTGGCCTAAGCTTGCTCTCGATCCAGCTCGGGGCTATACGGCTCACCGGCGCTGATCGCTTCTGCAGGTCACCGACTGGGATTTTTCCGGCATGCTGAAAATCGCCCTCGCGCAGTATGACTTCGAGGTTGGTCACGTCACGGCCAACCGGGATCTCATCATTGAACTCATCCGTACCGCGCGCGATCGGGACGGCGCGGATCTGATCGTCTTCCCGGAACTTGCCCTGACCGGTTATCCGCCCGAAGACCTGGTCCTGCGTCCGGGATTCATGCGGCGAACGGAGGAGGCATTCGACGAGATTGTGTCGTCGGTTCAAGGGATTGACGTCATACTTCCCTGGCCGCGCTGCGAAGGTGAAAATCGTTTCAATTCAGCCGCCTGGCTGCGAGATGGGCAGGTCGTCGCGAGCTACGACAAGTGGGATCTGCCCAACTATGCCGTGTTCGACGAGCAACGATACTTCGCACCCGGCCATTCCGCCATGGTGGTCGAACTTTCCGGCATCAAGGTGGGGGTGGTCATCTGCGAGGACACCTGGATGGCCGAAGGCGTCGGTGCTGCCGCGAATTCCGGCGCCGATCTCGTCGTTTCGGTCAATGCCTCTCCCTACTATCTGGACAAACACCGCGACCGCGGCAGCATGCTCCGACAGCGAAACGCGGAAACCGGGTTGCCCTTGATTTACCTGAACTGCGTGGGGGGACAGGACGAACTGGTTTTCGACGGTCACTCGCTGGCAATCGATGCCTCCGGCGATCTGTCTGCGCCCGCGCCCTTGTGCCAGAGCCATTTGTTGATGGTCGGCTTCGACCCGGCCAGCGGGAGGCTTGCCTATTTCGACTGGCCGGAAGGGGAGACCGAAGAGCTCCCGGTGATCTACGGCGTGCTCAAGCGGGGTCTGCGTGATTATGCGCTCAAGAACCGGTTCAAGACGCTGCTGCTCGGGCTTTCGGGCGGGATCGATTCCGCGCTTTGCGCAGCGCTGGCCGCCGACGCGCTTGGCCCGGAAGCGGTATACGCGGTCATGCTCCCGTCGCGCCATACGAGTGAGCTTTCGCTGGTGCTGGCCACCGAGCAGATCGACCTGCTCGGCATCCACGGCGACAACATTTCGATCGAGCCGATATTCCAGGCTTCGCTGCAGCAGCTGTCGACTGCATTTGCCGATACCCGCGAGAACATTGCCGAGGAAAATCTGCAGGCCCGGGCCAGAGGCATGTTGTTGATGGCGCTTTCGAACAAGTTCGGGCATCTGCTGCTGGCCACCGGCAACAAGAGTGAGCTGGCGGTGGGGTACAGCACCCTTTACGGAGACATGTGTGGTGGGTTCAGTCCGCTGAAGGACTGTCTCAAGGGGATGGTCTATCGCCTTGCCGAGTGGCGCAATGCCATTTCACCTGCGATCCCCGAAGGCGTGATCAACCGGCCGCCGTCGGCTGAATTGGCGCCGGACCAGATTGATCAGGATACGCTCCCGCCGTATCGGCTGCTCGACCGGATCATCGAGGCGTATGTGGAACAGGATCAACCGATTTCTGAGATCGTCGACGCTACCGGGATCGACGAACGCACGGTTCGGCGCGTGGCGGGGATGGTACTGTCGGCGGAATTCAAGCGTCGTCAGGGCGCGCCGGGCCCGAGGATTACGCGCAAGGCCTTTGGCCGGGACCGACGTTATCCCATTACCTCGGGATGGCACGACAGCGGCGTCAAGCGCTGAGTCGCGAGCACGGTGTTTCCGGTTCGCCAACAGGCATGAAATGTGATCTTCATGGAGCCGAATGACGAAAGCGAATTCACGAACGAGGTGATCGACCCGCACGCCATTCCGGATCATGCCGAAGTGCCGTTCAACCCCATGGCTTCGACATTTCGGCGTTACGTACTGCAATCAACGATTTTGCAGGTCTTGCCGTTTCTGGTCGGTGTCGCGGTGCTCTGGCTTCTGCCTTTCGTCCAGGCCGGTTCGGGGCTGATTGCCGCTGGCGCCGGCTTGCTGGGACTCGCTTCACTGATCGCGGTCTATCGTTGGCTGGATGCCGGTTACCGCGGATGGGTGTTGCGCGAACACGATCTGATTGCCCGCGCCGGAGTCATCTGGCGCGGGATCACGGCGTTGCCGATCGCGCGGATTCAGCACGTGGAAACCACGCATGGACCGCTGGAACGGGTTCATGGCCTGGCGCGCCTGAAGCTGTACACGGCCGGCGGCATGACGGCGGATCTGGTGTTGATCGGTCTGCCGCGGTCCACTGCCGATGAACTGCGTGAATACCTGGTCGAACAGATTCGCAAGCGGGATTCGGAGGCGGCGCAATCCGACCATGAGTGATCCCCACTCGGCCTGGAAAGCGCTGCCGGTTGCCGCGGTTGCCGCGCTTTATATCAGCGGCGTGCAGCGATTCATTCGGGAAAACCTGGTTGTCTTCTTCGGTGCCGGGACCGGCTTCGCCATAAGCGACTCGCTGGGCTGGCGTGAGTTCGGGCTGGGTGCGACGGCTGCACTGCTGGTCGGCTTGCTGATTGCAATGATTTACCACCGCCGCTTCCGTTACCGGCTGGACGAAGACTCGGTTCGGGTGCGCAAGGGCTTGCTCGAGCAGCAGGAACTGAAAGTCCGGCTGGAACGCATTCAGAACATCGGATTCAGTCAGCCGCTTTACCTCAAGCCCCTGGGCCTGGTGCGCGTTACGCTGGAAACACCGGGCGCTGCGCAGAGCGAAGTCAACCTGCCGGGTATTGCACTGGACGAAGCCACGGCATTGCGCGACCGGATATCAGCCGGGGTTGCGCCTCCGGGCCGGCACCCTGCGGCAAATGCCAGCGATGCTGAAGGACCTGCCGATAGCGAGCGTGGTCCCGCACGCGGGGCTCGGTTCGAGGCGAGTGCTTCCGACCTCTTTCGCTACGGGATGACATCGAACCAGATCTGGATATTGCTGGCACTGGTCGGCGCTCCGGCTTCGAACTGGATCGAGTCGCGAATGAGCCACTGGATCGAGCAGCTCAGGGCCAGTGGGGTCCTGGACCTGGAAGTGCTGCAGGGCGCGCCGTTACTGGTCGCAGTGGTGGTGGGTCTGGTCATTTTCGCGGCTGCATTGCTGATCATGACGGTATCGGGCCTGCTGGCAGTTGTACGATTCGGTGGCTACAAGCTCGTGCTGGAAGGAGATCGGTTCAAGTCCCGCTTCGGCATGCTCGACGCGCGCGAACAGACCCTCATGGCGGAAAAACTCCACAGCATCGAAATCGGGCAAACCATGGTGGGGCGTCTGCTGGACCGGTGGCACGCCGTCGGGCACCAGACCGGAGGCGCTCAATCGGGTCAAGAGTTGCGCGAAGACCGGCGATTTCTGGTGCCGGGCATCGACGCACGCCGCCTGCCCGGCGTGCTGGAAACGCTGAGGAACGGTTCCTGGGCCATCCCCGAATGGCGGGGTGTCGACCGGCGCTTACGCTCTATGCTCTGGGGGCGTACTGTGGTTGCAGGAACGCTGGCCGCGCTGGCTGCGTGGTGGCTCGTCCCGGATCAGGCGCCATGGCTGACGTATTTTTTCGCTGTCCTCGTCGTAGTCGTGCTTGTCACGGTCCACCTCGTCTGGCGCCGCTGGGGTTACGCGCTGGACGATAAGCGGATGAGGGTACGGCACGGAATGATCGGACAGACGATCGTCGAGTTCGACATGTTCCGTTGTCAGCAGGTCAGCATCAAGACCAGTCCTTACCAGCGCCGCCATGGACTTGCCTCCCTGACGATCACGCTACCGCATGGCGAGCAGCGGATTCCGTATATCGAACGCGGGACAGCCGAGAAGATCGCCAACCTTGTGCTGTATCGGGTCGAAACTTCGCTAAAGCACCGACTGTAGCTTCCAGGGCACCAACTTCATGGGCAGCGGGGCCAAACGGGGTGCGCGGAGTCCATTCAGTTTTCAGGCGGCGGCATCGACGCCATGTACGATCTGCTCCAGGCGTTCGGGTTCATGGATTTCGATCCGCCTGTTGACCGAACTGGCGATGCCGTTCTGGCGGAAATGACGGAGGCACCTGGAAAGCGTTTCCGGCTGAAGTGAAAGATAGCTTGCGACGTACTTCTTGCTCGAGCCCAGGCGGAAAGAGCGCTTGCTTCCATTGCGTCTGTATTCGTTCAGAAGATAGGAGGCAACGCGAAAGCTCGCCTTGTCCACCGAAAGCAGCTCGGCGTGATCGACAAGCTCGTCGATGCGCTGTTCGAGCGCCTCGACAAGGCTGGTTCGCGCATCGCGCGAGCGATGGCAGATATCGGCGATGAACTCCGGATCTATGGAAAGCATTTCGCTCGCCGAAATCGCCGTGCAGTTCAGTGGATATAGCCGACCGGCCATGAGCGAAATCGAATCCCGAAGACTATCGCCTGAAGAGGCGATCGTGAAGATTTTCTCCGATCCGGCGCGGGTGAGACGAAAAAGCTTGACCTGACCCGAGAGACAGAAATAGCTCCGGCGAACCGGATCGTTCTGACGGAACAGCACTTCGTCGGCAGCCAGGGATTTTATCCATGCGCTCCGGCGGATTTCATCGACGATTGCATCGCCGAGATCCCGGAAGATCCTGAATTGCCGAATCTGCTCAACTGGAACCATCTTTCTTTCGAGCATTCCCGTACCTTTGCCTTTCGGCTTGAGTCAAGTCGATGTGTCGTCCGTCCGGAAGCGCCTCCAAGTGCTGTGCACCCCTTCGTTCAGCGCTCGTAACAGTATGCGCGTTCGCCTCTCGGTGGGTTTGACTTGAGTCAATCCGAATGCACGGCCGTGCCTGCGTAAGGCCCGCATGATCGGCATTCTGAAGACTCGGAAGATACCGACGCGAGCGGTGCAGCCGGCCTGTCTGCGCTTCGTGGCCGCCGGATCGCGTCCGGTTGTTCGGGCTATTCGATCACCTGGTCGATCACGATCTCGACCTGATCGGTTTCGCTGACCGACAGGGCATCGGTTGCACCTTGCAGGTCGCCGGACGAGGCGATTGCATTTCCCGTTCTCGAGATTCGTGCCGAGATGCTCACACTCGGGAACGTGCTGAGCGAAAGGCCTTCCGCCATGGTGTCGCTGTCGCTCAGCACCACGCGCGTTGGCAGATCGGCCGCGGAAAGGCGTTTGACCGCCAGTGGCGCAGGCGGTCCGTCGACGGCCCGTGCAAAGACGAACACGGCCTCGGAACCGGTCACGCGATCGGCCAGTTCGGGCGCCAGCACGACGTCGACCGCAATGTTCGAGCCGTCCGCATCGGACGGCGCCGGTGCTTGCGTGGATGGCGCTCCTGCCTGGGCGGGTTCGTTCGCGGCGTTCGAGGTATCGCCGGCGGAATTTCCGGATCCCTGGGCGTTGCCGTCGGGCATGATGCCCGCATGCGGATTGACGCGCGCCGTTCGGTTCGAAGCCGGCGCAGGGGCGTTTTCGGCCGAGCCCGTAACGCGGGCCAGCTGGTCTTCGACCTGGTCGCGCACGTTGCCGGGAGGCAGCAGATCGCGCAGGCGCGTCCAGAGCTCGAGTGCACGTTGCTGATCACCGTCGTGGAATGCACCGAGACCTGCCAGCCAGAGGGCTTTCTGATTGTTTCCGTCGGTTCGAAGAACTTCGTCGAGCAGGTCGCGGCTGGCCTCGGGCAGGCGCGATCTGCCGGAGGCGTAAAGCAGCGTTTCGGCCAGTTCCACGCGCGCGAAAGTGTCGCCCGGGTCGATGTAGAGGACCCTTCTGAACGCAGCCTCGGCGGCCGGAAACTGGCTCATGTCCTTCCAGATCGTGCCCAACCGGTTCCAGGACTCGGTATCTTCAGGCTCCTCCCTGACCTGCTCGGTCAGGTTGCCCAGGATTTCGCGCAGTTCGGCGTTCTGCCCCGTTTGCGGTGCCAGTCCGGAGGGTGTTCCCACCTGCGTGTACAGAAACACGGCGAGCAGCGGTACCGAAACGGCCATCAGCGCACCCAGGCCGCGCATGGCGCCAGGTCGGGCGCGGCTGTCTGCCGCCTCGCGCTCGAGGGCCGCGAGCCGATGCTGGTAGTCCTTCGGCTCGAGATCGTCCCGGAGTTCCTCCAGGGCCTTGCGGCGGCGCGCAATCCGCGCGCTGCCGGCATCGCCGCGCCACAGCGGCAGCAGGACAAAAACAAGGGCCAGGACGGTCAGCACCAGCGCACCGATGATAAACGTGGGAGAAGCCAGGATCTCGGACAAGAGATTTCTCCTTGGGAATTTTTTGATTTCGGCATACGGACGGCAAAGCCGTCCAGCGATTCAGTCGGGTTCGGTTCGGTTTGAAAAGGGTCTCGTCGATCAGCTCGAGGTGTTGCTCTTGCGCCCGGCCAGCATCCGGCGCCGGCGGCGGATCATGATTCCGCCGGTCGCCAGACCGATCAGCAGCAGGATGATCGGACCGACCCAGAGGATCAGCGTATGACCGGCAAAGGGCGGGTTGTAGAGCACGAAATCGCCGTAGCGATCGCGCATGTATTGCCGGATCTCGAAGTCGGCACGCCCCTCCATGAGCTGGTTGTAGACCTGTTCACGCAGATCCGCCGCAAGCGGTGCGTTCGAGCTTTCGATCGGTTCGTTCTGGCATACCGTGCAGCGCAGTTCGCTGATCAACGCGCGGTAGCGCTTTTCCTGGGTCTCGCTGTTGAAGTTGCGCGGCTCGATTGCGCTGTCCTGGGCCGCGGCAAACGCGCTCAGGGATAGCAGCAGGACCATGATTAACCTGGACATGTTCAGCTTTCCGCCTCCGTTTCGAGTCGCCGTATCCTGGCGATCAGGTCATCGTATGATTCGTTCGTCACCGGTCCGATGTGCTTGTGGCGGATCGTGCCGGTGTGATCGACCAGGAACGTCTCGGGCGCGCCGTACACGCCCAGGTCGATGCCGAATCCGCCGGGGTTGTCGAAAATGTGAAAATCCCATGCGTCTCCGAACTGGGACAGCCACTGCAGCGCATCGGCGCGTTCGTCTTTCCAGTTCAGGCCCACCAGCGGGGCGTCGATTTCACGCCCCATCTGCGTGATCAGCGGGTGCTCGACGCGACACGACGGGCACCAGCTCCCCCAGACGTTGATCACGAAGGGCCGGCCCAGCAGGTCCCCGCGCGCGATCGTGCGCTGGTCATCGTGCAGCGAGGGCAGGGTGAAGTCGGGCACCGGCTTGCCGATCAGGGGGCTTTGGACGACCTGGCGCTGATCGGCCGTCTGCAGGCCCGCCAGCAACAGCACGACCAGCGCCACGAACACGCCGAGCGGTAGAAGCATCCGGGTCATGTGGTCGCGGCTCCTGCCAGGTCGGCGTCATCCCGATGGCTGGTGCCGTCGCGCACCGGTTGTTCGGCGTCGACGCGACGCCGAATCCAGTAGCGTCGGTCGCTGGCCGAGATCAGGCCGCCGATCAGCATCAGCACCGCACCGCCCCAGATCCAGCGGATGAACGGTTTGATGTGAATGCGCATCGACCAGGCGCCGCCGCTCAGCGGTTCGCCCAGCGCGACGTACAGGTCGCGCGTGAATCCGGGCTCGAGTTCGATCTGGGACATGATCTGGCCGGATCGGTAATAGCGCCGCTTCTGGGGCGCCATGGAGAGCACCTCCCGGCCATTCTTGAGCACGGTCAGGTCTGCTTCGTCGGCCGACCAGTTCGGGCCCTTGACGGTGCTGACCTCGTTGAGCCGGAACGTCAGCCCGGCGGCTTCGACCTCCTGGCCGGGATCCATGCGCAGATCCTTCTCGAAGGTCGTCGATTCGACCATCGCAACGCCGATCACGAATACGCCGACCCCGAAATGCGCCAGGCTCATGCCCCACTGGCCGCGGGTCATCCGGCCGCTTGTCTGGCGTCGCTGGCGCGCAATATAGGCCACGGCGCCGGCCATTACCCACAGCCCGCCGATCCAGCCGACGATCGCGCGCAGGTTCCAGGAACCCAGCACGGCGGTAATGATCAGCGCAAGCACCACGGCGGCCACCGCGGCCCATAGCAGGGGCCTGGCGGCGCGCGCGAGTTCGTCTTTCTGCCAGCGCGACATCGGCCCCAGCGGCATGAGCAGCACGATCGGCGTCATCAGCAGGATGAACATGGCGCCGAAGTAGGGCGGCCCCACCGAAACCTGACCCCATCCTGCGAAATCCACGATCAGCGGATAGAGCGTGCCGATCAGCACCATGGCGGCGGCCACGACCAGGAAGATGTTGTTGAGCAGCAGGGCCGACTCGCGGCTTACGACATCGAAGCCTTCGCCGGTCGCGATGCGCGGCGCGCGGAGTGCGAACAGCAACAGCGCACCGCCGGTAACGAGGGCGAGGAACACGAGAATGAACAGGCCGCGTTCCGGGTCATTGGCGAAGGCGTGAACCGATGTCAATACGCCCGAGCGCACCAGGAACGTGCCCAGCAGCGAAAGCGAAAACGCCGCGATCGACAGCAGCACGGTCCAGGCCGGAAATGCGCCGCGTTTTTCGGTCACCGCCTGGGAATGAATCAGCGCGGTGCCCACCAGCCACGGCATGAACGAGGCGTTTTCGACCGGGTCCCAGAACCACCAGCCGCCCCAGCCGAGTTCGTAGTAGGCCCACCAGGAGCCCAGCGCGATTCCGCCGGTCAGGAACGACCAGGCCGCCAGCGTCCACGGCTTGGCCCAGCGGATCCACTCGCGCTCGACGCGGCCGCCGAGCAGCCCGGCGATGGCGAATGCGAACGCCACGGCAAATCCGACGTAGCCCATGTACAGCAGCGGCGGATGGAAGATCATGCCCGGATCCTGCAGCAGCGGGTTCAGGTCGTTGCCGTCCGGGGCGCCGGGCAGGATGCGGGTGAACGGGTTGGACGTGAATGCGGTGAACGAGAGAAAGCCGACGGCGATGATGCCCATCACGGCCAGCACGCGCGCGCGAAACACCTGGGGCAGCGGCCCCGACAGTGCGACCACGGCGACCATCCAGCCGGTCAGCATCAGGATCCAGAGCAGCAGCGACCCTTCGTGCCCGCCCCAGACCGCGCTCAGGCGGTAATACCACGGCAGCAGCAGGTTGGAGTTGGCCGCCACGTATTCGATCGTGAAGTCGTGGACCAGGAAGCCCACCGAGAGTACCGCGTAGGCCAGCAGCGAGAACACGAACAGTCCGATCGCCAGCGACGGCGCGGTGGCGATCAGGCGCTCGTCTTCGATCCACGCGCCGATCAGCGGCAGGATGGAAAGGCATACCGCCAGCACCAGTGCCAGCAGCAGCACCACTTGTCCGAGCTCGGCGATCATTGGCCGGCTCCCGAGGTGTGCCCGGTTTTGTCAAGGGCCTTCTGCACCTCCGGCGGCATGTAGTTCTCGTCGTGCTTGGCCAGCACCTCGTGGGCC
This sequence comes from Wenzhouxiangellaceae bacterium, assembly GCA_041685925.1. GTDB lineage: Bacteria > Pseudomonadota > Gammaproteobacteria > Xanthomonadales > Wenzhouxiangellaceae. The sequence continues at coordinate 43,179 of JAWLEW010000007.1, read as the reverse complement.
TCGAACCGGCCGTTGCGCATGAAGCCATGGGCCACGATGCCCTGGCCTTCGCGGAACAGGTCCGGCAGGATGCCGTTGAATACCACCGGCACCTGGTGGCCACCGTCGGACACGCTGAACTGCACCTCCAGGCCTTCGTCGGCATGCTTGATGCTGTCGTCCACGACCAGTCCGCCCAGCCGGAACTGACGGTCCGGCGGCAGCTCTTCGTTCAGCACGTCGCTGGGACTGATGAAGAACATCATGTTCTCGTTCATCGAAACCACGGCCACGGCTGTCGCGGTTCCTATTCCGGCGACGAGGGCGGCCACGATCAGAGCGCGTTTCTTGCGTGTCGGTGTCATTGCTGGTTCCTCCTTGCGGCACGGCGTTCGGCTTCAGCCTCGATCATGGAATCGACCAGGCGTTTTCGCCGGATCAGCGGCTGGATGAACTGCCAGGCCACGATTGCGGCGAAGATGGAATAACTGGTCCACACATACGGTGCATGACTGAGGTCCGGGATCATGTCGACGTCTCTGCCTTTGTCGGTTGAATATTCACGTGCGCGTTGCTGTTGCCACGCGAAATTTCGAGCTCTCGAAATCCTAGCCCGGGGGCACCGGGCCCGCATTGCGCTGAATCAAGTTCGGTCGTCAACTGGTTTCGAGTACTTGTCGGGCCACCCATTTCTTTGACCGATCCTGGTCCAACAGTTCATTGCGCGCGCGATCGAGCAGGGCGGCGCCGAAGAACAGTTTGGTCGAAATCACCATCCAGATCAACGGTGGCAGCATGGACGGATCCATCGAGGATTCGCCGGTGAGCTTGATCGTCGCGCCCTGGTGCAGCGTGTTCCACCATTCCACGGAGAAGTGGATGATGGGGATGTTCACCGCGCCGGCAATGATCAGAACGGAGGCGATCCGGGCGCCCTTGCGCCGGTCGTCGAACGCCGCGTACAGGCCCATGATGCCGATATAGATGAACAGCAGCACCAGCATGGAGGTCAGGCGCGCGTCCCACTCCCACCAGGTGCCCCACATCGGCTTGCCCCACAGCGATCCGGTCGCCAGGCAGACCAGCGTCAGCGCGGCGCCGATCGGGGCGCACGACATGGCCAGGATCTCGGTCAGCCGGATGCGCCATATCAGGGCGATGATGGCCAGGATGGTCATCACGATGTAGATGAACATGGCCTGCCACGCGGCGGGGACGTGGATGTAAAGAATCCGGGCGCTGTCGCCTTGCTGGTAGTCGGGCGGCACGACGTACAGCGCCAGGTACAGCCCGTAGGCCGTGGTGACCGCAAAGCCCAACCACAGCCACGGCGACACCACGCGGGCAAAGCGATAGAAGCTCGGCGCCGAGCCGAGCTTGTGAAACCAGATCTTAAGCGTTTTCCAGATCATTCCAGGTTCATCCTCAGGGCGGCGGCAATGCCGATCGGAGCCAGTGTCAGGCTCAGTATTGTAAAGGCAGCCAGAAGGCCGAGATGCGCGCCGGGATCCAGACTGTCGGCTGCCATGGAGACCGCGCCGGTGGCAAAGATGACCAGCGGCACGATCAGCGGAAAGATCAGGATCGACAACAGGACGCTGGCGCCCCGGGTCGACAGGGTGAGCGAGGCGGCCAGGCCGCCGAGCAGGCTGAGCGCAGGCGTGCCGATGACGAGACTGACGATCAGCGTGCCCAGCGCGTGCCGGGGCAGATTCAGCATCTCGGCGGCCAGCGGCGAAAACACGATGACCGGCAGGCCGGTGACCAGCCAGTGCGACAGCAGGCGCGCCATCACGCGGGCGTAGACCGCCCGCTCGCCGACGAACCATTGCTCGAGCGTGCCGTCGTCCAGGTCGGGCCGGAACAGGTGTTCCAGCGCCAGCAGGCTGGCCAGCAGGGCAGCGACCCAGACCATGCCGGGCGCCATCCGGGCCAGCAGATTCGGGCCCGGGCCCACGCCGAGCGGAATCAGCACGATCACGGTGAACAGGAAGAACAGCGGCAGCAGGGATTCGCCCAGGCGCCGGAACGCCAGTTTCATGTCGCGCCGGAAGAGCGCGGCGGCCGCATGGGTTCTGGATTCGATCATGAGGCGTCCTTCACCGGCGCGAATTCGAGCGTGATGTTGTCGATACGCTGCGCGTCGATCCGCGGATGACGCTGGTGCGTCGCCAGGACCACGCCGCCGCCGTCGTCGAGATGCTCCCGGATCAATTCGTCGACGACGCTGCAACCGGCGTCGTCGAGGCTGGCGTAGGGCTCGTCGAGCAGCCATGTCGGCGTTTCGCGGACCAGCAGCCGGGCCAGTCCCAGCCGCCTTTTCTGGCCCGCCGACAGCGCGCGTCCCGGCCGCGAACCGAGTCCGGCGAGTCCGACCCGTGCGAGCGCCTCGGGGATTTCCAGCCCGGGCGGTCCGACGTGCCGCTCGTAGGCGAGATTCTCGCGACAGGTGAGATCGCCCTTGATCGCCGGCAGGTGGCCGACGAATGCAACTTCGCCGTGATGCTTCAAGCTGCCGCGCACCGGCGCCAGGATGCCGGCCAGCAGGCGCAGCAACGTCGTCTTGCCCACGCCGTTGGGACCGGTCAGCACGATCGCGCGGCCGGTCTGCAGGTTGAGTTCCAGTGGCCGAAAGACCGGGTGGCCGTAGCGGTGGAACTCCAGCCGGCTCGTTTCCAGCAGCAGGCTCACGAGCGAACGGCCCGGGCGAAATCCGGCAGCGAAGCGCCCCCGGCGTCATAGATCCGCAGCTCCGCGGGCTGTCCGTCGCCGCCGGTCACGATGGCGCGCTGGCCGAAGCGCCGGGCCAGTCGATCCGCGTCGGCCGTGGTGTCCGGGGTGAACAGCCAGCCGGGCTCGTCGGGCCATTTCCCCGACGGGTCGCGATTGCACGCCGGCACGCAGACTGCTGCCGTGATCCGGTTCAGGCATTGACCCAGCTGCAGGTGCGCGGCCGCGTTGCGTGCCCTTGACTGCAGACGACCATCGGGATTGTGTGCAGTGATGATGGCCCAGGGTCTGCCGTCGAGCGATCGATCCAGCGCCGGAGACGGACTCCCGAGTTCGACCGTGAGCGAAGCAGCGCCGGTGTCGACCCTGTACTCGGCCGCCGCGAATGCGGCGATCAAGGCGTCGAAACGTTCAGGAGCGTTAGCGAGATTTTGCATGGTTTTCCGGTCACTGTCGGTACGGGCGGATCGGCTACAATCCATCACCGCGATGGTCTGGGGCCGGGGTGGCGCTTCGGAATCCCCTTTCGAAGATCTCATTTTAACCCGGCCATCTTACCCGCGCTATTCTACTTGGCTTGAATTCGGCAACTTGATTGATGACAAATTACGACTATGACCTGTTCGTGATCGGCGGCGGCTCCGGCGGCGTTCGGGCGGCGCGCATCGCGGCCGGTCACGGCGCGCGCGTGGGCTTGTGCGAAGAATCGCGGCTGGGCGGGACCTGCGTGATCCGCGGCTGCGTGCCCAAAAAGCTGCTGGTATTCGCCAGCCAGTTCGGCGAAGCGTTCGAAGACGCCGCCGGCTACGGCTGGCGCGTCGGCGATACGGCGTTTTCATGGCCCGATCTGGTCGCGGCCAAGGAGCGGGAGATCACCCGTCTGGAGCAGGTCTACGGCAGGCTGCTCGACAATGCGGGGGTCGAGGTCCACCGCGGTCGGGGAACCCTGGTCGACCGCCATACGGTCCAGGTCGGCGACCGGCGAATCAGCGCCGACAAGATCCTGATTGCCGTGGGCGGGCGCCCCTTCCGGCTGGATATCCCGGGCGCCGAACTCGGCATCGTCTCGGACGACGCATTCGACCTGCCGAAGTTCCCGGGGCGCGTGCTGGTCGTCGGCGGCGGCTATATTGCGGTCGAGTTCGCGGGCATCTTCCGCGGGCTGGGCGCCGAGGTCATGCTCAATTACCGGCGCGAGCGCATCCTGCGCGGTTTCGACACCGACGTCCGGCGCGTGGTGGAAGCCGGCATGCTGGGGCGTGGTGTCCGGTTTCATTACAGCAACGACCCGACACGCATCACGGAAGGTCCCCAGGGTCAGCGCCAGGTGATGTTTTCAGATGGCACCAATGGCGTTTTCGACGTCGTGCTGTTTGCCACCGGAAGGCACCCCTATACCGGGTCGCTGGGATTGGAGAACGCCGATGTCACCACGGGCCCCAAGGGCCTGATCGCGGTCGACGAGTACAATCGCAGCTCGGCAGACAACATCTTCGCCGTCGGCGACGTCACCGACCGGATCGCGCTCACGCCGGTCGCGCTGATGGAAGGCCACGCGTTTGCCGACACCCAGTTCGGCGGCATGGACCGCCCCGTTGATCACGCCAATGTCCCTTCGGCGGTGTTCAGCCAGCCGCCTTCTTCCAGCGTTGGCCTCTCCGAGGAAGAGGCGCGCACCCAGTGCGAAAGCGTGCGCGTGTTTCGTTCCGAGTTCACGCCGATGAAGTACACCTTGAGCGACCGGAGCGAGAAAGCGCTGATGAAGATCCTGGTCGACGGCCGAAGCGACCGGGTCATGGGGCTGCACGTGGTCGGACCCGACGCGGCGGAGATCGTCCAGGGCTTTGCGGTCGCGGTGCGCGCCGGTTTGACCAAGGCCGACTTTGATCGCACTATAGGCATACATCCGACCAGCGCCGAGGAACTGGTCACGATGCGCGAGCCCGTCGCCTAGCCGGCGACGGCGCATCAGTTGAAGTCTTGATCCCAATCAATGGTGAACGCATGTTGAAAAAGCTCTATCGGCACCTGGTACTGGCAATCGGCGCCGCGGTGGTTTCCGGCTCGCTCTGGGCGAAGGGACCGACCGTCGACGATTCGATGTGGATCGTCGAGTTGCAGGACGCGCCCACGGTCCAGTTCAGGGGCGGCGTGCCGCAGCAGGTCACGACCAGCGCTTCGGACACGCGCAAGCCGATGCGGGCCACGGCGCCGGCGGCAACCGGGGCCGAACGGTTGCGGCCCGACTCGACCGCGGTGCGTGAATATGCCGCGTATCTCGACGGGCAGCGCCGCCAGGTGCTGGCGCGGGCCGAATCCGACCTGGGCCTGATGATCCAGCCCCGGTTCGTCTATCGCCATCTGCGCAACGGCTTTGCGGCCGCCATGAGCCCGGCGGAAGCAAAGCGGCTTGCATCTCTGCCGGGCGTGCGCTCGATCCAGCCCGATTTCATCCAGCGCGTGCATACCGACGCCGGCCCGGAATGGATGGGCGCGCCGGCGCTGTGGAACGGTTCGACCGATGGGGTCGATGCGACCCGCGGCGAGGGCACGGTGCTGGGCGTCGTCGATACCGGGGTCAACTGGGATTCGATTTTTTTCGACGTCGCGCGATCCAATCTGCCGCTGACCAACCCGCGCGGCGAATTCTTCGGGCTGTGCAACGACCAGGCCCTCGACATTCCGTGCAGCGACAAGCTGATCGGGGTCTATGACTTCACCGACGAGAACACCAACGGGTTCGACCCGGACGGCCACGGTTCGCACGTGGCTTCGACCGCGGTCGGGCTGCCGTTGGCGTTCGAGCTCAACTTCGGCACCGGTCCGATTCCTTTCCAGACCTCCGGCGTGGCGCCGCGCGCAAGCTTCATCTCGTACAAGGCGTGCGAGGCCGACCCGGACGAACCGGCCGGCAATTTCATCTGTCGCGGAACGGCGACCTCGGCCGCGCTGGAACAGGCGATCGAGGACGAGGTCGATGTCGTCAATTTTTCGATCGGGGGCGAGGCGTTCAATCCCTGGGACGCGGGACGGGGCAACCAGCGGCTGTTCCTGAACCTGCGCGAAGCGGGGATCGTCCCGGCGGTATCGGCCGGCAACGACGGGCCGGCCGACGGCACGGTCGGCAGTCCGGCCAACGTGCCCTGGGTGATGGCGGTGGCCAACGCCGAGCACGGCCGGGTCCTGGCCAACCGACTGGTCGACGTCAGCGGCGGCGCGTTTGCGCTGGGCGACCTGGTCGGCGAGGGCACCACTGAGGGCACGGGCATCCTGCCCATCGTGCACGCCCGCGACTTCGGTAATGCGCTGTGCGGGACGGGGCCGCCCGAACTCGGGCCGAGTTGCGATGAAAATACCGGAGCCAGCAATCCTTTTCCGTCAGGCACCTTCGACGGCCAGATCGTGGTCTGCGACCGGGGCGAATACGGTCGAATCGAGAAAGGCAAGAACGTCGAGCTGGCCGGTGCAGCCGGCATGATTCTGGCCAACACCGATCTGGACGGCGAAAGTACGGCCAGTGATGAGCATTGCCTTCCGGCCACGCACGTGGGCCAGGCTCAAGGCGACCGGCTGCGCGACTGGCTCGCCACCGGCAGCGATCAGCGCGGCCGTCTGACCGGCACCGAGCGATTCGTCGATCCGCAGGCGGCGGGCCGGCTCGCGCAGTCGAGTTCGCGCGGCCCGGCCGAAGACGCGCCCGACGTGATGAAGCCCAACGTGACGGCGCCGGGCAGCAACATCCTGGCCGCCGGTACCGACATCAACGAGACCGCCGACGGTCCTTCTTCCGAGGCCGCCAACCAGGTCCTGTTCCTGACCGGCACCTCGATGTCGTCGCCGCACGTGGCCGGCGCGGCGCTGCTGGTGCGTTCGGCCAATCCCGCCTGGGGCGTGGACGAGGTGATTTCGGCGCTGGAGACCACCGCCGTCGCGGCCAAGGTGCGCAACGGCGACGATTCGGACGCGCGGGTTCCCGATCGCGGCGCGGGCGGCGTCCAGGTCGACCAGGCCGCGCGCATCGGGCTTTACCTGTCCGTCTCCGAGAACGAATTCCTGGATGCCAACCCGTCTCGAGGCGGCGATCCCGGCACGCTCAACCTGCCGGGCATTGCAAGCAACAACTGCGTCGGCAACTGCACGTTCACGCGCACGGTCCGTGCGCTGCGAGACGGGACCTGGCGGGCGAGCGCCGCCGGCGATCTCGACATCGACGTGAGTCCGACCTCGCTGGACCTGGCCGCCGGCGAGGAGCGGGAGATCGAGATCCGGATATCGCGCGGGTCGATCGATTTCGGTCAATGGGCTGCCGGCAGCGTCGTGCTCGATCCCGATTCCAGTCAGCTCGCCACGCAGCGTCTGCCGGTCGGGGCGTTCATCGCTGCCGGCGAGGCGCCCGAGGAGCAGAGCTTCGTTACGCAGACGAGTCGGGGTCGTGACGAGCTGACCATTCCGGAACTGGTCGACCTCGACGAACTGGTGATCCGGACCAGCCCGCTGTTGCGCCCGACCCGGCGCGAGCCGTCGCTGGCGCCGGACCCGACCCAGGGCGACGCGTTCGACGGTTCCGCCGGTACTGTGACCGAGTTCGTCGAAGTGAAGCCCGATTCGATGCTCCTGCTTGCCGAAACTTTCGCCTCGACTGCCCCGGATATCGACCTTTTCGTCGGCCGTGACCGCAACGGTGACGGCGTGGCGCAGGAGGCTGAAATCGTGTGCGAATCGATATCGCCCGACGAGATCGAAAGATGCGAGGTCGAGTTTCCGGAGGCCGGCACGTGGTGGATACACGTCCAGAGCTTCACCGGGTCGGGCAGTTCGGATCGAGTGCCTTTCGAGTTCGCGGTGTTTCGTGAAGAGGCCGATCCCAGCCTGGTCGTGACCGCCCCCGGGGCGCATCCGGGGGGGTCGCTCACGGTACCGGTGTACTGGGACCAGCCGGCAATGCTGCGGGGCCAGCGCTGGCGCGGCGTGATCGGCGTGGCAAGCGCGCCCGACAAGTCGGCCGATATCGGCCTGGTGCCGCTGCGCGTGACGCGCAGCGGCGAAAACACGCCGGCCGAAACCGCGTTGTTCAATGACCGGACCGAGCCGGTGGTGTTGCCGTCCGATGCGATTCACGACCGGTTGTATATCGACGTGCCTCCCGGCATGGCGTCGCTGGATTTCGTTGTCGAGGGCAGCCTTGCAGACGTCACGATCCGACGTCGCGGCTTTGATGAACTGGTCGATAGCGTGCCGTTGACGCCGCCGGCGCCGACGGCGATCGAGGTCCAGGCCGATCAGGCCGGAGATGGCTGGACGGCGAGCGTGGACAATCCCGAAAGCGGTCGCTATTTCGTGGTGCTGGACAACGCCGGCCCGGACGAAACCCGGGTCGACGTCACGGCTGCAGCGGTACGCGCGCAGGCAGGAACGCCGCCGGTTCCGCGCCTGGGCCTGTGGACGGTTCTGAACCGCGACATCGATATTCGCCAGGGCGTCGAGTGGCAGGTCGGCGGTGGCGGCCGGTTTGCGCTCTGGTATACCTACGATGAAGACGGTTCGCCGACGTTCTATATCACCGATACCGTCCCGGATGACGGTAGTGCGTTCTTCAAGGCCGCGCTGTTCCGTTCGACCAGCAACGGCGAGCGTTCATCGTTGAAGGCGGTCGGCGAAGTCCAGATCACCGCCATTGCCGAGGACCGTTTCATGTACGCCTGGCGTTTGAACGGCAACCACGGGGCGGAAATGTTCGGTCCGGTCAACGGCCGGACATGCCCGACCGTTTCGACGCTCGGCCCGGATCCGTCCCCGCTGCTCGGCCACTGGTTCTCGCCCGACGCCTCCGGCGAGGGCGTGACCCTGCTGATCACCGATTCCAGCGAAGCGTGGATCCGCTATTACTACGACGACGCCAACGAACCGCGCTGGGTGCTCGCCGACGAAGAACTCCCGGCGACGCTGCCGGGCGGGAATCGAATGGAAGTGCTCGATTTCCGCGGGTGGTGCATCTATTGCGAGGAAGGGCCGATCACTCTGGATGTCGTCGGCACCCTGGAGCGCGCATTCATCGATACCGACACGGTGCGCGAGGTCAGCGACTATGTCGCCGGTCCGCCACTGAACAGCAGCGTCAATGTCGATCGTAACCTTCTGAGACTTTCCAGTACAGGCAATTGTGCGAACCAAGATGAGTAAAAGACCATGATTTGCAGCCGTAGCGCAGCTCCGCGACCCACGGGGGCCGTCCATGACTGATGCGACAACGGGGCAAACCGGCAAGGACGATCCCTGCGCCCTGCGTGATCTGGTCATCGGTGTTCTGGACGATGCGAAGGCGCAGGACATTGAAACCTTCGATCTGCGCGATCGCAACACCTTCGCCGACTTCATGATCCTGGCAAGCGGCACGTCCAGCAGGCAGAACAAGGCCATGGCCGACCGGCTGACGATGAAGATCAAGGAGCAGGGGCTGTCCGCGCCGCTTGGCGTCGAGGGCCAGCAGGAGGGCGAGTGGGTGCTCGTGGACCTGACCGATGTCGTGGTTCACCTGATGCTGCCGCAAACGCGGGCGTTCTACAACCTCGAAAAGCTCTGGGACGAGACCACCCGGAATCGTCCGGCGCGGTTGAGCTAGCGAAGGCCGCGCTTGCAGATCCGACTGATTGCAATCGGGCGGTCCATGCCCGACTGGATCGCGCGGGGCTGGCATGAGTACGCCCGGCGCATGCCGCCGGCCATCGACCTCGAGTTGATCGAGGTTGTCCCGCCGCGCGCCACCGGCGGCGACGAGCGTCGGCGCGAAGGCGAGGCGCTGCTGGCACGCTGTCCGGCTTCCGGCCTGCGGATCGCGCTCGACGAGGGCGGCGCGACGTGGTCGACGCGCGAACTGGCGCAGCGGATGGACGACTGGCTGATGCAGGGCGAGTCCGTTTCGCTGCTGGTCGGCGGCGCTGCGGGCCACTCCCCGGAGCTTGCGGCACAGTGTTCGGCCCGATGGTCGCTGAGCGCGCTGACTTTCCCGCACATGCTGGTCAGGGTCATCGTCGCCGAGCAGCTTTACCGGGCCTGGACCGTTCTTTCCGGCCATCCCTATCACCGGGGCTGAATGCATGGTCGAGCGAACGGAAACCCCGGCTGAAGATCACCCGACCGGCGCCGGGCTCATTCTGGCTTCGGCTTCTCCCCGTCGCAGGGAATTGCTCGCCATCCTGGTGCGCGAATTCGAGATCCGGCCAGCCGATATCGACGAGCGGCGGGCCGCCGGAGAACAGCCCGACCGCTATGCGCTGCGCCTGGCCGAAGAAAAGGCGGCCGCGATCGCCCGGCGGGAACCCGGACAATGGGTGATCGGCTCGGACACGGTGGTGGTGCTCGGCGACCGCTGTCTCGGCAAGCCGCGCGACGCCGAGGAGGCAATCGGCATGCTGCGCTCGCTCTCGGGACGCTCGCATCGGGTGTACTCGGCGGTCGCGCTGGCCGGTCCCGGCCGGCGCCTCGACACTGCGCTGAGCGTCACCGAGGTTCATTTCGACGAACTGCCCGAGGACTGGATTCTGGCTTATGCGGACTCCAACGAACCCATGGACAAGGCCGGCGCCTATGCAATCCAGGGCCGGGCGGCGGCCTGGATCGAGCGAATCGAGGGCAGCTACAGCGGCGTGGTCGGCCTGCCGCTTCATCAGACCGCAGGCTTGTTGCGAAGGGCCGGACTGCTGTGACGGCCTGGACAGCGTCGCGCGGCAGCTGGCGCTCACCACGCCTTATCCACGGGTGCCTATGATGGGGTTTCAGTCGATGTGCCTTCAGTCCGGGAGAAGCCGTCTTGAGTAATGAACTGCTGGTCAACGTCACGCCCTCGGAAAGCCGGGTCGCGCTGGTCGAGAACGGTCTGCTGCAGGAACTCCACCTCGAGCGCATGGGCGATATCAGCTATGTCGGCAATATCTACATGGGTCGCGTCGAGCGCGTGCTGCCGGGCATGCAGGCGGCCTTCGTCGATATCGGCCTGGCCCGGACCGCGTTCCTGCACGCCGGCGAAATCGCCCGTTCGCGGCCCGAACTGGAGTCGGACGTCGTCGACGAGCACGGCGAGCCCCAGATTCCGCCCATCGGCGAGATGATCCGCGAGGGTCAGAGCCTGCCGGTACAGGTCGTCAAGGATCCCATGGGTTCGAAGGGCGCGCGCCTGACCACCCAGCTCAGTCTGCCTTCGCGTTACCTGGTCTACCTGCCGAGCTCGAGCAACGTCGGTGTTTCCCTGCGAATCGAAAACGAGATCGAGCGCGCCCGGCTGCGCGAGTTGGTCGGGCGGATGCTCGAAGCGCAGGGCAAGGCCGACATCGGCCTGATCCTGCGCACCAACGCCGAGGGCATGGGCGCAACGGAACTGGAGCGCGACCTGGATTATCTTCACCGCCTCTGGGCCGGCGTGACGGAAAAGCTGGACGCCGGCTGCGAACCCGGGACCTGTATCTACGAGGATCTTTCGCTGCCGCTGCGCGCGCTGCGCGACCTGATGCACGGCGGTATCGAGCGGGTGCGTTTCGACGATCGCGAGACCTACGACCAGGCACGCCGGTTCGCCGACACCTTCATCGGCGAATGGTCGGACCGCCTGGAGTCCTATTCCGGTCCGGGTCCGCTGTTCGACCTGTACGGGGTCGAGGACGAGATTTCACGTGCACTCAGACGCAACGTATCGCTCAAGTCCGGCGGACACCTGACCATCGACCAGACCGAGGCGATGACGACGATCGACGTCAACACCGGCGGCTACGTGGGCACGCGAAATTTTGCCGATACCGTATACAAGACCAACATGGAAGCGGCCCAGGCCCTGGCCCGCCAGCTGCGATTGCGCAACCTGGGCGGCATCGTGATCATCGACTTCATCGACATGGACGACGACGAGCACAAACGCCAGGTCATGCGCATGCTCAACCAGGCCCTGGCGCGCGATCCGGCGCGCACTACGGTATCCGATATTTCGGCCCTGGGGCTGGTCGAGATGACCCGCAAGCGAACGACCGAAAGCCTGGAGCACAGGTTGTGCGAACCGTGTCCGCACTGCGGCGGGCGCGGACGGCAGAAATCGCCGGAAACCGTCTGCGCCGAGATCTTCCGTGAAATCCTGCGTGCGGTGCGCCAGTTCGAGACCGGCCGGCTGATGGTGCTGGCCGCCCCGCCGGTGGTCGAGAAGATGCTGGATGAATACACCGGCCCGCTTGCCGAGGTCACCGAACAGCTGGGCACCAGCATCCGGTTTCAGGCCGAGGACCAGTATGCCCAGGAGCAGTTCGACGTGGTCCTGCTTTGAACGACGAAACCCGACGGTTGCGTGAGCTGCCGCTGGCGCGCGGATTCAGGCGCTTCCGGCGCCACTGCTGGAAACTGATGCTCTGGTTCGTGATCGGCTCGGCGGTGCTGGTCAGCATCGGGCGTCTGCTCGCGCCGTATGCCGATACGTTTCGTCCGGCCGTCGAACGGTTTCTCGCCCGGGCGCTGAATCAGCCGGTGCGGATCGAGCGCATCGAGGCGAGCTGGCCGCGCCTTTCGCCGCGGATCACGATGCACGGCCTGGAAGTCGGAGATCCGGACCAGCGACTTCTCGACGTCGATCGTGCGCGGCTGGAGTTCAAGCTGTACAACCTGGTGCAGCCGGGCCGCAACAGTCTCGAGCTGATCGTGCTTGGGTTGAACGTGGTGCTGGTCCAGAACGAGCAGGGTCGCTGGAGCTGGCGTCTCGATCGCGGCGGCCGCTTTGCCGAAGGCTGGGAAGAGCTGGTCTCGGCCGGGGACGTGCTGCTCCAGGATTCCAGTGTCCGGGTCGCGCCGCATGGCTTGCCGGGCCTGGACTGGCAGGTTCCCGAAGCGCGCCTCGACAGAAACGCCGACCGGCTCACTGTGCGCCTGGAAGCAATGCCGGCCGGTGGCGTCGGCGAGTCGCTGGAAGCGCGCCTGATACTGGACATGCCGGGCTCCAGGCTCGAGTCGATCTCCGGTTTCGCGCGCTCTTCGAGCATTGCGCTGTCGCAGCTGGCTTTCGACACCACGGCAACGGGTGTCGACGATCTTCGCGCGCAAATGCAGTGGTGGGCCGAATGGAGCCGGTCGGAGGGGGCCCGGTTCCACGGCCAGGTGGATCTGCATTCCCTGGCCGAGGGCGGCATCGCGGGACGCATGTCGTCCCATTTCGCGCTCGACGGCACATGGGGCGAGGACGAATTGCGGGTCGAGCTGAACGCGCGTGAATTCGGCGCGGACAAAGGCGACCAGGTTCTGATCGATCGCCTGGCGTACGGGACGCGCGCGGGCCATCACGGCCTGGCAGCCGAGCACATCGAGCTGGATTACCTGCACGCCCTGATGCAGCCCTGGTTGGGATTTTTCGACTACTGGCCGGACCGACTCGCCGGAACCGCGGCGGGATTCGAAATCGGCGTGAACGCCAGCGGCGCGCTTTTCGCGGCCCGCGGGCAGTTCGACCGCCTGGGCCTGGCCCTCGCCCGACCCGAGTTTGCATTGTCCATCGAGCGGCTGGATCTCGGCCTGGCCGGCGACCGACTGCAGCTCAGACCCGATGGGCCCGTCCGACTCGAGCTGCCGGCGCTGTACCCCGAAGCGCTCGAGTTCGACCGCGTTCACGGGACGGCGGGCATCCGACCCGACCTCGTCGATGTTACGGCCCTGGCGTTGGAGCATGCCGAACTGGACATGATGATCGACGGCCGTGTGCAGCTTGGCGAAGACGTGCCGATGCTGGACCTGGTGGTGGATCTTCCGCGCCTGGAACCGGACTCGCCCAGGCGCTGGCTACCGCAACGGGGGATCGGGCCCAATACCCGTAAATGGCTGGAAGAAGCGTTGCAGGAACTGGGTTCGGCGCAGGCGGTCACGACGTTGTTCGGCAGACCGACGACCTGGCCGAGTCACGTGCCCGACGGTGCGGTCAACAGCCGCATTTCGTTTTCCGGCCTGCAGCTGGCTTACGCGCCAGGCTGGCCGATCGCCGAGCAGATCGCCGGAACCGTTGAATTTTCCGGCGAGTCCATGCACGCGGTGGTCGACGACGGACGGGTGGCCGACGTCGCGCTGCGGGCGCCGGAAATCCGGATCGCCGAGACGCGCAGCGCCGAAATCGAGCTGGACCTGGTCTCGATCGACAGCGGCGCCGACGATCTCTCGCGGCTGGCCCGCGCACTGCCCCTGGGAAATGCCGACAGGGCGTTGCAGGCTTTGAAATGGAGCGGGCCGGCGACCGCCCAGGCGAGTGTATGGCTTCCGGTCAAGCATCGCGACGACTGGCGCCTGGCCGGTGCCATTTTTTTCGAAAGCGCCGACATGACGGTGCGCGAACCCGAGATTTCGCTGGCCGAAATCTCCGGCGAGCTTCCGTTCACGCGCGAGCGCATGGGCCCGGCCACGTTGTCGGCACGAATGCTGGATGAGCCTGTGGAGTTGTCACTCGACAGCTGGTTCCAGCCCGAATTCAGCCTCGGCCTCATGGGCCGCCTCCCGCTGAGGGGGTTGTTGCCTGCAGGCTGGAAATCGAGCCTGCCGGACGCCCTGCCGCTTGTCGGCGGCAGCGCGGATTTCGATATCGAGTTCGCCGGCGGCACGCCGGGTGTCCGGGACGGATTGCAGATGCGAGTCGCGTCCAGTCTCGAAGGAGTGCACCTGGATCTTCCCATGCCGCTGCAAAAGCCAGCCGCAGAGGCGTGGCCTTTCGAACTGGTATTGCCGCTGGGCGAAGCCCTGCGGCCGGCCCGGTTCCGCGTCGAAGATCGCTTTGCCGCTCGCTGGCTGGTCACATCGGATTACTGGCAACTGGGTCTCGGGCTGGGGGGCGCGGAAGTCGATCTGCCGGTGGCCGAGAATTTCATTGTCGAGGGCAACCTTGCGGCCCTCGAGATCGACCAGTGGCTGGGCTTGCTGGCCGGGGCCACCGAGCGCGGACTCGAGCCGGATACGCGCGAGTCGGAGCTGTCGGGATGGCTGGATGTCACCGTCGATGACCTGCGCGTGCAACAGGACTCGCTGGGCGAAATGGCCTTGGCGCTGAACCGGGAAGACGACTACTGGCGACTGAACGGCGCCGGCGAGCGTGCCCGCGGCAGTATGCGTTTTCCGGCCTCCGGCGAGGCCGATCGTTCACTGGTCGTCGACATGCAGCACCTTCTGTGGCCGGCAGCAGGCCGCGACGAGTCCGCCGCGCCCGGTGTTCCGTCCAGCGTGGATCCTCGCCGGCTTCCCGCGCTCGACGTCCTGATCAGGCAGCTCCAATGGGGTGACCTCGACCTTGGAGAGTTCCGACTGAATTCGCATCGCGATTCGCGCGGCTTGCAGATCGAACAGGTTTCCACTCAGCGCAAGGGGCTCGAACTCAACGGGTCCGGAGAATGGCGCTGGATCGATTCGCAACCGCGCAGCGAGATGCGGCTGCGACTGGGCACCGACAATCTTGGCCAGACCTTGAAGGCGGCGGGGTTCGACGTCGCGCTGCAACGCGGCCAGGCGGTGATCGAAATGGACGGCGAATGGCCCGGCAGCCCGATCGACCTCAGCCTGCAGCGCGTGGAGGGCAACCTGGAGCTGGTCGTGACCGACGGCGTGATTCCGGAAGCCGGACCGGGCGCCGGGCGCGTGCTGGGGCTGATCAGCCTGAATTCGATTCCACGCAGACTGCGGCTGGATTTCTCGGATGTTTTCGGCGACGGTCTTGCCTTCGATCGCGTCGCGGGCCGATTCGAACTTTCCGGCGGGATTGCCAGTACCGATGACCTGCGTATCGATGCGCCCGCCGCCGAGGTCCGGATGCGCGGCCGGACGAATCTCGAGGAGCGGACCTACGATCAGACACTGATCGTGCGCCCGGGCGTCGGCTCGGCATTGCCCGTGATCGGCGCGCTGGCCGGCGGACCGGTCGGCGCGGCCGCCGGGGCGGCGTTGCAGCAGATATTCTCCAAGCCGCTTGGCGGCATCTCGGAAGTGCGTTATTCGGTGACCGGCAGCTGGCAGAATCCGGTGATCGAACCGGTCGCGGTCGAGCCGGCCGGCGATGGCAACGGTTGAATCGGGTCGGTCCGGCCCGAATATCCCACCCACCAGAAAGGAATCCCTGACTCATGCTTGAATTGGCAACCCACACGCTGCTGGACCCGGCCGGAATGGACAGCGCGGATCTCGAACGCGCGCTCGGCCGGCTGGTCGAGGGACGGGTGGATCTGGGCGACCTGTACTTTCAGCACCGCCAGAACGAGGGCTGGGCGCTGGAAGACGGGATCGTCAAGTCCGGCAGCTTCGCGATCGACCAGGGCGTCGGCGTGCGCGCGATTTCGGGGACCGGTACCGGATTCGCCTACGCTGATGCAATCAACATGCCCGCGCTGATGCAGGCGGCGGGCAATGCACGCGCCATCGCCCGGGCCGGACAGTCCGGCACGCTGCCGGTGGCCCGGCGGGTCGAGGCGCCGGCGCTGTATGCCAGCGACAATCCCGTGGACGCGGTGGATTCGGCCAGCAAGGTGGATCTGCTCAGGACCATCGATTCGTACACGCGCTCGCTGGATCCGCGCATCACGCAGGTCAACGTCTCGCTGTCGTGCCAGCACGAGTCGATCCTGGTCGCTGCCAGCGACGGGACGCTGGCCGGCGATGTCCGGCCGCTGATCCGGCTCGACGTGCGGGTGATCGCCGAACAGGGCGACAGACGCGAATCGGGCAACGCCGGGGGCGGTGGACGCTACGCGCTGGCCGGCCTGATGCGACCCGAGGCGTGGCAGCACTTCGCCGACGAGGCGGTCCGCCAGGCCCTGGTGAATCTCGAGGCGGTCGATGCGCCGGCCGGCTTCATGAAGGTCGTGCTCGGGCCGGGCTGGCCCGGGGTGCTGCTGCACGAGGCCATCGGCCATGGGCTGGAAGGCGATTTCCACCGCAAGGGCATTTCGGCCTTCAGCGGCCGGATGGGCGAACGGATCGCCACCGAGCATTGCACCGTGGTCGACGACGGCACGCTGGCCGATCGTCGCGGCTCGCTTTCGATCGACGACGAGGGCACGCCGGGCGCGCGCAACGTGCTGATCGAAAACGGCCGTCTGACCGGGCTGATGCAGGACAAGCTCAACGCCCGTGCGATGGGGGTCGCGCCCACCGGCAACGGTCGCCGCGAATCCTTCGCCCACCTGCCTTTGCCGCGCATGACCAACACCTACATGCTGCCGGGCGAACACGCGCCGGAGGACATCATCGCGTCGGTCGACGACGGCGTCTACGCGGTGAATTTCAACGGCGGCCAGGTCGACATCACGTCGGGCAAGTTCGTGTTCGTCGCGTCGGAAGCCTACCGCATCCGCAATGGCAAGCTGGGCCCGGCGCTGAAGGGCGCGACCCTGATCGGCAACGGGCCGGACGTGCTGACCCGCGTCGCCATGGTCGGCAACGACCTGGCGCTGGATTCCGGGGTCGGGGTCTGCGGCAAGGAAGGCCAGGGCGTGCCGGTCGGCGTCGGCCAGCCAACGCTGAGAATCGACGGACTGACCGTGGGAGGCACGCAATGAGCGAAGCGCTGGATTTGCCCGCCGAGACGCGCGCGCCGCTGCTGCACGACCACGAGCGCGAGCGGACCATGCTGGAGGACGCCGCCGGCCAGGTGCTGGCCCGGGCCCGCGCCGGCGGCGCGGATGCGGCCGAAGTCAGCGTGTCTTCAAGCCACGGACGCGACGTCACGGTGCGGCTCGGAGAAATCGACGTGCTCGAAGACGCGCGCGATCGCGGCGTTTCGGTCACCGTCTATATCGGTCGCGCAAGCGGCAGCGCATCCACCGGAGACCTCGGCGAGGAATCGCTGCGGCGTGCCGTGGAGCAGGCATTGGCGATCGCCCGCCACACCCAGCCCGATCCGGCCGGCGGCCTTGCGCCGGCCGAGCTGATGGCCGATCGGGTCGAGGACTTCGACCAGTGGCACCCGCTGGAACTGGATATGAACACGCTGATCGATCGCGCGCGGGCCATCGAGCAGGCCGGGCTGGACGCCGATGCGCGCGTGGACAATTCCGAGGGCGCCTCGGTCTCTGCAAATGCCGCGATCGGCGTCTACGCCAACAGCCATGGTTTCGTCGGCAGCGGAAAATCCACGCGTTTCGGCCAGTCCTGCGTGCTGGTCGCGCAAGATGCTTCGGGCATGCAGCGCGATTGGGACTGGGACGACCAGGGCCGTTACGACCGGCTGGCCGGCCCCGAGGCCACCGGATGCAAGGCCGCCGAGCGCGCCGTCAGGCGACTCGGGGCACGAACCGCGCCTTCCGGCCGCGCGCCGGTGCTATACGCCAACGAGGCGGCGCTCGGGCTGATCCGGCACCTGGTCGGGGCCGTGTCCGGCGGCAACCTGTATCGCCGTTCCAGTTTCCTGCTGGACGCCCAAGGCAAGAAAATCTTTCCCGACTGGGTCGACATCGTCGAGAATCCGCACCTGCCCGGCGCATCGCGGTCGAGCTCGTTCGACGCCGAAGGCGTAGCCACCCGGAAAGCGCCACTGGTCGAGCGCGGCGTGCTGCAGCGCTACGTGCTGGGCAGTTATTCGGCGCGCAAGCTCGGGCTGCAGACCACCGCCAACGCCGGCGGCGTGCGCAACCTGATCTTTTCGCCGGGGCAGCGGAACTTCGAACAGCTCCTGGCCGAGATGGATCGAGGCCTGGTCGTGACCGAAGTCATGGGTCAGGGCGTGAACCTGGTCACCGGCGATTATTCGCGCGGTGCGTCGGGATTCTGGGTCGAAAACGGCAGCATTGCCTACCCGGTAGAGGAAATCACGATTGCCGGCAACCTGCGCGACATGTTCGCCGGGCTGGCCGCTGCCGGCAGCGACCTGGAGACGCGCCGGAACATCCAGGTGCCCTCCCTGCTGCTCGAGGCGATGACGGTGGCCGGCCAGGAAGGATAGTTTCGAGCATTTCCTTTCCTGACTCGCTTCGTGTCTCGGTAATCGCGATGGTCGGTGGCCGCTCGGGAATCCGGTGTCGAAGCCTCGAATCAGACGCTTGCTGAGACACCACGCGAGTCAGGTTTCCTTTTCCCGCCCGGTGTTTCTCAGGTTCTGAGAACGTCGAATGCTGCAATGGCTGCATCGTCAATCGATGGAGCTCCTCAATGCATATCCTGTCCTTCACCGCGCTACTTCCTCAGGCCCGTTCTCGTCGAAACCTGCTTCGCCTGAAGCCTGGCATCGCGACGCTCGCGCGCGAACTGGCGGGCCTGGCCGGTCTGCTGGCCTGGCTTGCGACGTTGTACTACCTGACCGCGCTGGGCGCGGCCAGGCTCATGTAGATCGCATCCGTAGTGATCAGCGGCGGCGTTCCTGCAGAAGGCGATTGGCACGGTCGATCAGTTCCTGGCCGGTCTTGCCGTCGATTGTCGCCAGAAACCTTTGCTCGTTGCCGAGTACGGAAGAGTCGTAGGAACGAATATAGCGAAGCGAGCGCTCCAGGCGGTCGTACTGCTCGGCCGAGACGTCTTCGGCGATCCAGGCCATGCTTTCGGCATAGGCCGTCTTGCTGCTACCATCGATGATGGTGTCAAGACCCATGCCGTCTTCTTCGAGCTTGCCCTCAAGGTCGGGCACAACCCTGAAGTCGGTCGCGGACTGGCTGGTTTCGGGTTCCGGGCTCGCTGGGCGCCGCGGCGCTTCGCGCTCGATCATCCGGGGCGACTCGGCGGTCGCGGCCTGATCGGCGTCCTCGGCGGGGTCGTTTCCGCAACCGGCAATGAATGCCGCCGACAACGCCAGCGCAATCGCCGGCGAACGAAATCTTTCGAGTCCTGTTTTGTACATGTTCGATAACTCCCGTTGAATGCGGTCTGAATGCAGATTGTTGGTTCGTTGCACTAGGATTGCCGGCGCGCGGATTAGTTCACGCGTTCGCCGAACAGGTCATAACTGTCGCTCCCGGTGATTCGGGCATCGATGAAATCTCCAGGTTCAACACTTTCCGATCCTTCGATCAGGACGTTGCCGTCGATCTCGGGTGCGTCCCCATAACTGCGGGCAATCACGGTATTGCCTTCGACGGCATCGACGACCACGGGTTCCACGGCCCCCACGCGCCGGGCAAGGCGAGCCTGGCTGATGGCCTGCTGATGCTGCATGAAGCGGTGCCAGCGCTCTTCCTTGACCTCTTCGGCCACCGGATCGGGCAGCACATTGGCCGCGGCACCGGCGACCGGTGAATACTTGAAGCAGCCGACGCGCTCGAGTTGCGCGGCGTCCAGCCAGTCCAGCAGGACCTGGAAATCTTCCTCGGTTTCCCCGGGGTAGCCGACGATGAAGGTCGAGCGGATCACCAGGTGCGGGCATGCTTCGCGCCAGCTGCGGATTCTTTCCAGGGCGTTCTCGGCCGAGGCCGGGCGGCGCATGGATTTGAGTATTCGCGGGCTGGCGTGCTGGAACGGGATGTCCAGGTAGGGAAGTACCCGGCCCTCGGCCATCAGCGGAATGATCCGGTCGACATGCGGGTAGGGATAGACATAGTGCAGCCGGATCCAGGCATCGAGTTCCCCCAGTTCGCGCGCCAGGTCGTAAAGCCGGGTCTCGATTTCGCGGCCTTTCCAGTAGTCGGCCTGGTAGCGCGTGTCCACGCCATAGGCGCTGGTATCCTGGCTGATCACCAGCAGTTCGCGCACGCCGCGCTCGACCAGGCGCTCGGCTTCCTGGAGCACCATTCCGACCGGCCGGCTGACCAGGTCGCCGCGCATGGCCGGAATGATGCAGAACCGGCAGCGGTGGTTGCAGCCCTCGGAGATCTTCAGGTAGGCGTAATGACCGGGCGTCAGTTTGAGTCCGCCGGGCGGGACCAGGTCGACGTACGGGTCGTGCGGCCGCGGCAGGTGCCGATTGACCGCGCCGAGCACGGCCTCGGTCTGGTGCGGGCCACTGACGTCCAGTACCCGCGGGTGAATCGCCCGGATTTCTTCGGGCCTGGCGCCCATGCAGCCGGTCACCAGCACGCGGCCGTTGCCGGTCAGCGCGTCGCCGATGGCTTCCAGCGACTCGGCCTTGGCCGAATCGATGAAACCACAGGTATTGACCACCACCAGGTCGGCCCGGGCATGGTCGTCGACAAGCCGATATCCCTGCTGCCTCAGGCCGGTCAGGATCTGCTCGGAATCGACCAGCGCCTTGGGACAGCCCAGGCTGACGAGGCCGACCGCCGGTGATTCGGATTCGAGGGATGCGCTCATGAGCGCGTATTGTAGCGGCGGGCGCTCAGACGTGGTTCCGGGTCGCGTCGATGACTTCGCGCAGGCGCTCGATACCGTCGAGCAGGCGCGGACCCGGGCGTCCGAGCCAGGCCTCGCTGACGGCATGGATGTTTCCGTTGCGGATCGCCGGAACCTCCTGCCAGCCTTCGCGGCGGGCCACCACGTGCGGCCGGTACTTGTCCTCGCTGACGCCGCACCAGCTCATCACGATGGCCTCGGGACGCGCGGCCAGCGCCTGCTGCGGCGAGATTTCGAAGCTCTCGGCATCCACGTCGGCGAATGGATTCACGCCACCGGCCAGGACCAGCATTTCATTGACCCACGACTTGCGGCCCGGGCCGATGACCGGCTTGGGCCACCATTCGACCAGGACGGGTACGGGATCACGTTCGCGCTCGACAAGGCCCGGCGCGTCGAATCGTGCCGCCAGCGTCTCGGCGGACTCGCCGGCGTCCAGGGCCCGCCCGATGCGGCGGATGTCGCCGGCGACGTCGGCCAGCGAATGCGGGCGGGTCACCAGGTGGGGCAGCCCGGCGGCCCGGATGCGGTCCAGGCAGCGCTCGTGGCCGGGCACGGTCAGCGAGGTGATGACCAGGTCGGGCTTCAGCGCCCGGACCTTCTCGATGTCGATGTCGAGATCTGCGCCGATCCGCGGCAGACGCGCTACCGTGTCGGGCGGATGATCGCTGTGATCATCGACGCCGACCAGCCAGTCCGCCCGGCCCAGCGCGCAGACGATTTCGGTATTCGAACAGGTGTGGGAAACGATTCGCATATCCGCAGTGTAATGCCGCCAGGCGGGCGGGCTGGAGTCCGTGGCGCGACGGGGATGCGCTTGAACGCCGACACGAAGCCGGCGCGCAGCGCGTCAACGGGTTTGTCGAACTTGCGGGCGGGCTGGCGATGATCTATATTCGTCACTACTTGGCTCTGGACTTGAGTGTGGTGTCACAAGCGGCGGATCAAACATCGGTCATAGGCCGCGAGTTCGGCAACGTCGTCATCGTCAAGGAACTGGGGAAGGGGTCCATGGGCGGCGTCTACGTCGGGTATCAGAAATCGCTCAAGCGCCGGGTGGCCGTCAAGCTGCTGCCCCGCTTTTCGGGCGAGTCCGGCCGCGCGCGGCGGCAGTTCCGCGACGAAGCCGAAACCGTTGCCGTGCTCAGCCACCCCTTCATCGTTCCGATATTCGAAATGGGCGAGGACGAGGATTATTTCTTCCAGGTCATGCAGCTGGTCCCGGGCATGGACCTGGGCCGGATGATCCGCGATCGGCTCAAGCACCCCGTTGCCGCCCGTCGACTGCTCGCGCCGGCCCGGGTGGTCGACATCGTCTGCAAGGTGCTGGAAGGCCTCGGGTACGCGCATCGCGAAGGCGTCATCCACCAGGATATCAAGCCGGCCAACATCATGGTCGACGAACGGGCGCAGCGACCGCTGATCGTCGATTTCGGCATCGCCAAGACCGCGCGAATGGAATACTGGGGTCAGGGCCTGGTGGTCGGAAGCGTCCTGTACCTTTCGCCCGAGCAGGCCGCGGCGCAGGAAACCGATCGAAGAAGCGACATCTATGCCATGGGGATGGTGTTGTTCGAGGCGCTGGCCGGGCGGCTGCCGCTGCGCGAAGAAGAGGGCGAAAAACAGATCCTGCTGCGCAAGATCAAGCGACCTGAGACCCTGTTTACGGCGGTCCCTTCGGATTGCTCGCCGCATATCGACGAGTCGATGGAAAAGATCATCCTCAAGGCGATCGCGCCGCGCCGTGAACAGCGGTTCGGCAGCTGCGAGGCGTTTCGGTCGGCATTGCTGCACTGGAAAGCGCCGGACCTGCAATGAGTCCGCGGGCCGAAGCCGATTCCGGGTTGAGTCAGCGCCAGGCCGAGATCGTCGGTCGCCAGTTCAACTCCGCGCTAACCAATACCAGCGCCTACGGATCCGACCATCCGGTCAGCGATCGGGCATATGCCACGCTGCTGGCCGGTCTTGCCGAGTGCCTTGGCGGCCTCGATTCGCTGACGCTCATGCTGGACCGGGGATCATTCTTTGTCGAGGATTACCCGGTCGATGCGAAATTCAACGCCAGCAGGCTGGTAATCGTTTTTCGCAAACTGGGCCTCGAGTCGGTGACTTTTCTGCCCGGGATCGATGTCGACGACCTCAAGTGCCTGATGTCGGTCTTGACCCGCCCGGATGACTTCGGGGACATCGCGGCGGTGCGGGACGAACTGGCGCGCCGGGGCATCGAATCGATCCGGGTCAATCACGTGGTACTGCGCAAGTTCACCCGCGACGACGAGGTCATCGACCGGGAGGGCCTGGAGGAACTTACCGGGCTGGCAGAGCAGGCCGTGTCTTCCGGCAATGAAGCCGGCGATGCAGCCGAACCATCCGAGGCGCTCATGTCCCGCGTCGAAAAGATCTTTTCGATGCACGCGCTGATGAAACAGCCGGAACGCATGGCCGAAACCCTGTTGGAGACATCGAGCGCGGATCCGGTGCAGCAGGCCGGGATCGTCGAGCAGATCAGGATGCTGGGCTCCCGGATCGAACGCGGCGCCGCCGCGAAAGACGAATCCTTTTCGCTGGACGAAGTGATGCAGGCGGTCGGGCATGTCCGAGAAGAAGTTTCCCGCGGGCTGGCGGGCCAGGAGGAGACGGCCCGCCTGATGGCCGAAAGCGGGGGCGTGCTCAGTGAGCTCGATCAGCTGACCTGCCGAACCGTGGTCTCGATCGTGCGGGATGAATACCGACAGGGCCGGGTCTCGGCAGAGCGGCTGGCACAGATCATCAGGCGCGTGCTGCCCGAGTCGCGCGACCTCAAGCGCCTGCTGCCCATGCTCAAGCAGGCGTTGCTCGACGAAGGGATGCCGCTGGGCGACTACATCGAATTCGTCAACCAGCTCACGGCCGAACTGCAAAGCGATGAACTCGTGAAAATGCTGGAGCAGGGGGCCGACAGCATCGGCTTCTCGGTAGACGATCTGCTGCGAGAAATCAGGCGCGAGCCAGAGGAGGCCGCGCGTCTGATCGTGCTTGCCGCCGAGATGCGTCAATGCGGAAGACCCGACGAGAGCATGCTCTCCAGTGCGTTGAGTGAATACATCGAGCGGGTCAGCGAGGGACTGGTTGACGCCGAACCCGAAGGCGACCGGCCCGGCCAGCGCGAGAAGATCAGGAAAACCCGGCGCGAACTGGCCGACAAGGTTCGCGCCCAGGGGGTGCCCGACACCGTCGCCGAGCGGATGGAAGCCGATCTGAATGCGCACGTGGACCTCTCGGCCAGCACCTTCCATACCGGCCGGGTGGTGGAGCTGCTGAATCGAAGCGGGGCGGCAGATGACGCCGAGCTGGCCGAACAGCTTGTGGATATCGTCGAACGCGAACCCAACCTGAGTGCGCTGGGCGATACGCTGCAGCGTGAACTCGGCAGCCATGGGTATTCGGCCGAACGCATCGATTCGATCTACAACGAAACGCTGGCGCGCCTGCGACGAAGGAGCCGCGTCGAATTCATACCCGGGGCGGTCATGGACCCGGTGGCCACCAACTATTTCCTGAAGCGCGAAATCGCCACGTGCATTCGTTACGACACGTTCTTTTCCTGCATCATCCTGATGATCGCCCAGGTCCATGAACGCGAGCGCGACTGGCGTACGATCGGCACCGACGAGATCGAGACCCTGATGCCGCAGGTCTTCGATATTCTGCCGCCGCACTTGCGCGATCTCGATTTACTGGGCACGCTCGGCTCCAAGGATCGCAACATTCCGCTGGCCATCCTGCCCATGACCGACGAGCCCGGGGCGGTCGCGGTGATGCAGCGGATGCTCGACGCGCTGAAGAAGGCGCACCTGGAGTTGGGCGGCAATGCCATCAAGGTCAACGTGATCGGAACCGCGGCGCGCTTCGATCCCGAGCGCACTTGTGATTCCGGGTCCTTTGTGCAATGGCTCAAGGGGCGGTTGGCGACACAGCTGGTCACGCAGCTCAGATCGTCGTGACCACCTGCTCGGTTCCCGGTCCCGATGTTTCGCGGCACCGGGGCCTGCGCGAAAGAAGGACCCGTTCGGTGCGGCATTACGTGTTAAAAAATGTCCATGGGTCGCTGGCGTCCACCGCAACCGAAATCCAGTCCGTACATCACGGCTGCGGGGCTGGAGCGCCTGAAGTCCGAGCTGAAGCAGCGCTGGAGGGATCGCCGGGAAGTCGTCTCGGCACTCAGCGCCGCCGCCGCCGAGGGGGACCGCTCGGAGAACGCCGAATATATCTATCGCAAGAAGCAGCTGGGGGAGATGGACCGGCGTATCCGATACCTGGGCAAGCGCATCGACGAGGTGCAGCCGGTCGGGTCGACACCGCCGGAGCCGGAGCGGGTATTTTTCGGTGCCTGGGTCACCGTGGAAGATGCCGATGGCAGCGAGTCCACCTACCGCATCGTCGGCGCCGACGAGATCGATTCGGACAGGAACTGGATTTCGGTCGATTCGCCGCTGGCGCGCGGGCTGCTGGGCAAGTCGCTGGATGAAGAAGTCGCCGTCGAAACGCCCGCTGGAAGCCGCACGCTGGCGATCGTGGCGGTGGTTTACGGTGCCACCGAGCCGGACTCCTGACGCAGCGCTTCCGGGGTGGCGAGCCGCCCGCTGTCCATCGGGCCTCGGGCACCGGCGATTGCGTCGCGCAGTGCCTGTGCCTGCGCCGACCCATCGAGCTGCAGGCCGCTCCGGTTGCGCGAGATGCCCAGCCGGGCGATGGCCTCGCGGTATCGGGGTTCGGCGCGCGCATCTATGGTTCGGTGGTATTCCTGCTGCCAGATCTCCGGCACGCTGAGTTCGCCCAGCGTGTCGATCAGCCGTTTCGCATTCCAGCGCCGGTGACGATCCATGCAGCATTCGTGAAACGCCGCCAGCGTCTTGTCGAGCGAGTGCCGGTCGTCGGTTTCGGTTCGCAGCCGAGTGTCGACCCGCAGGAAGAATGCCGCGCCGGTCCAGTACACGCGCTTCTGCGCACGCTCGTGCCACATGTTCGGGCTCAGCGAGCGCAGCGTCCGGCCCCGGCCGCTGCGGTCGGATTCGCCGCGTTCGAAGCCGGCCAGCAGTTCTTCCCAGGCCTGCCGCTGCGAAATCACGCCGGCGCGCGACTGCAGCAGATACTGGTAGTAAGACGCGAAGCCTTCGGTGAACCAGATGTCGTCGTTGCCCGGAAACGGGATCAGCAGGTGGGCAAACTCGTGATAGCCGCGCCAGTCGGCGTTCAGACCTTCCAGGCTGGCGTCGGAAGAGACGTAGAAGCGCAGCTGCGGCGGCCGGCTGCGCCGAACCTGTCCGAAGGCGATTGCATTGGAGCTGCGCGAGGTTCCCTGAAGCTTGATGCGCACGTCATCGCGCGGAAAGCCGCCGGTGACCGTCCGAGTGGCCTGCAGCGTGGTCGTCAGCCATTCGGTCCACGGGTATCCGTTCTCGCCGGCGCGCACGGCGTTGTCCATTTCGACCGTGAGGTTGACCCCGCCGACATTCAGCCGATGGGTATCGGCCGCGCAGATGATCGGCATCCACGCCAGCAGCAGTGCAATCGTGGCAGTGGTCGGGATTCCCTTCATTGCGCGGCCTGCTCCGATAGCGTCGGGTTGACTGATGAAGTCGTGTGGACGACCGTGTCACCACAAGGACCCGAATAAATCATGCCCGATTGCAGGTGAAGGCCGTGCGGTCGGCCGCGCCGGACCGTCACGGATTGTAAATGCGCGCCCCGCGTTTTCGGTAGTCGTGCAGTACGCCGGCCGCCTCCTTTTGCAGAACGCCGGTCTCGACCGCGATGCCGCGACGGCCGAGCATGCCGATCCAGTCGGGCGTGCGCTCGCCCTCGTCGAAACCGGTTACTTCGGCATCGTGCTTGGAAGCCCCGCAGACGACGCGCTTGACGCCGGACCACGGGATTGCCCCGAGGCACATGGCGCAGGGCTCGCACGAGGTCGTCAACTCGACCGGGGCGACCTCGACTTCGGCAAGGTTCCAGTGGCCCAGCGCTTGCTGGGCCAGGCTGAGCGCGACGATTTCGGCATGCGCGCTGGAACACAGGTCGGGTTCCACGCGGTTGACGCCGATCGCGATCAGGCGGCCGTCGCCAACGGAACTGACCACGGCGCCGAATGGACCGCCGGTGCCGGATTCGACGTTGCGGCGTGAAAGCTCGATCGCCAGGCGCATGCGTTCGTGCGGATCGGGCAGCAGCGCCGGAAGCTGCCCGGCCAGCGCCCGGCACCAGTCGGGAAGGCCAATGGCGAACGATTCCGGCGCTTTCATCGTTCGCTGCGCTGGCGCGTGGCCTCGAACAGGGCGACGCCGGTGGCGACCGAGACGTTGAGGCTTTCGGTGCCGCCGCGCATCGGGATCCGTGCCAGCCCGTCGCAGCGCTTGCGCGTGAGCTGGCGCAGCCCGTGTTCTTCCCCGCCCAGCACCAGCGCCAGCGGTCCGGTGAGGTCGGTGCTGTACAGGCTGGTGTCGGCTTCCCCGGCCAGCCCGATGCACCAGACGCCCGATTTCTGCAGCTGCTGGATGGTGCGCGCCAGGTTGGCGACTTCGACCAGTGCAACGATTTCCGCGGCACCGGCGGCGGCGCGTCGCACCGCCGGGGTCATGCCCGCGGCGCGGTCTCGCGGGACGACCACCGCGTGCGCCCCGGCGGCGGCGGCCGAGCGCATGCACGCGCCGAGATTATGCGGATCCTGGACCTGGTCGAGCAGCAGCAAGAGCGCGTCGCCGCCGGCGCGTTCGACGATTTCGTCGAGATCGCCTTCCTGCAGCGGCTCGGCAGCGCGGAATTCGGCCACGATGCCCTGGTGGGTTTCGCCTTCGGCAAGCCGGTCCAGCGCGGCCGGCTGCGCCTGCTGGATCGAAATTGCGTGACGTGCAGCTTTTTCCAGCAGCCCCTGGATGCGCGGCCCGCTGCCGGCCGACCACAGCTGGATGACGCGCTCGGGCTGGTGGGTCAGCAGCGCGTCGACGGCGTTGATTCCGCAGGCACGCTCGCGTTTCATGACCTGGCGTCGCCTTTTCCGCCCCTGCGCCGTCCCCCGCGCCTGGATTTACCCGATTTCTTGCGCCGGCCCCCGGCGCGTTTTTCGGGCGCCGCGTCCTCGCTTTCGCCGGCGATGCGGAAGTCGATCTTGCGTTCGTCGACGCTGACCGACATCACTTCGACCCGGACCGGATCGGCCAGGCGGTAGCGCAGGCCGCGCCGTTCGCCGGTCAGGACCCTTCCAACCGGATCGAAGTGGTAGTAGTCGTTGGGCAGCGAGGTCACGTGTACCAGTCCGCTGACGCCCATCTCGATGATTTCGACGAATACGCCGAAGCCGGTGACGCCGGTAATGACCCCTTCGAACTCGTCGCCGATATGGCGCTGCATGTACTGGCATTTCAGCCGTTCGTCGACTTCCCGGCTGGCATCCTCGGCGCGCCGCTCCAGCCACGAGCATTCGCGGCCGAATTCGGTCATGCGCCTGGCCGAATACGGGTACTCGCCTTTCGGCTGCTTGCGCAGGTGGTGCTTGAGTGCGCGGTGCAGCAGCAGGTCGGGGTAGCGCCGGATCGGCGAGGTGAAATGCGCGTAGGCGTCCAGCGCCAGGCCGAAGTGCCCGTTGTTCTCGGGCTGGTAGACCGCCAGCGCGAGGCTGCGCAGCAGGACCGCGTCGACCAGCGGGGCGAGCGGCGTGTCGCGCGCCTTTTTCTGGATGCGCGTCAGGTCGGCCGGTTCGGGTTCGTCCTTCCAGTCGACCTTTATTCCATGGGCCGACAGGAAGGCTTCGAGTTCGGCCAGCTTGTCCGGCGGCGGCACGTCGTGGACGCGGAAAAGCGTCGGCAGCCCGTTCTCCTCGGCCGTGCGCGCGGCCTCGACGTTGGCGGCGATCATGCATTCCTCGATCAGCCGGTGGGCGTCGTGACGGGTGCGGCGCTGCAACTGCTCGACCCGGCCGTCGGCGTCGAACACGAACACTACTTCGCTGGAATCGAAATCGATCGCGCCGCGCTTGGCGCGGCGGCGTGCGAGCAGGCGGTAGACCTCGAACAGGCACTCCAGGTTGGCGCGCACGTGGCCGTAGCGCTCGTTGAGCTGCTCGTCGTCGCGCTCGATCATGTTGCGGACCTGGTCGTAGGTCATGCGTGCGGCCGAGCGCATCACGGCTTCGAAGAACCGGCTGCCGGTCACCTTGCCGCCGGCGTCAATCTGCATTTCGCAGGCCAGGACCAGGCGATCGACTTCGGGGTTGAGCGAGCAAAGCCCATTCGACAGCGCCTCGGGCAGCATCGGCACGACGCGGTCGGGAAAGTAGGTCGACGTGCCCCGGCTCTGGGCTTCGTCGTCCAGCGGCGTGCCGGGGCTGACGTATTCGCCGACGTCGGCGATGGCCACGATCAGGCGGTACCCTTCGCCGTCGGCCACGGCATGGACGGCATCGTCGAAATCGCGCGCATCGGCGCCGTCGATGGTGATCAGCGGCGTATCGCGCAGGTCGGTTCGCCGGGCCGCGATGGCCGGGTCGATCTCGGCGCCGTAGTCTTCGGCCTGCTGTTCGACCTCGTCCGGGAATTCGGCCGGCAGCTGATGGTTGAAGATCGCGATCTGCGTGGCCATGCCCGGTTCGTCGGCGTGGCCCAGCACCGCGATGATCTCGCCGACCGGGCCGCGGCTCATCGTCGGCGGACTGGTGACGCGCGCGACCACGATCCGGCCGGGCTTCGCGTCCGACTTCGATGCATCCGGGATCAGCACGTCGTGGGTCAGCTTGGGATCGTCGGGCACCACCTGGGCGACCCCGCCCTCGGCAACGAAACGTCCCACGATTTGCTGGTGGGCGCGCTCGATGACTTCGACGATCTGGCCTTCCTTGCGACCCCGACGATCCACGCCGCTGACGGCGGCCAGCACCCGGTCGCCGTGAAATACCTGGCGCATCTGGCGCGGGGCCAGGAACAGGTCGTCGCCGTCCTCGTCGGGAATCACGAAGCCGAATCCGTCGGCGTGCGCGCTGATCCGGCCCTTGATCAGGTCCATGTTCCTGGCCAGGCCGTAGGCGGCGCGCCGGTTGCGCACCACCTTGCCCTGGCGGATCAACTCCAGCAAAAGCGGCTTGATCAGTCGGTCGGACTCGGCGTGGTCCAGGCCGAAGTCGTCGGACAACTGGCGACGCGTGATGGGGTGGCCGGCTTCTTCGAGCCGGGCGAGAATCGTTTCAAGAGTGGGTTGCAAGATATTGAGTTACTTGTTTGAAAGTGCCATGGTATTGTACCGTCTGCGCCGCCCCGGCCAGGCACTGGACATGCATGTGTCTGCCGTGGCAGGTGTCCTGCGGTGCATCCAGCGCCCGGCAAGCCGGTTTCTCATCGCAGGACTGCCCATTTGGTTTTGATACGGATCGTCGATGCTCAAGCCCAGGTTTTCCACTTTTCGCAGATTTCTCGTCCCCGCGTGCGTCGCCGTGATGTCGCTAGTCGCCAGTGGTTGCGCCATTCATCAGCAGCAGGCCGATGACCAGCCGCGGGCCGATCGGCCCGTCGAGACGCCCGAATCTCTCGAACAACAGCGCGAACCTTCGCCTTCCGATCCGTTCGCGGCGATCGATTCGGCCTTCGAGCGGCTGACGCCGGCTGGTTCGCCGGCGCTCGAGGGCGGACCGGAGGCCGGGTCGGAACTGATCTGGCCGCGCCTCGTGGCGCGCTTTCGCATCGCCAGTTGCCCGGCGGACAGCCGCGCCGCGCGCTGGGCCGACTGGTACGCCGACAATGCAGAATACATGCAGCGGGTGCTTACCCGGGCGCAGCCCTGGATGCACCATATCGTCAACGAGATTGAAATGCGCGACCTGCCCGGCGAACTGGCGCTGCTGCCGGTAGTCGAAAGCGCGTTCGATCCGTTCGCCTATTCGCACGGCCGTGCGGCCGGACCGTGGCAGTTTCTCAGCGGCACGGCGCGCGATTTCGGAATCACCATCAACGACTGGTACGACGGCAGGCGCGATTTCGTGGCCGCGACCGCAGCGGCGCTGGATTACCTGGAGTACCTGGGCGAGCTGTTCGACGGTGACTGGGCGCTGGCGCTTGCCGCCTACAATGCCGGTCAGGGCCGGGTCGGGCGCGCGATCCGGCGCAACGCCGCGCGCGGGCTGGGTACCGAATGGCACGAACTGCCGCTGCCGCGCGAGACCCTGAACTACGTGCCCAAGCTGAAAGGCCTGGGTTGCCTGTTCCGTGATCCGACGCGTTATGCCTTCGTGCTGCCGGCGCTGGAGGACCGGCCGCAGGTCGCCAGGATCGATGTCGAAGATCCGGTCGACCTGGTCGCGCTGGCGCTGGCGGCGGAACTGGACCTGGCCGAGCTGGTCACGCTCAACGCCGGGCTGAACCGTCACCTGACGCCGCCGTCGGGCGCGGCCTACCTGGTCGTGCCGCTTGCGGCGGTCGAGCGCGTCGAGCAGGCGCTGGCCGCTCTGCCGGCGCCGGCGCCGATTCCCTCGCGCCAGGTTCACGTCGAGCGCGGTGATTCGCTGTCGGTGCTGGCCCGTCGCCACGGCACCTCGGTCGGCGAGCTGCAGCGCGTCAACAACCTGTCCGGCTCGCGGCTGATCGCCGGCCAGACCCTGGCGCTGCCGGGCGGTCCCGGCGACGCGGAGCCCCAGGGAGACGAACGTTACCGGCAGGCTTATCGCGAACTGACCGCGCTTCAGCAGCAGCTGCTGCCTACCGACCGCTTCATCCACCGGGTGCGCAGCGGCGAGAGCCTGTGGGTGATCGCACGGCGCTACGGCGTCAGTGTCGGCGACCTGCAGCGCATGAACGGCCTGGCCGGCTCGAGCATGATCCGGCCGGGTCAGCGGCTGGTGATCGAAACCGATCGCGCGGTCAGCGCACCACTGCAGCGCAGCGCGCGTTACGTGGTCCGCCAGGGCGATTCGCTGTGGTTGATCTCGCGCCGTCAGCGCGTCGGACTGGACGAGCTGATGCGCTGGAATGACCTGGACGCCGACAGCGTGCTCCGGCCGGGGCAGGAACTGGTCATCCGGGGCGGCAGCGATGTTTGAACGGCGGAGGCATGGACAGGACGTGCACAACGGCCTGGCGTCGGGGCCGATCACGAAGGCAACGTTGCGTCTGCGTCGCATTGCCCAGCGGTTCATCGGAGCTCTGATTGCGCCGTTCTTTGTGCTGGCGGTCGCGACCGCGCCCGGTTACGCCGAGCCCGGGCCCCTGGTCGAACTGTCGGGTCAGGCAGTGCAGGGCGGACTGCTCGTCGGCCGCGTGCCCGCCGGCGCTGAAATCGAACTGGACGGCGCGCCACTGCAGTACGCCGACGACGGCTACTTCCTGGTCGGCTTCAGCCGCGACGAAACCGAAGCCCGTCGCCTGACGGTGCGTGGTCCGGATGGCCGCAGCGAGACCCGGGAGCTGAAGCCAAAACCGCGTGAGTTCGATATCCAGCGCATCGACGGGTTGCCGCCCAGCCAGGTCACGCCGGACCCGGAATCGCTGGAACGCATTCGCAGGGAAGCGGCGCAGGTGCGACAGGCGCGCGAGAGAATTGACCGGCGAACCGACTTCGCCGGCGGCTTCATCTGGCCGGTGGAGGGGCCGATTACCGGCGTCTACGGTTCGCAGCGCATCCTGAACGGCGAGCCGCGCAGTCCGCACTGGGGCGTGGACTTGGCCGCACCGACGGGTACGCCGGTGATCGCGCCGGCGGCCGGTCTGGTCACCCTGGCGCATCGGGACATGTATTTTTCCGGCGGCACGCTGCTGCTGGATCACGGGCTGGGCCTGAGCTCGGCCTTTCTGCACCTCGACGAAATCCTGGTCGAGCCCGGCCAGCGGGTCGAGCAGGGAGAAGTGATCGCCCGGGTGGGCGCAACCGGCCGCGTGACCGGCGCGCACCTGGATTGGCGCATGAATCTCGGCGACACGCGGATCGATCCGGAAACGCTGATGGACGGCCGTCCGCAATCCGCCGGTCCGGCTTCGGAATAGGCGCATGCCAGGCGGCCGGGGTCAGTTGCGGGTGCCTGTCGTGTTCGGCATTGCCGCCTTGCTGACGGCCGCGGGCTGCGCCGTCTCCGACCAACGGGAAGACGACGCGCCGACGTTCGGTGCGGCAGAACGCGTGGCGCAGCTGCTCTCCGGCAGCTACGCGGGTACGGCGGTACGGGCCGATGGCGGCGCGGCATCCGACCGGCTGACGCGGCTCGAGGCGCGCGTCGAGCGCGTTTCCACGGAAGGTGTTTCGGTCAGGCTGGAGCAGGGCTCGCATGGCCGCGAGGCCCGAAACTTCAGGCTGATTTTCAGACCGACTGCGCTGGCCACGCGCCTGGAGGGATCGTTTTCGCCTTTGGGGCCGCAGGATGAACCGGTCGGCACATGCCCGCTGGAAGTGTCGGTGCGAAGCGGGGGGTTCGTTGCCCGCACCAGCGCTGCGACCTGTCGCTTCGGTCGAGATGGCGAGGCCGCCGCGCTGGTCAAGGAGATTGCCCATGACGGTGAACGCCTGGTCATCGGCGACCGTGTCCTGGATCCGGACACCGGGGAGGCCCGGATGCCGGATCGGGTGCTGGAACTCGAGCGGGTGCGCCGGTTCGTCGGCTGGGCCGGTGTTCGCGACACGGGCGAATCCTGGCGCGTTGCCGAAAGTGTGGAACTGCAATCCGATGGCGTGGAACTGGCGCCCGAGGACGCCGGCGGCATGACGCTGGCCGTCGTACTCGAACTGGCGCCTCACCGGGTGCGCGAAGATCAGTCGCCGGTTCTGCGACTGCGCGTGTTCGATCGCGAAAGCGGCGAGCTGCTGGGCCAGTCCTGGGCCGATGCGGCCGCCACCCGAATCGGCCTGGCGCTGCCCGATGTCCAGGTCGGACTCCGGCTGCGCGATTCGCGCTGACTTCGGCATTCGGCGAAATGCCCCGCGCTCGGCATTTCCCGGAGCGGATTTTGTTGCTATACTCCCCGGCTACCTGCGTTGCAGGCCTTGCTCCACGACGAACGCGGCGCGCTCCAGGCCGACCGCATTCGATCGGGGGCTTTCCCGGACCGGCTTTTGCCGGCCGGCAAATCCATGAGGAGAACCTGAAGTTGAGACACTACGAGATCGTGTTTCTGGTCCACCCTGACCAGAGCGAGCAGGTGCCGGGCATGCTCGAGCGCTACAAGTCGCTGGTCGAATCGAAAGGCGGCAAGGTGCATCGTTCCGAAGACTGGGGCCGCCTGCAGCTGGCCTACACCATTGTCAAGCTGCACAAGGCGCACTACCTGCTGCTGAATGTCGAATGCGACGCGGAGACGCTCGAAGAACTGGAAAGCATTTTCCGGTTCAACGACGCGATCCTGCGTCATCTCACCGTACGCCGCAGCGAAGCCGTCACCGAGCCTTCCATCATGCTCAAGCGCAAGGAAGAGAAGGACGAACGGGAATCGCGCCGCAGCCGGCCGCAGGAAGAGTCCAGCGCCAGCAGCGGGGATGAAGGCGACAGCAAAGAGTCGGACGCCGAGACAAGCGAATCCGAAAAAGAATCCGAGGAGGCTTGAGAACAATGGCCAAGTTTTTCAGACGCCGCAAGTACTGCCGTTTCACGGTGGAAGGCATTACCGAGGTCGACTACAAGGACGTCGACCTGCTCAAGGATTTCGTCGGTGAGACCGGCAAGATCATTCCCAGCCGCATCACCGGGACCAAGGCCCGGTACCAGCGGCAGCTCTCGACCGCGGTCAAGCGCGCGCGCTATCTTGCGCTGCTGCCCTACACCGATAATCACTGAGGTCTGTCATGGAACTGATTCTTCTTGAAAAGGTGCACAACCTGGGCGACCTCGGGGATACGGTCAACGTCAAGCCGGGCTATGGACGCAACTTCCTGCTTCCGCGCGGCAAGGCCGTTCCGGCCACGCGCGAGAACAAGCAGAAGTTCGAGGCCGAGCGCGACGAACTGCAGCGCCAGGCCGGCGAGAAGCTGGCCAGCGCCGAGGCCCGCCGCGAGGCGATCGACGAACTCGGCGGCATCGAGTTCACCGTAAACGTCTCGCCCGAGGGTCGACTGTACGGTTCGATCAGCGCCCGCGAGATCGCCGACAAGCTGACCGAAATGGGTTATCCGGTTGAAAAGGCCGAAGTCGACCAGCCCGAAGGGCCGATTCGCGAGACCGGCGAATACACGGTGGGCCTGATCCTGCACGCCGACGTGATCACCGAGCTCAAGGTCGAGGTCGTCGCCGAGAGCGTCTGACTCCGGTCATTCGCGGCGGTCCGGTCTGCGGGCCGCCCTGAATCCCTGCAGGGCGGTCATTCGGTACACTGGACCGACACGATCGGCCGGGATCGCCCGGGTCGTTCGCGACTGCCGCGACCGTCCGGCTCAAACCAACAGTAACGGGAAGCCTACTTGGCAGAGCCTCGCATCACACAGTTGAATCCGGTGCGTCAGCCACCCAATTCCATGGAGGCCGAGCAAAGCCTCCTGGGCGCCCTGATGCTTTCCGAGCATGCCTGGGACAAAGTGGCCGACCAGCTGACCGAGGGCGATTTCTACCGCGAAACCCATCGCCTGATCTTTCGCGCCATCGGTGAACTGCAGGGCGATCACCAGCCCAGCGACGCCGTGACCGTGGCCGACTGGTTCGCGCGCAACAACCTGCTGGACCGCGTCGAAGGCGGGGCCTATGTGACCATGCTGGCCAACGACACGCCGGGCACGGCCAACATACTCGGTTACGCCGAGATCGTGCGCGAGAAGTCCATCCTGCGCCAGCTCATCGAGATCGGCACCGAGGTTTCCGATTCGGCGTTGAACCCGTCCGGCATCTCCAGCAAGGAACTGCTGGAGACCGCCGAGCAGAAGATGTATGCGATTGCCGAGCAGGGCATGCGCGCCGGCAACAGTTACCAGCACGTCAAGGACGTGATGTCGCGCGCGCTGGACCGGCTCAACGAACTGCAGGACAATGCCGGCGACATCACCGGCGTGCCTTCGGGATTCATCGAGCTGGACAAGCGTACTGCGGGCCTGCAGCCCACCGACCTGATCATCGTCGCCGGCCGTCCGGCCATGGGCAAGACCAGCTTCGCGATGAATATCGCCGCCAGTGCGGCGATCAAGGCCAAGGTGCCGGTCGCGGTATTCTCGATGGAAATGTCGGACCTGCAACTGGTGCTGCGCCTGTTTTCGTCATGGGGCCGGATCGACCAGAACAAGCTCAGGACGGGCAAGCTCGACGCCCCCGATTACGCCAACCTTCAGTCGGCGATGAACGTGCTCAAGAAAGCCGACATCTTCATCGACGAGACGCCGGCGCTTTCGCCTACCGAGCTCCGTGCGCGCGCCCGACGGATGAAGCGCGAGCACGACATCGGCATGATCCTGATCGACTACATGCAGCTGATGCAGGTGCCGGGCAACAAGGAAAACCGGGCCACCGAGATCGGCGAGATCTCCAGGGGCCTGAAGGCCCTGGCCAAGGAGCTGAAGGTGCCCGTGATCGCGCTTTCGCAGCTCAACCGCGCGCTGGAGCAGCGGCCGAACAAGCGCCCGGTGATGGCCGATCTGCGCGAATCCGGTTCGATCGAGCAGGATGCCGACATGATCCTGTTCATTTATCGCGATGAAGTCTACAACGAGGACTCCGCCGACAAGGGCAAGGCTGAAATCATCATCGGCAAACACCGCAACGGCGCGACCGGCGACTTCATGCTGCATTTCGAGGGCGAGTACCTGCGCTTCCGCGACTATGTCGAGGACCGGTATGGAATAGACGACCACGCTTGAGAAGCGCGAATGGTGAATAGTGAATAGTGAATAGCAACCGCCGAATTCTGACAAGTCGTCGGATAGAACCTTTTACAGGGGCTTGGAGCGGATTCTCCTGATCATTGGTTTGACGCATTGCGCACAGAGTGCCGCGACTGCAATTTACTATTTACCATTCACTATTCACGCTCTGGCATCGCCCGCATCACGGACAAACTGACACGACCCGAACCGGAAGATCATAGATGACGACAACCCGCAAGGAATCCGACAGCATGGGCGAGCTCGATGTGCCCGCCGACGCCCTGTGGGGTGCCCAGACCCAGCGTGCGGTGAACAATTTTCCGATCTCGGGTCAACCGATGCCCCAAGCCTTCATTCGCTCTCTGGGCCGGGTCAAGCTGGCCTGCGCCCGCGCCAACCAGGCGCTTGGGTTGATGGACGCCGACGTCGCCAGTGCGATCATCGAGGCGGCAGAAAAGGTCATTGCCGGCGAAGTCGGCGACCATTTTCCGATCGACGTCTACCAGACCGGTTCGGGCACCAGCACCAACATGAACGCCAACGAGGTGATCGCGCACCTGGCGGCGAAAGCCGGGCACGAGGTTCATCCGAACGATCACGTCAACATGTCGCAGAGTTCCAACGACGTGATTCCGACCACCATCCAGGTCTCGGGATGCCTGGGTGTCAACAACGAACTGCTGCCTGCGCTGGATCACCTGGAAAAGGCCATCCGGAAAAAGGCCGCGGCGCTCAGCGAGACGGTCAAGACCGGGCGCACCCACCTGATGGATGCGATGCCGGTGACCTTTGGGCAGGAACTGGATGCCTGGGCCAGCCAGATCGCCTCGTGCCGGGCGCGCCTGAGTGCGTCGCTGGAGCGGCTGAAGAAGCTGCCCCAGGGCGGCACTGCCGTGGGCACGGGCATCAACGCGCCGGTCGAGTTCGGCACCGAAGTCGCCCGGCACCTGGCGGACCTGACCGGGTTCGAATTCGAGTCGGCCGACAACAAGTTCGAGGGCATCGCCGCCCAGGACGGCGCGGTAGAGCTTTCGGGCCAGATGAAGACCCTGGCCGCGGTGCTGATGAAGATTGCCAACGACCTGCGCTGGATGAACTCCGGGCCGCTGGCCGGTATCGGCGAGATCGAGCTCGAGGCGCTGCAGCCGGGCAGTTCCATCATGCCGGGCAAGGTCAACCCGGTAATCCCCGAGGCCACCTGCATGGTGGCCGCGCGGGTCATCGGCAACGATACGACGATCACGGTCGGCGGCCAGTCCGGCAATTTCCAGCTCAACGTGATGCTGCCGGTCATCGGCGCCACCCTGCTCGAGAGCATTCAGTTGCTGAGCAACGTCAGCCGCCTGCTGGCCGACAAGGCGATCGCGACCTTCACGGTGCGCGAGGACAACATCAAGGCCGCGCTGGACCGCAATCCCATCCTGGTCACGGCGCTCAACCGCGTGATCGGCTACGAGAAGGGCGCAGCCACGGCCAAACAGGCCTACAAGCAAGGCCGACCGATCATCGAGGTGGCGATGGAAACGACCGGCATGAGTCGCGAAGAGCTCGAAAAGCTGCTCGATCCGCTGGTGCTCGCCCGCGGCGGGGTGCCGGAGTAGCCGCCATGGAACTGCCACAAGGAAAAGGTCTGCAGGAAACCTTTGCGCCGCACAACGCCTGTTTCGGCTGCGGCCCGGCGAACGAGAAGGGCCTGCGGATCCGCTCGATCCCCGAGGACGACCACGTGGTCTGCCGCTGGACCCCCGAGCCGCACCACGAAGCCTTCCCCGGCGTGCTCAACGGCGGCATCATCGGCGCGATCCTGGACTGTCACTGCAACTGGACCGCGGCCTGGCACCTGATGACCACGCGCGGACTCGACACGCCGCCTTGTACCGTAACGATGGAGTTCACGGTCAAGCTCCGGCGCCCGACGCCGTCCGACACCGAGCTG
Organism: Wenzhouxiangellaceae bacterium; assembly: GCA_041685925.1. Lineage (GTDB taxonomy): Bacteria > Pseudomonadota > Gammaproteobacteria > Xanthomonadales > Wenzhouxiangellaceae. The sequence goes on along the minus strand of JAWLEW010000007.1, from coordinate 4,499 downwards.
AAGCTCATCGCCCGCCCGGTCGAAGTCGACGGCGACGTCGTGACGGTGGAATCCGAGCTGTATGCCGGCGACAAGCTTTGCGATCTGTGCACCGGCAGGTTCGTTGCGGTCGGGCCGGGCCACCCGGCATATCATCGATGGTAAGCGGGTGGTAGCGCAGCGATGAACCCATCCGAAATGGACGACTGGCGTCGGCTCGTGACGCGCCAGATCGTAGAGCTGAGCGAATTGAGCGAAGAATCGCGCGCGTCGCAGGCGCCGGTCGAACTCGACCAGACGCGCCAGGGGCGCCTTTCCCGAATGGACGCGATGCAGGGCCAGGCCATGGCCCAGGCCACGGACGCCCGAAGGCGCCGGCAGATCGCTGCACTCGAGGCCGCACTGATGCGCATCGAAAACGGCGAATTTGGCGAGTGCACGGAGTGCGGCGGGAAAATTGCCGCGGCCAGGTTGAAGTCGAATCCCGCGATCACGTGCTGCATCGACTGCGCCAGTGCCCGGGAGCGTGGTTAGTCGCCGATTTCAAGACCCACGCTGAAGTCACGCGGAGGACCAATGAATTTCTTGAGGTTGCTGCCGGTCATCATCAGTTGTGCCCTGATGGCGGCACATTTCTACCGTGCAGGCCTGCCGCTGCTGGTCGCGACTTCCGCGTTCCTGCCGCTGCTGCTTTTCCTGCGCAGGCGCTGGGTGCCGCGCCTGTTCCAGGTGTTGCTCGTGGCGGGCGCGCTCGAATGGCTGCGCACGCTGTATATGCTGGCCGCGATGCGTGTCGCGTTCGACCAGCCATGGGGCAGGCTGGCCGTGATCCTGGGCGCCGTCGCGCTTTTCACGGCGCTGTCCGGCCTGGTCTTCAAGGCGCGGTCCCTGCGGACGTACTATCGTCGATCCGGCGCCGAATGACGGCGGCTTGGCGCTACTCGCGCGGCACCAGGTATTTCAGGTAGACGTCCGGGTCCGGTCGCAGTCGGTAATTCTCGGCCACTTCGATGAACTTGATCTTGCCTTCGGCATCGACCACGATGACGGTCGGCAACGCGGCATCGGCGGGATAGCCGAGTGCTTCCATTCCGACCGGCGCGGCTCCGGGCGCATCGATGCCCAGTTGTTCCGCGACCCGGTTGCCCGGGTCGCGCAGAAACTTCGCGGGGAGCGAGAACTGCCGGGCAATTTCGCGCGTATGCTTCTGCGACTGGCTGCTGATGAACCATACACGCGCGTCATGGCGCGCCACCTTGCGCCAGGCTGCCGCCAGCTCGCGGATCTGCGCGGTGCAGAGCGGGCACCAGTTGCCGCGGTAGAACAGCAACACGGCGTTGTGGCCGCGCAGGGCGTCGGTGCCGATTTCGCTGCCGTCGGCATCGATCAGCGTGAACTCCGGCAGACGCTCGCCGGGAACCGGCGCGCCGGCCGGCGCGGGCTGGCGCGAGTACCAGGTCACATAGGCCAGCCAGCCGGCCAGGGCCGCCACGCCGCCCGCCAGGTAAGGCTGTAGATCGTCGCCGTACCGATAAACCGCCATCATCGAGACGACGGCGCCCAGTCCGGACAGCACCGAGACGATTACGGGGTGGGCCTCGGTGCGCGCGGGTCGCGCGCTGGCCAGCCATATGAAAAAGGTCAGCGGCGCGGCTGCGGCCAGGAACATGCCGGCCGGAGCGGTCCATGGCACCGGTCTGGCCAGGCCGTAAAGTCCGACGACGATCAGCGCGGCCAGCAGCATCAGGTACAACGAAATGAACCAGCGTTTCATGATTGCTCCCGTGGTGGATCCGTGCAGCGAGCGGCGGGTTGACGGGCGCCCATTGTGGCCGAGAACGGACCCGCGTGTCAGGCGCGGGCCGGGGCATTCAGTCGAACAGGCGACGGCCGGCTTTTTCGAGTCCCTGCGCGTGCCTGGCGATGTTCGCCCAGGGATCGTTCATCTGGCCCAGGCGGCGAAGAATATTGCGGATATTGTATTTCTGCGGGCCAAGATCGTCCTGGTTCACTTCATCCCAGTCGAGCGGCGCGGCAACCGGTGCGCCGGGTCGCGCGCGGACCGCGTAGGGCGCGACCGACGTCTGGCCGTAGGCGTTGCGCAGGTCATCCAGGAACACGCGTTTTCCGCGCTTGTTCTTGCGCTGTTCGACCGTCATCAAGTCCGGGTGACGATCCGCCAGTTCGCGGCAGACGCGGTGGCTGAATTCGCGCACCCGCTCGAATTCTAGGCTGCGATCCAGCGGCACCACTACGTGCAGTCCGCGTGAACCGGTGGTCTGCACGAAGGAAGTCAGCTTCAACTCGCCCAGGAATTTCTCGAGGTGGCGGGCGGTTTCCCGGACCTTGGCAAAATCGTCGTCGGACGGATCGAGATCGAAGACCATCCGGTCCGGATGGTCGGGGCGATCGATGCGCGAAAGCGACAGGTGCGGGGTGATGCAGGCCTGATCGGCCAGGTAGACCAGGGTCGCGGCGTTGTTGGCGACCACGTGGGTCACTTCGCCGTTCTTTTTCGGCAGGGACTTGCGTTCGATCCATTCGGGAAAGTGATCGCCGATATTCTTCTGGAAGAAGCCCTGGTCGTCGATCCCGTCCGGATAGCGGTGCATGCTCAGTGCGCGGTCGCGGTAATGGCGCAGTGCAACGTCGGAGATTTTTCGATAATACTCGGCCAGTTCGAGCTTGGTGATGTCGGGAGACCTGAACAGCAGCTTGTCGGGATGGCCGATCTCGATTTCGTGCCCGCCGATCTGGATGAGGCCTTCGTTCGATTGCTCAGTCATCGGGCCGCTCCCGGGTCACGTCGCGTGGTTTCTTGTCTCGCCTGAGGCCCAGGAACCGCGGATGGCGAAGCTTGCCGTCGTCGGTCCACTCGGTGAAGCCGAACTCACCCACGAAGCGTGGCTGGACCCAGGTGATGTTCTTGCCGGACGGCCCGTCGGCGAACGGACACTCGTCGACCTTGTGCTTGTCGAGTCGGGCGTGGAATTCGGTGAGAAATTCGTCGTCGTAGCCGGTGCCCACCTTGCCGGCGTAGCGCAGGCGCCGGTCATCGTCGTCGTAGTAGCCGACGAGCAGGGCGCCGAAGCCCTTGCGTTCGCCCTTCGGTTCGGTGAAGCCGCCGATGACCAGTTCCTGTCCGCGGTCGCACTTGAACTTCAGCCAGTCGCGCGACCGGCTGTGACGGTAGCGCGAATCGGCCCGCTTGGCGATGACGCCTTCCCATCCCTTGGCGCAGGCCTGCTTGAAGAATGCTTCCCCGTCCTCGTTGCGGTGAGCAGTGAAATGAAAGGGCGCGGCGAAGTCGAACAGCCGCCTGAGGAGGCGCTTGCGCGTTCTCAGCGGCAAGGCATCGAGGTCGTGACCGTCGACGTGCGGCAGATCGAATACATACAGGTGAACGGCGACGCCGGAGGCGCGGGCATCTTCCGGATCGCTGATCTTCATGCGCTGCTGCAGGCGTGAAAAGCTGCTCACACGGTTCTTGAACGCGACCACTTCGCCGTCGACCACGAAGTCCGTACGGGCCTGGCCGCGGCAGGCCTCGACCAGTTCGGGATAGGTATCGTTGACCTGCTTGCGGTTGCGGGTCATCAATCGAACGTTGTCGCCGTTGCGAAACAGCAGCAGGCGCTCGCCGTCGAGCTTGCGCTCGTATATCCAGTCCGGGTCCGAAAAGCGCTTGTCCGTCAGCGTTGCCAGCATCGGCGACATCCACTCCGGATGGGCGGCCTTTTTCAGGGCTTCACGTTCTTCCCGTGTCAGTGCCGCTTGCCAGTCGCTCATTCGTCGTTCCCGTTTTCTTCCTCGGCGATCTGCTCGATGGTCCGACCGCTTTTCACGGATTTCGGCTCGGTCGATACCGGGTTGCGCCGGGCGTCGGCGTGTTCGTCGTCCATCTTGATCAGCAGCCAGCGCGCGTCGTCGCCGGATCCGGTCCGATGCAGCGCATAACCGCCGGAAATCTTTTCACCGTCGAGCTCGATCAACAGGTGGCCGGCAGCCAGCGCCTTCTCCACCGGCCGGGTTTTGCCGTCCTTTTCGGTGATGTTGCGGTAGGGGCCGCGGTCCCAGACCAGCACCGTGCCGGCGCCGTATTCGCCTTCGGGAATCACGCCCTCGAAATCGGCGTATTTCAGCGGGTGATCTTCGGTGGGGATCGCCATGCGCTTTTCCGACGGGTCCGTGGAAGGGCCCTTGGGAACGGCCCAGGACTTGAGCACGCCGTCGGCTTCGATCCGAAAGTCGTAGTGCAGGGTCGAGGCGTCGTGTTTCTGGATCACGAACTGCGGGCGGCCCGAGGACCTGGCGCGGGACGAACCGCTCGGTTCGTCGGTCTTGTCGAAATTTCTTTTCGATCGGTATTCTTTCGTGGACATGGATCAGCGCCTTTGCAATGTCCTCGGTTCACCATATCAGAGTCAGCGCATTTGCGGAGATGCTTGCGCCACTTGTGCGGGTGTCAACGCGAGTGATCCTGGCGGTGGATTACGGCAGGTTGCCGCACGCAAAAAGCG
>JAWLEW010000069.1:0-10351 GCA_041685925.1 Wenzhouxiangellaceae bacterium | reverse complement strand
CCCGGCCCGTTGCCGTTGCCCGGCCCGTTGCCGTTGCCCGGCCCGTTGCCGTTGCCCGGCCCGTTGCCACTGTCTTCCGGTTCGCCTTCCGGGAAGATGCCGGAAAACAGCAGCGTTGCGCCTTCCAGGATCTCGATCGTCTGACCGCGCGGATCGAAGTCCAGCGGATTGAAGCCGCTGGGCGGAAACGCGAACTCGAGTTCGCCGTCGGTGTCGCCCAGCTCATCTTCGTCGACGGTGATGTTGCCCTGGTTGATGCCGCCGATGAATACGGGGTAGGTGCCCGCCGGAATATCCGAGACCTCGATTTCGAATTCGACGCGATTCCGGCTCATCTCGAACTCGGCTTCGGCCTCGCCTTCTGGGAATATGTCTTCGTTGGTCAGTTCGAGCTCGAGTTCCAGGTCGCCCTGTATCGGCATGTCGAATGCCGGCGGGTTGCCGGGGAAGTCGCCTTCTTCCGGGGCCAGCGCGGTCAGAATGACCTGGCCGTCGAAGAGTACGTCGATGATCTGGTCGCGCGGATCGAAGTCGAGCAGCAGATCGCCCTCTTCGGCAGGCGAGCGGAACTCGATTTCGCCCTCGCCGGTGCTGGTGTTGACCACGGTGATGAGGCCGCGGGTCTCGCCGCCTACCTGCAGTTCGAATTCACCGGCCGGGACTTCCTCGATTTCGACCTCGAATTTCGCGTTGCCCGGCGTGGCCTTGAACTCGGCGGTGCCGCGGGCGCCCGGAATCACGCCGGTCGGAGCAAGCGCAATCTCGAATTCCTCGGGGAGATCGATTGGCGAGAAGTCGTCGCCGATGCCGCCGCTGCAAACGGCGCCGGGCTGATTGGTCAGGCGCTCGATAGCGAACGTGCCGGCGCCCACGGTCTCGGTGTCGAACTCGACTTCGCCATTCAGGCAGTCGGAGAACACCACCTCCATCGTGCCGACCTGCTCGCCGAAGTTCGCGCCCGGATCCGCGCCCTGCATGAAGGTGACGCCTTCAAAAGCGAACACATCGGCGTCGATCGTCGCGTCTTCGATATCGCCCTGGGCGATCAACCAGGCGGGATTGCCTTCTTCGTCGAAATGCGCCCAGTACACGACGCCGGTCTTTTCGCCGCTGGGCAGACGGGAGATCGCGATGATCAGGCCGTGGTTCTGCTGGTCGGGCTGCGCCCACCAGCCGGTGAAGCCACCGGTGATCTCGAGCGCCTGGGCGCTGATCGCCGAAAGCGCGATCGCCGTCGCCGCGGCGGTCTTGAGCAATAAGCTGAATGGTTTCTGGCTGCGAAAAATTTTCACTGGATTCACTCCTTGGCAATTCGAGGCGGGCGTTCATGCCGGATCGTTCCGACGGTATCGCCCTTTGTGCTTGCGTCAATTTTATGGATGAATCCCCCTTGATTTCGCCGAATCGGAGCGAAACGCGCATCCGGTTCGGCTGCAATCAATGTCAGTGTATTGGATGCAAGCGCTCCAGTCCATTGATTGGAATAGTTTTTTCGGGCGGTTCCATCGCAACAGGCAGGTTGAAACGTGATGTGGATAAACCCTCGGCGATCCCGGAACAATCAGTCTCCGCGCCGCGCCTGCGGACGTTGCTCCATCGCGGTCGTGAAAATCGCGGCTTTTCGAATCCCGGTGCGCCCGGAACCGGATTCAGCCGCTTGGACCGAGGCAGAGATCAGTCCACGGGTTGCGGGCCGTAGTCGTAATCACCGCCGTTCTCCAGCGCCCGCAGGTAGGCGTCGCGGCCCTGGACCTTGTTGACGTACACGGCCACGTTGGGATAGTCGGCGCGGCTGATCGTGCCCTCGGCCAGCGCGGCCTCCAGCGGAAAGCTCATCTGGACGTCGGCTGCCGAAATCTCGTCGCCGGCAAACCAGTGATGGGCGCCCAGGTATTCGTCGACGTAGGCGAAATGCGTGGCGATCTGCGGATCGGTGAAGGCGCTATCGACCTGGTCGGCAATGCGTCCGGAAATCGGCCGGATGAAGAACGGCACCGGCGGTTGGCGCAGCTTGGAGAACACCAGCTTGATCAGCAGCGGCGGCATCAGCGAAGCTTCGGCGTAGTGCATCCAGTAATTGAAGTCCCAGTAGTGCGCGTCTTCCAGCGCGGGCGCCCAGTGTCCCTCGCCGTAGCTGCGCGCCAGGTACTCGATGATGGTGCCCGATTCGGCCACGGTGCGGTCACCGTCGGTGATCACCGGCGACTTGCCAAGCGGATGGACCTGCTTCAGCGACGCCGGCGCCAGGTTGGTCTTCGCGTCGCGCTTGTAGTGCTTGATCCTGTATTTGCAGCCCAGCTCTTCGAGCAGCCACAGGACGCGCTGCGAACGGGAATTTTCCAGGTGGTGGACGGTGATCATGCGAGCCTCTGCATCGGGTCGGTCGGATGCCCATTATGCGGCTTATGGATCAGACTTATTCCATCGCCCCTGGAACATTCGGCGGTGTCTTGCAATCGGGACCGGCCGCGCCGACAATGCAGGCCTTGCCTTGTACGGGAACGCTTTGCTCATGATCAGGAATCCAGTTCTTCTGGCCGGCGCGCTGGCGCTGGTTGTTGGTGTCTCGGCGACGTCGGCACAGTCTTCCGGCGACGCCGCCGAGTGGCATGCCTACATCGACGCGCAGGCCGAGCAGCTGCAGCCGCGGGTGGTGGAGTGGCGCAGGCATTTCCACGCCAACCCGGAGTTGTCCAACCGCGAATTCGAGACCGCCGAATACATTGCCGATTTTCTGCGCGGCCTGGGCATGGAAGTCCGGACCGGGGTGGCGCACACCGGCGTGGTCGGGGTGCTCGCCGGCGGTCGGCCCGGCCCCGTGGTCGGCTTGCGTGCCGACATGGACGCGCTGCCGGTGCCGTCGCGCGCCGACCTGCCGTTCACGCCCGAGGTGACCACCGAGTTTCTCGGCGAGGAAGTCCCCGTCTCGCATGCCTGCGGCCACGACAGCCACATGGCGATGCTGATGGGCGTGGCCGAGATGTTCGCCGCCCGGCGCGACGAACTGCCCGGCACCGTCAAGTTCATCTTCCAGCCGGCCGAGGAGGGCGCGCCGCCGGGCGAGGAAGGCGGCGGCGAGCTGATGGTGGCCGAGGGCGTGCTGAAGGATCCGGACGTGGACGTGATCTTCGGCCAGCACATCTGGTCGCTGGCGCCGGTCGGGCGGATCGGATTCCGCGCCGGCGGCATCATGGCCGCGGCCGACCGCTTCGTGATTACCGTCAACGGCAAGCAGACGCACGGCTCCACGCCGTGGACCGGCGTCGACCCGATCGCGGTGGCCTCGCAGATCGTCATCGGCCTGAACATGATCGTCAGCCGCCAGACCGAACTGACCAGGGAGGCCGCGGTGATTTCGGTCGGCCGGGTGCGCGCGGGTGTGCGCAACAACATCATCCCCGAGTCGGCCGAGCTGATCGGCACCATCCGCACGCTGGATACCGAGATGCAGGACAAGATTCATGCCGATATCCGGCGCACCGCCGAGCATATCGCCGCCAGCCAGGGCGCGACCGTGGACGTCGACATCCAGCGCGGCTATCCGGTGACCTACAACGATCCGGCACTCACCGAACGGATGGCGCCCACCCTCGAGCGGGTCGGCGGCGAGGACGCGGTCCGCGTCGACGCCATCACCGGGGCCGAAGACTTCTCGTTCTTCCAGCGCGAAATTCCGGGGCTGTATTTCTTCGTCGGCGGCATGCCGGAAGACCGCGACGCGTCCGAAGCCGCGCCGCACCACACCCCGGACTTCTACATCGACGAGTCGGGCATGCAGACCGGGGTGCGGGCGCTGGCCAACCTGGCCATCGACTACATGCTGGCCGAGTGAATACCGCGACGGCTGCCGGGCGCGAGCGCGCCGACCTGCCGCCGGAGGAGTAATGGAATCCAGCGATCCGAATGCGACTGATTCGATCGACGATCCCGAGATCTCGGTGGTCGTGCCCGTGCTCAACGAGGCCGGCCAGCTCGCGGAACTGATCGGCGAGATCCGCACGGCGTTGCTCGACAGCGGGACGCGATTCGAGGTCATCGTCTGCGACGACGGCTCCGACGACCGGACCTGGCCGGTGGTGCAGGATACGAGCCGCGCGCATGACGACGTGCACGGCATCTCGCTGTCGCGCAATTTCGGCAAGGAGTCGGCCGTGCTGGCCGGCCTGACCGTGAGCCGGGGCCAGGCCGTGGTGGTGATGGACGGCGACGGGCAGCATCCGCCCGACGTGCTGGCGGAAATGATCGCGGCATGGCGCGGCGGCGCCGACGTCGTCGAGGGCATCAAGACGCGGCGGTCCGGACAGCGCGGGCTGGTGCGCTGGGCGGCCCAGGCCTTCAACCGGATATTTTCCACGCTGACCGGCGTGGACCTGATCAACGCGACCGACTACCGGCTGCTGGACCGCAAGGTGGTCGATTCGCTGCTGCAGATGCCCGAGCGGGTGGTCTTCTTCCGCGGCCTGAGTACCTGGGTGGGTTTTCGCCGCGGGCGGGTGGAATTCGAGCCACGCCGCAGGACGGCCGGGCGCTCCCGCTTTTCGCTGCCGGCGTTGTTCGGCTACGGCGTACGCAACCTGCTGTCGTTCACCTCGGCGCCGCTGCACCTGGTCACGCTGCTGGGCATTGCGTTCGGGCTGTTCGCGATCTTGCTGGCCGCCCAGACGCTTTGGAACTGGGCGCGCGGCGTCGCCGTCGAGGGTTTCACGACGGTCATCCTGCTGTTGCTGGTGCAGGGCAGTGTGATGATGATCGCACTGGGCATGATCGGGCTGTACCTGTCGCAGATTCACCGTGAAGTCAAGCACCGGCCGCGCTATATCATCGCCGAGTTCACGCGCGGGCTGGACGGCCGGGTTTCCGGGCGGGATTAGCGCGCGTGCTCACGCTGCGGATCGTCCGCTACGGGATCGCCGGCGGGCTGAGCCTGCTGACCCACCTGGCGGTCCTGGTGCTGATGGTCGAAATCGTCGGCCTGGGGGCGGTGGCCTCGACGACGCTGGGGTTCGTCGCCAGCGTCGCGGTCTCGTTTCTGCTGCAGCATCACTGGGTGTTCCGGTCGCAGGCCGCGCGCCGCGCCACGGCGCCGCGCTTCGTTGCGGTCACGCTGTTCGGGTTGTTGCTCAATACTTCCATCATGGCCGTGGGCTACCGCCTGTTCGGTCTGCACTACCTGCTCGTGCAGGCCGTCGCTTTCGCCGCCGTGCCGGTGTCGAATTACCTGCTCAACCGCGCCTGGACCTTCGGTTCCGTGCACGCCGATGCGGCGCATCCGTGGTCCTGGCGCGATCTGTACCTGCTGTTGCCGATCGGCGCGCTGGCGCTGATGGCCGGGTTCTCGGTGCTGCACCTCGACCTGGCGCGCGACCTTTCGATCGCCCGCGACATGGCCCGGGGGCTGGGTGTGCCGTTGCAGGGCCCGCAGCTGGCCGGCCTGGTCCACCTCGGTCCGGCCTGGTTCTGGATGCTGGCCTGGCTGCAGCTGCTGGGCCTGGGCATCCCTGGCCTGGTGATGCTGGTCGCCGTGCTGGGCGCGCTCAAGTTCTGGCTGGTCGCGCTGATCGGCCGCAAGCTCGACGCGCCCATGATCGTGCCGCTGTGGGTCGCCATGCTCAGCCTGCCGGCCTGGACGCTGTTCGAGTTCGTCTACGTCTCGCACCCGGTGATGGCCGCGACCTGCATGGCCGCGGTCATGCTGTTCGGCCTGCGCTTCATGCGGGCCGGACGCTGGACCGATGCCGCGGCGCTGGGGCTCGGCTACAGCCTGGCGCTGCACGCCCACCCGTCGGCGGTGGCGCTGGTGGCGCTGCCGGCCGGCTTCGCCTGGTTCGCCTGGCGCGACGGTCTGCTCGAACCGCGCGCCGTCGCAGCGCTCGCGCTGGCTTTCGCCGTGCCGTTCGTGCCGTGGCTGATTCACGAGGCGGGAAGCGGTTTTCCGGTCCTCGAGGGCCTGGCCGACTACGGCGCGCGCGAGCGCGGCGGCGCCGACGCGGTCGCGCTGGCCGGCCTGTTCTGGGCTGTCGCCGGCGGCGGCGCGATGTACTGGGTCAGCGAAATGATGGGCTGGCCGGCCGCGCTGGCCTGGTCGTTCGTCGGCGCGCTGGTCGCGCTGTCGGCATTCGGGCTGGGGCATGCCGTGCAGCTGGCGCGTGCCGGCGACCGGTTCGTCGGCCTGCTGCTGCTGGCGTTCTTTTCCGGGCTGGGCATCCTGGTGCTGCTCCGGGGCGTGCATCCGTACTACATGCTCGGCGGGCTGCAGCTGGTCTGGGCCGGCATCGTCGCATGCGGCCTGGCCCATTCGCGGCTGGCCTCGCTCAGGCGGCCGCTGGTGGCTGTCGTGGTTGTCGTGGTTGTCGTGTACGGGGTGCTGGCGGTGGCGGTGCTGCAGGTGATGGATTTTCAGCGCCGCGGCGACCTGCCGTTCGCCGCTTTCCCGCTGTTTGACGTCACCGCCGAAGCCGGTGAAATCCGGCCGCAGCCGTTCCTGCCGGTCAGTGCCGCGCCGGCCAGCGGCCGGTGGCTGTGCGAGAACGGGGAAGCGGCCGTGGTTCACGGCGCGTACGGCTTGTCGCTGGTCCACAGCTTCGGCATCGAAAGCCGTTTTCGCTGCGGCCCGACGCAGGTCCGGGTGGCCAACGGCCCGTCCGATGCACGTCACGTACTCGGCCTGTCGCTGGCAGTGCTGGAGCAAGCCGGCATCGCGCCGGCCGAAACGGTCGGCAGCTTCGGGCTGATTCGCGCCGTTGCAGTTGAAAAGAACACGGCGCCGCTGGTTCCGGCCGAGCGCCGTTACCCGCCGGTGGCCGTTTCCTGGGCCACGCCCGGCACCACCCGGATCATGCTCGAAGAATCCGCGCGGAAGATCGTGACCACCGATTACGGGTTCATGATGTCCAGGCCTCCCGTCATTCGCGCCCGCTGCGGCGAGGCCGAACTCGCCCCGGTGGCCGCCGACAACGTGACCCGGGTATTCGACCCGGCCGGATGCGGCGAGCCGGTCGAGCTGGAAATCGTTTCGGCCGTGCCCGAGCTGATTGGAGTGGTCCTGGTGCCGACTGCCCGCAATCGATTGGGTTTAGTCCTCGGCGGTTCGGCTGAACCGGTAGATCACCGCGCCGACGGCGAGCACCAGCAAAGTGGCGGCGATGGACTGCAGGCTGATCTGCACGAGCAGGACCGCGCTGGCGGCGAAGGCAAAGACCGGGATCGTCCAGCCGCCGGGCAGCCGGAAGCCCGCGGGGCCGGTCGCGCCGGTTTGCCTGCGCAGGCGCGGCATGGCGCCGATGCAGGCCATGTAGATGAGCACGCGCACCAGCGCGCTCATCGCCGCCAGCCAGACGAACGAGCCGAACACCGAGAGCAGTAAAGTCAGGGCGGCGAAGAACACGATCGAGTTGGCCGGCGTGTGGTGTTGGCGATGGACTTCGCCGAACCAGCGCGGAAAACTGCCTTCGCGCGCCAGCGCAAACGTCAGCCGGGGTGCCGAGATCATGGTGCCGGCGACGTTGCCGCCGACCGAGACCACCACGCCGACGGTCAAGAGAATCGCGCCGGTCGGGCCCATCAGCACCTCGGCCACGTCGATCAGCGCCCGCTCCGAATCGGCCAGCCCGGGCAGGGCGGCGACGCTGATGGCCTGGATGGCCACGTACAGGACGGTGACGGTAACCAGTGCCGAGAACAGCGCCAGCGGCATTGCCCGGCCGGGGTTCTTCACCTCGCCGGCCGGCACCAGCGCCGATTCCCAGCCGACGAAGGCGTAGATGACCAGCAGTGCGGCGGTGGTGAACTGCCCGGTCGAAGGCGGGGCCGTGTCTGCCAGGCTCCCGGCCGCCGGGGCCAGCCACGCCAGCCCGGCGACGACCAGGGCCAGCAGCGGAATCAGTTTCAGCAGGGTCAGCACGCCCAGCGAGCGCACCGCCTGCTTGATGCCGGTGACGTTGATCCAGGCCAGGCCGCCGACGATCACGGTCAGCAGCGCGATGCGAACCCAGCTCGTTGCGGCGGCCGGCCACAGGTACGCCAGCGATTCGATCAGCAGGTTCAGGTTGGCCGCGTAGGCGGTCATGCGCGCGATGTAGAACGCCCAGCCGGTCTGGAAACCGGCGAAGCGGCCGAACGCGGTATCGATGTACAGAATGGGCCCGCCGGTGCGGTCGAAGCGCGACGCGATTTCGGCGAAGCACAGCATGATCGCGCCGAGCAGGAGCGCGCAGGCGACGAATACCAGCGGGCTCCACGCCCCGGCCAGCGCCGCGGCCCCGGCCGGCACGCCGAAGATGCCCGCGCCGATCATGCCGTTGAGCGCAAGCAGGGCGATGCCCAGCGCCCCCATCTGGCGGATCAGGCCCTCGTTCGCCGGGGGCGATGGCGTCGATTGATGCGGGCTCGACATGCTGATCGCGCTCGTTCCTGGTGGGTGGCGTTCGAAATCGGTCGGCAAGCACTATACCGCCCGTGCGCACGGTGTTCGCGGTCATCGGCAGCATGCGGTCGTTGATCGGGGCTTCAGGTCCGGCGTGGTCCAATGGCGCCGATGCAGAAAACCGACTTGCCGACCAAGACCTGCCCGGTCTGCCATCGCCCGTTTTCCTGGCGCCGCAAGTGGCGCGACTGCTGGGCCGAGGTGCGTTACTGCTCGGAGCGGTGCCGGCGCAATCGAAACCGGCGGCCGTGAGCGTCGGGATCGCCTGGTTGCGCGGGGCATTCCGGCTTGACGATCAGCCGATGCTGGTCGAGGCTGCACGCCGATGCGATGCATTGCTGATCGTGGCAGAGCGCTCTCCCGGCCCGCGTGCGGGCGTCCACCGGCGGCGTTTTCACCTTGGGTCGCTGGCCGCGCTGGACCGCGCGCTGGGCGCGCTGGACCAGGGCCTGCATGTGCTGCGCGAGACGCCGGGCGACGAAATTCCGCGCCTGGCCGAGCGGCTGGGCGCACGGGGCGTCTGGGTCGGCGCCGCGCCCGGCAGCGAAGAGCGAGCGACGCTGGGCCGGCTCGAGCGCAGCCTGCCGGAGACCTGTCGCTTGCACGTTGGCCGCGACAACCGGCTGTTCGACGCGCTGCCGATCGAGGCCGGCGACTGGCCGATGAGCTTTTCGAAGTTCCGGCGCAAGGTCGAAAGGAATCTCGCGCCCGATCCGGCACTGGACGCCCCGGCGGCGCTGCCGCCGCCTCCTGCCGGTTTCGATCGCGCGCCGCCGGACCGGCAAGCCGATGATTGCGGGATTTTCGCGGGCGGCGAAGCGGCCGGGCGCAAGCGTCTCGACGATTACGTCTTCGGCCAGCGCCGCGTGCTGCGCTACAAGCAGACCCGCAACGGGCTGCTGTCGTTCGACGATTCCACGAAGTTTTCCCCGTGGCTGGCCAACGGCTGCCTGTCGGTGCGGCGGGTCTGGTCCGAGGTCGAGCGTTTCGAGTCCGGGGTCGAAGCCAACCAATCGACGTATTGGGTGAAATTCGAGCTGTTGTGGCGCGAATACTTCCGCTGGCTGATGGACGCGACCGGCAGCGCGCTGTTTCGCGCCGAGGGACTGGCCGACGTCCCGCCGGAATGGCGTGCCGACGCAAAACGCCTGCAGGCCTGGCGCGAGGGCATGACCGGCGTGCCGCTGGTCGATGCGGCGATGCGCGAACTCGCCGCCACCGGCTACATGAGCAACCGGGCGCGCCAGAACGTGGCCAGCTTCCTGGTCAAGGACCTGGCCCAGGACTGGCGCGAAGGCGCGGCCTGGTTCGAGCGCCAGCTCGTCGACTACGACGTGGCCAGCAACTGGGGCAACTGGGCCTACCAGGCCGGCACCGGCACCGATACCAGGGAGCGCTGGTTCAACGTGATCGGCCAGGCCCGGCGCTACGACCCGGATGCCGAGTACCTGGCCCACTGGCTTCCGGAATTGCGCGAACTGCCGAGCCGGGACCGGTTCGTGCCGTGGAAGGCCGCGGCGCCGGTCGCCGAATACCCGGCGCCGGTGGTCGAGGACCCGCGCTGGAGTTGACGAGCCCGCCTCAGGAGCGCGGCGTTTTCGAAAAATTCCTGCGGCTGCCGCGCAGTTCCATCGGGTGGCGTACCTTGCGCAGCTTGTCGGTCACGTGCATCAGGGCCAGCCAGGGATGGCGCGTGACCATCTTCGGACCCGCATAGCGCATGATTTCGCGCGCCTGCTCGCGCCGCTGTTTCCGGTAGCAGTGCACCGGACATTTCGCGCAGGTGGGCTTTTCTTCGCCGTACGGGCACTTCGCCAGGCGCTGTTCGGCATAGTCCAGGAATTCGCGGCAGTCCGGGCAGGGCTGCGCCGTGCCGTGGTGATCGCGGCAATGGATTTCCACCATGCGCTGCATGGTCTTGAACTCGCG
>JAWLEW010000022.1:0-42379 GCA_041685925.1 Wenzhouxiangellaceae bacterium | reverse complement strand
CTTCTTGGAAGCCTTCTTCTTGGAAGCCTTCTTCTTGGAAGCCTTCTTCTTGGAAGCCTTCTTCTTGGAAGCCTTCTTCTTGGAAGCCTTCTTCTTGGAAGCCTTCTTCTTGGAGGCCTTCTTCTTGGTATCCGTGCTGGCCGCCTTCGGCGCATCGGCATCCGGAGTGGCAGCGGGAGCAGCGCTTCCAGCGGCGCCGGACGCGGCACCCGCTTCGTTTTCGATCGCCTGCTTCATGCTGTCTTCAGTATTGTTCTGCATATTTAAAACTCCCTGATCGGATTCTGGATGCCGCTACCGACTAGCCAGTCGTTGCCGAGTCTCCTCGATATGATTCAACCACTCGCGGGCGGCTGACTGAAGTGTGCCATAGTTCGAGGCGCGATTAAAGGCCTCTTCGGCACGGTCGAGGTTGTTCATGTTGAAATGCGCCATGCCAACCAGCAGGTGCGCATTTCCTTCCTGCGAATCTGTAAGGTCGCCTTTATCCAGCGCGCGGTTTGCCGCCTCCAGGGCGCCTTCCCAATTCTCTTCGGCAGTCATGATGGAAGCGCGCTGAAAATCGATCTTGCCGCTGTCGGACTTTTCGCCGGCCTGTTCGTATGCCGTCAGCGAACGTTCCATTTCGCGCGCCTGGTACCAGGCGCCGGCCGTCATTTCCCAGTTATTGGCCGTCGGCTCGATATACCCCTTCTCCAACCCTTCCTCCATCACCTCGGCGGCCAGCCGCGGCGCATCCATCTGTTGCAGGAGACCCGCCAGCTGAGTGTATTCGCTCCCTGTTTCGAGAAGACCGCGACGATACGCCAGGTGCAGCGTCGCCATCGCATTCTCGTTGTCATCGAGCTCCATGTAAATACCCGACAGCTGCGACCAGTAGTCCTTGCGATCGGGGTCGATCTCGATCAGGGTCTTCGCCACGGCGACGGCCGGACGATAGTCTTCGAGCTCGAGCAGCATGCCCAGCTTGAGGCGATACCAGGACTCCCGGGGGTCCTCGGCGATCTCGATCGCCTGATCGATGGCTTCCAGGCCTTCGCGATATTCATCTTGCTGGACATGCAGGCTGGCCTTGAGCACCCAGACTTCTGCAACTTTCTTGTCCTCCTCGTTGGAAATGCAGAACCAGAAATCCAGCTGCTCGAGCGCACTGTCGTAGTCCTCGATCGCATTGTAAAGCTGCGCGATCTGAAGAATCATCTCGAAATGCGTCTGGTTGGGCAGCTGGTTCAGGCGCACCGCCTCGGAAAAGTGCTCGATAGCCGCCTCGTAATTCTCGCGCTGGGCCATGATGAAGCCCAGGGCCTGCTCGATCGAAGCCTTTTCGAAATCCGAGAGCCGACCCTCGCGCAGGTTTCTGAGCTCTTCGAGGGCATCATCGAAGTTTTCTTCGCCGATCATCTCGAATGCTTCGTTCATGCGGTTGTAGGTCGACTCGGTCATCAGCCCCGGCTCGACCTCACGCTCTTCACCGCAGTCCATGGTTTCGGCGCCGGTCTGACCCAGCGCGACGCGACCGGTCAGGGCGAACGAAATAGCCAGCGCAAAAGGCGCTGCGCAGGTAAAGAAGCGGTTGATGTTCATCCGTTGTCCAGGTTGAATTCGATGGTCTGGGTCGCCTGGCGCGCAATGGCTTCCCCGCCGACGACACGCGGCTTGAACTTCCAGCGAAGAATGGCGCGGATCGCCTCACGGTCGAAAATGCGCGGCGGCTGGGAATCGATGACGCGGGGGTCGCGCACCGCGCCGGTCTCGGTAATCGTGAACTCGACCGTCACGTAACCTTCGATCTGGTTCATGGCCGCGTCTCGCGGGTACTGCGGATTGATGCGCACCAGCGGCACGACGTCGCCCTCGGCCCCG
The DNA here is from genome assembly GCA_041685925.1 of Wenzhouxiangellaceae bacterium. Taxonomy (GTDB): domain Bacteria; phylum Pseudomonadota; class Gammaproteobacteria; order Xanthomonadales; family Wenzhouxiangellaceae. Next base: position 40,516 of record JAWLEW010000022.1, on the reverse strand, counting down.
CGGTCCATGCCGACGTTTCCGAGCACCGGCGGGCCGGCCCCGACGCCAAGGTTGAGATCCGGCATGTCCATTCTCGGCATTTCCCGGGGGGTTTGCTGGACATCCGAGACCTGGAGGTCCGGCGGTGGCGGCGGCGTGTCCGGCGGCGGGGGCGGATCGGGCTTCCTGCGATCCTTGGTCTGTATCTCCGGCTCGATCTCGACCGGCCCGAACCGAATGCCCGGGGGTGCGTCCATGCGCTCGCGATCTCCGTCGTCGCCGGAAATCAGGCGGTGCATCAGGTAAAACGCGGCCACGGTGACGATGACCGCAAGGACTACCGAAACGATGTAACGGATTCCACTACCCATGTCTCAACCTCCTCCGCCAATCTGTTCGGCGGAAATCGCCATGCGGCGCACGCCGGCCGCCTGGACCTGGTCCATGACGTCGACCAGGGTTCCCTGCCGCGCTTCCTGATCGGCGATCAGGATCACGCTGCCTTCCGGATTCTCGGCGCGCGAGCGCTGGACCAGTGTTCGGACATCGCTGAGTTCGATCTGATTGCCATTCATCCAGATCTGATTGTCTGAGTCCACACCGACGAGAATGTTCCCCTGCGGCCTGGACTCTGCGGTCAGCGCATCGGGTTTTTCCACCGTCACGCCGGTTTCCTTGATGAAGGTCGTGGTGACGATAAAAAAGATGAGCATGATGAACACGATATCCAGCATCGGCGTGATGTTGATCTCGGGTTCATCCTGTGTTGCATGTCTGCGTGCCATAGATTCGGATGTCCTCGACGGTTAGTCGTTTTGCAGCATGTCTTCGAGCTTTTCGCTTTCGACCTTGGCCTTGCGGTCCAGGTGCGACGCGAAATACACCCCGGAAAGCGCGGCCACCATGCCGGCCATGGTCGGAATCGTCGCCTTCGAAACGCCGGCTGCCATGGCGCGCGCGTTGCCGGTACCGAAAAATGCCATGACGTCGAATACCGCGACCATGCCGGTGACCGTGCCCAGAAGGCCCAGCAACGGACAGATCGCGATCAGCGTCTGAATCATGGTCACGTTTCGCTGCAGCTTCTGCCGCACGCCGCTGACCAGCTCTTCCTTGATCCGGTGGGCATGCCAGGAACGGTGGTCGTCCCTGGCTTCCCACGCATCGATCGCACGACGGCGTTCCTTTGGATACACCCGGAACAGGAACCAGTAGCGCTCGATGATCAGGGTCCACATGGCCAGGAGAACGACCATGATGGCCCACAACACATCGCCGCCGAGCTCGATGAACCCGCGGATGGATTCCAGCAGGTTATAAAGAGCGACCATGACTCTGCTCTGCGATACGGGCGATGATGCCGGCAGCCTGCTCTTCCAGGACCTGGATGAGGGCGCGGCTGCGTGTCTGCAGAATACTGTGAATGACCGTCAGCGGAATCGCCACGGTAAGACCCAGCACCGTGGTCAGCAGCGCCATCGAGATGCCGCCGGCCATCATGCGGGGGTCGCCGGTGCCGAACAGCGTGATCTGCTGGAAGGTCTGGATCATGCCGACCACCGTGCCGAGAAGGCCAAGCAGCGGCGCCACGACGTACAGCACCTTGATCAGCGGCAGACCCGATTCCAGCGGCGCGGTTTCGCGCAATATCGCCTCGTCGAGCTTGAGCTCCAGCGTTTCCACGTCAGCGTTCGGGTTGTCCTCGTAGACGCTCAAGATGCGACCGAGCGCATTGTTCTTGTCGGCTTCGGACTTGTTGATCTGGCGCTTGATCGCGTTGCCGCGAAGCATCAGGACCAGCCCCTTCCAGATGGCGAACAACAACCCGAAAACGCCGATGGCAATGATGACCGCACCGACCGGACCGGCCTGGCGCACGCGTTCGCGCAGCGTCGGGGAACGCACGACCTGGGCCAGGATATCGCCCCGGGTGAAGTCGACCGCCATTTCCTGGACGGTACCCGGCGAGGCCGCCTGTAGATCCGCGGCCATGGCCTGGAAACGACCGGCCGGCTGACGGGGCAGCTCCAGCAACAGGTTCTGCGATGAATCCCACTGCAGGAACTTGCCGTCCGATACGGCATTGAACACGCCGACGCGAACGACGTCGCGATTCTCCACGACCTGCCCGTCAGCGTTGATGATGTCGGCCTGGAACTCGACGACATTGCCGCTTTCGGCGATTTCGCGCACCATCCCGGTCCAGATCGTGCGCAGCTCTTCGACGCTGGGCAGATCGGTGTCGCCGCTTTCCGCGATTTCGGCATAGACTTCGGTACGGCCGGGGAACTGGGCCGACACCATCGAATCGTTCAGGGTAGACCGCATGTCGCCGGCAACCTGCCGCACGACGCCGAACAGCTCGCCGAGGTTGCCCATGCGCTCATCGAGCGTTGTCGACAATTCAGCCAGATCACGCTCGTTTTCGTCGAACGCGCTGTTGAGCTGGTCCGAGCGCTGCTCCTGCGCGCGAAGCTCGGCTCGCGCCTCCTCCAGCAACTGTTGCTGACGTTCGCGCTGCTGACGGAATTCCTGCAGTCGCTGCTGGTCGATTCGGGCTTCTTCGCTCGCCGCCTGTTCGACCTGCTGCAACAGCTGCTGCAGGGTCTGGGCTTCCTGACCGAATCCGGAAACCGGAAACGCCAACCAGGCGGTCATTGCAATAATCGTGAGCTTTTTCATTATTCAGCCTCGGTTGGTGCGGGCACGGGAAGACGGACAAGATCGGGCGCAACCTGGTTCTGCGCGATCGCAAGGCCATCGGATACCGGCAGGCGATAGCGATCGCCCAGTTCTTCGAAGCTGCGCGAATTCGGGTTCCACCACCCGGTCTCGGTACCATCCAGCGACTGGTAAAACAGCAGCGTGCGCCCGATGCGCAGGAAATCCACGCGCTGGCCGTCAGGCAGCTGGCCACGATATCCCTCGGTGGTCCTGCCCAACTCGATTTCGCTCTGGTAGGCCTCGAGAATACGGCGGAACTTCTCCGAAGTCGTCACGTCGGCGCGATCCAGCGCATTGATCAGGCTTTCGGCGCGTTGCCGACGCTCTTCGACCCGGAAAGGCACGTCGGCCTCGACGAGGCGGGGCAGCGTTTCGGCCATTTCGATCATCAGCGGAACGACATCCCGGTTGGTCTGTTCGAGATTTTCCAGCTGATTGGTAATGTTGTCGATCTCGGTTTCCTGGCTGTTGACGGTTTCCTGCAGCATCTCGTTGTAGATGCGCAGGCTATCGATCTCCCCGAGCACGATTCGATAGTCGTTGACCAGTGATTCGGTTTCGTCCGCGACCTGGTTGATCTGAGCCTGGACCTGTGCCGCATCCCTGGCGATCTGCTCCTCGGTCTGAATGCTTCTGTCCAGCACCTGGGCGGAAGCGGCCTGGGCCAGCAAAAGCCCGAAGCCTGCGCCCAGGACCAGCCGCAGGGCAGGTCTGATGGCAAATGAATTAGACATATTTGAAATTTCCGCTTTGCTTGTTTCGGATTGAATCGAGGGGGTACGAGCCTCCCCGGCGTCCTGGTTTTCAAGAATAACGTTACCGGGTGGAATTTGAAAGGAGGCGATATCAAATTCAACCATGTTTGACGTTGTTATCGCGCAACTATGCCACAACGGGATCGTCGATGAGAAACCGGTTGCAATTCCTCGCACCGGCGGCTGTGCACTGCCGAATGGAAGGAAAACAACGTCATGGCACGCCGTCGTCACGACTTCAGGGCCCCGGAGGCGAGTACCATTGCGAACGATCCCAACGGTACAGAAACTCGATGGCCGGTTCCGAGCCGAACGATGCAATCCGGGCCTGTTCGCTGGCCCGCCGCGCCGGCGCAATGATGTACGACGCGCTGATCCTGATCGCGATCTGGATGGCCGGCACCGCGGTCGTGGTAGTGGCCACCGACAAGCCGATCGTCAGCGGCAACCCGCTGTTCCAGGCCTACCTGCTGGCGCTGGCATTCGTTTACTTTCACGTCAGCTGGAGCCGGATCGGGCAGACGCTGGGCATGCGCGCCTGGCGCGTCTGGCTGGATCCGGGACGGTCGGAATTCACGCTGGCGCGAAGCCTGAAGCGATTCCTCGCCGGACTTGTCTCCCTGCTGTCGCTGGGCCTCGGTTTTGCCTGGGCGCTGACGCGAAGCGACCGGCGCGCCTGGCCCGATCTTGCCAGCGGCTCGCGCCTGGTGGTGCGCCCGGCAAGCGGATTGCGGCCGCGATCAACGGCGCAGGAAAAACAGCCCGAGCAGGCCGAATAACGCGGCCGGCATCACGTGGGTGACGCCCAGCGGTATCGGCAATACGGGCGCCATTCCGAGCACCAGGCGATGCAGCACGAAGAACCCGATGCCCAGCGAGACTCCAGTAAAAATACCCAGCGCCGGCGTCAGCAAGCGTCCATACATGAGCAGGAATGCAACGCCGGAGAACAGCATCGTCAGCATGTTCAGCGGATACAGCAGCCGGCGCCAGAACGCTTGCCGGTATGCGGTCGAATCCTGGCCGTTGGCTTCGAGATAGGAACGAATGCGAAGAATGTCGGCCATGGGCAGCAGCCGCGGTCGCGTCACCAGCGCCCGAAACACCCCGGGATCGAGCTCGGACGACAACTCCATTGCGACTGCGGAACGGCCGGCGACGTCCGTCCCGGTATCGAGTTCGCCCACGTCACGAAGTTTCCAGCGGCCGGCTTCGTGACGTCCGCTGACGGCCTGCAGAACGCGTTCGATCCGGTTCGCGCCGTCGAGCATATAAATCCTGAGATCGCCGAACCTGACCTGGTCGTCGTCGTTCCACAACAGGATCCCGGCCCGAATCATCATCCGTCCATCGCGGACCCAGAGCGACTGGCCGGGATCGCCGCCGACCTGGCCGTCGCGCGCGCGCTCGCGGTCGATGCGGGCGTTCATCTCCAGCCGGGGCGCGAGCAGTTCCCCGGCCAGCATCACGCCCAGGCCCAGCAGCAACGCCGGCACCAGTACGTGGCCGAGGATGCGCTCGCGCTGAAAACCGCCGGCACGCATCGCCACCAGCTCGCTCCCGGCGGAAAGCCGTCCCAGCGCGATCACGCCCCCGATCAGGACGGCAAACGGAAACAGGTCGTACAGGCGGGCAGGAATCGTCCGCAACAGGAACAGCGCCACTTCCGTGAAGCCGTAGCCGGCGCGCATGTCGCCCGCCTCGCGCACCAGGTCGACGCTCAGGTACAGGCCCGTCAGCACGATCGCCGCCAGCACGACGGACTGGGTGAGCGAGCGCGCCAGGTACCTTGCAAGAATGCCGCCTACCATCGACGCCACCAGGCCGCTGTGGCCACCAGTGCAAGCACAAGCGCCGCCGCATGCAGGGGCCAGATGCCAGGCCAGGTCGCAAGACCGCTTCGCAGCAGCAGCAGGTTGGCCGTATTGGTATAGACCAGGTAGACAGCGACGGCGATCAGCACGACGCCGAAACGCTTTCCGCGCGCGCCGGCAAGCGTGATCGGCAGGGCGAACAGCGCAAGCACCAGGCTGACGACGGGCGCCACCAGCCGGCGCTGGAACTCCACGCCGGCCGGCGCCGATGCATCGGCCAGCAGCGCCGGGAGATAGCGCCTGCGCTCCGGGTCGTCGGCTTCGCGCCGGTTCCCCAACGGCAGCTGGATATCGTTGCGTTCGAACTCGATACGCCGCATCGGCAGCCCGCTGCCGGTTTCCACGTGCCGGACATGTACACCATCGTGCAAGGACAGCACCCGTTCACCGGTTTCAGGCCGCGTGTGCAGGCGTCCGCGCGCGGCGGCAACGGCCTCGACTTCATCCTGGTGGCTGAAGTGCACGAAAACGCCTTCAAGCGCCCCGGCCTCCAGGTCGGCTTCGCGCACGTAAACCGTCAGCCGTCCGCCGGCCAGCGTCTGGAACTGCCCCGGCCGCACGCTGGCCAGCAGCAGGTCCTCGGCCATGCGCTCGGCGATGGCGGCCGAACGCTGTTCGGCCCATGGCGCGACCCAGCCGGCGACGACCAGCAGTCCGATCGCCCAGGCCAGCGCCAGGCCGAGCACCACCTGCAGCAGGCGCCGCGGCGCCAGCCCCGCGCTGCGCATCACGCTGAACTCCTCGCCCTGGGCCATTTCGCCGAGGCTCATCAACAGCCCGACGACCAGCGCCAGCGGCGCCACGAGCAGAATCGCCTCGGGCAGCCTGAGCAGCAGCAGCTCGACGAGGGTCGAAACCAGCACCTCGCCGTCGGCGAGATCGCCCAGCAGTTCGGCCAGAAACAGCGCCAGCGAAATCGCCATCAGTATCGCCAGCGTCATCAAACACACGCCAAGCGCCTGGCGGCGAATGTAGGCATCGATTCGGAAACTGCGCTGCATAGGTAAGCGGGGCTCGCAATTCAATGGACGGCAAGGTTACCCCGGATCATTCACGAACCGGTCCGATGCGACCGCGCCGGCCCGCATCTGCAGCATTTCGCTCGTTCGCGAAACCCTTCGTCGACGTGACCCGGCGCCGTCTCGCCATGCCCGGGTCATGAATAATCCGGGGTTACAATGATGTATCAGGTGGGAAACGATTGTGGTCCGGTTGTTCAACGAATTGCCCGGCCTTCCGGTCGCCGGCCCCGCGCGCCGTGCCGCGGGGCTGGAACAGCGACGCGCGCATTCGACCCATGCAGCACGCTCATTCAAACAGGAATCAATCAGTGATGGACATCCAGACAATCAAGTTCCAGACGACCGACCGGTCATCGGCCGACCTCGAGACCGGTTGCCTCATCATCGGTCTGTTTTCCGATCGATCGTTCGCCGAGCAGGCCGCGCACATGGATGACGCCCGCCGGGATCTGCTGGCGGAGCTGGACAAGGAAGGCGAACTCGCGCTGGGCACCGGCAAGACGCTGATGGTTCACCGTCCGGATGGCCTCAAGGCCCGGAGACTGCTGGTGGTCGGGCTCGGCAAATCCGAGAAATTCGATGCCGCGGTTTTCGTCAAGGCCGCACGCGCGGCCGGAGCGGCGCTGCGCAGTTCGCGCGCCACGGACGCGGTCTGCCTGCTCGCCGAGACCCGGCTCGAGGGCCGCGACGCGGCATGGAAAGCGAGCCGCGTCGCCCTGGCCCTGGATCATGCCGACTATATCTACTCGGCGACCAAGAAGCCCGATTCCAACGCGCCACCGGCGACCGAGCGAGTGTTCTTCCCGGCCGCCGACGGCGTGCAGGAAGCACTCGAACAGGCCGCCTGCATCGCCGCCGGGATACGCCGCTGCCGGCTGCTGGGAGACCTGCCGCCGAACATCTGCACGCCGACGCATCTCGCCGATACGGCGCAGAAACTGGCGGATGAAATCGACGGGCTGGAAGTCGAAGTGCTCGAAGACGAGCAGATGGAACGACTCGGCATGCGCTCGCTGCTGGCCGTCGCCCAGGGCAGCGCCAACCGCCCGCGGCTGATCCGGCTGCGCTGGCGCGGCGGCAGCGCCGACCAGGCGCCGGCCGCGCTGGTCGGCAAGGGCGTGACCTTCGATACCGGCGGCATCTCGATCAAGCCGCGCGACCTGATGGAACAGATGAAGTTCGACATGTGCGGGGCGGCCACGGCGATCGGCGTGATCGAGGCGGTCGCGCGGCTGAAGCTGCCGATCAACGTCGACACGGTCGTCGCCGCGGTCGAGAACATGCCCGACGGCAAGGCCTACCGTCCCGGCGACGTCATCGAAACGATGTCGGGCAAGACCGTCGAAGTGCACAATACCGACGCCGAAGGCCGGATGATCCTGGCCGACGCCCTGACCTGGACCGCACGCGAGTCGAAGCCGGAAGTCATGGTCGACATCGCGACCCTGACCGGTGCCTGCGTGGTCGCGCTGGGCCACCACGCCAGCGCCGTGATGACCCACGACGACGATCTCGCCGGCGAACTGATCGCCGCCGGCACCGAGTCGGTCGATCGCGCCTGGCGCCTGCCGCTGTGGAACGACTACCAGGAGCAGATCGAAACGCCGTTTGCCGACATGAAGAACGTCGGCGGAATGGCCGCCGGCTCGATCACCGCCGGCTGCTTCCTGGCGCGCTTTGCCGAAGGCCAGCGCTGGGCCCACCTGGACATCGCCGGCTCGGCCTGGGTCTGGGGCAAGGCCGAAAGCGCTTCCGGCCGTCCGGTCGGCATGCTGACGCAATGGTTGATGGACAGAGCCGCGCAACGCTGATGCGTGCACGACGTAAATGGTAAATAGTGAATGGTAAATGGCATGCGCGGGCCGTCGCCGGCCGCGGTGGCCGTATTCGACGCTGATGCACCCTGCTTGCCATTTACCATTCAGCGGGCGCAGCGAGCGGACCATTCACCATTTACGCTTCTCCAGATCCCGGCCAAGGCACAAACCCGACCATGCCTCAGACGTCCGATAGAAACCCGCCTCGCATCGATTTCTACGAAATGTCCGGCCGTTTCACCGATCCGGTCAAGGTCGCCGGGGTGCTGGTGGGCAAGGCGTTCCCGGCCACCGCCGACATTGCCGTGGTCGGCGGGCGCAGACAGCTCGAGGCGCTTGACGCCAGGCTCTGGGACAAGCCCGACGGGCGTTTTCTGCCGCACGGGATCGACGATGCGACGGCGCCGATCCGGCTGGTCGACAAGGCGCCCGAAACGGCCGCACTGCTGATCAACCTGGACGCCGAAGCCGAAATTCCGGCGGGCAGCTATCAGCGCGTGCTCGAAATCGTGCCGCCCGATGAACAGGCAAGGAAGCGCCTGCGCCAGCGCTGGCTGGACTGGAAGTCGCGCGGCGCCGACCTGTACCATCATTTGCTGAAATGATCGCGGCTTCCGGTTTCCGGGAAATCGGTAGTCGGTGGTCGGAAAACCCAACTTCCAACCTCCGCCCCCCGACCTCCGACCACTGACCACGTGCGATATGCCGGATCCGGCGCAACGATCCCGAAGCTGATCGACCGGGCGCCACGAGAACCGGCAACGGCCCGCGCCTGCCGTTTACCATTTACTATTCACCATTCACGAATGACCATCGGCACGGCGCCTTGGCGAAGGCACGCGATTGCGCCTGCCGAAGAGCGCGCCGCAGCCGGCCAATCCCAATGAAAAAGACCTACGAACCCGAATCGATCGAAAACCGCTGGTACCCGGCCTGGGAAGAGGCCGGCTGCTTCCAGCCTTCCGGCAGGGGCAAGCCCTACAGCATCCTCTTGCCGCCGCCCAACGTCACCGGCACCCTGCACATGGGCCATGCGTTCCAGCACACCCTGATGGACGCGCTGATCCGGGCGCACAGGATGAAGGGCTTCGACACGCTGTGGCAGGTGGGCGTGGACCACGCCGGCATCGCCACCGAAATGGTGGTCACGCGCCAGATCGAGGCCGAGGGCGGCAAGCGCGACGACTATTCAAGACAGGAGTTCATCGACCGGGTCTGGCAGTGGAAGCACGAATCGGGTTCAACCATCACCGGTCAGATGCGCCGGTTGGGCGCCTCGGCCGACTGGTCGCGCGAACGCTTCACGATGGACGACGACCTGTCCGAAGCGGTCCTGGAAACCTTCGTCCGGCTGTTCGAGGAAGGCAAGATCTACCGCGGTCCGCGGCTGGTCAACTGGGACCCGGTGCTGCAGACCGCCATCTCCGACCTCGAAGTCGTCAACCACGACGAGCAGGGCAAGCTGTGGTCGATTCGTTATCCAAGGGCCGACGGCCACGGCGACGTGGTCGTCGCGACCACCCGCCCCGAAACCCTGCTCGGCGACGTCTGCGTCGCGGTGCACCCGGACGACGAGCGCTACACCGACCTGGTCGGCAAGACCGTGCAACTGCCGCTGACCGGACGCGAGATCCCGGTAGTGGCCGACGACTACGTGGACCCGGAATTCGGCACCGGCTGCGTCAAGATCACGCCGGCCCACGACTTCAACGACTGGGAGGTCGGTGCGCGCCACGATTTCCAGCCGATCAACATCTTCACCGCCACCGCACACATCAACGACAACGCGCCGGAACCCTACCGCGGGCTGGACCGCTTCGAGGCCAGGAAGCGCGTCGTTGCCGACCTGACCGAACAGGGCCTGCTGGTCGAGGAGAAACCCCACCCGATGGTCGTCCCGCGCGGCGATCGCTCCGGCGAGATCATCGAACCGTTCCTGACCGACCAGTGGTTCGTGAAGATGGATGAACTCGGCAAGCTGGGGCTCGACAAGGTCGAATCCGGCGAGGTCGAGTTCGTGCCGGCCAACTGGATCAACACCTACCGCCACTGGATGGAGAACCTGCAGGACTGGTGCATTTCGCGCCAGCTCTGGTGGGGGCATCGCATTCCGGCCTGGTACGACGCACAAGGCCGTGTCTACGTCGCACGCAGCGAGCAGGAAGTGCGCGACAAGCACGACCTGGCGGCCGAAGCGACGCTCACGCGCGACGACGACGTGCTCGAAACCTGGTTCTCGTCGGCGCTGTGGGCACACTCGACGCTGGGCTGGCCCGATCCCGAGCGAATGGAAGCGGAAGGCTTCGACCGCTACCTGCCGACCTCGGTACTGATCACCGGCTTCGACATCATCTTCTTCTGGGTCGCGCGCATGATCATGATGACCGGCCACTTCACCGGCAAGGTGCCGTTCGAGCAGGTCTACATCACGGGTCTGATCCGCGACCGCGACGGCCAGAAGATGTCGAAGTCGAAGGGCAACGTGCTCGACCCCATCGACCTGATCGACGGGATCGACCTGGATTCGCTGGTCGAAAAGCGCACCGCCTCGTTGATGCAACCGCAGATGAAGGCCGCGATCGAAAAGCATACCCGCGACGAATTCCCCGACGGCATACCCGCCTTCGGCGCCGATGCATTGAGATTCACCTTCACCGCGCTGGCCGGCCACGGCCGCGACATCAAGTTCGACCTGGCGCGCTGCCAGGGCTACCGCAACTTCCTCAACAAGCTCTGGAACGCCTCGCGCTTCGTGCTGATGCATATCGGCGAAGAAGCGCTGCCGGCCGCCCGTTCCGGCAACGTCCCCGGAGACATGATCTCGCGCTGGATCCGCTCGCGCCTCAACCGCACGATTGCCGAGGTCGACCAGGCGCTTTCCGACTACCGTTTCGACCTGGCCTCCAGCGCGCTGTACGAATTCGTCTGGCACGAGTTCTGCGACTGGTACCTCGAACTGGCCAAACCCGCACTCGCAGACGACGCCGATGCGGCCACGCGCGCTTCGACGCGCAGGACGCTGGCCGAGGTTCTGGACGCCACGCTCCGACTGCTGCACCCGTTCGTGCCGTTCGTCACCGAGGAAATCTGGCAGCGCATCCGAACGCCGCTGGGGCTGGAAACCGAATTCCTGGCCACCGCGGCGTGGCCCGAAGCCGGCGCGGTCGACGAACAGGCCGAGGCCGACGCCGAATGGCTCAAGGACGTCATCATGGGCGTGCGCTCGGCGCGCACCGAGCTCGACCTGGCGCCGGGCAAGCCCATGCCGCTGCTGGTGCAGCAGGCTTCAGACGAGGACGTTGAACGCTTCGAACGCTTCGGCGAACTGGTCCGCCGGCTGGCGCGGCTGGAGACCATCGAGCTCGCCGACGAGGCGCGCGACGTCTCCGACTGCGCGGTACAGTTGTGCGGCGAAATGCGTCTGCTGATCCCGCTGGCCGGCCTGGTCGACGTCGAAGCCGAGCTGGCGCGCCTGAACAAGCAGCTCGAACGCGAAAGCAAGGGCCTGGCCCAGGTCACCGGCAAGCTGGCCAACGAACGCTTCGTCGCCAACGCGCCGGCCGAGGTGGTGGAAAAGGAGCGCCGGCGCAAGATCGACCACGAACGCAGCGTCGAGGAACTGAAAGCCCAGATCGCCAGGCTGGAAAACCTCTGAGGCCGGAAATCGACCCGCGCTCGGCCCGGCCGGCGCAGGGTCTCGGGAATTGCCGGGCCGGTGGCTTCGACACCGGATCCGGCGGGTATCGATCGCTTCAGTTCGACGCGTGGCGAGGCCTTCGGCGATCGATACCCACCGGATCCTCGCGCTGCAACATGTCCGCATCCTTCAACGTGGCAACGCCATCCTTGTCTGGCCGCCCTCGGTTCTAATCCTCCCGCGATCCGGATTCTGGTTCCGGATCGGTCTCCAGCGTGTAGACCACGCCGACGGTAGCTTCGAAACGCACCGGACGCGGCTCCACCGGCAGCGCGAACTCCGATTCGGCCATGCTCATGCGCATTTCCGCCGGCGACGCCCTGTTGCCGCCGAACACGCCCGGCGAACGTCCGGCCAGGTCGTGCATGGGCTCGAAGATGATGCCCCAGACCGCGCCCAATCGCGCACCCTGGGCTTCGGCCAGCACCCTGGCCCGCTCCCCGGCCTTTTCCAGCGCACGCTGACGCGCCAGATCCTGCACGGCCGCCTCGTCGGACACCTTGAACGCCGGATTGCCAAGCGAATTCCATTCCAGGCCGGCCAGCTGGTAATGCAGTTTGCCGAGCGCGTCCAGATCATCGACCTCGAGCCGGAATGAAAACGCACCGAAATGACCGACCCGCAGACGTTTTTGCCGCTCGCGATCGAACTCGTATTCCTCGCCGAACTGCATCGATTCGAGTCGATGATCGCGCAGCGCATCCTGGAACGGTTCAAGCAAGCCGATCAGGCGCTGCTGGGCCCGGCTGGTCGCGGCGCGCGCCTCGTCGGGTGATGGTTCGACGACTCGGAACCGAAGATCGATCACCGCGTAATCCGGATCGACTTCCTCGATGGCCGACGCGCTCGTGGAAATGTACGGCCCGTCGGGCAGGCCGGCGGCCTGGATGGCGACGGGCGGCAGCAACAGCGCCGCGGACAGAATGATGAAGCGGGTCATGGCGTTCTCCAGTCGGGTCAAGATCATTCGGCATCGCGGAAGCGTCCGATCCGCTGCCGCTCACGGTCGACCTCCAGCCGAAAGACGTCCGGGCGCGAGTAATGACCGGACGGGTCGAAATTGTGGCGCGCCCCGCGCACCTGCTCGTGGTCGATCTCGGCGACGAAAAGGCCCTGCTCGTTTTCCACCGGCTCGATCAGCCAGTCGCCGTCCGGCCCGGCCAGGCAGGAACCGCCGGCCGCCCATGGCATGTCGGCCGCGGCGTCGCGCAGCGCGTCGCCGCCCGGCAGGTCGGCGGGCAGATCTTCGGCCCGCATCAGGCCCGATACCGAGAGCACGAAGCTGCGGCCCTCCAGCGCCATGAAGCGCGTGATTTCGGCCGTGTTGCGCGCATTTCCGGGCCAGATCGCGACGTGCAGGTCCTCGCCCTGGGCCTGCAGGCTGGCGCGCGCCAGCGGCATCCAGTTCTCCCAGCAGTTCAATGCACCGACGGTGAAATCGCCCAGCCGCCAGGTGCGCAGACCATTGCCGTCGCCGACGGCCCAGACCAGGCGCTCCTCGTGGGTGGGCATCAGCTTGCGCTGCACGGCCCGGATCTGTCCGTCCGACGTGATCGATACGGCGCTGGCGTAGACGCTTTCGCCGCGATTCGCCGGACGCTCCAGGACGCCCAGCACGACCGCGCTGCGATTGCGGCGTGCGGCGTCGATGACGCCTTCCAGGTGCCCGGCCTCGAGGTCCACGGCCTGATCGACATAGTGGGCGAACAAGGCCTGCTGCAGGTCGCTGCCGAACCGCGCCCCGTCGGTGCGCTCGACCCAGAACGGGTAGCCGGGCACCAGGCATTCGCCGAACGCCACCAGGCTCGCGCGCTGCTCGCCGGCGGCGTCGATCTGCTCGACCACCCGCGCCAGCGTCGCATCGCGATCCAGCCACGCCGGCGCGATCTGGGCGGCGGCGACGCGCAGCGGCCGGGTCACGACGATTGCTCTCCGCCGGGGTCTTCGAGATGATGGACCATTACCAGTGCATCCTCGCGCCCTTCATAGCCCGGGTAATAGTCCGGCCGGCGTCCGATGACGCGAAATTCGTTTTGCCGGTACAGCGCAACGGCACCGTGGTTGGAGGGCCGGACCTCGAGAAACAGCCGCCGGGCCCGGAGCAGGCGCGCGTCGACGAAGACACCATCGAGCAGCAGCTGGCCCAGGCCCTGGCGTCGGTGCGCCGGCGCCACGCACAGATTGAGCAGGTGCCCTTCGCCGGCGGCGGCGGAAAGAATGGCGTAGCCGCCGATATCGCCGTCGGCCCCGCTCACGCATTCGGCAACCCGGCAGCAATAACCGATGCGCATGCAGTCCGAAAAGATGCCCCTGCTCCAGGGATAGGGATACGAGTCCTGCTCGATCTCGTGTACCGCGTCGGTATCGCTGCGGCGCATCGGACGAATCACGTATTCGGGCTTGAGAACCGCAACCATGTCAAGCCTCCAGCAGCGATCTCAGGCGCTGCCACAGCGCCCGGCGTGCCTGCGGCGAGGCGCCCAGCCGGTCCAGCGGTCCGGCGTGCACCAGGCCGTCGCGCGGCGCGACGCCGTCCTCGAACACCAGCACGTGCCCGATGCCGTGGCCTCGGCAGTCGGCAAACGCGATGCCGGCGTCCGGCGAGTCCGACCAGGTGCCGAACCGACAGTCGCTCGTGCCCAGCGCGGCCCGGATGTCTTCCAGCAGCGCGGCGTGCCGATCGCGCTCGGTGTCTTCGACGACCAGCAGCCAGCGGCCGCTGCCGGCCTCCAGCCGAATGCGCCGGGACGCGGCTTCGGGTTCGGCGGGTTCGGGCGCGGGCGCCTTGCGGCCGCGCAGGCGCCACACCGGCACGTCCATCGCCTGCAGCCGACCGATCGCGCGCGCATCAATCACGGCCGGTCGACTCCGGTTTGCGCCTGCGACGGCGCTGATAGCGGCCCCTCAGCGTCATCACCAGCCCGGAGGTCACGTACAGCACGCCGATGGTGAACAGCACCGCGGGCAGGTCGACCGCGAGCAGCACGATGACGATCAGCAGCACGAAAATCCAGGCGATGGGCACCCGCTCGCGCTCGCGCGAGGCGCCGCCCTTGAAGCTCAGATAGCGCAGCCTCGAGACCATCAGCGCCCCGAGCATCACGGTGAGCACCAGCATCGGCCAGGCCACGGCCTCCGGACCGATCCCGCGGCTTTCGCAGAACCAGATGGTCGACACCAGCGTGCCGGCCGCCGCCGGGCTGGCCAGGCCCTGGAAGTAACGCTTGTCGGCCACACCGGCCTGGGTATTGAATCGCGCCAGGCGCAGTGCGGCGCAGGCCGAATAAAAAAAGGCGCTCAGCCAGCCGATCTTCTCGCCGATCGGGCCGGCAAGCTCGACCGACGACAGCGACCAGCTCCAGACCAGTATGGCCGGCGCCAGGCCGAACGAAACCATGTCCGACAGGCTGTCGTACTGCGTGCCGAATTCGGACTGGGTGCCGGTCATTCGCGCCACGCGCCCGTCGATGCCGTCGAGCAGACCGGCCACGACCACCGCAACGCAGGCGGCCACGGGTTCGCCCTGCACCGCGGCGACGATCGCATAAAAGCCCGCCAGCAATGCCGCAGTCGTCAGCGCGTTCGGCAACAGGTAGGCGCCTCGCGCCAGCGGCGGCCGGTTTGTGCTTTCCTCGTCGGTCAACTCGGAGCTATCCTTTATGGAAAAGACGAAACGTCCAGTTTTCGCACCATATCCTAAACCGATCGCCGGCTGCGCGCACCTGGCCGCCTGCAATGCGTGACCGGCGCCGCGATCGCGCAAGCAAACGATCGTGGACGGCGTAAAAGGCATGCGCCGACCGACGCATGATGCAAGAGCGCGCGAGACGGCCTTCGGCGACCGCGATCGGACCGGGTGCGGCTCTCGGCCAGGCGCGCTGAATCCGGAAATCGTCGCCTCCCTGCGGTAGACTTGCCGGCTTGACTGTCAAGCTTCCAGGCCACCCATGAGAACCAGTGCATTCCACCTCGCCACGCTGCGCGAGGTTCCCGCCGACGCCGAAATCGCCAGCCACCGGTTGATGCTTCGCTGCGGCATGATCCGCAAGCTCACCGCCGGCATTTATTCCTGGACCCCGCTGGGCCTGAAGGTGTTGAAGCGCGTCGAACGCGTGGTGCGCGAGGAAATGGATGCCGCCGGGTGCCTGGAAATGCTGATGCCGTCGGTACAGCCCGCCGAACTGTGGCACGAAACCGACCGCTGGGACAACTTCGGCCCGCTGCTTTTGAAGATGACCGACCGGGCCGGGCGCGAGTACGCCTTCGGCCCCACCCACGAGGAAGTCATCACCGATTTCGCGCGCGCCGAACTGCGCTCCTACAAGCAGCTGCCGGTGTGCTTCTACCAGATCCAGACCAAGTTCCGCGACGAGATCCGGCCGCGCTTCGGCGTCATGCGCGCGCGCGAGTTCCTGATGAAGGACGGCTACTCGTTCCACGTCGACGAGGCCAGCCTGGACGACTTCTACCAGGTCATGTACAGGACCTATTCGCGCATCTTCGAACGGCTCGAATTGAAGTTCAAGGCCGTGATCGCCGACTCCGGCAACATCGGCGGCGCGACCAGCCACGAGTTCCACGTACTGGCCGATTCGGGTGAGGACCAGATCGCCCACGTGCCGGGTGGCACTTTCGCCGCCAACATCGAGCTGGCCGAAGCCGTCGCGCCGGGCGAGCGCCCCGCCCCGGCAGCCGAAATGCGCAAGGTCGACACGCCCGAGGTCAAGACCATCGAGCAGCTGGTCGAGCAGTTCGACCTGCCGGTCGAAAAGACGGTCAAGACCCTGGTGGTCCACGCGGCCGAAGACCAGCCGACCGCACTGGTCGCACTGCTGGTCCGCGGCGACCACGAGCTCAACGCGGTCAAGGCCGAGAAACTGCCGCAGGTGGCCACGCCGCTGACCATGGCCACCGAAAGCGAGATTCGCGAAGCCATCGGCGCCGGGCCCGGCAGCCTGGGGCCGGTCGACCTGCCCATCCCCCTGGTCGTCGATCGGGCGGTCGCCGCCATGAGCGATTTCGGCGCCGGCGCCAACATCGACGACAAGCATTTCTTCGGCATCAACTGGGAACGCGACGTCGCGCTGCCCGAGGTCGCCGACCTGCGCAACGTGGTCGCCGGCGACCCGGCGCCCGACGGCTCCGGCGCGCTGGAACTGATCCGCGGCATCGAGGTCGGCCACATCTTCCAGCTCGGCACCAAGTATTCCGAGGCCATGGGCGCCGTGGTCATGGACGAGGACGGCCGCGGCGTGAACCCGTGGATGGGCTGCTACGGAATCGGCGTGTCGCGCATCGTGGCCGCGGCGATCGAACAGAACCACGACGCGCGCGGCATCGTCTGGCCCGAGCCGCTGGCGCCGTTCACCATCGCCATCCTGCCGCTGAACCACCACAAGTCCCACCGCGTGCGCGAAACGGCCGAGGCGCTGTACCGGGAGCTCACCGGGGCCGGCATCGACGTGCTGCTCGACGACCGCCCGCTGCGCCCCGGCGTGATGTTCGCCGACGCCGAACTCGTCGGCATCCCGCACGTGCTGGTCATCGGCGACAAGGGCCTGGACAACGGGATCGTCGAATACCGCCGGCGCGGCGGCGAAGAGGGTGAAGTCGCGCTCGACGAGGTCGAGCACTTCGCGCTGGGATTGGCGGGGAGAGAATGACGGGTATCAGGCTTCAGGTTTCCCGCCTCATGTGGTGGCGCAGTAATCGCGACGGTCCGTGCCCGATCGGGAATCCGGGCGAATTTCAGCGACAGGATTCGGCGGGCATCGATCGCTGAAGGCCTCGCCACGCGTCGAACCGAAGCGATCGATACCCGTCGGATCCGGTGCCGAAGCCTCGAATCAGACGGCACTGAGACACGACGCGAGTCAGGTCGGGGTTTTGGATTCAGTTCGATTGCGCATCCGGCCCGAGGTGGGTTCGGCCACGTTCGCGCGCCAGTTGCACCTGGCGCGAGCGTTCCCTGAGACTGCCCAACCGGGCCTCGTCGAACAGTTCCCCGCACAGCCGGCATTCGCCGTCGGCCGAGATCGGCGGCACGCCCGCCGGATCCAGGCCCGCGGCCGGACGGCGGCAGCCGCGGCAGACCACCCGGCCGGTCGGTTCCAGCGCCGCGTCCACGCTGACCCGATCGTCGAACACGAAGCATTCTCCGCGCCAGCGCGAATCTTCGGGCGGCGTCGCGGCGATATAACCCAGGATGCCGCCGTGCAGCTGGAAGACTTCCGGAAATCCACGATGCCTGAGCCAGGCGCTCGCCTTCTCGCAGCGCACGCCGCCGGTGCAGAACATCGCCACCGGCCGGGCCGGATCCAGGTGTTCGCGGCAGTAGTCCTTGAATTCGGTAAACGAGGCCGTGTCCGGGTTGACCGCGCCTTCGAAGGTTCCGATCCGGTACTCGTAGTCGTTGCGCGCGTCGACCAGCTGCAGGTCCTCGCGCGCCAGCAGCGCGTTCCAGGCCGCGGGCGAAAGCGCCTCGCCGGCGCTTTCCGGGGTTGGCCTCACGCGAGGGTCGAAGGTCACGATCTCGTCGCGTACCCGCACCTTGAGCCTCAGGAACGGCGCTTCGTCGACCGCCTGGCGGTTGATGACCGGGGCATCGCATCCCAGCCGCGCATCGATCCACGCCAGCCAGCCATCGAGTGCGCCGGCCGGACCGCTGAGGCTGAAGTTGATGCCCTCGCCGGCCAGCAGTACCGTGCCCTTGAGTCCCGCCCGGGCCGCGTACGCCTCGATGCGCTCGCGCCACAGCGCCAGCCGATCGAGGTCGACGAACTGGTAGCCGCTCAGGATCTGGTCGGTCGAGACGTCGTCATTTGCCATTGGTGCATTTTACCCGTTCCCGACCGGCGTGCCCGCGCCGCGCCCGAAACCGCACCCGCGGGCGAACTTCGAGTGTCGGCGCCGCTCCGCAACCCATTGGAATCGGCGGTTTTCGGGCTCCGCTAAGCGCTTGCTTTTCATGAAAATACCGCGCAAGAACCCGATTGCCTGTCGGTGCCGGTTCTGGTATTCTGAGTCTGGGAAAACTTTCTCGAAATGTTGTACTCCAAGTTCAGCGAGGCGCCGAACCGAATACGGCATTTACCGCGAACGGGGCGCTGAACCGCTGGCGTCACTTGCGCCGAATCCAGACCAACGAGTTGATCGAAGAACGTGAAACCAGTATTCGCCATTTCGCTGATGACGCTTTTCCTGGCCGCCGGTGCGGGCGCCCAGGATGACGCGCGTCCGGCGTCCTGGCACCTCGAGCCGCCCGAAGAGCGGGTCGATTCTCCGCTGGCTTCCGTCCTCCGGAATCCGCCGCTGGGATTCGACCAGGCGTCCGGCCTCGGCGAACGCCCCCGGCTGACCGTATCGCTGTCGCCGGGATCTTCCACGCCGACGGCCGACGCCGATTCGCCGGCGTTTTCGTGGTCGCTCGATGCCTGGGAAATCAATACCGCCAGCCTTGCGCATATCCAGTGCAGCCGCGCGACGCGCACAATCGAATCATTCCTGGTCGAAGACTGCCGCTTCGTCGACCAGCCCCTGCCGCAGGATTCAGCCAACCTGATCCAGGTGCAGGGCCGCTGGATGGCCGCACCCGGGCTGAGCTTTGGCGCAGGCGCCTACAGCGGGCGTCAACCGATCATGGCCGCGGCGGCCGGACCGTTGCTCGATCCCGATGGGCTGGGCCGGGTCAACGGCGCCGGGGCCGAGCAGATCGAGGGGCTGAACATGAATGTCAGTTTCGGCCTGAGCATGGGCCAGGTCGGCAGCCTGTTGCTGGATCTCCAGCTCGAGCGCTACCGGCAAACGCCGGAGCCGCTGGGCCAGGGACTGCAACCGGCGGGACTGGTCGATGCGCCGGCCATTCGTCCGGACGGCAACCGCTACGGCAACGCGGGCCAGCTCGGGCTGGCATGGCGCGGCGCGCAGTTCGGCGCCGACGTGACCGGCCAGTACCAGGAATTACCGTACTGGATGGGTGATCAACTGGAGGGCGAGGGCTTCCGCTCGTTCGACATCGAGCTGTCCTGGCGCGCGCCCTTCAGTTCTTCGATCAGCGTCGGCGTCTCCAACGTCCTGGATCGGCTTCCGGGCGCCGCCAACGCCGCAGAGCAGGGTGTAGAGGAAACCGTCGACGGCATCTACGGCCGCATTCCCTACGTCCGCTACAAGCATGATCTGTAGAATACCGATCTCGTGAAACCATCAGGATCTGCAGCGTGAAGCTTTCGAGGCTCGTACTCGTTCCGGTATCGCTTTTGTGCTGTTCGCTGATTTCAGCGCAATCCGATCCGGCGTTTTCATCGCTGGAAGAACGAATGACCGGGCGCCAATTCACCGAGACCGGGCTGCACAAGCTCAGCCCGGAAGAACTCGCGGCGCTGAATCAATGGATTCGCGAGCGGTCACTAGCCGAATACGAAGGCCCCCCGGAAGACGACGGCAACACCGCCGCACCGCCCAGTCAGCCCGGCGAGGCGCCGGAGATCGAGCGCATGGCGCGCGAAAAATTTCAGTCCCGTATCGTCGGTGAATTCTCGGGCTGGTCCGGCAACACCAGGTTCGAACTTGAAAACGGCATGGTGTGGAAACAGGACGAGCGCGACAGGTTGCGCATGCAACCGGTCGAAAGCCCGGTGGTCACGATCACACCGGGCGCATTCGGCGTTTGGAGACTTTCGATCGAAGGCTACAACAGGTCAGTGCGCGTAGAACGGATCGAATGAAAGCCTGGCCGGGGCAGTTCAATCCGACCGATCCGGCGTACGCATCAAGCGCAACCAAAGCACCCGCCCCCAACCGACCAGGTAGCCGACGATCCCGAGCCCCAGCAACAGCGCCGCCGGCAGGCTG
Source organism: Wenzhouxiangellaceae bacterium (assembly GCA_041685925.1). GTDB lineage: Bacteria > Pseudomonadota > Gammaproteobacteria > Xanthomonadales > Wenzhouxiangellaceae. The sequence goes on along the minus strand of JAWLEW010000022.1, from coordinate 19,798 downwards.
ACCGGAAGCGTCAGCCCCGCCGGCGGTGTCATCCACCACACCAGCGTACCGACGACCACGAGCCCCATGGCCAGATAGGTCAAGTTGCGCGCACGATAAAGCTGAGTCCGCCAGCGCCGCTGCGCCAGCTGATTGCGTTCGCTTTGGTCCAGTTCTCCAACCGCTTCGTCACAGTGCGGACATGTCTTGGCGATTGACGACATGCGGCGATTGCAGGATGGGCAGCGGATGATTGCCATAGATATGATTCCTTGGATGCACCTGCGGGCAAAGGGTGAGATTATGCATATCGCCCCGGGGCCATGCAGGCCCGCGTGAGTTCCACGATCACGGGGTTTTCGCTGGTTCAGGCATCATGCTCGACGGCGTCGCGATCGGGAAAGAATGCAACGCTGACCACCAGCCCGGATGTATCGCTGCGATTGGCGAAATGGATTCGCCAGCCGTAGAGGTCGCACAGGCGCTTGACGATGGACAGGCCAAGGCCCGATCCCTTGCCGCCGGAACCTCGACCACGGAAGTGGCGATCGAAGATATGCGGCAACTCGTCGGGCTCGATGCCTGGACCGGTATCGACGATCCGGACGCGGCCGGTCTGCACCTCGACCTCGACCTCGCCTTCCTGGGTATAGCGAACGGCGTTGCCCAGCAGGTTGCCGAGCACGACCGCAATCACCGCTTCGGGCGCAATCACGTTGAGTTTCGCCGACTGGCGTACTTTCAGCTCCAGTTCGCGACCCTCGATCAGGGGACGATAATTCTGCACCAGCTGCTCGACGATCGCGCCGACGTCCTGGTTCGAGGCTTCGCCGGCCGAGCCGCGTTCGGCCCGGACCAGGTGCAGCAGTGCCGTGGTGATGTCGGTGCACTGACGTGCCGCGCGGGCGATGCGCAACAGCCGCTCGCGCTGCTTGGCCGGCAGGTCCGGCTGGGCCAGCAGCAGTTCGGTGGCGCCCGAGATCACCGCCAGCGGCGTCCTCAGTTCATGCGAGACGTCTGCGTTGAACGCCTTGTCGCGCTCGACCAGTTCATTGAGCTTGTGCGAATACTCGTCGACCACGCCGGCGAGCTGGCCGACCTCGTCGTCGGGAAAATGACGCGCCAGGTCCAGTTGCCGTTCGGTGCCTTCCAGCGCCTCCAGCCGACGCGCGAGATTGGACACCGGCGCCATGACCCGGCCGGCCGACCACACACCCAGGGCCAGCGAAAGCAGCGAAAAAAGAAGGACCGCACCGACCAGCGCCCGCACCAGGCGCCGCGACAGCTCGCGATTCTCGGAAACGTCATAGGTCAGAAACGCCCAGAAGTCTTCGTCCTTGCGCACCGCCGCCTTGTAGGCCTTGTTGTCGGAGGCGACGTCGTGAACGCCCGAGGACAGTTCGCGAAAGGCTTCCGGCACGATATCCGCCCGCCCGGGCCGGGTCACATAGCCCTGGATGCGCGAATAGAACGGCTCGACCACCGAAGGATTGCGCCGCAGTTCGGCCAGGTACTGGTCGAGCTCCTCTTCCAGCGTACGCGCAATCAGCGCGTCCTCCAGCCAGGACTGAAGAAACAGTACGGCGGCGGCGAACAGCACGCTCAGCAGCGTGCCGAACACCAGGAACGAGAAGATGATCCGGGTTCTAAGCCTGTGACGCAGTTGCATCCGGATCGACCAGGCTGTATCCGATGCCGTGGCGCGTGGTCAGCAGCGGCTTGTCGAACGGCTTGTCGATCGCCGCGCGCAGGCTGTGGATGTGTACCCTGAGGCTGTCGCTGTCGGGCAGTTCCTCGCCCCAGACGTGATGCTCGAGCTCGGCCCGCGACACCACCGCCGGCGAGGCCGACATCAGCTTCTCCAGCAGCTTGAGCCCGATCGGATTGAGATCGATCTTCTTGCCGGCGCGGGTGACCGTAAGCGTTTCGAGGTTGAAGTGCAGATCGCCGACGTCCAGCTCGCGCGGGGCGACGCGCTGACCCCGCCTGGACAGGACTTCCAGGCGCGCTTCGACCTCGCGCAGCTCGAACGGCTTGACCAGGTAATCATCGGCGCCGGAATCGAAGCCGGCCAGCTTGTCGTCGAGCTGGTCGCGCGCGGTCAGCATCAGGATCGGCGTTTCCTTGCGGCTCTCCTCGCGCAGCTTGCGACAGACTTCCAGCCCGTCCATGCCGGGCAGCGCAAGGTCCAGTACCAGGGCGTCGAACTCGTTGACGATTGCAAGGTGCAGGCCGGTCACGCCATCGAAGGCGTAGTCGACTTCGTGGCCGCGGTCGGTGAGGTAGTCCCCAAGATTCGCCGCGATGTCGCGGTTGTCTTCAATGATCAGAATTCGCATGGTTTCCGCCTTGCGGCCCGGACCCGGTGCCCGTGAACTGCAGCGTAAAAAAAGCCCGGGCGATTGCCCGGGCCAGGGTTGTGCCCCGTTTCCGTAATCACTAGCAATGTCAGGCCATGGGCCAGTCGCAGTTCCTTCACGACAATCAGGAGTTTACGCCCGGCAAGGTTAAGTCCTGGTTAAGAACCGCAATCAGCGCTGCAGGCACGCAGGCGCTATTCATGGTCCAGCAGATCCACGTCGCGCAGCCGGTTCGACAGGGATTCGGCGTCCCCGCCCTCGCTGAGCTTGACGGCCAGCCGCACTTCGTTGGCCGAATCGGCATGTCGCAGCGCTTCCTCGTAGGAGATCCTGCCGTCCTGGTAGAGCTTCAGCAGGCTCTGATCGAAGGTGATCATCCCGTGGTGCACCGAGTCCTTCATGATCTGCTTGAGCTCGTCGATCTTGCCCTTGCGGATCTTCTCGGCCACCAGCGGCGTCGAAAGCATCACTTCCAGCGCCACGTGCAGCCGCCCGCCGTCCACCGACGGAACCAGCTGCTGCGCGATCACGGCCTTGAGGTTGAAGCTGAGATCCAGCAGCACCTGTCCGTGACGCTCCTCCGGAAAGAAGTGCAGGATGCGATCCAGGGCCTGGTTGGCGTTGTTGGCGTGCAGCGTGGTCAGGCACAGGTGGCCGGTTTCGGCAAAGGTGATCGCGTGCTCCATGGCCTCGCGCGTGCGCACCTCGCCGATGAGAATCACGTCGGGCGCCTGGCGCAGCGTGTTGCGCAGCGCCATTTCGAACGACTCGGTATCGATGCCCACCTCGCGCTGGGTCACGAGGCAGCGCCGATGCCGGTGCACGTACTCGATCGGATCCTCGATGGAAATGATATGGCCGGTGGAATTCTCGTTGCGATGGCCGATCATGGCCGCAAGCGTCGTCGATTTACCCGTGCCGGTCGCACCCACATTCAAGATGATGCCGCGCTTGGCCATGGCCAGGTCGCCCAGTCCTTCGGGCAGATTGAGCTCTTCGAAATCGGGAATCCTGGTTTCGATCCGGCGGCACACCACCCCGATCGAGCCGCGCTGGTAGAACGCGCTCATGCGAAACCGGGCGAAGCCCTCGATCGAAATCGCGTACTGCAATTCGCGCTCGGCCTTGAACTGCTCGACCTGCTCTTCGGACATCGTGCCCAGCACGATGCTGGTCGCCGATTCCGTGGACAGCGGCTCACGATTGACCGGCTTGATTCTTCCGTCCACCTTGATGCACGGCGGCGCACCGACCGTGACGAACAGGTCGGAACCATTCTGTTCATGCAGCATCTTCAGCCAGCTGTCGATCACACTCATTACCGGTCTCCTTGCAGTTGGTTCGGGCGGCGATTCGTCAGGCAAACGCCTTCTTGTCGACGGCCTTGCGGCGCGCCTCGGGCTTGGCGACCAGGCCGCGGCGAACCAGTTCGGACAGGCTCTGATCCAGCGTGGTCATGCCCACGTTCTGGCCGGTCTGGATGGCGGAATACATCTGGGCGACCTTGTCCTCGCGAATCAGGTTGCGGATCGCCGGCGAGGCGATCATGATCTCGTGGGCAGCCACTCGACCGCCGCCAACCTTCTTGAGCAGGGTCTGGGCCACCACGGCGCGCAGCGACTCCGACAGCATCGAGCGCACCATGTCCTTTTCCTCGCCCGGAAACACGTCGATGATGCGATCGATGGTCTTGGCCGCCGAAGAGGTGTGCAGCGTGCCGAACACCACGTGGCCGGTCTCGGCCGCGGTAAGCGCCAGGCGCACCGTTTCGATGTCGCGCAGCTCGCCGACCAGGATGATGTCGGGGTCCTCGCGCAGCGCCGAACGCAGCGCCTGTGGGAACCCCAGCGTATCCTTCTTGACCTCGCGCTGGTTGATCAGGCACTTCTTGGACTGGTGCACGAACTCGATCGGATCCTCGATGGTCAGGATATGGCCCGCGACGCTCTTGTTGAGATGGTCGACCATCGCCGCCAGCGTGGTCGACTTGCCCGAGCCGGTCGGCCCGGTCACCAGGATCAGGCCGCGCGGGACGTCGATGATGTCGCGAAACACCGGCGGCGCCTGCAGGTCTTCCAGGGTCCAGATCTCGTTGGGGATCACGCGAAACGCGGCGCCCGTGCCACGGTCCTGGTGATAGGCGTTGACGCGGAAGCGCGCCATTCCCGCGATGTTGTAGGAAAAATCCACCTCCAGTTCCGCCTCGAAATCGCGCCGCTGGTGGTCGTTCATGGTCGAGTAGACCAGGTCCGACATCTGCTTGGCATCGATCGCCGGCACGTTGATGCGGTGGATGTCGCCATCGACGCGGATCATCGGCGGCAGGCCCGCCGAAAGATGAAGATCGGAGGCGTTGTTCTTGACGGTAAATGCCAACAGCTCGGTAATGTCCATAGCGTTCCCCAGGTTGCAGAACCGCCGGTAATGTCGACGGCGCTCTCTTACAATGGGTCCGATAATACCCGATTCCGGCTTATCCACAAAATGTCTGCCTCCCCGCCGCTGGCCGAGCGCATCGACCAGCTCGACAAAAGGATTGCCCGCGCCTGCGAAGCCGCCGGGCGCGAACGCGCGTCCGTGACCCTGCTCGCGGTCAGCAAGACCCGTTCGCCGTCGGAAATCGGACAGGTACATGCCGCGGGTATCCGGCGCTTCGGCGAAAACTACCTGGACGAGGCGGCCGCCAAGCAGGACGCGCTGGCCGACATGAACCTGGAATGGCATTTCATCGGCCCGATACAGTCGAACAAGACGCGCGCGATCGCGGCGCGTTTCGACTGGGTGCAAAGCGTGGACCGGGCCAAGATCGTGCGCCGGCTGGCCGACCAGCGCCCCGATGGAAGAACGCCGCTCAACGTGCTGCTGCAGATCAACGTCGACCGCGAACCGCAGAAGGCCGGTTGCGCGCCGGAAGCGGCTGCCGACCTGGCCGCGCGGGTGGCACAAGCCCCCATGCTGCGGCTGCGCGGCCTGATGGCCATCCCGTCGGCCGAAAATCCGCCGGCGCGCACGCGCGCGGCATTCGCCGAAATGCGCCGGCTGTTCGAGTCGCTCCAGGCCGACCACGCCGACCTGGACACCCTTTCGATCGGCATGTCCGGCGACCTGGAAGACGCGATCGCCGAGGGCGCGACCATGGTCCGCATCGGCACCGCGCTGTTCGGGCCGCGACGCGATGCGGGTTAGAATTCAGCACATGAACGACAACAGCGCAAACCCCGTGATCGCGATGATCGGCGCCGGCAACATGTCGCGCGCGATCATCGGCGGTCTGATCGCACGCGGCCATCCGGCCGAACGCCTCGCGGCGGCGGATCCCGACCCCGAGACGCGCGACGCGGTAGCGCGGGAGTTCGGAATCGCCACCCATGCCGGCAACGAGCGGGCCGTGACCGGCGCCGATATCGTGGTGCTTGCGGTCAAGCCGCAGGTGATCGACCAGGTGACCGAATCGATCGCTGCGGCGCTTGCCCGGGACTGCGTGGTCGTCAGCGTGGCCGCCGGCGTCCCGGTCTCCAGGCTGCGCGCCCGGCTGGGCGACGCTGCCGCCATCGTGCGCGTGATGCCGAACACGCCGGCGCTGCGCGGCGCCGGGGCGGCCGGCATGTTCGCCGCCGGCTGCTCCCAGGCGCAGCAGCGCGCCGTGCGCTCGCTGTTCGAGGCCATCGGCAAGGTGTTCGAAATCGAGGACGAAGCGCTGATGGACACGGTGACCGCCGTTTCCGGCTCCGGTCCCGCGTATTTCTTCGCGCTGGCCGAAGCGCTGGCCGAAGCCGGCCAGGCGGCCGGGCTGAGCCGGGAAACCGCCGAGGGCCTGGCTGCCCAGACCGCAACCGGCGCCGGCGTGATGCTCGGCGCCGGCGACACCCCGGCGGCCGAACTGCGCCGGCGCGTGACCTCGCCGGGCGGCACCACGGCCGCGGCGCTGGAGACGCTGGAACGCAACGACTTCGCCGGCATCGTGCACGCGGCCGTGGATGCCGCGGTGCAGCGCGGCCGCGCGCTCGGCGGCGCGTCCGCGACGGGCGACCCGCGGGGAGATTCCTGATGGGCGGCTCGGTCGGCAACGCGTTCGGGTTTCTCGTCGAGACCCTGTTCAGCCTGTATATCGCGGCATTGATGCTGCGCGTCCTGCTCGAAGCCGTCGGCGCGGACTACTACAACCCGGTCAGCCAGGTGTTGATCACGGTCACGCAGCCACTGGTCGGCCCGCTGGCGCGCATCATCCCGCGCATGGGACGCTTCAACAGCGCCGCGGTCGTGCTGCTCGTGATCCTCCAGACCATCTCGGTGGTGCTCGTGATGGCCATCTCGGGCTTCGCCGCCGATCCGCTGCAGGCCCTGGTGATCGCGTTGTTCCGGCTGGTCCGGATGCTCCTGGTCATGTACATGGTGCTGATCATCGCCGAAGTGATCCTGTCCTGGGTCGGCGGCGGCATGCGTCACCCGATCATTCCGCTGATCTACCAGCTCACCCGCCCGGTACTGCAGCCGATCCGGCGAGTGATCCCGAGCATCGGCGGGCTGGATCTTTCGCCGCTGGTCGCCATCATCGCAATCCAGTTCCTGATGATCCTGATCGGGGTTCGCTGAATGCGAACGTACGTGGCGCTGGTCTCCTTTGCGACACTGCGTTGCACATCGTGACGGCGCAGGAGTAGCATTGATCAGTGAAGCGTTCGCTTCCGAGCGAAAAACGAATCGATACAAACATCGATACAAACCGAGACCGATGGAGAAACCAGTGATGCGTTCATTCAAGGTGATGGCCCTGTTGGTGCTGGCCGGCGCACTCGCCGCACCGGCCGCAGCTCAGCAGTCGGAGCAGTTCGGCAACTACGAAGTGCACTACAACACGCTCAACACGAATCAGCTGTCGCCGGACGTTGCCAGCGTCTACGGCATCCAGCGTGCCGGCACTCAGGGCATGCTCAACATCACCGTGCTCGACCAGGAGACGCGCGAGCCGGTGGAAGCGGAAGTCAGCGCAACGGCAACCAACCTGACCGGCCAGCGCCGCGACATCGAGCTTCGCCAGATCAAGGACCAGGGCGCGATCTACTACATCGGCCAGTTTCGCATCCACGATGAAGAGTCGCTGAATTTCAACGTAGAGGTCCAGCCCGAATCGCACGACGGATCACCGTTCACGCTCACCTTCCGCCAGCAGTTCTTCACCGGCTGAGCCGACGGCCTGCGCCGGCAGCGCTTGCTGCCGGCGGAGCGCGTCTTCGCGCCCGGCGCTTTCCGCAATCTCAGCCGTCCGCTGCCGCGCGGTGCTTGCGGCGCATGAATTCGCGATGCGGAACCCCCAGCAGATCGGACAGCCGGCGCACGAGATGTTCCTCGTGCCGGTCCAGCCGACCGTCGGCAAAACCGACTTTCCACAGCCATTCCACGAGCTCGCCGCGCGCCTCGGACGACAGCTGGGTGCGCAGCTTGTGGGTGAATTCATGCAGCGAATGCGACTCGCGCTGACGCCTGCCCGCCTCCTCGATCAGCGCCCGGACTTCGGCGGCCTCCAGGTCGAAGCGCTCCAGGATGGCGCGCTCGATGACCTTCCGCTCGCTGGCGTCGATGCCGGCATCGGCCGCAGCCATTTCCAGCAGCAGCACCGCCGCGGCGCGCGGCAACGCATGCTCGTCGGGCGCCGCTTCGTGGTGGTTGATGATCTGTTTGAGGCTTTCGAAAAAACTGGACATAGGGGCTGACCCTTTACGGGTTTGAGTTTCCTGACCGGCGTCGTGGCTCGTCAACCCTGTCGCGCGCGGACTCGACAAGGCATTCGACCGGCTTGTTTTCGCAAGGTTTCGATTGGAAGTACCATACCGCAATGACCCCGGAACGAAAGCAACGCATCATCGACACCGCCTGCCGGCGCCAGCCCGATCTCACCGTTTTCATGGAACGGGTCCACAAGCCGCACAACCTGGCCGCAGTGCTCCGGACCTGCGACGCGGTAGGCGTCATGCACGCCCATGCAGTACCCGGCGAACACGGCCTGCCGGCGCTCAACAACACCGCCCAGGGCGCCCAGCGCTGGGTGGGACTGACCCGCCACGCCGACACCGAAAGCGGGCTGGAAGCGCTCAGGACCCGTGGCTTTGCGTGCGTTGCGGCGCACTTTTCCGAGCGCGCCGTGGACTTCCGCGCGATCGACTACACGCGCCCGACCGCGATCGTGCTCGGCACCGAAAAATTCGGCATCAGCCGCGAGGCTGCCGCGGCCTGCGACGCGCACATCGTCATCCCCATGCACGGCATGACGCAGTCGCTCAACGTCTCGGTCGCCTGCGCCCTGATCCTGTACGAAGCCCAGCGCCAGCGTTTCGAGGCCGGCATGTACTTCGGCCACGATCCCGCGCAGGCGCCGTGGCGCGACCTGATCGAGCAATGGATCGCGCGCGACCTGGCGCGCAGGAAGACGCCGCTTCCGGAGGAATGACCGGTCTTGACGTCGCCGTCGCCGCGCCAGCGTGCAGACCAGCCGACGCGGCGAAACGGTTTTGAATTTAGTTTCAAGGCAGCCCCCCTGGCACGGCTGGCCGCGCAAGCCCGGCGATCCTACGGATACAGCAGCCTGCGCGTCCAGCCGCCTTCGTCGGCTTCGAACAGGATCCGTTCGTGCAGCCGGAACTCGCGTCCGTACCAGAACTCGATCCGGTTGGGGTCGACGCGGTAGCCCGACCAGTGCGGCGGGCGCGGGATGTCCCGGCCGCGGTATTCATCCTCCAGTTCGGCGACCCGGTCGAGCAGCGTCTGTCGGTCTTCCAGTTCACTCGATTGACTCGAAGCCCAGGCGCCGATCTGGCTGCCGCGCGGACGCGAGGCGAAATAGGCGTCGGCTTCTCCATCCGATACCGGCGCGGCGCGGCCCTCGATGAGCACCTGCTGCTCGTTTTCGCGCCACCAGAACAGCAGCGAGGCGTGCGCATTGGCGGCGAGATGGCGGCCCTTGCGGCTGCGCGTATTGGTGTAGAACACGAACCCGTCGGCATCCCAGCTCTTGAGCAGCACCACGCGCGAGGACGGGCGAGCACGCTCGTCCACGGTCGACAGCGTCATCCCCGTGGGTTCCGGCATTCCCGCGGCCACGGCCTGGTCGAACCCCTGGCTGAAGCGCTGCATGATTTCGTCGTTCAATCGCATTCGAGTACCTCTTCGTAACCGGCCCGGTAGTCCGGATACCGTAGCGCAAATCCGGTGGCGGCAAGCCGATCGGCGCACACCCGCTTGCCCTGCCCGGCATTGTCTTCCTGCTCGAACGGGCCGGGCGCGCCCAGGCGTTCGGCCAGCCATTCGAGCACGTCCCAGCGCGGCGCCGGACAGGCATCGCTTGCCACGTATACGGCATCGGGCTCGTCCAGTTCCAGCAGGTGGGCCAGCGCCGCGGCGCAGTCGTCGGCATGGATGCGGTTGGTCCAGACCGGCGGCTCGCGCCGGCAACCGACCGGTCCGCTGCGCACCTTGTCGATCAGGTACTCGCGCCCGGGGCCGTAGATGCCCGAAAACCGCACGACCACGCCGCCGGCCTCGCGCGCCAGGCGCTCGGCCTCGAGCAGGATTTCGCCGTTGAAGCGCGCCGGCACGGTCGTCGAGGTCTCGTCGACCCACTCGCCGCGGTCCTGGCCGTATACCGCGGTGCTGGAGACCATGACCAGGCGCGGCGTCTCGATGCGTTCGATCAGGTTGCGCAGGCCGTCCACGTAGGCTTGCCGATAACCTTCCGGCGTTCGCGCGCCCGGCGTGGCGGTATGGACCACGCCGTCCCAGAAGCCGGCGGCCTCATCCAGCGTTGCGGGATCGGACAGGTCGGCGCGAAGCGGCGCGATGCCCGGCGCCAGTCGGGCGACGTTGCGGCGCAATCCGTGGACCTGCCAGCCTGCCAGCACGCCCGGCAAGCGGTTGCCCAGGTCGCCGCAGCCGGCGATCAGCAGTCGGCGGGGCCGCTCCGGCATCAGGCCTGCTGCGGCTGGGGCTGTGGCTCCGCGGGAGCGTCGCCGGACGGTGGATCGCCGCGCTCCGGCGGCGGCAGGGTGCGCAGCCAGATCAGCCACACGACCAGCGCATCGAGAATGATCAGCGCCTGCCACAGGTACAGGTGGAACCACTCGAACCAGACCATGTTCCACTGGCCCATGTAGAACAGGCTGATGATGCGCACCAGGTTCAGGGCCTGGATCGCGACGAAGCCGATCGCGAACCCGACCAGCTTGTTCTTCAGCGGCGCCGGGAAGGCGAAAATGGCGGCAAACAGGATGATCAGCGCCTCGACCCCGTTGCAGCCGGGCTCGATGGAAACCGCAAAACCCGATTCCAGGTCGCGAATGACCTTGCCGGCCGAAGCCACGCCGGAATCGAACAACTCGATGATGTTGACGCTGATCCAGGCCAGGCCGGAGGTGAACGGCAGGATCACGTGCTGCTGAACCGGCTGCAGCACCTCGATGGTGAACAGCGACACCAGCAGGATCACGAATACGATGGAAAAGCGAAACATGAATAATCGGGCCTGAATGATCGCACCAGGCGCTATGGTACCCAATTCCCGGGTGCGCCGAATGACGCCCGGCTTGTTACGCGGTTCGTCATGCGGCTTGTTGCGCGCCGCTCATTGTTCGGCGGACGCGCGCAATACCGGGTCCAGTGCCGCCTGCCAGGCGGCGAACTTCCGGTCGAAATTCATTGCCGCATGGGCCGGACTGGTCGACGGCAGGCGGGCGCGCTCGATCCCGGCGCGGCTTGCCGAAAGGCCCGGCCAGACATGGCGCCCGAAGCTCTGCTCGGCCAGCCGGCCGTTGAATGCAACCAGTTCGATTCGCGGACAGGCCCGGAAAAGGCGCTCGAAATCGTTGGCGACGATGGAGTCCGGCTCCACCTTCTGGTCCAGGCTGCCGCGTCGCCGGCAACGTCCGATGACGTCCCACAACGCAACCCGGTTCTCGCGCAACCGCTCCAGCCTTCGGGCATACGCCAGCGTCGGTGAAAAACCGAAAAGCTGTCCCATGATCGACCAGAAGGCGTTGCGTGGATGCGCATAATAGGCCTGCGCCTCGAGCGACCGCGCGCCCGGCATGCTGCCGAGTATCAGCACCCGGGCGGTGCCGGCGTACACCGGCGGCAGGCCGGTCAGGACGGGATCGCGATTGTCCGTATGCGCCATGCGTTCATCGTAACCGGATTCGAGCCCATCGGCGCTTCGGCCGCCGGCTTGCCAAGCGTTGTGCGATTTCCTGTAGCATCCAGTGCATCGAGCAACGGCAGATGGTCCGTGGAGAACATTTTCCTGATCGGCCCGATGGGCTCGGGCAAGACATCCCTGGGACGCAGAGTTGCACCGAAGCTGGGCTACGATTTCATCGACCTGGACGAAGAACTGGAAAAACGCTGCGGCGTCGAAGTCGCCGTGATCTTCGACATCGAGGGCGAACAGGGTTTCAGAGAACGCGAAAGCAAGCTGCTGGCCGAGGTCGCCGCCGGACGCGGGCGGTTGATCGCCACCGGCGGCGGTTCGGTGCTGGCCGAACACAACCGCGAGGTCATCCGGGCCAACGGCACCGTGGTCTGGCTGAGAACTTCCGTCGACCAGCAGATCCGGCGGCTGGAGCGCGACAAGCGCCGACCGCTGCTGGCCGCCCCGGACCGGCGCCAGCGCCTGACCGCCATGGCCGAACAGCGCAACCCGGTCTACGCCGCGCTGGCCGACGTGGTGTTCGAATCGAAGAATCGGCCGCTGGTGCAGATGGCCGGCGCGCTGGAACGTACAATTCGGACCGTCGTCGACAACAACCAGAAATGCGAATGCCAGTCCTCGAACTGAACCACGCCGCCGGCTGCTGCCGGATTCACCTCGAGCGCGGCCTGCTGGGCAAGCCGGCGGCGTGGCGCAAGCACCTTTCGGGCACCGTGCTGATCGTGACCGACCAGACCGTCGCCGGACACTACCTGCAGCGGCTGGTGCAGACCACCGCCGAATTCGCCCCGGCAGAGCTCGTCCTGCCGCCGGGCGAGCAAGCCAAGACGATCGAGCACTGGCATGCCATCGTCGAGAAACTGGCCGCGATCGGCGCCCAGCGCGACGCCACCGTCGTCGCGCTGGGCGGCGGCGTGATCGGCGACCTGGCCGGGTTCGCCGCGGCCAGCTACATGCGCGGGATCAAGGTCGTCCAGGTCCCCACGACCTTGCTGGCCCAGGTCGACGCGGCGATCGGCGGCAAGACCGGTTTCAACCTGGCCGCGGGCAAGAACCTGGTCGGCGCCTTTCACCAGCCCGAAGCGGTCATGGTCGACGTCGAAACCCTGGCGACGCTGGACCCGCGCGACTTCCTCGCCGGCCTGGCCGAAGTGGTCAAGTACGGCGCGATTCGCGACGCCGAATTCATCGGCTGGCTGGAAGACAACGCCGACGCCCTGCTCCAGCGGCGGGCCGACACGCTGGAAATCGCGGTCGCGCGCGCGGCCGCGCACAAGATCGAAGTGGTCGAGGCCGACGAGCGCGAGGCCGGACAGCGCGCGCTGCTGAACTTCGGCCACACCTTCGGCCACGCGATCGAGACGGCCACCGGCTACCGCCGCTACCGTCACGGCGAAGCAGTCGCGATCGGCATGCACCTGGCGGCCGCGCTGAGCGCACGCCTGGACATGATTGCCGAGCGCGACGCCCGGCGCCTGAGCGGCCTGCTGGAGAGGCTGGGCCTGCCGACCGAGCCCGCGCGCGACATCGAGCCGAAGACCCTGCTGGGCCACATGCGCCTGGACAAGAAGAACCGGGCCGGCAGAATCCGTTTGATCCTGCTGGAAACATTGGGCGCGGGCGTGATCCGCGACGACATCGAACCGAACACGCTCCTGGAGCTTTTCGACACATGACTGCAGCAATCCAAGACAGCCGTTTCATGCGCGCGCTCAGGCGCGAGCCGGTCGACCGCACCCCCATCTGGCTGATGCGCCAGGCCGGCCGATACCTGCCCGAATACCTGGCCACGCGGGCCGAGGCCGGCGATTTCCTGACCCTGGCGGGCACGCCGGAAATGGCCGCCGAGGTCACGCTGCAGCCGATCCGCCGGTACGGCTTCGACGCGGCCATCCTGTTTTCCGACATCCTGATCCTGCCGCACGAAATGGGGCTGGGGCTGGGCTTCACGCCCGGCGAAGGGCCGAAATTCGAGCGCCCGCTGCGCGATCCGCAGGAGATCCACGCCCTGCCGCGGCTGGACCCCAACGAGGCCACCGGCTACGTCATGGACGCGGTCCGGCTGATCCGCCGCGACCTGCCGGAAGACATCCCGCTGATCGGCTTCGCCGGCAGTCCCTGGACGGTCGCCACCTACATGATCGAAGGCGGCAGCAGCAAGGACTTCAAGCTCGCCAAGAAAATGCTGATGGAACACCCCGAGGACGCCGACGCGCTGATCCGGCTGCTGGCCGACTCGACCGCCGACTACCTGCTGGCCCAGGTCGAGGCCGGCGCCGACGCGGTCATGGTGTTCGACAGCTGGGGCGGCGCGCTGTCGCCGGCGATGTTCAGGCGCTTTTCGCTGGCCGGCATGCAGCGCATCGTCGACCGGGTCAAGGCCAGCGCCCCGGAAACGCCGGTCATCCTGTTCGCCAAGGGTTGCGGCGGCATGCTGGAATCGCTGGCCGATACCGGTTGCCAGGCACTGGGCGTGGACTGGACCACCCGGTTGTCCGACGCCCGGAAACGCGTCGGCGATCGCGTGGCGCTGCAGGGCAACCTCGACCCCGTGGTGCTCACGACCAACCCCGAAGTGATCGAGCGCGCGGCGGCCGATGTGCTGGAAGACTTCGGCCCGGGCAGCGGGCATGTGTTCAATCTCGGACACGGCATCACGCCCGACGTGCCGGTCGAGCACGTCCAGGTGCTGGTCGACACGGTGCGCCGGCTCAGCCAGCGGTAAAGCGAAAGTCCATCAGCGCGCCGATCAGGCGCGCTTCGGTCAGCGGCGCGCGCATGCGCGGCATGCCGGCCAGCGCATCGGAAACCTCGTGGCCAAGATGCCAGCAGCCCAGGCCATGCGCGCGGCAGTCCTGCGCGAAAGCCGGATCCAGCTCGTCTTCCTGCCAGATCAGCGCGTCGAAGCCGGCTCGCCCGGGCGGCAGCGATGCATCCAGTTCAACCAGTTCGATGGACCAGCGCTGCGCCAGCCGCGCGAGCTGGTCGCGGTCGGCCGGCGCGAGCGCGGCGGCCAGGCGCACGCCGTGGAGCAGCGCCGGGGCAAACGGCGGCTGTCGCCGCATGCCGCTCAAGGGCAGGTGCACGCTGAAGCAGCTGCCCTCGCCGGGTTCGCTGACCAGGTCCAGCCGGCCGTGCATGGCGTCGACCAGCCGGCGCGAAATCGCCAGCCCCAGCCCGGTGCCGCTGTGCTTGCGCGTCGACACCGATTCTAGCTGGGTGAACGGCTCGAAAAGCTCGGCGCGCACCGCCGCGGCAATCCCGGGACCGGTATCGGAAACCGACAGCACCAGCAGGTCGTTTTCGTCCAGGCGCGCGTCCAGCGCGACCCAGCCGGCGGCAGTGAACTTGATCGCGTTGTTGATCAGGTTGCCCAGGACCTGGGCAATCCGGTCGGCGTCGCCGATCGCCATCACCGGCAGGTCGGCGGCGATCCGCAGCCGCAGATCGAGGCCCGACGCGAACGCGTTGGATGCATGCAGGTCGACCACGCGCTCGAGGAGCGGCACCAGTTCGAACGGCCGCGCCTCGAGTTCGACCCGGCCGGCCTCGATGCGCGAAAGATCCAGCACGTCGTTGAGGATGCGCTGCAGCTGGCGGCCGGATCCGCGCATGGTATGCAGCATGTCCAGCCGGCCCGGATCGCTTTCGGCGTGCTCGAACAACTCAATCATGCCCAGCAGCCCGTGCAGCGGCGTACGGATTTCATGGCTCATCGTGGCCAGGAACTCGGACTTGGCTTCGCTGGCCTGGTTGGCCTGGCGCGCCAGCTTGCGCACATCGAGCAGAAGCCGCGCATTCTCCAGCACCTGCCCGGCCGCCTGGGCGAAAAGATCCAGCCTGCCGCGCAGCGCGCCGCGTCTTTCGTCGTCGAGTTCCGGCAGCCAGACCGCGGCCAGCGCCCGGTCGTCCTCGCCCAGTTGCAGCACCTCGCCCGGCCCGCCTTCGGCGATCGCGGCGTCGAAACGGGCCCGGTCCACGGGTTGCACGCCGTCGCCGAACGAACGCACGCCGGCGGGGAAATCGGGCTGGATGTAGCCGACGTGGCAGCGCGATACCCTGAACAGCTCCAGCACGGCCTGGCCAACGGTCTGCGCCAGGCGTTCCGGCTCCAGGCTGCGGTTCAGCCGTGCCAGCAGCTCGCGCTGACGGTCGGCAAGCTCCTGCTGCTCGCCGGCCCGCCGCAGCGATTCGCGCCGCCGGCGCCGATCGACCGCGGCGCGCCATCCGGTGCCCGTCACGGCCAGGGCGATCAACCCATAGACCGCCCAGGCCGCGGTCGAGCGCCACGGCGGCGGCGCGATCGTGAAGGCGACGTGGTCGCCGGTGCGGTTCCAGATGCCGTCGACGTTGGCCGCCTGGACCTCGAACGTGTACCTGCCGCTGGGCAGGTTGCTGAAAAACCGCGTGGTCTGACCCTGAAGCTCCTGCCAGTCATCTTCCCATCCGGCCAACCGGATGCGATACCGGTTCTGCGCGGGGTTGATATAGGACAAGGCGAGGAAACTGAACTCCAGCGAATTCTGCCGCCAGTCGAACGCCAGCGGTGCATCACGCGCGCCGTCCAGCGGGTAACGCCGATCGCCGGCGCGGACCGAAATCAGATGAACCGGCGGCGGCCACGGCGTCGGCTGGATCGCGGCCGGATCAACAGCCAGCAGACCATTGTTGGTACCGGCAATGAAACGCCCATCCGCCAGGTCGACGACCGCGCGCTCATTGAACTCCGATTGCACCAGGCCCTCGCGCGCCGAAAACATCCGAAACTTGCCGCTCTCGGTATCCAGCCGGACCAGGCCGACGCTCATCAGGAGCCAGACGTTTCCGGCACGCGGTACAAGCGACTGCACCCGTCCCGGCGGCAGGCCGTCGCCGGCCGTGTAACGTTCAATCGCCCGGAGGCCGCCGTCCTCGACCAAGAACCCTTGCAGCGCCGAATCGCCGGCGAGCCAAAGCCGATCGCCCTGGAACGCGAGCGAAACCAGGTTCACGCTTTCGGCTCGATGCAACTCTTCAAAGGCGCCGTCTTCGGCCTGGCGATACAGCGCGTCGGCGGCGAGCAACCACCAGTTTCCCGACGGGCCGCGCGCGATCTGCTTCAATGGAGAATTGCCCAGCCGCCGCGGCGGCTCGGCGTCGCTGGCCCATCGGTCAAGTACCTCGCCCGATGCGTCCAGCCGCAGAATATAGCTGTCGCCGGCCGCCCAGATTCCATTCGTCCCGGCCGGCGCCATGAACTTGAAGTGATCCTCGTAACTGAGGCCGTGCTCGATCAGGACCCGGGATTCTCCGCGATCGCGCTCACCCAGCGTCAGCCGGCCCCCGGTCAGCAACCAGATTGAATCCTCGGTTACGTGCAGCCCGATGACCCCGCTATCCACCGAGCCCAACTGCATGCCGGTCGGGCGTGTGCGGCCCGTTTCCAGGTCGAACGTAAATACGCCGCGATTTTTGCTGCCCAGCCACACCGCCCCGGAGGGGCCAGTCGCGACGCTGGTGACCCGGTCCAGCTCGACCTCGCCCGCGCGTGGCCGAAACAGGTTGAAACCGCGCCAGCCCGGCGGCAGCCTGGCGATGCCCCGGCCGGTGGTCGACAGCCAGACGCCGCCTTCGGCGCCCGGCATGACGTCGGTAACCTGAACCAGGTCCAGGCTTTCATGCTCCGGCCCGAAGGTCACCGAATCGGACTCGCCGGTCGCGGGATCGAACAGTTCGAGGCCCCGGCCCATGCCGAGCCAGAGACGGCCGTCCGCGGCCGGGCTGGCGACGTTCACCGAGCCGCCGAGATCCCAGGTCTCGACGATGCGCGCTTCCCGGCCGGCGCCGTTGCCATCGCCCAGCTCCATCCGGATCACGCCGCGGCTGCCGGTAACGAATGCAGTGTCTTTCCCGGTCAGCAGCAGCGACAGGAAAACCGGGAATTCGCTGTCTTCGGCCGCGACGACCCGTTTGAATGCATACGACGGAGACTTTTCGACGCGCCACAGGCCGTCGGTGCGCAACAGCCACATCCGGCAGTCCTCGCCGACGGCCAGCTGAAGGCCGAAGCCCGAATCGGGCAGCCCCGACTCGCCCGGAGCGAAGTGGGTGGTCGCATCGCTGGCGGGATCGATTCGCACCAGCCCGTCGGTGGCGTAAACGCCCCACACCGATCCATCGCAGGCCTCTTCCATGGACCAGACATAGCGACCACGCAGCGGACCGTCGTCGCGCTCGTTGGCCCAGTGCCGCACCACGTCCACGCCGCGTATGCGCACGATGCCGCGCTCCGAGATCGCGGCCCAGACATCCCCGTCGTCGGCCGCCATCAGGGTCAGGATGTTGTCGCCCGGCAACGATCCCGGCTGGTCGGGATCGCGCCGCAGGACGTTCAATCGCACGCCCTCGTGGCGCACCAGTCCGCCGCGCGTGCCGATCCAGACGTAACCGGCCCGGTCGCGCACGATGGCCTCGACGTCGGCATTGGGCAATCCATCGGCGGTGGTCAGCCAGTCGACGACGGTGACCGACCGGGCATGGCCGGGCTGAAATGCAGCCAAAAGAAGCAGGGTCGACAGGAGGCACAACGCATGCCGGCCCGCGCGACGCGCGCAATTCCCCGAAATGCTGGACCGCCCCGAAACCATGCCCGGAGCATAGCGGATTCGGTTCACGCTGCCAACGCTCGAACGCCAGAAACCCGTTATGCCCGAATCCGGTCGCCCAGGCGGGTCACGTTGGCCGGCTCATGCAGGCGCGCCAGGCCGGCCTTCACGATGGCATCGGCCGAATGCGACTCCGGACTGCCCGGGCACTGGATGGAGAAACTGAGCCGAAGATTCATGGAACGCCCGGGAAAATGCGCCGGGTTGCGCGCCAGGCGCTGGCGCAGGCGTGCCTGCAGCCGCCTGGCGCCGGCCGGAGGCGTCGCCATCAGGATCATGCTGAACACCGCGTCGTCGCTGCGTCCAACCGTGTCCTCGGTGCGGATTTCGCGCGCAAGTGCGCGCTCGAGATGACGCATCGTGGACTCCGCCCAATTCAGTCCGAAGCGCGACGCGACCCGCGCGTAGTCGTCCAGCCGGGCATGCAGGATCGAGTATTCCAGTCCATGCCGGTCATGGAAACTGCTGATCTGTTCGAGGCGATTGAGGAAAACGGTCCGGGTCTGCTCGATGTTCGGTGCGCCGACCGAATGCGCGCGCTGGTTCGGCCGGCTTTCCCTGCGCCGCAGGTAGTCGCGCACCGGCTCGATCAGATCATCTCCGGAAAAGGGTTTCGGCACCAGGTCGGTGGCGCCGACATCCAGCGCGCGCCGGCGCCCGGCTCTCTCCTCGACGCCGGTCACCACCAGCACCGGCAGGGCGCGAATCCGCGCACGCTCCGATTTGCGGACCCTGCGGATCAACTCCACGCCGTCGACTTCGGGCATCATCAGGTCGGTAATGACGAATTCGATGGCGTCGTCCTGCACGAGGCGCTTCCACGCCTGCCGGCCGTCCTCGGCCAGCACCACGTCGAAATGCGCGCGCAGGAAACGCTGTCCGGCGAACCGCATCAGGCGCGAGTCGTCGACGAACAGGATTCGCGGCCTGGTTTCGCGATTGACTGCACTGTGGTCCATCGGGGTTTCCTTGCCGCGCATCGCGGAATGTTACCGATCGCCGTCGCAATCCCGCGCCGGCTCGCAGTCATATCAATACAATTTGGATGCCAATGCCCCGGGTTCACCCGTACCCCCGGCACACCGGCAATCCGGACCGGCGATTCCGGCCGGTTCCTGCCACGATTCGTCACAAAGCGACCGCGCTGCAGAACGACACGGGCAGATGGACGCCGAAACGCTCGCGGCGGGCACGGCCGGCGTCTCAGTAGGCTGGATAAGGCCCAGCGCATCCACCTTTTTTCGCCCGAATGACGGATGCGCTGGCGCTTATCCGCCCTACTGAGACACGACGCGACCGAATCTATTCGCCGCTACGTTAGAGAGGTTTCCCCGGGTGTTCACTTGCACGGCGCGGATTAAAAAAGGGCCGCGCATCGAGGCAGCGGCCCTTTCCATGTCTCGCGCAGATTTCTCAGCCCGCGATCGCCGATTACATGACGCGACGAATGGCGAACATGCCGGCGGCCAGGAAGATCAGGCCGAGCATGAGCATTCCGATATTGGACAGCGTCGGAACCGGCGTCAATTCTGCGTCCGGACCCGGTCCCGGCGCTACCGGCTCGCCCGAGATCGAGCCGCCGAGCGCGAACGCCAGCGTGGCCTGGGAACTTGTCGGGTTCA
>JAWLEW010000021.1:0-42556 GCA_041685925.1 Wenzhouxiangellaceae bacterium | reverse complement strand
CGGATGGTGGCTTCGTCGCCGACGACGACTATCGCCATGTTGTCCGGGTCGATGTGGCTGGAGGCGACCTGGTTGAGGGTTTCGCGGTCGATGTCGGCGAGGATCTCGTTCTGGCGCGAGCGGTAGTCCAGCGGCAGGTCGTAGGTCAGGATGTTGTCGAGCAGCGCCAGCTTGCGCACCGGGGTTTCGTATTCGCGCGCGTCACGCTGGCCGATGGCCGAGCGCATGTATTCGAACTCCTCTTCGTTCATGCCTTCTTCGGCGTAGCCTTCGAGCTCGGTCAACACTTCGGTGATCGAGGCGGCGGTGGCGTCGCGGTTGACCTCGGAGGAGAACGTGAAGCGCCCGCGTTCCGGCCCGCCGGAGAAGCCGGTGCGCGCGCCGTAGGTGTAGCCCTTGTCTTCGCGCAGGTTCAGGTTGATGCGGCTGTTGAAGGTGCCGCCGAGGACGAAGTTGGCGAGACCTGCGCGGTAGAAGTCGCCCAGCGCGTCGTAGGCCAGCGCGTGCTGGCCGGTGCGCAGGCTGGACTGGGCCGCCTCGGCCTTGTCGACCAGGTACAGCGTGCGGCCCTCGATTTCCGGGCGTTCGGCCAGCTCGGAACGGTCCACCTTTGCCGGTTCCAGCGCGCCCAGCGGCGCCATCGCGGCGATGGTTTCATCATCGGGCAGGCTGGAGCTGACCAGCACGCCCTCGATGTGCGCCGGCACGTGGGCGGCGTGGAAGGCGCGGACGTCTTCCAGGGTGATGGCCTCGACCGTCTCGGGGATGCCGGCCCGGGGATAGGAAAGCGGGTTCTCCGGGCCTTCCAGCACCGCGCCCAGGGCGCGGTTGGCCAGCCCTTCGGGCGTCTTGCGGTTCTGCATCAGGCCCTCGATGGTCTGCTGCTTGACCCGCGCGAAGTCCTCCTCGGTGAACGCCGGCTCGAGCATGCGCTCCATCATCAGCGGCACGGCTTCGTCCAGGTGCCGGGCCAGCACGTTCAGCGTCACCGTGGTGCGGTAGGTCCCGGGGCTGACGCTGACGTTGGCGCCGATGCGCTCCAGCGCCTCGGCGAATTCGGCGGCGCTTCGCTGCTCGGTGGCCTCGCCCATCATGGCCGCGGTCAGCGCGGACAGGCCGGCCTTGCCGGCCGGTTCGTCGCGCTGGCCCATGGCGAACACGGTGCGCAGCGTGACGGTGGGCGTTTCGTTGTTGTTGACGGCCAGCACGCGCACGCCGTTTTCCAGTTCGGCGTCGCGAATCGGCGGCAGTTCGACCTGCGGGTTCATGCCCGGGGTGGGGCGCTGGCTGCGGTCGAAGGTGTCTTCGGCCTCGCGCAGCGCCAGTTCCTCGCCCTCGTCGCCGTAGGACTCGGGGATGTCGCGCTCGCCGGCATCGTAATTCGGCTCGGCCGCGGCCATTTCCGGGCGGCCGTTGGGCACGATGCTCAACAGCACCGCCGGCTGGTCCTGGATGTATTCGGCGAACACGCGCTCGACGTCCTCGGTCTCGACGTTGCGGTAGCGCTCGATTTCCTCGGCGATGCCGGCCGGGCTGCCGGTGAAGGTTTCATACGAGGCCAGCGTGCTGACCTTGCCGGCCACCGACTGCAGCGCGAACACGCGCCCGGCCTCGTACCGGGCCTTGAACTTCTGCAGGTCGTCTTCGCTGACCGGGCGCTCGGCGAACTCGTCCAGTGTTTCGCGTACCGCGGCCTCCATTTCGGCCAGGCTTTCGCCGGACTGCGGGTTCTGGATGACGATGAACCAGATCTCGCAGGCCAGTTCCTTGCACGAATGAACCACGTTGGCCTGCACCGCGCGGCCGGTCTGGACCAGGCGCTGGTAGAGCAGCGAGGCCTGGCCCTGGCCGAGGATCTTGGCCGCCGCGTCCAGCGCCGGCTCGTCGGGGTGGTTGGCGTGGACCGTCGGCATCATCACCGCCAGCGCCGGCAGGTGAATGTTGTCTTCCAGCGTCACGTAGCGGTCGGCGTCGAGCTCGGCCGGCTGCTCGGGCAGGTCCTCGACCTCGGGGCCGGCCGGGATCGGGCCGAAGTACTTGACCACCTGCTCGAGTGTCTGAATGGGATCGATGTCGCCGCCGATGGACAGCGCGGCGTTGTTGGGCCCGTACCAGCGCAGGAAGAAGCGCTTGAGGTCGGCGAGGTCGGCGCGGTTGAGATCCTCGATCCAGCCGATGACCGGCCAGGAATACGGATGGCCTTCGGGGTAGAGCGCCTTGTTCAGCGTTTCCAGCGCGCGCCCGTAGGGCTGGTTGTCGACGCGCTGGCCGCGCTCGTTCTTGACCGTCTCGCGCTGGACCTCGAACTTCTCCTGGGTCACCGCGTCGAGCAGGAAGCCCATGCGGTCGGCTTCCAGCCACAACACGGTCTCGAGCTGGTTGGCCGGCACGGTCTGGAAATAGTTGGTGCGATCGGTATTGGTGGTGCCGTTGAGCGTGCCGCCGGCGTTGGAGACGATCTTGAAGTGCTCCTCGTCGGCGACGTTCTCCGAGCCCTGGAACATCATGTGCTCGAAGAAGTGGGCAAAGCCCGAGCGGCCCGGCTCCTCGCGGTTGGAGCCGACGTGGTAGGTCACGTCCACGTGCGCCAGCGGGTCGGAGTGGTCTTCGTGCAGCACCACGGTCAGGCCGTTGTCGAGCCGGTATTTTGCATAGGGAATCGACACGCCGCTGTCGTCGCCGTCGAAGCGCTCGACCAGGGTGACGCCTTCGGGCAGTTCGGGCGCGTCGGAAGAGGCCTGCTCGGCGGACCCGTCGGCCTCGGCCGAAGGCGCGAGCGCGTCGGAAGCGTTGCAGCCGGCCAGCACCAGGGCCAGCAAGAGGGCGAGAAACAACTTGAAGTTCGCGGTCACAACAAAACACCTGTCTGGAATCGAGGCGCAAAGCCTACACCACCGGAGCCGCGGTGGTGCGGTCGAGACGATCAATTGCGCGCGCGCAGCCCGACGAAGGTGCCGTCGTGATCGTGCGCCAGTTCGCGCATCAGCAGCGCGAAACGGATGCCGCTGATCGAAATGCCCTGGTTTTCGACGTACTGGGTGGGAAAGCCGACGCCGTGGATGCGCACCCGGCGCCGGCCGTCTTCGCCCCTGGGGTTGAGGGCTTCGACCGTTTCGAGCACCCGTTGAATCGAAACGCCGGTGAATTCGTCGCCGAACACCCAGACGCTGATGGTCTTTTCCGGGTCGTGAAAATTGGCGATCGCGCGGCGGATGCCCTCGACCGGCGAGCTGTTGGAAAACGGCTTCCAGCGCATCATGCGCGAGATGATCACCCGGCGGCGCGACGGGGTGTCCGGCATCCACTCGTTGGCGTACTGGTCGAACATCAGCTGGCCCATGTCGTTCATGATCTGGATGCCGCGCACCTGGGGATAGAGCTCCAGGGTCTCTTCGAGTTTGCGGACCACGTTGCCCCACTGGCGCAGCATGCTGCCGGAGGTGTCGATGACGAAGATCAGGTATTCGCTGTCGACCGGGATGCCCGCGACCATGTTGTCCGGGGTCAGTGCGCCGCGCTCGCGCAGCCGGCGCATTTCCTCGGTCAGCTCCTGGCGTGCGGCTTCGAACCGGTCGGATACGGTCTCGGCGGTGCGTTCGTCCAGCTGCGCCTCGGCCGCGCGCTGGCGCGCTTCGGCGGCACGCGGGGCGATCGACGCGATCCGCCGCTCCAGCGCCTGCAGCTCCGAATCGCGATCGCCCAGCATGGCGCGCAGCCGATCCACCCGCGCGTTGACCGCCGGCAGGGCCTGCGCCATGGCTTCGAGCTGGTCGCGGATATTCAGGCCCTCCTCGACGATCCGGGTCGGCTCGGCGCTCTTGGTAATGACCAGCAGCAGCACGATGGCGCCGAAACCGGCGCTGATCACGTCAAGGAAGGACAGGTTGTTGCCGCCGGCCCCGCGCCGATCGCGATTCAACAGGCTCATGCGCGCCTCCTCATGACGTCGTCATGGCCAATCGCTGGCCGGCGACAGCATCACGCCGCCGGTGACGTTGGCCAGCTGCCAGAACTGGCTTGCGGCCATCGGGTCGCCCTCCATCGGCAGCAGGATCACGTTGACCGCCGCGCCGCGCGGCAGCCGGCGCGCGGCCTCGGCGAACAGCCGCAGCCGTCGTTCCGGGCTGACCCGGCCGCGTCCGGACCCGCTGGCGCCGGCGGTCGGCGTGTGGTCGGTGACCAGGAAGATTTCATCCGGCGCCGGCGACAGCGCCGCCGCCGCGCTGAACGCGTTGTACAGGCTGGTGCCGCCGCCGGGACGCGCGTCGCGCATGCCGGCCAGCGCGTCGACCAGCGTGCCACGATCGTCGACATCCAGCCATTGCCCGGTGCTGTCGTCGATGACCGAGCGGGCCTGCTCGTTGAAGGTGTAGATCTGGTATTGCGCACCCGGCGAAAGCTGGGCCGCCATCCATTCGGCCGACGCCAGCGCCCGCTGCCACTTGTCGGCCCGGCTCCAGGCCGCGCGGTCCATGTTGCGCAGGCGGATGGCGTCGACGATGGTTTCGGCCAGCATGCTGGCCGAGATGTCGAGCAGGATCAGCACGCGCTCGCCGTCGACGCGCAGGCCGGTGAGGTATTGGCGCCGGCCGTCGCCGGAGCGCGCGAACATCGAGTCGGCGCTTTGCTGCTCCATGCTCTCGCGCCGCAGGTCGGCGACCCGGCGCTCGAGTTCGCGCACCTCGTCGCGCAGCGCGGCCACGGCCTCTTCACTGGTCGCGCCGGAATCGCCGTCTTCGGCGGCCGCCAGCAGCCGGCGGAGCTCGGCCAGCCGCGCGCGCGCGCCCTGCAACTGTTCCTCGCGCGACTCCAGCGCCTGGGCCAGCGCTTCGGCGGTGGCTTCGCGCGCGTCGAATTCGGCCTGCACCCGTTGCAGGGTTTCGGCCTGCTCGGCGCTCGCCTGGCGCGAGACGACTTCGCTGGCGTGGTTGATGATCAGGAAGATCAGGATGACCGAACCCAGGCCCACCGACATCACGTCGAGGAACGACAGGCTGAAGGTCAGGCCGGGTCGATTACGACGGTCCACGGTCTTCCACTTCGCTATCGTCCACGCCAGGATTGTCTACACCCGAATCGGCCACCCGCAGCAGCACGAATTCGTCATTGCCGATGACGACCCGGTCGCCGCTTGCCAGCGCGGCGCGCGACGCCGCGGGCCGACCGTTGATTGCCGCCGGCGAATGTTCCGGTGCGTCGGCGTCGCCGACCAGCACGACCCGGCCGTCGGGCGCACGCACCAGCTGCCAGTGCGCGCTCAACGCGCGGCCCGCGCCGTCAACGGCCAGCGCGCTGCCGTCGATCAGCACGTGGGTGGGCACGCTGGCGCCGGCCGGCACGCGATCGTGACTGTACCCGGCGTCGGACGCCGGCCCGCCGCCCAGCGCCAGCGTCAGCGGCACCGCGCCGTCGGCGCCGCCGGTTCCGGCCGCCGGCAGTTCCAGCGCGGCGCGCACGACGGCCTCCTGGTCGACCCAGCGGGGTTCGGCGAAACCGGCCCCGACGATGCACTGCGCCAGGCCCGGCAGGCCGGCCAGCCGGTGGCGCAGCACCAGCGTATCGGCGCCGGCCTGGCGAATCCGGTCGGTCAGCCCGCGGTAGAACGGCTCGGCGGCGGCGATGAAGGCCCCGGCGGGCAATTCTGCGCGATAGCGATGTTCGCCGACGTCGAGTTCGGCGACCACCTCTTCGCCGCGTTCCATGCGCGCCAGCCACCCGGGCAGGCGGTTGTACAGGCCCTGTTCGACGACCGCGTCGTGGCTGGGGTCGAACCGGGTCTGGCTGACGAAGGCGTCGTTGACCGCGTTGGCCCAGGCGTCGAACAGCGCGCCCAGCCCGCGCGCGCCGGGCGCCCGGCTGTCGAGCACGCCGTCGGGATCCAGCCGGTGACCCGGCCCGGAAGCGGCCACGCGGTCGGTCGAAAAGCGGTGCCAGTGGGCATCGATGACCACGCTGTGGATGTCCGTCCCGGCCGCCGCGGCCGCGATCACCGGCGCGCTGACCAGGCGTTCGACCCGGATGTCCAGGCTCCCGGCGATGCCCAGCAAAAGCGCAAGCTGCTCGTCCTCGTAGGCCGCCGGCACCACGAAGGTCCAGCGGTCTTGTTCGTCGCGATCCAGTGCGGTGAGCAGCTCGCGCAGGTGCAGCCAGACCAGGTCGGCGTTGGAGCGCGCCGGACCGGCCGCGTACGGCAGCGGCGCCTGGTCCAGCGCCGCCCAGAAGCGATCGTGCGTGGCGCGCGGATTGATCCGCCGGCGTTCGCTGGCCGCGCGCCCGACCCGCAACGGATCGCGCGCGCCCTCGCCGCAGATGATCTGGCCGGGCGAGGTCACCAGGTTGCCGTCGGCGTCGGCCGCCAGCAGCGCGACATCGTTGATTTCCAGCAGCCGTCGCGTCATCTCAGCGCACCTGCATGTACTGCAGCAGGTTGCGGTCGCACGCGGCCTGGGTGTCGAGCACCAGGCGCTCCTGGAACTGCTGCAGCTGGTAGAGCACGAACATCAGGATGATGCTCAGCAGCAGTGCGATCAGGGTCGAGTTGAAGGCCGTGCCCAGCGAGGCGGTCACCCCGGTGATGTCGCCTTCCACCGCCTGGTGGGCCATGGACAGCGCCGCGCCGATGCCGCGTACCGTGCCGATGAAGCCGATCGACGGGATCGCCCAGGCCATGTAGCGCACCATGCCGAGTTCGGAGTCCATGCGCTCGTGCTCGGCGCGGCATACCGATTCGACCGATTCGGAGACGTCGTGCAGGTTGCGCGTGGCGCGGAATCGCTGCAGCGCGGTATGCAGCGCGCGCGCGTACAGGCCCTCGCGCTGGCGCGGCTCCAGCACTTCGATCGCCCGGGCGTAATCGCGCGCGTCTTCGGGGAGAATGCTCTGGCCGCGCCCGACCGGCACCAGGTCGCGCCCGAGCTGGCGCCGCTGCGAGACCACCGCGCGCCCCTTGTCGAACATCAGCGCCAGGCTCCAGAACAGCAGGATGAAGCAGATTTCCTGCTCCGGGTCCATCAGGATGACCCACAGCGAGCGGTCCAGGCTGCGTTCGGGTTCTTCCATCAGCTGGATGCGCTGTTCTTCCAGCGCCTGGTTGGCGTTGGGCCGGACCACCCCGGTGTAGAGCGAATGGACGATCACGACGGCCACGACCAGGGCCCCGACCTGGAACAGGAACTCGCGCGACAGCCCGCCGAATTTCGCCGCCATCAGATATCGGCCGGGAAATCGACCGCGCGCTCGGCGATGATCCGGCTCTCGGTTTCAGCCTGGGCGGCGGTTTCGGGCAGGCCGCGATTGACCAGGATGAGTACGGCGATGATCAGCATGGCCATGGTCAGCAGCCAGACGGGTTTTTTCTTGATCGGTCTTCGTTGCATCTCGGGTCTACTCCGCATATCGAACAATTCTGAAGCCGAGATCGTCGCGCGCCTCGCCGACCCGCTCGCGCCAGGCCAGGCGCAGCTCGGTGATGCCGGCATGGCGCCAGCTCGAGCCGCGCACCACGCGGTGCGGACCGGTGGTGTTGTTGACCGGGTCGATCTCGGGTTCCACGCGCTGGTTGAGCCGGATCTCGTAGCCGTCGCCGGTCCATTCCGAAACGTTGCCGCCGAAGTCGTAAAACCCCAGCGCATTCGGCTCGAAGGCGCCGACCAGCGCCGTAGCCGGTCGCCCGTCATCGTAGTCCGGCAGCACGCCGGATACCAGGCCGGCGGCCGACTGGTCGGCGAAGTTGCCGGCGTCCGGCGGCGGCGGCATGCTTTCGCCCCATGGATATTTCAGCTTGCGCCCGCCGGCAAAGCGCGCCACCCAGGCCCACTCGGCCTCGGTCGGCAGGCGATAGCCCTGGGTGATCGGCTCGACCAGGCGATAACCCTCGCGCGTGCGCCGGTAGGCCGGTTCCAGCCCGTCGCGCTCACTCAGCCAGTTGCAGAATGCCGCCGCGTCGTCGAAACTCACGCGCACGACCGGCTGCTCGTCGTTGTCCAGCGTCTCGTCGCCGACGATGCCGCTGGAATGCTCCGGGCGGAAGCGGCGGAACTGCTCGTTGGTGACCTCGTGCAGACCCATGTAGAACAGCCGCTCGAGCCGCACCGGGCGCTGTCGCTCATTGGCCTGCCGGCCCTGCTGGCCGCGCGGGCTGCCCATTTCGAACGCGCCGGGCTCGACCAGTTGCAGGGTCTGGCCGTCGGCGGCGCGGATCAGCGGCTGCACCCGCGCCATGCGCGCTTCCAGCTCGGTCAGCATGTCGACGGCCACTTCGGTGGGCTGGTCCGGGTCCAGCCGCACCTCGCGCTCGGCGTCGGCGTAGCCCTGGCGTCGCAACACCAGCGCGTATTCGCGCGCCGGCAGTTCAAGCCGCAGGCCTTCCGGGCCCACCGTTCCGGCCGGCTCGCCGTCGATGAACACGCGGGCGTCGTCCGGGTCGGCACTGACTTCCAGCACGGCGTTGATCGGCTCGAGCTCGCCGCGCAGGGTGCTCTGCACGTCGGCCTGCGGGGTCAGCGTGCGCGTCAATGTCCTGTAGCCTTCCATGGACAGCGCAATGGTCACGGGCTGGTCGGGCTCGAGCTCGACTTCCAGCGGCGCGGTGCCGATGACCTCGCCGTCGAGCTTCACTTCGGCGCCGTCGGGATTGCTGCGAATCGCGATCCCGGCCGGGGCCGGCTGCAGTTCGACGTCGGGCAGCGTGCGCGACACCCCGCCCTCGACGGTTATCGTTTCGCTCCAGGTCCTGAAACCCGGCCGCGACAGCGCAATCCGCTGCTCGCCGGCGTCGAGCTTCAACGTCGCCGGCGTCGTTCCGGCCGACTCGCCGTTGACCGTGATTTCGGCATCGGCCGGGGTGGAGATCACCTCGATTTCGGCGGTCGCCGGGGTCAGTTCGAAATCCACGGCCTGCGATTCACCGCGCCCCTCGACGACAAGCTGCCGGCGTTCGGGCAGGTAATCGGGGTGGCGGATCTCGAGTTGGTATTCGCCGCCGTCCAGCGCCAGGTCTTCCAGCGGCGCGGTGCCCGCGGCCTCGCCGTCGACGCGAATTTCGGCATCGGCCGGCGTGCCGCTGAAACTGACCTTTCCGGGCAGCGGCTCGAGTTCGAATTCGAACCGGGCCGGGTCGTCGGCCGAGACCTCGATCTGCCGGCGCAGATCGCGGTAGCCGGGATGCGCGGCGTCGACCGTGTACTGCCCCGGCCGCGCCAGCCAGTTCTCGCCGATGCGCAGCGTGAGCCCGTCGAGCGAAATCCGCTCGGGTTCGGGTGCCACCTCGATTTCCACCGCGCGCATGGTCAGCACGAACCACAGCGTGCCGGCCACCGCCAGGCCGCCGGTCACGGTCGCTGCGAGAATCACGAACGGCAGCAACGGTCGCCTGCGGGCCATTGCCGGCGGGCGGTATTCGGCCGGTGTGATCCAGCGTTCGCCCGAACGGGCGTCACGCCGGCCTGACGTCGATTCCGATTCCGCCATCGTTTACGCGCGCCGGCTCACTCGGACGAATCCTGCGCCTGGCCAGCCGCGGGTTCGGCCTGCCCGCGCTCGGCCGCGTCGGCCTGCTCGGCCACCATCTCGGCCAGGATTTCGCGCCATTGCCGGTACTGAACCTCGGCCGAGCCGGTCAGGCGAACCGTCTTGTCCTTGATATCGACGACCTGCGGCGCGAGGTCGCGCTCCAGCGAGCGGCCCAGCTCGCGCAGCGATTCGACGTGGATGCTGGTCTGTCGGCTCTTGTCGATGCCGCTGGACACGGCGTAAACACCACCGATGATGGAAGCCTGCGAGGCCAGCTGACCCAGGCTGGAATCCGACTCGATGGCGCCGAACAAGCCGCCGATGATGGCCAGTGCGCCCAGCGCCTTGCGCGTGTTGGCCTGGCGCCGCAGCTCTTTCAGGTTCTGCATCTCGCGGTAGCTGGCCTCGCGCCAGTCGCCGTAGGGGATTTCCATTTTCCGGTAGAAATCGTTGTAGTGCTGGTCGAGGATGTCGACCATGCGCGCATCGCGCTGGCGCGCCTCGTCGATGGCGCCGGCAAGCGGATCGGGCGCGGGCCGGGCTTCCAGCAAGCCGTCATCGCCTTCGACCAGGCGCGATTCATAGACTTGCGGCGCGAGCTGGGCGGCAAAGCGCAGCTGCGCCACCTCGGCGATCTCGCGCCGATCGGCGGCGGCAAGTTCGGTCCGCGCGGCGACCAGGTCGTTGGCGATCCGGTTATACAGCGACTGGAACGGATCTTCGCCGACGCCGGTCGCGTTGCGGTAGCGCCCGCGGTTGATGTCTTCGCTGTACTCGCGATCCAGCCATACCCGGCCGGTCGCATCCTCGGCGCGCACTTCGAGCTCCAGCACTTCGCCGTGGGAATCGAGAATGCGCCCGTTGACCTGTAGCTCCGCACCCGCCATGGGCGTGGGCACCACGCGGACGTCGCCCCAGTGACCGCTGCGCTGCAGCGCCTGGCGCAAGGTATAGGGCACGTAACGCGCCTCGGCGTTGCGCACGTCGGTGAACACCTGCTCGACCTCGGCCTGTTCCGGGCTGGACGGCACGTCGACCTCGAAACGCACGAGCTGGATGTCCAGCACCTCGTCTGCCGGCAGTTCGCGCGTGGCCAGCTCCAGCGGCTCGACCGGCGTGGGCGGCGCGTCGACCGGGTCCGGCCCGGTCGCGCAACCGGCCAGCAGCGCCAGCAGCGCGAGCGCAAAAAATCCGGAATTCGGCGCGGCGTCAGTTCTGATCATTCTTGTAGGCCCGGTATTCTTCCCACAGGCGCTCGCGCAGCGCCGGGTCGGTCTCGGTTTCGGCCGCCTCGCGCAACTGTTGCGCAACGATGTCGTCGTCGCTGCCGTCGGGCGTTCCCGGCGGCGGCGAACCACTGCTGCGCTGACCGATGCCGCCCCTGCCGGTCGCTTCCGGGTCCTGTTCGCCGGCGCCCTGACCGTCCTCGAACGGGTTGCCGGAACCGGCCAGCGCGCCGGATCCGCTTTCGTCGTCGGCCTGGCCATTGCCGCCGCCACCGCCGGCCGGCTCGTCGTCAGTGCCGCCGCCCGTGCCGAATTGCTCGCGCGCCAGCCGATGGTCGAACCGGCGCATCGCTTCGCGGAAGCGTGCATCGGAATTCTGCGCGGGCTCCGCGCCGTCGGGGTGTTGTTCCGCTGTGGTCGCGCGAGTGCCGCCGGCGGCCTGCCCGGATTCCGCCGGGCCGGCTACCGGCGGCGTCCGGCGCTCGGATTGCTGCGCCGTCGCCGCCGCACGCTCGCGCGCGGATTCACCCGGCTCGGCCTGTTCGGGCTCGGCTTCCGACCGTTCGGGCGCCTCGGACGGTGACGGCTCGGCCGCTGCGGCTTCCGCCGTCTCCGGCGCGGCTTCGGCGGCCTGGCTTTCGGCAGCTTCGGGGGCCGGGTCGGATTCCGGCTGCGCTGGGTCGGATTCTTGCCGCGCCTGTTCGCGTTGCTCGTCCGGCGGCGGGGTTTCCGATGCCGGAGGTTCGGGCGGCGGGGGCTGCGTTTCGGTGGTTTCGCGTTCCTGCGTGGTCTGGCACCCCGCCATCAGCCCGGCCAGCAGCAGCGCCGCCAGCAGGTGGCGCGGGAATGATGCCTGAAACGAAGGGCGGCTTGACGAAAAACGACTCAACGGAAAGGCCTCGATTGATAAGGAATGAAACTAAAGCGTTCGAAACGATTGAACTGGCGACCCGAACCCATATGGACAACGAGTCTACACGGGTTGTTCGGGCCGACCGGCGCAACCGCTGCAGAGTCGCCCTGCATTCAAAGGGAACGGATTGCCCCGGGAAATCATGCACCCGGCTGCAATGATGACGCGCGCGTTTCGGTCTTCGTTGGTATGGAATTCCGGAACCCCGTCCGGCCCGGACACGGTGCCGTCGACACCGCGAGCGGTTTTGTGCCGGCATCGCCAACCTGATGAAAGACCATGGCAGTGACAGCGTCAACCAGAGCGTGGTGGTCTTCTGAACCCGGCCTGTCGGCCGGCGACGATCGAAGGCCGTCGCTGCTACAACGAGCACGGCGACGCCTACATCGTGCCGGAAAGCCGCGAAATCGTCGAATACCACGATGACGGTTATCGGCGGCGGTAATCTGCAAACACGGTCTCTTTTTCCGCGACTCCGAAATTCAGCGCGCGCCGGTTGAAATCCCCGGCTGGGTAAGCTCGCGTTCGGCATCATCCCAGGCCTTGCGCACCATCGCGCGCACGTCGCTGCGCAGTTCGGCGGCGTCGTAGACGATGCCGCGCGAAACCGTGTAGCGCACCCCATCGGTGCGCACCACTTCGTTGTCTTCGGTCACGCGCACCGCGCCGGTGCCGAACAGCACCTTCCAGTCGGCCAGCGGGTTTTCGCCGACGACGACCAGGTCGGCGGCCTTGCCGACTTCCACCGAGCCGGTGATTTCGGACAGGCCCAGTGTCTCGGCGCCGTGCAGCGTGGCCGCGCGCAGGACTTCCAGCGGGTGGAAGCCGGCCTCCTGCAGCAACTCCAGTTCCTCGACGTAGCCGAAGCCGTAGAGCTTGTAGATGTAGCCCGAGTCCGAGCCGACGGTAACGCGTCCACCGTGGTTCTTGTAATCGCTGATGAATTCCATCCAGCGCCGATAGTTCTGCCGCCAGTCGACTTCGTTTTCGGTCGACCATGCAAACCAGTAGCTGCCGTGCGCCTGCCGGCTCGGCGCGTAGAAATCCCAAAGGTCGGGTAGCGTGTAGTCGGCGTGCCATTCGGCGGTCCGGGCGGCCATGAAATCGCGGTTGGCCTGGTAGATGGTCAGCGTGGGATCCAGCGTGAAGTCCAGTTCGATCAATTCGTCGCGCACCGCCTGCCAGCGTGGGTGGTCCGGCCCGGCGGCCTGGCGCCAGAGCTTGCCGGCCTCGGCGAAACGATGGTATTCGTTGGCGTAGTTGTAGTCGGCCGGGTAATGCTGGATGGTCTTGTCGGCGAACAGCGCCTCGGGCAGACCGTACCAGTGTTCCATGGTGGTCAGCCCGGCGCGCGCGGTATCGAGCACGTTGGCCCGGGCCACGTCCATCTGCGCGTGGTGCATCGCGGTCCCCAGGCCCTGTTCATCGGCTTCCTCGATGGCCGCCAGCAGCACGTCGGGCCGCGCGCCGAAGAACTTGATCCCGTCGGCGCCGCGTTTCTTGACTTCCCGAACCCATTCGCGCGCCTGTTCGACGGTGGTGATCGGTGCCTCGCGACCCTGGCCGAAGGTGACGTAGGCCTGGATGCGCGGCGCCGCGATTTGCCCGTTTTCGCTTCGCTCGCGTTCGTTCAGCGTCCAGTCCAGGCCATTGCCCGAACCCGGGTCGCGCACCGTGGTGATGCCGTGGCCCAACCACAGCTTGAACACGTATTCAGCCGGCGTGCCCTGCGCCTTGCCGCCGATGTGGGCGTGCATGTCGACGAACCCGGGCAGTACGTACTGGCCGGAGATATCGATTTCGCGGCCGTTGTCGGCCAGCCCGGGACGATCCTCCTCGGCGATCGGCACGCCGGGCGCGCCCAGCCCGGCGATCCGGGCGATGCGATCGTTTTCGATGACGATGTCGACCGGGCCGATGGGCGGCGCGCCGGTGCCGTCGATCAGGATGCCGCCCCTCAGGATCAGCTGTTCGAACGGACCCTCGCCGCGATCGCGATCAGGCGCGGGCTCGATTTCCGCCGTTACGGAAAAAGCGAATGCGAGGACGATGATTGCCAAGATCGGTCTGAACATCGGGGTGTCCGTGAAGCGTTTCGGAAAGTGCGACAGATTACACCGGTTTCGGCCCGGGTTCAAAAAACCCCTGGGTCGGTTATTGCCGCTGGGAAAATCATAGAAACAGCACGCGCCGGGACGAGCGCTTTTTATTCAGCTTCCGTTCCGGCGTGGAACGATACCCGGTCGGTGGCGTGTTCGATGATCGGGTGGTAGCGTTTTTCGATCGCTTCGCGGCGGATCTTGAGCGTCGGGGTGAGCAGTTCGTTATCGATGGTCCAGCGTTCGCGAATGACGATGATGTGGCTGATGCGCTGGTGGGGCTCCAGTTCGGCGTTGACCGATTCCAGCGTCTCGACCAGTTCGCGCCGCAGTTCGCGCATTTCCAGGTCGATGTGTTCGGCCAGCTGGACCAGCGCGACCGGCTGATCCAGGTGTTCGCCGACCACGCAGGCCTGTTCGATGATCGCGTTCCTGGACAGAAGGCTTTCCAGCGGCACCGGCGCGATGTATTTGCCCTTGGTGGTCTTGAAGACTTCCTTGACCCGGCCGGTGATCCTGACCCAGCCTTCTTCGTCGATGAAAGCACGATCGCCGGTCCTGAAATAGTCATTGTCGAAACTTGCCGCGGTCAGCGCCTCGTTCTTGTAATAACCCTGCATCAGGCACGGGCAGCGGATCAACAGTTCATCGTCTTCGACGGTCTTCAGATCCGCGCCGGGAAGCGCCTTGCTGATGGTGCCGAAGCGCGGTTTTTCGCCGCGCCCGATCTGGGTGCCGTAGGCGAAGGTCTCGGTCATGCCCCAGCCCTCGCAGATGGTCACCCCCGCCCGATGCCACCATTCCAGCAGCACCGGAGCAATCGGCGCGGATCCGCTGGCGAACCATTCCCCCTTGTCCAGGCCCAGTCCACGCTTGATCTTCCTGCGAATGATCATGTTGACGATCGGCAGGCCGAGCAGTCGATCCAGTTTCTTGTGCGGGATCTTTTCGAGCACGCCGAGCTGGAACTTCTTCCACAACCGGGGCACCGAACCGAACAGGGTCGGCCGGGCGTGCCGCAGGTCTTCCATGAAGGTTTCCAGCGACTCGGTGAAATACAGCGTGGTCCCGGCGTAGAAACTGCTGGCTTCGACATAAGCCCGTTCGGTGCAATGCGATAGCGGCAGATACGACAGCACGCGGTCGCCGTCGCGCACGCCGAGGGCCGTGGCCAGCGATTCGCCGACGAACGAGAAGTTGGCGTGGCTGTGCATCGCGCCCTTCGGTTCGCCGGTGGAGCCGGAGGTGTAGAGCAGCGTGGCCAGGTCGGCCTCTTCGGCGTCGTGCACCTGGAAATCGTCTACCGCCGTCGCCACCAGGTCGGCCCACCGATGTTTCCCTTGTGCGCCGGGATACGGCATGGCGACCGTCGGCATTTCATCGGGGATACCCGGCAACTGCGATTCGGCGTGTTCGAGCTTGCCGATGATGCAGGCGCTCGCGTCGCTGTGGTCCAGCACCTGCCGGATCGTCGATGGGTTGGCGGTCGGGTAGATCGGCACGCTGACCATGCCCGCCAGGATCAACGCCATGTCGGCAATCACCCAGTGCGCGCAGTTCTTGGAAATCAGTCCAACCCGGTCGCCCGGCGCCAGTCCCAGGCCGCGCAGCGAATCGGCCAGCCGGCAGGCCTCGGCATGAGCCTCGGCCCAGGTCCAGTGCTTCCACTGCCGATCGACCGGTTGGCACAGGTAGAGCTGATCGGGCGTCTTGCGCGCCCGGTCAAGAAGCTGTTGCTGAAGCGCGGTCGGCATTTGGCGAGCTCGGAATAAGGAAAACCCCGAGAATAGGTTGGCCGACAGTGGGAGTCAATGGGAACGGATGCGGCAGCGGACGGTCTCGCCGCGGCGGATCATTTGCCGATGCAGAACGACGAA
Source organism: Wenzhouxiangellaceae bacterium (assembly GCA_041685925.1). Classification (GTDB taxonomy): domain Bacteria; phylum Pseudomonadota; class Gammaproteobacteria; order Xanthomonadales; family Wenzhouxiangellaceae. The sequence continues at coordinate 26,931 of JAWLEW010000021.1, read as the reverse complement.
AAGATCCTGCCCAACAGTTCATCGGAGTGCACATGGCCCGTGATTTCACCCAGGGCTTCAGCGCCGCGCTTGAGTTCTTCGGCCGCCAGTTCACCGGAACCGGTCTGCTTCAGCACGTCTCGGGCATCGACCAGGTGTGACAGCGCCAGTTCGATCTGCTCGACATGACGGGCGCGCGCGGTGAATTCCCCGCTGCCCGATCCGGCGGTGTCGAAGTGCCCGGCAACCGCCTGGTCCAGTTGTCCGATCCCGGCGCCGGTCAGTGCGGAAATCGCCACGCTGTCGGCCTCTTCGGGAACCGGACCGTCGAGGCAATCGATCTTGTTGGCGATGCGGATCACCGGCACGCCGGGCCGGGGCGGCGGGCCGGGGTCTTCGTCGGTCACGTCGACCACCCACAGCACGAGATCGGCCTCATTCAATTCCGCCTCGGCACGACGCACGCCCTCGCGCTCCACGACATCTTCGGTTTCGCGCAGCCCGGCGGTGTCGGCCAGCGTGACCGGAATGCCGGCCAGGTGGATGGTTTCGCGCACCACGTCGCGCGTGGTGCCGGGAACCTCGGTGACGATGGCGGCATCGCGTCGGACCAGCGCGTTGAACAGGCTGGACTTTCCCGCATTGGGCTTGCCGACGATGGCGATGCGCAGGCCGTCGTTGAGCAGCCGTCCGGCGCGCGCCTGGGTCAACAACCGGCCGGCTTCGTCGACCAGGGATTCGACGCGCCCGAGCACATCGCCCTCGGCCAGAAAATCGATTTCCTCGTCGGGAAAGTCCAGCGCGGCCTCGACGTAGACGCGCAGTTCGATGACGCGATCGGAAAGGCTATGGACCTGCTTCGAGAACACCCCTTCGAGGCTGCGGCTGGCGGCGCGCGCGGCCTGTTCGCTGGCCGACGCGATCAGGTCGGCGATGGCTTCGGCCTGGGCCAGGTCGAGCTTGTCGTTGATGAATGCGCGCTGGCTGAACTCGCCGGGCCCGGCCCTGCGCGCGCCGGCCGCGACGCAGGCGCGCAGCACCATTTCCAGCACGACGGGCGAGCCGTGCAGCTGGAGCTCGAGCACATGTTCGCCGGTAAACGAGCCAGGCGCGGGAAAGTACAGCGCCAGGCCTTTATCGATGCACCGGCCATCGGCATCGACGACCTCGACCAGCGAGGCCCGGCGTGGCTCGGGCAGCTTGCCGATCAGGCGTTCGGCCACCCCGCCAATGGATGTTCCGGAAATCCGCACCACGCCAACCCCGCCGCGGCCGGGCGGCGTGGCGATGGCGCATATGGTTTCACTCATAATTAGCAGGGCAAACCAAGGAAAACCTCAACAAAACGTAGCGAGCGGTCGCCTGACGGTGGCCGCCGGAGCGCAGAAACCGCAGTGTACACGGCAGTACATGAGGATTTCGAGCACCGCCGGACGCCGTCAGGCGACCGCGCAGTAGTTTTGTTGAGGTTTTCTATGCGCGAGCGCGCGCATCCTCGGCATCGATCTGGCGCAGGATGTACCACTGTTGCAGCAGCGAAATGCCGCTGTTCGACGCCCAGTACAGCACAAGGCCGGCCGGGAAGAACGCAAACAGCACGGCAAAGGCCACCGGCAGGAACTGCATGATCTTGCGCTGCATCGGGTCCATGCCGGCCATCGGCGTCAGGCGCTGGGTGATGATCATGAACGCGCCGTTGACCACCGGCAGGATGAACAGCGGATCGGGCTTGCTCAGATCGGGCACCCACAGGAACCCGGCCTGGCGCAGTTCCACCGATTCCAGCAGCACCCAGTACAGCGCGATGAAGATCGGAATCTGGACCAGGATGGGCAGGCACCCGCCGAGCGGATTGACCTTTTCCTTCTTGTAGATCTCCATCATGGCCTGGCCGAACTTCTGCCGGTCGTCGCCGTAGCGTTCCTTGAGCTGCTGAATGCGCGGCTGCAGCTTGCGCAACTTGCCCATGGAGCGGAACTGCGCCTGGGTGAGCTTGTAGAACGCGAGCTTGATCAACAGGGTCAGCAGGATGATCGCCACGCCCCAGTTCTTGACGAAGTCCTGGATATGGTCCAGCAGCCAGAACAGCGGCTTGGAGAACACGGTGAAGATGCCGTAGTCGACGGTCAGGCCCAGGCCCGGCGCGACCTGGTCGAGCTGGTTCTGGACCTTCGGCCCGGCGAAGAAGCGCGATTCGAAGACGTGCTGCTGCCCGGCAGGCACGGTGACCTGGTTGGAGGTCACGGTCAGGGCATAGCGGTTCGGGGTCTGGCGATCGATCAGGCGCGTGGTGTACTGGGCGGGCTGGTCGGCCGGCGGAATCCACGCGCTCAGGAAGTAGTGCTGCACCATGCCGGCCCAGCCACCGGTAATCATGCTGCGATACTGCTCATCGCCGAAATCGTTGAACTTGAGCTTCTGGAATTTTTCCTCGGGGCTGTAGACGGCGGCGCCGTTGAAACTGATTCGTTCGGGGTTGGTGAACGTCATGCCGTTGGAACCCGAACCGCCGGCCCGCTGCAGGCGCAGGTAGCGGCTGCCTTCCCAGGTCGCTTCATCGCGGTTGCGAACCTCGAAGCGATGTTCGATGACGTAGCTGTCGCGTTGAAACACCCAGGTCTGGGTCACTTCGAGGCCGTCCTCGTCGCGCCATGTCAGCGGCACTTCCAGGGTTTCCGCCCCGCCTGCGAGTTCGTAGAACTGCCGGTCGTAGTCGTAGGTCGTCGTATGGTTCGGCGCCCGGCGCGCGGCATCGACCAGTCCGGACTGGGCGATGTGGAAATCGCTCAGTTCCTCGCTGAGCAATTCGAACGGTTCGTCGGGCTGGTCGATGCTGACCGGGTACTGCTTCAGCTTGAGGCTCGAAAGCGTACCCCCCGTCGGATCGATCTCGGCGACGACCCGATCGGTCTCGACCTCGATGCGCTGGCCCGAACGGGCCACCTGTGCCGTGGGCAGGCGATCGCTTTCGGCGGTTTCGTCCTGGTCGGGTTCGATTGGCTGGACGGCGTCCGGAAGCTCCGGCAGATCGGCGTCCTCACCCTCCCCGCGGGCTTCCGATTGACGCTCGTCGGGAAGATCTTCGACCTGCCGCGGCGCGGGGTTCGCGTAATCGCTTTGCCACTCGACATAGATCATGAAGCCGAGAAAAACGAGCAGCAGCAGTAGAAGGGTGCGGGTATTCATGGCGATTCAAACCGTAACCAGAGTTGATCGAGAGCGATTTTCAGCGTTTGTGCATCCGCCTCGGCGGCCGGCGGCTTGGCCAGCACCACGTAATCGGCCTCGCGCAACCGGCATCGACGATGGCGGAACGTTTCGCGGGCGATTCTGCGAATGCGGTTTCGGTCCACGGCCCGGCGCGCCACGCGTTTGGCGATGGCAAGCCCGAGCCGGGGTCCCGGCGGCCCGTCTCCATCGCGCGCCGCCCAGTGAATGCGGAAATAGCGGTTTGATTCGACTTGCCGGGCAGCGAAGACGCGCTTGAACTCGATGCCCGACAGCAGCCTGGCCTGGCGCGGGAAACCCGCCGTGTTCACGCCGCGGATCCGTGCGCCCGGTTGCCCCCACCGACTGGCAAGGTCGACCGGCCCGGCGACCGGGTCAGGCCGACAGGCGCTTTCTGCCGCGAGCGCGGCGCGCGTTGATGATCGCGCGGCCGGAGCGCGTGGCCATGCGCGCGCGAAAGCCGTGACGACGGGCGCGCTTGAGCTTGCTCGGTTGGAAAGTGCGTTTCATGTCCAGATACCTCGGGCAAAAAAAGTTGGCGCGGCGAGATCGATTCGATTTGCGCCGTCGACGAAAAAGAGCGAGATTATACCGTTTTACGCCGGCCAAGCGCAACTTTCTAGTGACGGCAGACCGGCGAACGTCCCGGATGCTGCGCGTGCATTTGGCGGCACGTATACTCTGTCGCCATACTGCGCTGTAAATCCCGGGCTGGACGGACAAAGTTGAACACACCGACGACATTGTGGAAACGTTGTCTCGAACGCCTCGAGCATGAGATCGCCCTGGAGGAAGTCAACACCTGGCTGCGCCCGCTGCAGCCCGAGGAGAGCGGCCCGGGGGAAGTCCGGCTGCTCGCGCCGAACGACTTCGTCTGCGAGCAGGTCAGCGAGCAATACCTGCCGCTGATCCGCGATTTCTTCGCATCCAACGGCTTCGACAAGACCCGCATCCAGGTCGTGGTCGGCGGCGGAAACGGCCAGGAGGCACCCCGGCCATCGCGCTCGCGCAGCAACGGCGGATTCACTGCCGGGCTGGACGAGCGCTACCAGTTCGACAATTTCGTGCTCGGCAAATCCAACGAACTCGGTTTCGCGGCCGCCCAGCAGGTCACGAAGGATCCCGGCAAGGCCTACAACCCGCTGCTGCTCTACGGCGGGACCGGCCTGGGCAAGACCCACCTGCTGCACGCCATCGGCCACGAACTCGCCCGGCGCAATCCGGACTTCAAGGTCGTCTACCTGCATTCGGAAAAGTTCGTCAGCGAGATGATCCAGGCGCTCCGGCACGGCTCGATCGACGCGTTCAAGGGGCGCTACCGGTCGGTGGACACGCTGCTGATCGACGACATCCAGTTCTTTGCCGGCAAGGACCGCTCGCAGGAGGAGTTCTTCCATACCTTCAACGCGCTGCTCGAATCGCGCCAGCAGATCATCCTGACCTGCGACCGTTATCCCAAGGAAGTCGAGGGCATCGAGACCCGTCTGCGCTCGCGTTTCGGCTGGGGTCTGTCGGTACCGATCGAGCCACCGGACTTCGAAACCCGCGTCGCGATCCTGATGACCAAGGCTACCGAAGCCGGGCTGGAACTGAACGAAGACGTTGCGATGCTGATCGCCCGGCGGATGCGCTCGAACGTGCGGGACCTGGAAGGGGCGCTGAATTCCCTGATCGCCAATGCACGGTTTTCCGGGCGCGTCATCGACGAGGAATACACGCGCGAAATCCTGCGCGACGTGCTGGCCGTGCACGATCGCCAGGTGACCCTGGAAAACATCCAGAAAGTGGTCGCCGCGCACTATCAGCTTCGCGTCTCCGACCTGCTGTCGAAACGGCGGACGCGAAACATCGCCCGCCCGCGGCAGATGGCGATGTTCCTGGCCAAGGCGTTGACCCAGCACTCGCTGCCCGAAATCGGGGAGGCCTTCGGTGGCCGCGACCATACCACCGTGCTCCATGCGTGTCGTAAAATCGAGAGCTTGTGCGAAACCGACGCCAGGCTTCGCGAAGACCAGGCCAAGCTGTTGAGGGAACTGGCGGCATAAGCCTGTTGAAGGCACGGGCGAAAGGTTGTGGATAACACCGGGATGAATTCAGGGCTCGATTTCATCCAGTGGTTGTCCACAGTTTGCAAAGCGCTGCGCACAGGGCGGAAATATCTCTAAATTATTGAAAATAAAAGAAATTACACGGTTTTACGTTTACACACAGGCGCTATTGTTACTGGTGTTTTTAAAAAGATGGTCTTTTAAAACCAACAAGAACCGAGAACATTCGGCCGTGACCGAGGAGTAACCATGAAGTTTTCCATCCAACGCGAAGCGCTGCTGGTTCCGATCACCCAGGTCGTTGGCGTAGTCGAGCGCAGACAGACGCTGCCGGTCCTGGCCAACTTTCTGCTCGAGGCCGACGACAACGGTTTGAAGATCACCGGTTCGGACATGGAAGTCGAAATGGTCGGACAGGTATCGGCCGATGTCGCCCAGGCCGGCAGCGTCACGGTGCCGGCGCGAAAGCTGGTCGATATCTGCAAGGCGCTGCCGGAAGGCGTTCGGCTGGACGTTCAGCTCAACGGCGAAAAGCTGGCCGTGCATGCCGGGCGCAGCCGTTTCACGCTGGCCACGCTGCCGGCGGCGGAATTTCCTTCGAGCGATGCCGGTGACGACGCCGACCGCCTGACCGTTACGGAAGACCGGCTGGGCTGGCTGCTGGAAAAGACCTCCTTTGCGATGGCGAACCAGGACGTGCGCCACTATCTCAACGGCTTGCTGATCGAATTCCGCAGCGGCATGCTGCGTGCCGTGGCCACCGACGGGCATCGCCTGGCGCTGGCCGAGATCGATGCCGACGTACAGGGCGACGGTCGTTCGCTGATCCTCCCGCGCAAGGGCGTGGTCGAGCTTTCCCGGATCCTGTCGTCCGAAGAAGAGCCGGTGGAAATCGCGCTCGGCAACAATTTCGTCCAGGTGCGCCGGCGCGGCCTGACCCTGACCAGCAAGTTGATCGACGGACGTTTTCCCGACTACGAAGCCGTGATCCCGATGAGCCAGGACAAGGCGATGACGCTGGTGCGCCAGGATTTCATCCGCGCCCTGCAGCGCGCTGCGATCCTGTCGAACGAGAAATACCGGGGCGTGCGCATCGAATCCAATGCGGGAACCATCCGCATCATCGCCCACAACCCGCAGCAGGAAGAAGCCACCGAGGAGATCGAGGCCGAGCACAACTACGACGGCCTGGTCGTCGGCTTCAACGTCAACTACCTGCTCGACGCGTTGGGGTCGATCGACGGCGAAAAGGCACGCCTGTCGCTGAAAAGCGCCGACAGTTCATGCCTGATTACCGCGGTGGACAAGGACGACGTCCGGCAGGTGGTCATGCCGTTGAAGTTGTAGGGCGGGTTCCGGGCCCACCGGCACCAGGGCAACACGCTCACTGACAGGGAACTCGATCAGACTGTCGAGGAACATGCGCGTACCATTGGTGCTGGTCCCCGCGCAATCTCTCCGCACTTGCTGCTTACCTCGCTACAGATCGAAAACTTCCGCAATCTCGAATCGGTGTCGCTGGAACCGGCCCCGGGTTTGAACTGGCTGTGCGGCGAGAACGGGGCCGGCAAGACCAGCGTGCTCGAGGCGATTCACGTGCTGGGTCGCGGGCGGTCTTTTCGCGCCAAAGGCATGGGTCCGCTGATACGGGACGGCAGCCCGGAGCTTCGTATCGTGGCGCAGGTCGAGGAGCCGGAAGGCCGGTTGGGGGTCGAGCGCAGCGCTTCGGGGTGGAGGGGTCGCATCAACCGCCAGGCGTGTGTGCGGATGAGTGAATTTGCGCGAATGCTGCCGCTGGTGCTGGTGGATCCGGAAAATCATGAGCTGGTCGAGGGTTCGCCGGCGGTCCGGCGCAGTTTCCTCGACTGGGGACTGTTCCACGTGGAACATACGTATTTGACCGACTGGAAACGTTACAACCGGCTGTTGCGCCAGCGCAATGCTGCTTTGCGCTCGCGGGCCGGTGATGAAATGCTCGATGCACTGGAGAGTCCCATGGCTCTGGCTGCCGCGGCTGTGGAAATGTTGCGGGCGCAATACGTTCGGGCGTTGCAGCAGGAGCTCTCACAACTTCAGACAGAGTTGATGTTCCACGTGGAACATATCAGCGTGAATTACCGGCCTTCCGCGTCCGGTGTCGACGCGTACAGAGCCAAGTGGCGCGATACGCGCGCCCGGGACCTCGAGCAGGGTTTTACCCGCGATGGCCCGCAGCGAGGCGAGCTTTTGATTCGTGCCGGGAATCGTGCCGCCGCGCCACGCCTCTCTCGCGGGCAGATGAAGCTGGTCGCCCTGATGCTCAAGCTGGCGCAAATGGGGCTGGCCCGGAGCGCTGATTGTGAGCCGGTGCTGCTGCTCGACGATCCGGTCTCCGAGCTTGATCGCTATCACCTTGACGCGCTCTTGAGCTGGCTCGCGCGTCAACCGAACCAGGCCTGGATTACGGCGGTCGAAAAGCCGGCCGAGACCCGCGCGGCCGTGTTCCACGTGGAACGGGGAAAAATCCATGCGGTGGTATAATCGACAAGTGAAATTCATGGCTTTTGCCCAATGCCGCGTCGGGTCCGGCTTTCCCACGCGGAGATCGCCGCATCCGACCTCAAGCGCCGCCTATCAGGATCGAGCATGACCGAAACTTATTCTTCCGACAGCATCAAGGTACTCAAGGGGCTGGACGCCGTCCGCAAGCGCCCCGGCATGTACATCGGGGATACCGATGACGGGACCGGCCTGCATCACATGGTCTTCGAGGTCGTCGACAATTCGATCGACGAAGCGCTTGCGGGCCACTGTGATCGGATCACCGTCAAGATCTATGTTGACGGCTCGGTGAGCGTCATCGACAACGGTCGCGGGATTCCCGTCGACATGCACCACGATGAAGGCAAGTCCGCGGCCGAAGTGATCATGACGGTGCTGCATGCCGGCGGCAAGTTCGACGACAACTCCTACAAGGTTTCCGGCGGCCTGCACGGCGTCGGGGTTTCGGTGGTCAATGCCCTGTCCGAACGGTTGGACCTGGTCATCCATCGCCAGGGCAAGCGCTGGACCCAGACCTACAGCATGGGCGTGCCTGAATCACCGCTGGAGGCCACGAGCGACAGCGAGCAGACCGGCACCGAAATCCGGTTTCTGCCCAGCCGCGAAGTGTTCACCGACGTCGAATTCCATTACGACATCCTGGCCCGAAGGCTGCGTGAACTGAGCTTCCTGAATTCGGGCGTGGCCATCGAGTTGATCGACGAGCGCACCGACAAGCGCGACCTGTTCGAATACGAAGGCGGCATTCGCTCGTTCGTCGAGCACCTGAGCGCGAAGAAATCGCCGCTCCATCCCAACGCGCTGCATTTCGAGGCCGACCACAACGAGATCACCGTGGAAGCCGCGCTGCAGTGGACCGACGCTTACCAGGAAAGCGTGTTTTGCTTCACCAACACGATACCGCAGCGCGACGGCGGCACGCACCTGGCCGGTTTCCGTGCCGCGTTGACGCGCACCCTGAACAACTATATCGAGGAAAGCGGCCTGGCCAAGAAGGCCAAGGTGCAGGTCACCGGCGATGATTGCCGCGAAGGGCTGATCGCCGTGCTTTCGGTCAAAGTCCCCGACCCGAAATTTTCGTCGCAGACCAAGGAAAAGCTGGTCTCCAGCGAGGTGAAGTCGGCGGTGGAAGCCGCCCTGAGCGAGCAACTTCGAGATTTTCTGCTTGAAAATCCGCAGGATGCGCGCACCATCGCGTCCAAGGCGATCGAGGCGGCGCGCGCCCGCGAGGCGGCCCGCAAGGCACGCGACATGACCCGGCGCAAGGGCGTGCTCGACGTCGCGGGCCTGCCCGGCAAGCTCGCCGATTGCCAGGAGAAGGATCCCAGCCTGTCGGAACTGTTCATCGTCGAGGGCGACTCGGCCGGTGGATCGGCCAAACAGGGCCGCAATCGAAAATTCCAGGCCATTCTGCCGCTGAAGGGCAAGATCCTGAATGTCGAAAAAGCGCGTTTCGACAAGATGCTGGGCTCGGCCGAGGTCGGCACCTTGATTACCGCGCTGGGCACGGGTATCGGCAAGGACGAGTTCAGCGTCGACAAGCTGCGCTATCACAACATCATCATCATGACCGACGCCGACGTCGACGGGTCGCATATCCGCACGCTCCTGCTGACGTTTTTCTATCGCCAGATGCCGGAGTTGATCGAGAAGGGCTATGTCTACATCGCCCAGCCACCGCTGTTCAAGATCAAGCAGGGCAAGCAGGAGTGGTACCTCAAGGACGAAAATGAACTGGTGCGCTACCTGATCGACCGCGCCCTCGACGGTGCTCGGCTGCTGCCCGGCAACGACCAGCCACCGATCCATGGCGATGCGTTGAACGCGCTGTTGACCGACTTCCATACCGCAAGCCTGGCAGCGTCCCGGCTGGAACGCCGTTACGATCCGACTGTAATAGATCAACTTGTTGATTTTGAACCATTTTCTGTTGATCCGGAATTCGATCGCGAAAGCTGGATGGAACGTTTCAAGGCGCGGCTGGAGGACGCTTCCCCGGCCGGCGTGCGCTGGACACTGACCGGGCTGGAAGCCGGCGGCGTGGTCATCAGTCGGGTCAGCCAGGGCATCAGCCAGGACACGGTCCTGGATGCGTCGTTCTTCCAGGGCAGCGAGTACCGCGCCATGGCGAAAATCGGCGCGGCGGTGCACGACCTGATCGGCGAGGATGCGCGCATCGAACGCGGCAACCAGCAGCACCCGGTGCGCCGCTTCACCGACGTCTACCGCTGGCTGATGGAAGAAAGCAAGAAGGGTCGCAGTATCCAGCGCTTCAAGGGCCTGGGCGAAATGAACCCGGACCAGCTTTGGGAAACCACGGTCAATCCCGAAACGCGCCGACTGCTGCGGGTGACCATCGAGGACGCGGTCGCCGCCGACGCGATATTCGCCACGCTGATGGGCAACGAGGTCGAACCCCGGCGCGACTTCATCGAAACCAACGCGCTCAACGTTTCCAACCTCGATATCTGAGGGGTCCGTCCGGTACGCGGCGCTGCGGCGCCGCGCTCTCGTCTACTGCGGGCGCGTTTTCTCCGTCACGCGCGCCTGTCGAACAGCCGCTTCCAGCGCGGCGTCGATCCGGCCGTCGTTTTCGATTCGCTCGACGCTTCCGATGATGTCCGAAAGCGCGTCGGCGATCTTGCCGGGTCGCAGAATGGCGTGGATCTGTTCCAGAGAACAGTCGTAGCGATTGGCCAGGTCGGCCATGTTGCGCCGATACTGGCGCTTCCGGCCGAACAGGCCCAGGTCGAGATAGATGATGGCATCCAGCGTGCCACCGGCTCGGCGGATTTCCGCTTCGAGATCGGCCTGGCGCATGAACGCCCTGTCGACCCGGTGAACGGTAGGCGCCCAGCGGTCCGGACGCTCGGCAACCAGTACCAGGGGTTGATCCGCTTGCTTGAGTTCCGAAAGCAGGTGCAAGAGCCTCGCCTGCGCCGGATCTTCGGTACTGCCGAAAAGGAGGTCGGCCTGGATCAGCAGGGGCGGTTTCACGCCCGACCCAGCCTGGCCACGTCGGCGATGCGCAGGAACAGCGCGCGCAGGCGCTGGAGCAATGACAGCCGATTCCGCTTCAGCGCCTGGTCTTCGACCATGACCATCACGTCGTCGAAAAAGCGGTCCAGTGCGGGTCGCAAAGCGGCCAGCCGGCCGAGCGCGGCGGGGTAATCGCGCGCATTCAGAAGCGTTTCCAGGGCGTCTTCGACTTCAATAACTTCGGCGAAAAGAGTCTTTTCTGCATCGATCTGCAGCTTATCTGCATCGATCTCCCCGAAATTCTCTTGCCCGGCCTGCTCCAGCAGATTGGCTGCGCGCTTGTTCGCGGCGATCAGGCTTTCGACTTCCGGGTCTTCGGCGAAGGCCTGCACGGCCTGCGCGCGATCGACGAAATCGGCCACCGAACCGCCCGCCCCGGCGGTGACTGCGTGCAGGGTGTTGGCCTCGATGCCGCGCTCGAGCAGATGCGCGCGCAACCGCTCGTCGACGAACAGCCGGATTTCGCGCCGCGTTCGTTCGTCCACCGGCACCCGGGCCTCGAGTGCCTCGGCCGCGCGCGCGATGAACTCGTCGAGTGACAGCGCGCAACGCGATTGTTCCAGGATGCGCGCCACGGCGAGCGCGGCGCGCCTGAGCGCGAACGGATCCTTTCCGCCCTTGGGCTTCTTGCCGGCGGCGAACACGCCGACCAGCGAATCGAGCCGGTCGGCAACGGCCAGCGTGCGGCCGGCCGGATCTTCGGGCAGCCGGTCGCCGGCGTGGCGCGGCAGGTAGTGCGATTCGATTGCAGTGGCCACGGCGTCCGGTTCGCCGTCGGCGAGCGCGTAATAGCGGCCCATGGTGCCCTGCAGCTCCGGGAACTCTCCGACCATCTCGGTCAGCAGGTCGCACTTGCAAAGAAGCGCGGCGCGGGCGCAGGCCCCGGCCTCGGCGCCGAACGCCGGTGCCAGTTCGGCGGCGAGCTTTTCCAGCCGCCGGGTCTTGTCGGCCAGGCTGCCCAGGCGTTCCTGGAACAGCATCTCGTCGAGCCGATCCAGGCGTGCGGAAAGCGGCTGCTGGCGATCCTGCTCGTAGAAAAAGCGCGCGTCGGCCAGGCGCGGCCGGATGACGCGCTCGAATCCGTGGATCATCAGGTCCGGTCGTTCGCTTTCCAGGTTGGCCACGGTGATGAAGCGCGCGGCGAGCGCGCCTTCCGGCGTGAACAGCGGGAACGACTTCTGGTGTTCGCGCATGGAACTGACCAGGGCCTCGGGCGGCACTTCCAGGAACGCCTCGTCGAAAGAGCCGACCACGGCGACCGGCCATTCGACCAGCCCCGTCACTTCGTCGAGCAAGGCCGACTCGGCCTGCGTTTCCAGCCCGGCCGATTCGGCGCAGGCCCGAACCTGTTCGGCGATTCGGTCGCGACGTCTTTGGTGGTCGGCCAGCACGCAGGCCTGTTCCAGCACCGGTTCGTAGTCTTCCACCGTCGCGATGGGGTGTTCGCCCGGCGCGTGGATTCGATGACCGCGGGTTTCCCGGCCGGCGTCCAGTCCGAACAGCGAAACCGGGACCACTTCGGCGCCGTGCAATACCACCAGCCAGCGCACCGGGCGCAGGAAGCGGTCGCTTCGATCCGACCAGCGCATGCTGCGCGCGCCGGCCATTTCCCGCACCACCTTGTCGAGCATGTCGGGCAGCAGCTCGGCCAGCGTTTTGCCGGGCTGCTCGATTTCGGCATACAGCCATCGGCCCTGTTCGTTCTCGAGCCGGTCGAGCTGGTCGACTTTCAACCCGACGCTGCGCGCGAATCCTTCCGCTGCGCGCGTCGGGTTGCCGTCGGCGTCGAACGCCGCCTTTTCGGCCGGGCCCTTTCGCGCCAGCCTGCGGTCGGGCTGGCGCTGGGCCACGGCTTCGGCGACCAAGGCCAGTCGCCGCGGCGTGGCCAGCCAGCGAACGTTTGCCGAATCCGCCAGCAGCCCGGCGTCGGCCAGCTGCTTGGCGATGCCGGCGGACAGCATTTCGGCCTGGCGCACCAGCGCCCGGGCGGGGATTTCCTCGCAGCCCAGCTCGATCAGCAGTGAATCGCTCATGCCGCCGCCCCTTCGCGTTTGCCCACCGGGAATCCCAGCGACTCGCGCCGGGCGTAGTAGGCTTCGGCCACCATCCGCGACAGGTCGCGAATGCGCAGGATGTAACGCTGGCGTTCGGTGACCGAAATCGCCTGGCGGGCGTCGAGCATATTGAAGCTGTGCGAGGCCTTGAGCACCTGGTCGTATGCCGGCAGCGGCAGGTCGTCGGCCACCAGCGCGCGGGCGGCCTTTTCGGCGTTGTCGAAGGCGTCGAACAACGCCCGGGTGTCGGCTTTCTCGAAATTGTAGGTCGACTGCTCGACCTCGTTTTGATGGAACACGTCGCCGTAGGTCACGCGGCCGTTGGGGCCCTCGGTCCAGACCAGGTCATAGACGCTTTCAACGCCCTGGATGTACATCGCCAGGCGCTCCAGCCCGTAGGTGATTTCGCCCATCACCGGCCGGCATTCGAGCCCCCCGGCCTGCTGGAAGTACGTGAACTGGGTGACTTCCATGCCGTTGAGCCAGACTTCCCAGCCCAGCCCCCAGGCCCCGAGCGTCGGCGACTCCCAGTTGTCTTCGACGAACCGGATGTCGTGGATTTTCGGGTCGATGCCGACCGCTTCCAGCGAGCCCAGGTACAGCTCCTGGAAATCCAGCGGCGAGGGCTTCATCACCACCTGGTACTGGTAGTAGTGCTGCAGCCGGTTCGGATTCTCGCCGTAGCGGCCGTCGGTGGGCCGGCGGCAAGGCTGCAGGTAGGCCGCGTTCCACGGCTCCGGCCCGATCGCGCGCAGAAAGGTCGCCGGGTGGAATGTGCCGGCGCCGACTTCCAGGTCCAGCGGCGCGGTCAGCACGCAGCCCCTGCTCGACCAGTAATCGTCCAGCGCGCGAATGAAATCCTGAAAATTCACCGGTTCGAGGCCCAGAAAGTGCGAATCGGCAAGTATACCTTTGGTGCCCGGCCCGGTCAGCAGGCCCGGGTGCTGCGCATCCCGGAACCCGAAGCCCGGCCGCTCACCGGCGAAGCGTGTTCATGTCGATGACGAAGCGGTAGCGCACGTCCGAGCGCTGCATCCGTTCGTAGGCCTCGTTGATGTTGCGGATGTCGAGCATCTCGATGTCGCATTCGATGTCGTGCCTGGCGCAGAAATCCAGCATTTCCTGGGTCTCGGGCAGGCCGCCGATCAGCGACCCGGCCACGCGGCGGCGGCGGAACACGACCGCGCCGGCATCCAGCGGCGGTTCGATCGGCTCCAGCAGGCCGACCAGGATCAGCGTGCCGTCGCGCTTGAGCGCGTTGACGTACGGATTCAGGTCGTGCCGGACTGGAACCGTGTCGAGAATGTAGTCGAACGTGTCGGCAACGGCTTTCATCTGGTCGTCATCGGTCGATATCACGACTTTATGCGCGCCCTGCCGGAGCGCTTCTTCGCGCTTGCTTTCCGAGCGCGTGAACAGCGTGACCTCGGCGCCCAGGGCGCGCGCGAACTTCACCCCCATGTGACCGAGCCCGCCCATGCCGACCACCGCCACCCGGTCGCCGGCGCCCACGCCGAATTCCTTCAGCGGCGAATAAGTGGTGATGCCGGCGCACAACAGCGGGGCCGAGGCGGCTGCGTCCAGGCCTTCGGGCATCCGGAGCACGAAGCGCTCGCTGACCACGATGGCCTCGGAATAACCGCCGAAGGTGATCGAACCGTCGTGGCGGTCCTCGCCGTTGTAGGTTGCGGTGAAGCCGTTGTCGCAGTACTGCTCCAGGCCCTCGTCGCAGGACGGGCACGCGCGGCAGGAATCGACCAGGCAGCCGACGCCGACCCGGTCGCCCGGCTCGAACCCGGTCACCTCGTCGCCCACCGCGGTGACGGTGCCGACGATTTCGTGTCCCGGCACCACCGGGTAGACGGTCCGGCCCCAGTCGTTGCGGGCGAAGTGGATATCGGTATGGCAGATGCCGCAGTAGTCGATGCGGATCGCGACGTCGTCCGGGCGCGGTTCGCGCCGGTCGATCGAAAGCGGCGCGATGTCGGCGGTTTCGGACTGGGCGCCGTAGGCCTTGAGGGTCGCCATGGTTTCGACTCCTGTGTGATCAATGGCGCCATTATGCAGGTGCGCAGGCGATCTTTTTGTGTTCTCATTGATCGCCGGATCCGAACTTTGCCACCACCCGGTTCGATCCGCGCTTCAACTGATTCGCATCATCCAATCCGGACCCCTTTTGATGAACCTGCGCGAGCTGATCATCGTCAAGACCGGCCAGGCTGTTCCGGAAGCGCGCGGCGACGGGCGCGACTTCGAACACTGGTTTGCCGAAGGCCTCGGCCCGGACGCTTTCGATTACCGCACGGTTCGCGTCGATCGCGGCGAAGTACTGCCGCCGATCGACGCGCTGGACCATGCGCCGGCGGTGCTGGTGACCGGTTCGCCGGCCATGGTCAGCGACCGCCTGGACTGGTCGGAGACGACCGCCGGCTGGCTGGCCGGCGCGCACGCCGCCGGGGTGCCGATACTGGGCGTGTGCTACGGCCATCAGTTGCTGGCGCATGCGCTGGGGGGCAAGGTCGGGCCCAACCCGGAAGGTCGGCGCATGGGCCGTACGCGGGTCGAGTTCACCGACGCGCAGGAGCCGCTGACCGGGGCCTTTGCACCGGCGGCCGCGTTCAACGTCAGCCATGTCGAAGTCGTGCTGGCCCCGCCCGGGGACGCGCGCGTCATCGGAATCGCCCCGCACGACCCGTACCACGCGCTGTATTTCGGCAACAACAGCTGGGGCGTGCAGTTTCATCCCGAGTTCGATCACGCCATCATGGCCGCCTATATCGAGGCCCGCGCCGCGCCGTTGCAGGCCGAGGGCCAGAACCCGGCGGCATTGGTCGAGGCGCTGGACGAAAACCCGAACGGTCCGCCTTTGCTGGCCCGGTTTGCCGAACTGGCGGGCACTTGATGCATGGCAATGTCTGGTCGAACGGCACGCAGTACCATCGAATGAAAGTAACGACCGCGCATTGCCGCAACGGATCAACCGATGAACGCAGGCACGTCACAAGGCACAACGCTTCGGTTTCTCGGCGCAACGAGCACCGTGACCGGTTCGAAGTTCCTGCTCGAAGCCGCCGGCCGCCGGATCCTGCTCGACTGCGGCCTGTTCCAGGGCTACAAGCAGCTGCGCGAGCGCAACTGGAAGCCGCTGCCGGTGGACCCTGCGGCCATCGACTGCGTGGTGCTCACCCATGCCCACATCGACCATTCCGGCTACCTGCCGCTGCTGGCGCGCAACGGTTTCGAAGGACCGGTGTACGCCACGGCCGCCACCCGCGACTTGTGCGGCCACCTGTTGCCGGACTCCGGCTTCATCCACGAGAAGGACGCGGCCTTTGCCAACCGGCACGGCTTTTCCAGCCACCACCCGGCCAGGCCGCTGTATACCCGCGAGGACGCGCTGCACTGCCTGCGCCTGTTCCGCGATGTCCAGTTCCACCAGCCGGTCGAATTGTTCGACGGCATCACCCTGACCTGCAGCCGGGCCGGCCACATCCTGGGTGCGGCCAGTCTGTTGCTCGACGTCGACGGCGTGCGCCTGCTGGTCAGCGGCGACCTCGGACACGCCAACAGCGCGATCATTCCGCCGCCCGACCCGATTCCGCAGGCCGACTGCGTGCTGGTCGAATCCACCTACGGCGACCGCAAGCGCGTCGATTCCGATCCCGAGGACGCGTTGCGCGACATCATCAGCGAGACGGTCGGGGGCGGCGGCACCGTGATCGTGCCCGCGTTTGCCGTGGGCCGCACCCAGCTGCTGCTGCACCATCTCCACCGGCTGCAGCGCTCCGGGCGAATTCCGCCGGTGCCGGTGTTCCTCGACAGCCCGCTTGCAATCAACGCGACCAACGTGTTCGCCGACCACCCCGACGACCACCGCCTGACCCGCGCCGAGGCCGAAGCCGCCTGCGCACTGCCGCGCTACGTGCAGGACCCGGAAGAATCGAAAACGCTGGATCACGACCCGATGCCCAAGATCATTATCGCCGGCTCGGGCATGGCCACCGGCGGTCGGGTGCTGCATCACCTCAAGGTCTACGCGCCGCATCCCGAGCACACCATCCTGTTTACCGGCTACCAGGCCGGCGGCACGCGCGGCGCGGCGATGGTGGCCGGCGCCGACAAGGTCAAGATCCACGGCAGCTACTGGCCGGTGCGGGCCAGGGTGCACAACCTGGAAATGCTTTCGGCGCACGCCGACGCCGATGAAATCATGGGCTGGCTCGCGGGCATGGCCGAAGCGCCCGCGCAGACGTTCGTGATTCACGGCGAAGCCGGCGCTTCCGACACCCTGCGGCTGCGGATCAAGGAAGAGCTCGGCTGGCACGCCCGCGTGCCCGAGTTCGGCCACGCTTATCCGCTGTCGGGCGGTTGATTCGAGATGGTGCGAGAGCGCGCAGGAAACGACGCGAAAAGCGGGCAGCCGGCCTCGTCCGTCCATTTGCAGGCCCGCTGCATGGACCTGGACACGCGCGGCAAGCCGGTCGCCATTCTGCGCAGTGACAGCCCGCTTTGCCGCGCCGAGGGCTTTACCGCCCACGCGCGCATTCATCTTCAATCGCGACACGACGAAATCATCGCCGAGCTGTTCCAGACCGGCTCGGAATTGCTGGATACCGACGAGATCGGCCTTTCGATCCCGGCCTGGCGGAAGCTGCAGGTGTGCGACGGTGACGACCTGCACATCGCCCACCCTCGCCCGCTGCAATCGGTCGGTCATGTGCGGGGGAAGGTCTACGGGCAGCCGTTGAAGCCGAACGCGCTGAAAGTCATCATGCGCGACATCGTGCGCGGCCGCTACGACGAGATCGAGCTGGCAATGTTTCTCACCGCCATTGCCGCGCGCGCGCTCGACGATGACGAACTGGTCGCGTTGACCGGATCCATGGTCGACGTCGGCGAGCGGCTGGAATGGACCCAGCCGATGCTCATGGACAAGCACTGCGTCGGCGGCCTGCCCGGCAACCGCACGACCCCGATCGTGGTCGCGATCGTGGCCGCCAACGGGCTGGCCATTCCCAAGACCTCGTCGCGCGCCATCACCTCGCCGGCCGGCACCGCCGACACCATGGAGATGCTGGCGCCGGTCAACCTCGACCTCGGCAGCATGCGCCGGGTGGTCGAGGCCGAGGGCGGTTGCGTGATCTGGGGCGGATCGGTCCGGCTGTCGCCGGTCGACGACATCCTGATCCGGGTCGCGCGCGTCATGGACCTCGATGCCGAGGCCCAGCTGGTCGCCTCGGTGCTGTCGAAGAAGATCGCCGCCGGATCCACCCACCTGGTGCTGGATCTGCCCATCGGCGCGACCGCCAAGGTCAGAAGCCGCGCCGACGGCCATGCGCTGGCGCGGCGACTGGAGCACACGGCCGACGCGTTCGGACTGGTCACGCGAATCGTGCTGACCGACGGCCGCCAGCCGGTGGGCCGCGGCATCGGTCCGGCGCTGGAGGCGCGCGACATCCTCGCCGTGCTTCAGGGCGCCGACGAACAGCCGCTGGACCTGCGCGAGCGCGCCGCAGACCTGGCCGGCGAACTGCTGGAAATGGGCGGGGCGGCACCGCCGGGCCAGGGTCGGGCGCTGGCGACGCAGACGCTGGAATCCGGCGCGGCGTGGCGCAAGTTCCAGGCCATATGCCGGGCCCAGGGCGGGATGCGCACGCCGCCGTCGGCGCGGGAGCGCGAAGTCATGACCGCGGCCCACCGCGGCACGGTCCAGGGCTTCGACAACCGGCTCCTGGGCCGCGTCGCCAAGCTGGCCGGCGCGCCCGCCGCGCCCGCCGCCGGCGTGGAGCTGCACGTGCATCTCGGCGATTGCGTCGAACAGGGCGCTGCGCTGTACACGATTCACGCCGAGACCCGCGGCGAACTCGACTACGCGCGCGAGTTCGCCGGCAAAAACGGCGACATCATCCAATGGGAAGCGCGATGACATCGAAGACGCTGATCGCGTTGCCCGGCGACGAGGCGCTGGCCGAATCGCTGGCCGGCGGGCTGGACGCGGAAATCGCGGCGCTGGAATACCGTCGCTTTCCCGACGGCGAGAGCTACCTGCGCATCCGCGATTCGCTGCTGGATACGTCAGCCGTCCTGGTCGCGCGCCTGGACCGGCCCGACCCGAAGATTCCCGCCCTGCTGTTTGCCGCGGATCTCGCGCGCGATCTCGGCGCGCCCGCCGTCGGGCTGGTGGCACCCTACCTGCCCTACATGCGCCAGGACATCCGGTTCCACCCCGGCGAAGCGCTGACTTCGGCCAGCTTCGCGCGCTGGGTGTCGCACCACTTCGACTGGCTGGTGACGGTCGACCCGCACCTGCACCGCTATGCCGGCCTCGACGAAATCTATTCGATCCCGTCGGCCGTGGTGCCCGCGGCGCCGGCGCTGGCCGAATGGATTTCCGCCAACGTCGACAAACCGGTGATCGTCGGGCCCGACGTCGAAAGCAGCCAGTGGGTGGAAGCCGTTGCCGCCGGCCACGGCCTGCCCTGGCGGGTCATGCAAAAGCAGCGCTTCGGCGACCACGAGGTGCGCACCGTCGCACCCGACCTTTCCGCGCTGGAAGCCCATACCCCGGTGCTGGTCGATGACATCGTTTCGTCCGGCGCGACCCTGGCGCGTGCGGCCGAAGCGCTCAGCGACGCCGGCATGGCTTCGCCGGTGTGCGCGGTCGTCCACGGCCTGTTCGGCGAAAGTTGCCGCGAGACGTTGAAGGCCGGCGGCATTCGGCGCGTGGTGTGCACCGATTCGGTGCGGGCGCCCGAAGCCGGCATTGCGCTGGCGCCGTTGCTGACGCCCGCGATCGAGCGCATGAGCGGTTGCGCGGCCGGCCGGCGATAATCCATCTTTCCCGCTTCTGCAACAGGCGCCATGAACAGCGATCAAGAGCACAAGGATCAAAAGCACAAGGACGACCTCTACCGGGATCACGAAAACCCGGCCGCGCCTTTCGAGTTCTCCGAACAGGTGGTCCGGGTTTTCCCCGACATGATCGAGCGTTCGGTACCCGGTTACCGGTTGCTGCTGGAACTCACGCCGATTCTGGTCAAGCGCGCGGTCCGCGCCGATACGCGGATCTACGACCTGGGCTGCTCGCTGGGCGCAGCCACGCTGGCCGCGCGTCGCGCCGTCCAGCAGCCGGGGGTCGAAATCAAGGCCGTCGACAACGCACCGGACATGGTTGCGCGTTGCCGCACGCTCGTTGCCGAGGACAACTCGCGCGTGCCGGTGGAAGTCATCGAAGCCGACATCCGCGACGTGGCGATCGAAAACGCCTCGGTGGTCATGGTCTACTTCACGCTCCAGTTCGTGCCGCTGGAAGCGCGCGACGCGCTGATGCAAAACATCGGCCGCGGCATGGCGCCCGGCGGCGTGCTGATCCTGGCCGAGAAACTGGCCTTTGAACCCGACGCCAGCCAGCGCTGGATGGACGAACACCATCACGATTTCAAGCGTGCCCAGGGGTACTCCGATCTCGAAATCGCGCGCAAGCGCCAGGCGCTGGAAAACGTCCTCGTCCCCGAGACCCGCCAGGCCCACCACCAGCGCCTGAAAGCCGCCGGCTTCAGCGAAATCCACGACTGGTTCCAGTGCCTCAACTTCTGCTGCATCGCCGCTGTCAAGAACTGAGAACCGTCAACCAGCCAACCAGCCAACCAGCCAAAACCATGTCCCGCCTGTTCTCCTTCTTCGACCCCGACCCGGCTGCCTGCCTCGAAGGCCGTTGCAGCGAAGCGCTCAAGCCCGGCCGCCACGGCGACCTGCCGAAATGGCAGGCCGCCGTCGACGCCTTGCCCGAGGTCGAAAGCGGCTGGCGGATCGACAACGGCGTGCTCGTGGCCGGCGGCGCGGCCGACGACCTCGAAGCGCTGTCCGAAACGCTCGAAGCGCTGATTCCCTGGCGCAAGGGCCCGCTGCGCCTTGGCGGCGTGGATATCGATACCGAATGGCGCTCGGACTGGAAATGGAACCGCATCGCGCGCCACGTCGAGCTGCAGGGTCGGCGCGTACTCGACATCGGCGCCGGCAACGGCTATTTCGGCTGGCGCATGCTGGCCGACGGCGCGGAACAGGTGGTCGGCTGCGATCCCACCCTGGTCTTCTACATGCAATACCGGGCGATAAAACACTTCGCCGGCGAGTCGAATCACCTGCTGCTGCCGCTGAAGTTCGAACAACTGCCCGCTCGCGCCGACTTCGATACCGTGTTTTCAATGGGCGTGCTCTATCACCGCAAGAACCCGCACGAGCACCTGCAGCGTATCCGCGACCACCTGGCTGCCGGCGGCCGTGCCGTGGTGGAAACCCTGATCATTCCCGGCGACGGCGACGATGAACTCGACCCGCCGGACCGCTACGCCAACATGCGCAACGTCCACCACCTGCCGACCGCGCGCAGGCTGCTGCGCTGGTTCGAAGACAACGGTTTCGGCCACGCGCGCATCGTCGACGTCACGCCGACGACCAGCGAAGAACAGCGTACTACCGAATGGATGCCGTTTCACTCACTGGCAAATGCGTTGGCCGACGGTGATAGGCTCACCGTGGAAGGCCATCCGCCGCCGCTGCGGGCCACGGCAATCGCGGCGGCAGACCCGGTCTGACCGGCTGCCTGGCCGGGCGCTTTCCCGGCCAGCAATCAGCCCGGTTTCATCGCCGATACGAGGAAATCGAATGGCGGGCGCAAGTACGGCTTTCGTGGTGATGGCGGCCTTCCTCTGGGGCTTGTCGGGGGGGATCGGCGGCGTGCTGATGGACGATGGCTGGAGCCCGTACGTGGTTGCGTTCTACCGCGGCGCGGTCGGCCTGCTGTTCGTTCTGGCCTGGCTCGCGTTGCGCCCTGCACGCAGCGGACTGGGGTGTCGCCGACTGTGGTTCTGGTCGACGATTGCCGGGTTGGGCGTGGCCGGCAACTTCACGTTCTATTTCCTGAGCATTGCCCATGGCAGCGTCGCGGTCGCGGCGACGCTGATGTACTGCGCACCGGTTTTCGTTTATTTCATATCATTCGCGCTGAAACTCGAAACGCCCACCGCACTGAAATGGGCCGCCGTCGTGGTCGTGATGCTGGGCATCGTCATGCTTACCGAAATCCACGACGCCGGCGCAAGCGATATCTCGCCGATCGGCGTCGGCGCCGGACTGCTGTCGGGTCTCGCCTACGCGATCTTCATTTTCGCGTTCAAGTGTGCCGCCCCGCAAGGCAGTCCGCAGGCGGTCCTGTCGATCGCGTTTGCGGTTCTTGTTCTCATCCTGTTGTGGCCGGCCGACCCGGAACGCATCGTTGCGGCCATGAGTGCACCGAGCTGGCCGCTGTTCGCCGCCCTCGGCGTGTTCGGCGCGGGCCTGTCGTTCATTCTTTATATCGTCGGTCTGAATTACACCGCGCCGGCCGTGGCCTCGATCGTGGCCATGGTCGAACCGGTCACCGCCTCGCTTTTCGGCGTTGCGGTGCTCGGCGAAAGCCTGGCCGGCCTGCAGCTGTTCGGCATGGGGCTGATCCTGCTGACGGTCACCGCGCTGAGCGTACACACCAATCCCCGTTGACCTTCTCCGGATTTCGGCCGTCGATGCGCGCCGTCGGGAAGTCAATCGCGCAACCTCGAGGTCCACAGGCAAATGAGCCATAGCTGTGGAGACAATGCGTCGCGTCAAGCCCTTCGCGGGCGCAGGAACGCCAGCGATCCTTACCAGCCCTTCCAGAACGGCCCGTCGGCAAAGTCCCACAGCAGGTTCATCTGGGCGACGTAGTCGAAGCGATCGGTTTCGTTGACCGGAATTTCGACGCCGAAATTCAGTGCCACGTGCCCGCCCCTGGTCAGGCCGACTCTTGCCTGCGGGATGATCGACACTGCGGCGAAGTCGGACCGGTTGGGCCCGTTGCCGCGATCGAACGGAATGTCGGCGACCACTTCCAGGCCCGGGAAAATGTTGCGCGGCCACGGCGAGTGCGTCCAGTGCACGATGCCTGCCAGCTCGAAGCTGCCGTCGCCGAAATCGTCGAACGGAAGCTTGGCGCGGGTGTGGCCCTGGAACGTGAACCGCGAATTCAGGATCCGGCCGAACGCCAGGTAGGGCAGCCATTCTTCGTCGCCGCCGTGGATCGGAAATTCGAACTTGCTGCCGGCCGTGATGATCGACGTGTTCTGCGGGTTGGTGTGGAGCACGTATTTGCCGCCGACTTCGATCTTGTCGAGGTCGCTGTCGCCGTCCTCGAGCGACTGGACCAGCTCCACCAGCACCTGGCCGCGCTTGCCCACGCGCTTTTCCAGCTCGAACACGTTTTCCCACACGTCGTCGCCGTCGCGCTTGACGTAGTCGCTTTTCCACACCACTTCGTCTTCGGGGAACGCCTTGATGGTGTTGAGCGGGAGGAACAGGTTGAGCGCACCGTCGGGATAGCGGTGTTCGCCGGGGACGCTCTTGAGGTAGGTGACGACCGATTCGATCTCGCGTTCGGTCAATGTGTCGCCAAAAGCCGGCATCATCTCCGAAAGCCCCAGTGCCGCGCCGCCGTGCTCGACCACCATCTTCCAGTCCTCGGCCGGCTCGCGGCTGTTGAACAGCGGGTCGGTGAAATTGGCCGGTTCAACGCCCAATCCCTGTACAACGGGGCTGTCCGGATCGAGATCGCCGCCGGGGCCGTGGCAGCTCGCGCAATGGGTCGCGTAAAGGGCCTCGGCGTCCGTCTCGGCCGCCGAAGCCGGCAAGGCGCCCAGCATCAAGGCCAGCGCCGGCAACGGAATCCACTTGATCGAGCGAAAGAAACGGGTGCAAAAAGTCATCGCGAAAATCTTTCTTTCGGGTATGCATCCATGAATATCATGAATTAGAAAACTCGAATATGACCCATGTCAAGGCGGTGCCGCCGGTGACTGCCGCAGGGCGCTCCGGATTTGTGCATACTCGAGTTTGCGAACAAAGGCGCCCGAGCGCGAATAATGCGGGCCAGGCACACATGCATCGAATCGTGATCTCGAAACCCGGCGGCTACTCGGCGCTGGAGTACATCGAATCGCCCGACCCGGAACCGGGCCCGGGCGAGGTGGTGATCGAAACGCAAGCCTGCGGCCTGAACTACGCCGACGGGATCATCCGCATGGGTCTGTACGAATCGGCGAAAAAGCTGCACGGCTATCCCATCACGCCCGGGTTCGAGGCGGCCGGCCGGATTGCGGCGGTCGGCGAAGGCGTGGACCGTTTCAAGCCGGGTGACGAGGTTATCGGCCTGACCCTGTTCAACGGCTACGCAAGCCACCTGAAGATCGGCGTCGACGGCGTGTTCGCCAAGCCCGGACACCTGGAGATGGCAGAGGCCGCCACGCTGCCGACGGTATTCCTCACTGCCTGGTGGATGATCCACCGCCAGCTCCACCCCCGCCCGAACGAGACCTGGCTGGTGCACTCGGCCGCCGGCGGCGTGGGCTCGGCGATCCTGCAGCTGGGCCGACTTGCCGGCGCCGGGACGATTGCCGTTGTGGGGGCCGCGCACAAGGTTGACCATGCCCGTGCCATGGGCGCCGATGAGATCATCGACAAATCCAGCCAGGAATTGTGGCCCGAGGTCGAGCGCCTGGCGCCGGAAGGCTTCGATGCCGTGTTCGACGCCAACGGCGTGGAAACATTGAAGCAGAGCTACGCCCACCTCGCACCCACCGGCCGGCTGGTCGTCTACGGATTCCATTCCATGCTGCCCAAAAGCGGGCGGCTGAATTGGCTCAAACTGGCGCGTGACTGGCTGCGCACCCCGCGCTTCAATCCGCTGAACATGACCGTCGACAACAAGAGCGTGCTGGCGGCCAACCTGAGTTTTCTTCAATCCCACGCGCCAAGTCTGCGCGAAGGCATGCTCTGGCTGTTGGAACGCTTCGAGAGCGGAGAACTCCAGCCGCTGCCGGTCGAAAGCTGGCCGTTGAAAGAGGCGGCGCAAGCGCAGCAGCGGATCGAATCTGGGCAAACGATCGGCAAGCTGGCGTTGATACCCTGACAGCTCGACGCAGGGTGCGCTGGTCGGTTTTCACCTTTCTTACAGTGTTTCGGTGTGGTCACCAATAGCGATTGTAATATCTGTATATTCGCCGTATATTCCCGAGAGTCGCGTATAGGGCATCAGCTTTGGGGTCTGGCAGTCCGATGACCGTTTCTCAGGTTATCAATAGGTTGGGCCCGCGTAGCGGTGCCACTCGTGCAATATCGGGGTGTCGTAAAACCGTAGCTAGGCGGAAAACGCCTGTGTTGCAACATGGGGATGCGCGGGCCACTCACAGTTATATGCTCAAAAACAAACTATGCACGTTGTATGCTTTGACATAGACGGGACACTTGTATCGTCCGCGGGCTTCGACGGTAAGCTCTACGAGAAAGCGATCGGGGACGTGCTAGGCGTTGAGCTTCGATCGGATCTGTCTCAGTACGAGAATGTATCGGATAGTGGCATTCTCGCTGAGATCCTGGAGAGCTTCCCCGATGCCAACGACAGAATTCGTCTCGCACGAGACGTCCAAGTCAACTTTGTTGACCTCACGAAGCGGTACTTAGCGGATAACCCGCACCTCATACGGGAAGTCCCGGGGGCCGTGGCGTTGTTGGAGGTACTGCGCAAGTCGCCTAAGGTAGCGGTCTGCATCGCTACCGGCGGCTGGGCCGAAACAGCTGCATTGAAGCTCCGAGCCATCGGTCTCGAACCGAGCAGCCTGGCTATGGCGACTAGCTCAGATGCTATGAGACGTACCGAAATCATGCATTTGGCGGAATCACGTGCAACACAGGGAGCGGTAACCCGGCGGACATACTTCGGCGATGGTGTCTGGGACCAAAGGGCCGCGGCTGAGCTTGGGTATGATTTCGTGGCGGTCGGGGATGGTGTAGACCACCACGTGACATTTGCAGACCTACAGGATCTTGAGGGTATTCTTAGGCAGCTGGACGTATAACAAGTCGCTCAAGTGCGTTCCGGCGCTGAAGGCCTCCACCTGAATGGTTTGTTACGCTTCCGCTCTACAAACCGGCCACTGAACATTGGCGTTATGTCGACTAAATCATATCGTCTAGGAATTGTGATGCACAAGGAGAAGGAAATGAAAACCCAAAGCTTTACTCTTGCCGGTCTTGCCTTTGGTGGGGCAGGTCTGTTTCTGGGAATGTCAATGTCTTCATCAATCCCCAGCACCCCGTTTATCTACGGGGTAGCCGCAGCTGTCTATGCTGCTGTAGCAGCGGCCGTATTTGCCGGCGTTCATAGGCGGAACCGCGATATTACGTGTGACCAAGAGTAGTCTTCTCGTTGATCACGCTAACGGAGCGGATTGGTTTTATCGGAAAACTCCCCTCAATTGGAAAAAGCGAATCGGAGCGATAAGCTATGGTCCGACATAATAAATCGATCAAGTATGTTCCGGATCTGACGGGCCTCCACCGGACGCGCTTACGTGCGCCGCTTAGATAAAACGTTTGCTGTGAAGGAGGACAGCGAGGAATGCTTGCACGAATCTCTACCCAGCTCGATTGCACAGCAAGCGAGCTTTGGCAAGAGATTAGCAAGCCGGACTCTTTGCAGTTCGTGGCATCGCCCATACTGGTCTTCGTGCCCATCGAGTCCGGAGTTTTTGACATCGAATGGGAGATTGGTCGGGACTATCCATTAAAGCTGTACTTTCTAAACTTGATACCGTTGGGCCGGCATACTATCCAACTTGTGGAAGTTGATCGAGATCGCAACGTTATCTCAAGCCGCGAGAGCGGCCCGCTAGTACCAGTCTGGAATCACACCATTCTTTTTCAGGAGACAAGACCAGGACTCGTAAGCTATACTGATGAAATTGAGATCCGGGCTGGGTGGCTAACCCCTTTTGTCTGGCTATTCGCTCACGTGTTCTATCGCCATCGGCAGCGACGATGGAAGATGCTACTGCAGATTAGGAAAGGATGATAATCAGTGGCTAACAAGGGCATGCAGACTGACGCGACTACGCCGCGTGGCTGATGGCTTGCGTTAGGCTTTAAATGCATATCCCACTGGGTATCCGCATTCTCTGGCACTGGATTTTTCTCCC
>JAWLEW010000068.1:0-10734 GCA_041685925.1 Wenzhouxiangellaceae bacterium | reverse complement strand
CAGCCTGCTGGCGGCAGCCATCCTGGTGTTCGTCGACGTGATGAAGGAACTGCCGGCGACGATCATTCTGCGCCCGTTCGACTTCGACACGCTGGCGGTGCGCGCGTTCGACCTGGCCTCCGACGAGCGCCTGGCGCAGGCCTCGACGTCGGCGCTGAGCATCGTCCTGGTCGGGATCATCCCGGTGATTCTGCTCAGCATTGCCATGCGGAAGTCGCGGCCCGGCAGTGGCACTGCCGAGGGCTGATCTGCGGCGCCGGGTACACGCTGCCGCCGCACACCGGCTGGTGCGGAATGGCCTTCCCGGATCAGCTACAACTTCCACTTCCACTTCAACTTTAACTTCAACTTCTAAAGGCAAAAGCGTTTCGCCTCGCGCGCGAGGCGAAACGGTTTTGAATTTGAAGTTGAAGTAAAAAGGCGTCCCGCACCCGGCCGGGTGCAGAACCGCAAGAGACAAAAACCGCTACTCGGCCGGAAAAACAAAGACCTGCGATGGATCGACGTGCAGCTCTACGCGCTGGTTCTCGCGCGGCAGGAACACCCCCGGCATCGTCGAGTGCAGGTGATATTCGCGGTTTTTCCGATCGTGTACGCAGATGTGGACCAGGCTGCTGCGGCCCAGCAGGCGCGACATGATGACGTGCGTGTCGCGATGGGTTGAAGAGGGCTCGGAAACCACGACCACGCGCACCGCTTCCGGGCGGACCAGCACCAGTGCCTTTTCGCCCTCGCCGAGGCCCTGCGCGTCGACCTTGCCCAGCGGGGTATCGACCTGGCCGCCTTCAACCTTGCCTTCCATCCGGTTGACGTCGCCGAAAAAGGTGGCCACGAACGGATCGGCCGGCCGGCAATAGAGGTTCTGCGGCTTGTCCATCTGCAGAATGCGCCCGTCCTTCATCAGCGCGATGCGGTCGGCCATGAACATGGCCTCTTCCGGGTCGTGGGTGACCAGCAGCGTGCCGGCGCCGGCGCTTTTGAGCAGGTGCAGGGTGTCGTCTCGTATTCGATCCCGCAGGCGCGCATCCAGCGCCGAAAACGGTTCGTCGAGCAGCATCAGCCCCGGCCCCGGGGCCAGCGCGCGGGCCAGCGCCACGCGCTGCTGCTGGCCGCCGGAGAGCAGGTGCGGGTAGCGCGCAGCCTGTTCGCCCATGCCGAGTTTTTCCAGGAATTCGAGCGCCGTGGCCTTGCGTTGACGGCTCGGCAGGCGGTCGAGCCCGAACATCACGTTTTCAAGTACCGTGAGATGCGGAAACAGCGCCGCGTCCTGGAACATCAGGCCGACGTTGCGCCGCTCCGGCGGCACGTTGCGGCCAGACGGGGTGCGCATGTCTTCCCCGCCGATCATCACCCGGCCGTGCTGCAGTTCCTCGAGGGAGGCGGCGACGCGCAGCAGCGTGGACTTGCCGCAACCCGAAGGCCCCAGCAGGCAGACGACCTCGCCGCGCTGCACGTCCAGCGTCACGTGATCGACCGCGCGCAGCGTACCGAAGTCGTGGCAGATGTCTTCCATGTAGAGCATCGCCGAGTCGGCCGGCGAATCGGCGCGGGAGGATTGCTCGTGCTGAAATGTCGTTGCGGTCTGGTTCATGCGGCCCCGATATCGGTTGCGGAAGAACCCGGATTGCCGGGATCGGAAAATCGGCGTACCGGGCCTTGAATAGTATGCAAACGGGA
The DNA here is from genome assembly GCA_041685925.1 of Wenzhouxiangellaceae bacterium. Lineage (GTDB taxonomy): Bacteria > Pseudomonadota > Gammaproteobacteria > Xanthomonadales > Wenzhouxiangellaceae. The sequence goes on along the minus strand of JAWLEW010000068.1, from coordinate 9,057 downwards.
ATCATTTGTAAACATGTCAACGCTTATCCATGTTATAAACGCAAATGACATGCATTACGGTCTGGGCCGGTGCAAGGACGGGCGCCAGGCTGATGCGCTTTATATTTTCAGAATCTATCCGACGAGGAACAAGATGCTCGATTCATTCAAGCTCCGCCCCGGAATCCGCTGGCTCGGCCTGGCAGCCGCAATGTTCGCGACCGGCGCCGGCGCCGAACAGGTCAACCTGTACTCGGCGCGCCACTACGACGTCGATCAGCAGATCTACGACGCATTCACCGAACAGACCGGTATCGAGGTGCGCGTGCTCGAAGGCAGCTCCGACCAGCTGGTCGAGCGTATCCAGCGCGAAGGGATCGCCAGCCCCGCCGACGTCCTGATCACGGTCGACGCCGGCCGCCTTTGGCGAGCCGAGCAGGCGGGCGTCCTGCAACCGGTGGAATCGGAAGTGCTCGACCAGCGCATTCCCGAACACCTGCGCCATCCCGACGGGCTCTGGTTCGGCTTCAGCCAGCGCATGCGGTTGATCTATATCGACCCCGAAGCCGTCGACCCGGAACGGGTCCAGACCTACGAGGACCTCGCCCGGCCGGAGCTGGAAGGCAAGGTCTGCATCCGTTCGTCGAACAACATCTACAACCAGTCGCTGGTCGCCTCGATGGTCGAGGTCCACGGCGTCGAAGGCGCCGAGGACTGGGCCGAAGGCCTGGTCGGCAACCTGGCCCGCCAGCCCCAGGGCGGCGATACCGACCAGATCCGCGGCGTGGCCGCCGGCGAGTGCGACGTGGCGGTGGCCAACCATTACTACTACCTGCGCCTGGCCAACTCCGAGGATCCCGACGACCGCGCAGTGGCCGAGGACGTCCAGGTGATCTTCCCGAACCAGGACGGCCGCGGCGTGCACGTCAACATCGGCGGCGCCGGCGTGGTCGACAACGCACCCAACCGCGAAAACGCCGTTCGATTCCTGGAGTATCTGTCCTCCGATTCCGCGCAGGAAGTGTTTGCCCGGGCCAACTACGAATACCCGGTGACCGAGAGCGTGCAGCGCCACGAGGCCCTGTCCGAATGGGGCGAAGTGAAGCTCGACGAACTCGGCATCGACGCGCTGGGCCGCAACAACCCCGAAGCCGTGCGGGTCGCCGACCGCGCCGGCTGGCGCTAGGCGGATCGTTCGGTAACACTCAGCCGCCGCACAAGCGCCGTGGGCAAGGCACGCGTCATCAGGCCCTCTTTACGCCACCGCGCGTAGACTTGAACTTTAAGCAAGTGAGGTTCGCCAATGACCGATCAAGTGCAAAATCCGCTCTTCCAGGCGCTCGCCAACCTGAGTTTCGACTCGGTAATGGTCACCGAGCCGACCGACGAGCCGGGTGCGTCGCGCATCGTGTTCGTCAACCGGCAATTCACCGAGCTGACCGGCTACGGCGCCGAAGAGGTCGTGGGCGAGACGCCCGGCATGCTGCAGGGCGCGCGTACCGACCCGGAGGTGATCGAACGGCTTGCCGAGGACCTGCGCCGCGGTCGCACGTTCCACGGCCAGACGATCAACTACCGCAAGGACGGCTCGCCGTTCGAGATCGAATGGAAAGTCACGCCGGTGCTCGACGATGCCGGCAACGCCACGCATTACGTGGCCGTGCAGCGTGAGGCCCGCGCGGCTGAATGATGGGGTGACGAGCTGAACGTCGATTTGCCCGTTCGTGGCGAAGCTTCGGCAAGCCCTGGCCCCCGGTATGCAAATCCGCCATTCAGCCGGGCACAATAGGGAAATGTCACACGGCAACGCGTTTCTGTATTTCGCTTACGGCTCCAACCTGATGAGCGCCCGGCTGAAGGCGAGGACGCCTTCGGCCCGGCCACTCGGGCGCGCGATCCTGCCGCGCTTCGAGCTGCGCTGGCACAAGATCGGCGCCGATGCGACCGGCAAGTGCGACGTCGTGTTCACCGACCGGCCCGGCGACTTCGTCCACGGCGTCGCCTACATGATCCGGCGCGCCGAACTCAAGCACCTCGACCGGGTCGAGGAGCTGGGCACCGGCTACTACGCCTGCAACGTGCCGATCCGGATCGGCACTCGCCGGCAGCTTGCGCGCACCTACCGCGCCATTCCCACCGACCCCGACCTCAAGCCGCTGGACTGGTACAAGCGTTTCGTCGTGCACGGCGCGCGCGAACACGGGCTCCCCGAGCAATACGTCGCCCGCCTGGCCCGCACATCTGCCATTACCGATACCGACAATTCGCGCCGCATGCGCAACCTGCGCATCGTCTGACCCGCAGGTTTCGAAACGGCCGCCGGGCCGGCCGGACCTCTGCCGCCGCCAGAGACCGCCCCGTGAACAGGACCCGGCCGGGCAGCCACCGGTTTGAGCCTGCCGGCAGGCGGATGTAGCATGGGCGGCAGGCGATCATTCGGGCCGGCATGAAAATCACGTTTCTCGGCACCCGCGGCTACATCGAGCCAAGCACCCCTCGCCATCGCTTCTACACCGCAGCGCTGGTCGAGTATCGCGGCCGGCGGGTGATGATCGACGCCGGCAAGGGCTGGGAGGACCGCTGGGAAGAAGTCGACCCTGAAGCGATCGTGATCACGCACGCCCACCCCGATCACGCCTTCGCGCTGCGCGAAGCCGCGCCGCCGTGTCCGGTTTTCGCCAGTGAAGCGTCCTGGCAAGCCATGCAGGATTTCGCGGTGCCCGAAGACCGGCGCCATGTCCTTGAGCCACGCAAGGTCCGCGAAATCGCGGGCATCGGTTTCGAGCCCTTCCCTGTCCTGCACTCGACCCGCGCCCCGGCAGTCGGATACCGCATCCACGCCGGACGGGTGGCCGTGTTCTACGTACCCGACGTCGTCTGGATTCACGACCGCGGCGAAGCTTTTGCCGGCATACGGGCCTACATCGGCGACGGGGCGACGATCAAGCGCGAAATGATCCGCAAGGACAAGCGCTCCGGCGAACTGATCGGCCATTCGACGATCGCCCAGCAATTGACCTGGTGCCGCAAGGAGGGCGTGGAAAGGATGATCGTGACCCACTGCGGCGCCGACATCGTCGGCGGCGACGAGCGCAAGGTCGGCGCCGAGCTGCGCAAACTCGCCGAAGAACGCGGGGTGGCGGTCGAAATCGCGCACGACGGCATGGAAAAAATAATCCGCTGAACGGCGCAGGACGGCGCCATCGAGCCGCCGCTTCGATTACCATCGCCGCGATGCAAGCCCAATCCCCGCTACCCAAATGGCCCACGCTGTACCTCGAACGCCAGTTCGAAGGTACCGTGTGCGGCATCGACGAGGCCGGCGTCGCGCCGCTGGCCGGTCCCGTGGTCGCGGCCGCAGTGACGCTGCCTTCCGATTCCAAGCCGCGAATCCTCAGGGGACTGACCGATTCGAAACTGCTGTCGGCGGAGGCGCGCGAGCGTTTTCACGACATCATCCGGCGCATTGCTCACGTCGGCGTCGGCATCGCGTCGGTGGACGAGATCGACGAGCTCAACATCTATCACGCCAACATGCGCGCGATGCAGCGGGCCTTCGACGCACTGCCGGAGCGGCCGGAGTTCGCGCTGGTCGACGGCCGGGCAAAACCGCCCGTGGACTGCGCCGTCCAGACGATCGTCAAGGGCGACCGCCGCTCGCTGTCGATCGCCGCGGCATCGGTGATTGCCAAGGTCACGCGCGACCGCCTGATGCATGAATTGGCCGATTCGTTTCCCGACTACGGCTGGCACACCAACGTCGGCTACGGGACCGACGCCCACTATCTCGGGCTTCTGCGCAACGGCCCAACCGAACACCATCGCCGGAGCTTCGCGCCGCTGAATACGATCTTCACGCCGATGGCGACGGCGTGGCAGCGGTTCCGCTTCGAGCCGGTCGAGGTGCTCGATACGCCCGAACGACTGGAACTTTTTTTCCTGCGCAACGATCTCCATGCCGTATTCGATTGCCGGGGCCATCACGTCGGCGTGATCAAGAACCTGCGTGGCCACTGGACGTTCCAGGCCATAGGCTACGGCAACGACGGCAAGCCCCGCCCCGGTGACGGGCCGTGCCGCGCATCCCACGGCGCTCGCGTCGATTCGCCGCGACCGGACCTGGTCCGACAACTACTGTCGACAGGCTGAATCCGCCGGCTTGAGCAGGCGCGCGCGCCGGTGCTAAGCTCCTGAACGAGCCGCTGTTCGGGAAGCGGGCACAAGGCTTCGTCGAAGCTCCCGGACAACTCCAGATGGCCTTCATCCCGACCCGGTCGGGACCTTATCCGTCAGGGAGGACAGAATCAGGGAGAGCAGCCCGGGCGGCAGAGGCGCATAAAAATACGAGAGGGAGCCCCATGTCAACAACACCACGGCAACGATGTTCATTCATCCCGACCCGTCCCGGATTGCATCTGATGCCGGTTGCCGCCCTGTTCCTCGCGGCATCGGTACTTGCACAACAGCCCGATGAAGCGGGCTGGATTCCGTTTGCCGAGAGCGAGGACCGCCCGGCCATCGAGGTCACCATCAACGACAAGAAGACCATCGCGCTGATCGACACGGCGATTTCGGTCAACGCGGTGTCGACCGAATTCGCCCGCGAGGCGGGAATCGAGCCGGGACCGCAGACCCGAAGTTATCGTGATATTCACGACGGAAAGGAATTGCCCTTGTCCAGCAAGTTCATACTGGACCTCGGCGGCAATCCGGTGGAACTTGAAAATGCGGCCATGGTGCCGGCCCAGGGAACGGGATTGATCGTCGGCCGACCGCTGCTGAACATGGTGGTATTGCAGATCGATTACCCCAACCGGCGACTACGCTTTCTGCCGCCGGACGCGGCGGAATTCGAGGGCAACGTCAACATCCGACGCGGACGGTTCAACCAGCCCATGATCGAGACGCGCATCAACGGCAAGCGCACCTGGATGACGCTGGATACCAGCGGCAAGGGCGTATGCCTGTTGACCGACCGGATCGTGGGCAAGCACAAATGGCGCGGCCCGGAAGTATCGGTCGACGCGTTGCGTGCCGCCGGGCTGGAAGTGCGCCCCGACGTCAGGACGATGCAGCTGGACAGCCTCGAGTTCGGGCCTTTCCACATTAAGGATGTAGTGGCCGCCACGCCGACCGGGGCCGAGGCGGCTTACGACGGCTACGGCGCTGGCCGGATCCACGAAAAATTCGGCGGCGACGGCATTCTCGGCTTCGAAATCATGCGCCACTTCCTCGTCACCATCGCCCTGGGCAGCGACAAGGTCCACCTGTACGCGCAGTAAACAGGCACCCACCCGCCGGCGAAGCCGCTGGCGGGTGGGCGCCGGGCGCAATCGGCGCTGACGGCTGTCAGAGCGTGCCGTTGACCCAGTAGTCGATCAGTTCGCCGTGTTGGTCGATGAAACGGTCGACGGCTTCTTCGTACGAATTTTCCTGGGCGTAGAACATGGCCTCCTGCAGCACATCCAGGTCGAAGTGCATGCGCGAAATCAGCAGGGCGGCTTCCGGGTTGTCCTGGTAGAAGCCCTGGCGGGCCATCGCGTGTACGCGCTCGAAGCTGCCCAGGGTGTTCTTCGGGTCTTCGAGATAACGCAGGTCGTGGGCGCCGAACTTCCAGTGCGGGCTCCAGCCGGTGACCACGATCCATTCGTCGCGGCGCACGGCGCGCGCCAGCGCGGCGGTCATCCCGGCACCCGAGGAAATCTGCAGCTCATACCCGTCAAGCGCATAGTCTTCGAGTACCTGCTCCGACAGCCGGGTCAGACCGGCGCCCGGGTCGATACCGGTGATGGTGCCATCCAGCCTGTCGCGTACCTCGTCGTTTTTCAGATCCTCGATGGAGGCGAGCTGGTCTTCCGGAACGTAGGTCGGAACGGCCCAGCCGAGACGGGCATAGCCGTAGAGGATGCCCAGGCTGACAATGTCGCTGCCGACCGTGTCCATGTAGTCTTCGTGGGTGCCGGGCAGCCAGGACATCAGCATCACGTCGATGTCGCCCGAGGCCAGGCCCTGGTACTGCGGGGCAATGTCGGTCTGGATCAACTCGACGTCGTGGCCAAGCCGCTGCTCGATGACTTTGGCGGTCAGCTTGGTGACGAATTCGGCATCGGACCATGCGGTCCAGCCGATCCTGACGCTGTCGGCCGTTGCCGCACCGGACAGACTCAAGGCCAGAAGCAATCCGACCAGCAGTTTCGAAAAATTCACTCGCATGGTGTTTCTCTCCTTGGGTTGCAAAAACATGGTTTGAAATCACCGCGCTCGTGCCAGGAACACGATGTGGCGCTACCGCGCCGGCCGCCGCATTTCACCCGCGGCGTTGGGGTGCAAAACTCTGCGTGATCCGGTCCAGCAGAATGGCGAGAATCACCACTCCCAGACCGCCTTCGAAGCCCAGGCCGACATTGAGCCGCTGAATTCCGGTCAACACGGTGTTGCCGAGGCCGCCGGCGCCGATCATCGAGGCAATCACGACCATGGAAAGCGCGAGCATGATGGTCTGGTTGATGCCGGCCATGATCGACGGCATGGCGAGCGGAAGCTGCACCTTGGTCAAAAGCTGGCGCCGGGTGCAGCCAAATGCAAGCCCGGCTTCGATCTGCTCGGTGTTGACCTGGCGGATGCCCAGGTTGGTCAGGCGCACGGCCGGCGGCATTGCGAATACCACCGTGGCGATGGCGCCGGGGACCTTGCCGAGGCCGAAAAAGATCGCCGCCGGGATCAGGTAGACAAATGGCGGCATGGTCTGCATGAAATCCAGCACGGGCCGGATCGTGCCTTCGATCAGGTCGTTGCGCGCCATTGCGATGCCGACCGGCAGGCCGATGGCCAGCGCCACCGTGCTGGCCGCCAGCACCAGCGCCAGGGTCTGGACGGTCTGCTCCCACAGACCCATGCCGATGATGGTGGTCAGCGCGATCAGCGCGAACAGGCCGAACTTCCAGCTCACGCGCCATGCACTGAGAATGATCAGCGCCAGCCCGAGCAACCAGGCCGGCAGAAACAGCAGGGCGTCCTCGAATGCATCGGTCAGAAACCCGATGACGCCGGCAATACCGTCGAGCAGCGGTTCCAGGTTGTCCTGTATCCACACCACGCCGGCCTCGACCCATTCACCGATCGGAATGCTCAACTTTTCCAGGAACTCATCCATCGTTTTCGTCTCCGTTGCGGTCCAGGGTGCGCAGCAGCCGCGTGCGCGAGACGATGCCGCGATAGCGGCCATGCGCGTCGACCACCGGCAGGGGCAGCGTGGTTGCCGCCGCCCGGCCGATCAGGGCGTCCAGCGCGCAATCCGGCCGGACCGGATCAACCTCCAGCAGGGCATTCTTGAAAGTCGGCTCGTCGGCATGGTCCACCTGGGCGATCAGCGAATCGGCCGAAACCATGCCGTGGTAGTCCTGGCCTTCGCCGACCACGACCGCGTAGTCGCCGTCCTGGCGCCTGAGACTCTCGAGTGCGGCGCGAATGCCCATGCCGGGGCGCTCGATGACCGTGACCTGGCGTTTTTCCATGATGTCGGCGGCGGTAAAGACCTGGGAGATGTCGACGCCGTAGAAGAAAGAACGCACGTATTCGTTGGCCGGCTGGGTAACGATTTCCTCGGGCGTGCCGACCTGGATCACCATGCCGTCCTGCATGATCGCGATTCGGTCGCCGATGCGCATGGCCTCGTCGAGGTCGTGCGAGATGAACACCACCGTACGGCGCTGCTTTTGCTGCAACGCCAGCAGTTCGTCCTGCATCTCGGTGCGAATCAACGGATCGAGTGCGGAAAACGCCTCGTCCATCAACAGGATGGAGGGGTCGGTCGCCAGCGCCCGGGCCAGGCCCACGCGCTGCTGCATGCCGCCGGACAGTTCGTCCGGATAGCTTTCGGCATTGGCGTCCAGGCCCACCTGTTCCAGTGCTTCACGGGCGCGCTTGTGGCGCTTGTCGCGCGCCACGCCGTCGACCTCCAGGCCGAACGCGGCGTTATCGATGACCGTGCGGTGGGGCATCAGGGCAAACGACTGGAACACCATGGAGAGGTCGCTGCGACGCAACTCGATGAGCTCGCGCTGGCCCATCTTGACCACGTCTCGACCGCCGATCAGGATTTCGCCGCGACTGGGTTCGATCAGCCGGTTGAGGAGACGCACCAGCGTGGACTTGCCCGAACCGGACAAGCCCATGACGACGAAGATCTCGCCGCGGTTGATTTCCAGATTTGTTTTCTGTACCCCGACGGTCTGACGGGTCTGCTCGAAAATCTCGTCTTTTGTCCTGCCCTGTTCCAACAACCGGATGGCCTGGTCCGGATCGCTCCCGAACACCTTGTAAAGCCCCGATATTTGAATGATCGGGTCATTCCCCATCTAAATCCTTTGAGTGGGATATTCAGCTACCCTAACCCGGGAAGCGACAATCCGGCAACAAGAAGGCCGGCATTTGATTCCAGGAAAGCACGGCCGGAACTCGATCTCCAGTCACGGCCGCACTGAGGAGCAAGACGATGAAGAACGAAAAAGGCATGACGCGGCGCACCATGGTTCGGGGTTCGCTGGGCGTGGCCACGCTTTCGGCCACCGGCGGTCTGCTGGCCGCCTCCACACCGGTACAGACCGAAGGACCATTTTTTCCGATTCACCCGCAACCCGATACCGACGCCGACATGACCCTGATCGAGGGGCATGCCGAGCGCGCGCTCGGCGAGGTGGTCGAGATCTCCGGGCGGATCCTGGACGAAGACGGCAACGCGATCGCCGACGCACTGGTCGACGTCTGGCAGGCCAATGTGCACGGCCGGTACTCACACGAGGCCGACCCCAATCCGGCGCCGCTGGACGAGAACTTCCAGGGCTGGGCTCAGTTGAAAACCAATGGCGAGGGCCGCTATCGGGTCAGGACCATCAAGCCGGGCGCGTATCCGGTCATGGACGGCTGGAATCGCCCGCCGCATATCCATTTCAAGGTCGCCAGGAGAGGCTTCCACGAACTCACCACCCAGATGTATTTCGCCGGTGACCCGCTCAACGACGTCGACCGGCTGCTGCAATCGGTGCCCGAAACCGAGCGCGGCATGCTGGTGGTCGATTT
>JAWLEW010000067.1:0-10738 GCA_041685925.1 Wenzhouxiangellaceae bacterium | reverse complement strand
TCGAGCACGAAGGCGCCGCGGAAGCCGCCGAACCGGATCCGGCGCAGCGCTTCGTTGGCCTTTTCCAGCGGCAGGGCCCGGACCTGCGGCACCAGCGCGTTGTCGACCGCGATCCGCAGGTACTCGGCGATGTCGCGGCGGGTGACGTTGGCCACCGACTTGATCTCCTTCTCGCGCCATAACTGGCGTTCGTAGTCCAGGCCGGCCAGCCGATCGCGATCGTCGCTTTCCTTGGCGATGGCGTTGATCACCAGTCGCCCGCCCGGTGCAAGCTTGTCCAGCGCCGCGAGCACCGGCGTCCAGACCGGCGTCGTGTCGATGATGGCGTCCGGCGCCTCGGGCGGGGCCTCGTGGGTGTCGCCGGCCCACCTCGCGCCCAGTTCCAGCGCCTGTTCGCGCTGGCCCGCATCGCGCGCCCAGACCATTACCGGACTTTCTGGATACAGGATTCGGGCGAGCGAAAGCACCAGGTGGTTCGACGCGCCGAAACCGGTCAGGCCGAGGATCTGCCCGTCTTTCATCCCGGCCAGCCGGAGGCTTCGCAGCCCGATGGCGCCGGCGCACAGCATCGGCGCGGCGTCGGCATCCGACAGGGGGTCGGGCACCGGATGAACGAACCGGGCCGAGACCGTCATGTATTCGGCATAACCGCCGTCCAGGTGGCATCCGGTGGCGCGAAAGTCGGGACACAGGTTTTCCTCGCCGCGCCGGCACCACTTGCATCGTCCGCAGGCCGATCCGATCCAGCCGACGCCCACGCGTTGGCCGACGAGCCGTTCGTCGGCGCCGGAAGCGCAGGCATCGACGGTGCCGATCACCTGGTGACCGAGCACGCGCGGCACTTCGGTGGCGACCCGGCCCTCGATCTGGTCCAGCTCGGTATGGCAGACGGCGCAGACGTGAACCCGCAGGCGAACTTCGCCTTCGCCGGGTTCCGGTTCCGGCCGTTCGCGCAGCCGCAGCGGCTCGCCGCCGCGTTCGATCTCAGCCGTTCGTTCCAGCACCATTGCGCGCATGGCTTCAGTGTACCCGGACCCTGCCCGGGTCATGAATGCTTCGCCGCGGCGATCGATAACCCGCATAATTGCCGCATGGAGTACCCGTTCCGCATCCGCTTCCATCCGCGCGCGCGTCGCGTCAAGCTCAAGGTGCTGCGCGACGCTTCGCTGGAAGTGGTCGCGCCCCCGGGTACCAGCGAACGCCTCATCCGGCGGTTCGTCGACGCCAATCACGACTGGGTGGACTCGACTCGTGCGCGCATGCCCATCCGCCGTTCGGACGGACCCGAGGCCGGCCCGTTTCCCGAAGTGCTGCGGCTGCGCGCGCTGGACCAGGCCGCGGTCGTGACCTGGACCGACAGCACGAGAAGTTCTTTCCGCTGGCGCGAGAACGGCGTGAGGATCGGTTTGCCCCGGCACGAAGCCGATATTGCGCACGCCGTGCTGGTCCGGGCACTGAAGGCGCGCGCCGTTCAACAGCTCCAGCCGCATTTTCACGCGCTGGCCGGGCGACTCGACAAGACCGTGGGTCGGGTGACCTGGCGCAACCAGAAGACCCGCTGGGGCAGCTGCTCGTCCAACGGCAACATTTCGCTCAATGTCCGGCTGCTGTTTCTGCCGCCGCAACTGGTCGACTACGTATTCGCACACGAGCTGGCCCACCTGGACCATCCGAATCACTCGGCGCGGTTCTGGAGCGCGCTGGAGGCCATGTTGCCGGGCGCACGCGAGCACCGCCGCGCGATCCGGGATGCCGACCGCCTGCTGCCGGACTGGCTTGTTCGATGAACCCGTCCGGCGGGATTCGCGCAAAGCGCGCGACCCACCTCGGCCAGGAGGTTCCATGTCGCGATGCAACCCGCTTCGGGGACTTTCGGCAGATCCATTCGCCTGCAAGGAGGGTCCTACGGCGGGGGCGAGTCAGTGGCATTCACCCGGGGTCGTGAACCGTCGCCCAGCGCCCGGCGCAGTTCGTCTGCCAGCTCGTGCCGCGCATCCGCGTCCGATCCCTCGCCCCGATTCAGCGTCGAGATTCCCGGTTGCAGGCGTGCCTGGTGCAGGGGCCGTGGAAGCCGGCCTTCCGGCCAGGGAGAGGGCAGGTCCTGCGCGATTTTCACCGGGCTCTGCGCGGCGTGGCCGCGCTGGCCGAGCGCGTCCAGCAGCGCGAAGGCGCGTGCGGCCAGTGTCGTCAGCACGGCATCGTCGGCCATGATGCCGATGCGCCCGCGGAGCCGGTCGGCGATATTCCGGCGCAGCTGCCATGCGCCGGCGCTGCCGCCGCCGGCCAGCGCGCCGATCAGGGTGCCCGCGCCCAGCGAAAGTCCGCCGGTGGCGAGGTCCACTGCGGCACCCGCCGCTGCGCCTGCGGCCAGCCCGCCGCCGGTCTGACGGCCCAGGATGGCGCGGATGCCGGGATCGAACGGGCTGTTTTGCCAGCGGCCTGCCTCGATCGGCAGCGGAACGGTGCGGTAATCGGCTTCGGTAAAGCGAAACAGCTCAAGCAACTGCTCCACGAACTGCTGTTCGCGCCGCGCAATGGCTTCGCGCAGCGAGTTGCCCGCATGCGCGATTGCTTCGGGACTGTCGCGCCTGGCGCTTCGGCGTGCGGCTGCAGCATCCACCAGCAGTTCGGCCAGCATGGCGTGGGCCGATGCCAGTTGCCACCGTGCCTGGTTTTCGCGATCCGCGATCAACTTTTCCAGCGCCGCGGCGTGCACGTCGGTCAGCGTTGCCAGCCGGCGCCACAGCCTGGCCTCGGATGCCAGCGAGAAGACCACCGTGTCGAATTCGGCGACCGCGTGCAGGCCGACGCGCGAGAGCGCATCGCGCCATTGGTCGACGCGACTGTGCGGATTCGATGCAAAGTTCAGTACCGGCAAAAGAGGCCGGGCGCAAAGCGCCAGGATCGCCAGTTCATCCTGGTATTTGCCGAGCACCGGTTCGCGCGCGTCGATCACGTAAATCGCGGCGTGGCTGTCAAGCATCTGTTCGAGCACGCGGGCTTCCTGCTCGAAGCGGCCGGTCGCCGGCGGGGACGCCAGGAACGCCTGAATGCGCTCAGGCCCGGAGTGCCGCTGCCCGGCATCCACACCGAGTTGCTCGATCAACGCCCCGGCGTCTTCCAGCCCGGGCGTATCGAACAATTCGACCACGGGCTGTCCGCCGGCAAGCAGGCGTGCGCCTTCGACCCGGCGCGTGGTCGCCGATCCTGCAGCGACTTCGCCGAAAGACACATCGCGCATCAGCGTGCGTACCAGGGAAGTCTTGCCCACGTTGGTGTGGCCGACCACGGATAGCTGGAGGATTGCGGACTTGGCGTTTGCCATGGCCGAAAGCATACTTTAATCGGCGGCGCGCGGACATTCGGGCCCGGCACGGGTCCCGGTCGACCGGCTATGCGATTCACCCGGAGGTTCGGCGGGCGTGCCGGCTGCCGCCGACTCGCAGCACCGGCGGACAGTCAGGACGATTCCGCCGGCGCAAGTTCCAGGCCGAATCGTTGGGCCAGCCGGCGCCAGTCCCGGCTGCGCTGCCCGGCGTCGATGCCCAGCCCGGGCAACCGGTCCGCATCGGCGAGCCGGATTTCCACCGGCGCGATTTCGGCCAGTTCGCCCAGCCAGGTCATGGTGCCGCGGTCCGGCGTGCGCGCCAGCGAACACAGGGCGACGATCTTCTCTGGCCTGTCGTCGAGCATTGCCAGCGCCTGCTGAATCTGGCTTCGCTGGCGGCGGTTGTCGGCCCGTCCAAGTACCCGACAACCGGAGATTTTCGGCGGCCATCGTGTTTCATCGGTGTCCAGTTCGACGCCGATGAGGACCGGGCTTCCGCTACCCGCCGCTGCCGGTGGACCCCGACGTCGGACCAACGGCAGTTCGGGCGGCGGCTTGCCGCGCGGACCGGTCGCCGCGCTTGGACCGCTCAGCGCGGGCAGCAGCCGCAGGTAGCCGGGACGCGCCAGGTCCAGCGCGAGCCGGGCGCGCCGCCAGCGCTGCAGGTACCACAGCGCCAGCAGTGCGCGCGGCAGCAGGCCATACAGCGCGAGCACGCCGATCAGGTAGCCGGCCCAAAGGCTGCGATCGGCCGGGCTGGAGCGGCCGGCAAGTACCTGTTGCACCTGTTCCGGGCCGGGCAGCGAAAGCCCGAACAGCCAGGCCGGCAGCCAGCCGATCGCGATGATGAGGTGCTGGAGCCACGGGCCGGAGAGCAGCGTGGTTTCCCAGCTGAAATCGAACCGAAGGCCGAGAAAACGCAGCCACATCCAGCCGATGCAGCCGATGAAGAACATGGTCCAGAACGCGTGGGTGGCCAGCGCCATCAGCATGCGTCCCCGTTTGCGTCCGAGTTCGGTCAGCGCGCCGGCCAGGTGCCGGCGCCGTGCAGCAAGCCCGAGGCGGCGCGAAAACATCGTCATCAGCCACCACAGGACGCGTCCCGGCAGGCCGGGCGTGCCGTTGTCGCCCGGCCGCAGGTTCAGTACGGCCCAGACCAGCAGCAGTGCCAGCGGTACGCCCAGCAGCGCCAGCACGGCGTAGGACAGCGCGATGGTGGTCGCCCCGGTCTGAATGCCCGACGTGGCTGCAGCCCCGGCCAGCAGGCCCAGCAGCATCAGCAGCAGCGTCATCCAGCGCGTGGCGCCGAGCAGCTGCGCGATGTCGGCGCTCGCTTCTTCCGCGCCGGGAAGCCACCTCGCGCGCTGGACGATTCGTGCTTCGGTGCTGCCCGGGCCGGCGGCCGCCGACTGCGTGGCCGGGTCGTCGAGCCGGAACTCGCCGGCAGACTCTTCGCTGCGGCGCGTTGCTTCCGCCAGCAGCCAGTCGTGCGGGGCCAGCCCGGTCGAAGCTTGTCCACGTTTCATTCGAGCGATGATAACCTGCCGGCTTGCCGGGCAAATCCGAAAATGCCGCGTCAAAGTTTGATCGGTGTCAATAATTGCCTGAGGCGCTCAAAGAGAATACGCTTGCATCACGACAGTCACCGGAACAACAATCCAATGAATCAGCAGAATCAGACCTATAACGACCGGGTCGTGCGCCAGTTTGCCGTGATGACGGTGGTCTGGGGCATCGTCGGCATGCTCGTCGGCGTCATCATCGCCGCGCAGTTGATCTGGCCCGACCTGACCTATGGCATCGAGTGGCTGAGCTACGGCCGCCTGCGGCCGCTGCACACCAATGCCGTGATCTTCGCCTTCGGCGGCTCGGCGCTGTTTGCCACCAGCTATTACGTGGTCCAGCGCACCTGCCAGGCCAGGCTTTTCTCCGACAAGCTGGCGGCCTTCACCTTCTGGGGCTGGCAGGCCGTCATCGTCGGCGCTGCCATCACGCTGCCGCTGGGCAAGACCATGGGCAAGGAATACGCCGAGCTCGAATGGCCGCTGGCGCTATTGGTCGCGCTGGTCTGGGTGGCGTACGCGGTGGTGTTCTTCGGCACCATCGTGATGCGCAAGATCAAGCACATCTACGTGGCCAACTGGTTCTTCGGCGCCTACATCCTGACGATTGCGGTACTGCATATCGTCAACAATATTTCGATCCCGGCGGGCATGTGGAAATCCTATCCGGTCTATTCCGGTGCCGTCGACGCCATGGTGCAGTGGTGGTACGGCCACAACGCGGTCGGTTTCTTCCTGACCGCCGGCTTTCTCGGGATGATGTATTACTTCGTGCCGCGCCAGGCCAACCGGCCGATCTATTCGTATCGGCTTTCCATCGTGCACTTCTGGTCGCTGATCGCGATCTACATGTGGGCCGGCCCGCATCACCTGCACTACACCGCGCTGCCCGACTGGGCCCAGACCCTGGGCATGGTGTTCTCGCTGATCCTGCTGGCGCCGAGCTGGGGCGGCATGATCAACGGCATCATGACGCTGTCGGGCGCCTGGCACAAGCTCAGGACCGACCCGATCCTGCGGTTCATGATCGTCGCGCTTTCGTTCTACGGCATGTCGACCTTCGAAGGCCCGATGATGTCGATCAAGACGGTGAACTCACTGTCGCACTACACCGACTGGACGATCGGCCACGTGCATTCCGGTGCGCTGGGCTGGGTCGCGATGATCTCCATCGGCAGCCTGTATACCCTGTTCCCGAGGCTGTGGGGCGTGGAGAAGATGTATTCCACGCGCGCCATCGAATGGCATTTCTGGACTTCGACCATCGGCACCGTGCTCTACATCACCGCGATGTGGGCGGCCGGCCTGATGCAGGGCCTGATGTGGCGCACGTTCAACGACGACGGCACGCTGACCTACACCTTCATCGAGGTGCTCAAGCGCACCGAGCCGTACTACGCGCTTCGGCTGCTCGGCGGCGTGGTGTTCCTGAGCGGCATGTTCTTCATGATCTGGAACGTCTACAAGACCTGGCAGAACGCGCCGGATCGCGCGCGCTCGGTCGCCATTCCACAGCCGCAGGGCGCCTGAAGGAGATCCGACATGGCACATGAAGCAATCGAGAAAAACGTCGGCCTGATGGCGGTCCTGATCATCGTGGTCATCAGCCTGGGCGGTCTGGCCCAGATCGTTCCGCTGATGTTCCGCGCCACCATGGTCGAGCCCGCCGAGGGCGTGGAGGTCTACAGCCCGGTCCGCCTGGCCGGACGCGATATTTATGTTCGCGAAGGCTGCTACAACTGCCACAGCCAGATGATTCGTCCGTTCCGGTCCGAGACCGAACGCTACGGCCACTATTCGGTGGCCGGAGAATTCGTCTTCGACCGTCCGTTCCAGTGGGGCTCGAAGCGCACCGGGCCGGACCTGGCGCGCGTGGGTGAAAAGTATTCCGACGACTGGCATCGGCTGCACATGATGGACCCGCGCGCCGTGGTGCCGGAATCCAACATGCCGGCCTATCCGTGGCTGGCCGAGAACATGGTCGATCCCGAGCAGATCCAGCACCACATGCGTGCCTTGAAGCGCCTCGGCGATCCGTACTCCGATGACGATATCGAGGCGGCCTTCGACGAGCTGGTCGGCGTGACCGAGCTGGAGGCGCTGATCGCCTACCTGCAGGGCATGGGTACCGAGTGGACCGGACAGGACCAGACCACCAGCATGGCGGGAGGCAGCGAATGACCGGAGGCATCGTCACGCTGCTGGCCCTGCTCGGCTTCATCGCGGTAGTGGTCTATGTATTTGTCATCAAGCGTCGAGAGGACTTCGACGAACAGGCGCGTCAACCGCTGGAAGATCGCGACGAGGATTCCAGCGATCGCCGTGGCGACGCCAACGGGGAGAACAAGCCATGAGCAATTTCTGGCACTGGTACATCATCATCATCACGGTCGGCACGCTGGTGGCCACGATCTGGTTTCTGCTCTGGACCAGTCGGCTGCGCATTCCATCGACCAAGGAAGAAGACGGCTCCGAGACCACCGGCCACGTCTGGGACGAGGACCTGCGAGAATTGAACAATCCGCTGCCGCGCTGGTGGCTCGGGCTGTTCTGGATCACGATCGTCTTTTCGATTCTCTACCTGGTGCTGTATCCCGGACTGGGTCGCTACGAGGGCGTGCTGGGCTGGTCGCAGTCCGAGCAGTACGAGCAGGAAATGGCGCAGGCCCGCGCGGCGTTCGAACAGCGCTTCGGTCATTTCGACGATCTGACCCTGAGCGAACTTGCCGACGATCCACAGGCGGTGCAGATGGGTCGCAACCTGTATGCGCACAACTGCTCGACCTGCCATGGTTCCGATGCGCGCGGCGCGCGCGGCTATCCCAACCTGGCCGACGACCACTGGATCTGGGGCGGAAACCCCTCGCAGATCGAGCACAGCGTGGTGCAGGGCCGGCAGGCGGCGATGCCGCCGTGGGGCGACGCGCTGGGCGACGAAGGCGTCACCCGAACCGCGGTCTACGTGCAGCAGCTCGCCGGCAAGCCGGTCGACGAAACGATGGCCACGGCGGGAAGGCAGAACTACATGCAGTTCTGCGCCTCCTGTCACGGGCCGGAAGGCACCGGCAACCCGGCGCTTGGCGCGCCCGACCTGACCTCCGGCGTCTACACCTACGGCGGCGACCTGGACACGCTTCGCGACACCATCCGCAACGGCCGCAACGGTGTGATGCCGGCCCAGAACGACCTGATCGGCGAGACCCGCGCGCGGCTTGCCGCGGCCTACATCCTGAGCCTGAAAGAGAACGGCTCGGCCGCCGGCGCCCAGACGGCCGAGTGAAGCCATGAACGCGCGCGCCGACCATGATTTCGACCATCCGCGGCGCCCGCTGGCCCAGCGCCTGGGCGCGATCCTGTGGCCGTCGTTCTTCGGCGCCGGCGTCGCCACCATGGTCCTGTTCGCGTTCGTCGATCCGATCGCACTGGCGGGAATAAGCTTCCCCGGCCTGGAGATCTCTCGCCAGGCCGGCTACACCATCGCCTTCCTCGGCTTCTGGCTGGGCTTCGCCTCGGCCTGCACGTTCACCTGGCTGCTGCTGCGTCCGAGATCGCGTTTCCACGGCTGAATAAACCCTTTGAAGGCTATCCACAGATGAACACGGATGAACACAGATACTGAAAACAAGGGGCAGTGTGCAGGTCGGCTTAGGGCGCAGCCCGTAAGCCGACGACAAGCAATGCGAACGAGCGGGAGCGTCGGATTACGCTTCGCTAATCCGACCTATGCTTCAAAAGACCTATATCTGTGTTCATCCGTGTTCATCTGTGGACCGAATATCGCTTTTGAACTAAAGGCGCCATGATCGAAGCCACCGAAGCCGACAACTCGCAGGAGATCAAGCTCTACGTCAAGGCCCCCAAGGTCTACCCGCGCGAGACCGAGGGCCGGTTTTCGCGCCTGCGCGTGCTCGCGGCGTGGGTGCTGCTGGGGCTGTTCTATGTGCTGCCGTGGATCAACCTCGACGGCCAGCAGATCGTGCTGTTCGACCTGCCGGCGCGCAAATTCCATGTCTTCGGGCTGGTGTTCTGGCCGCAGGATTTCGTCATGCTGGCGCTGCTGCTGGCGATCGCGGCGATCTCGCTGTTCTTCTTCACCGCGCTGGCCGGTCGCCTCTGGTGCGGCTATGCCTGCCCGCAGACGGTCTGGACCGAAGTTTTCCTGTGGATGGAGCGCTTCGCCGAAGGTTCGCGCAACAAGCGCATGCGGCTGGACAAGCAGCGCTGGAATGCCGAGAAGGTCCGCAAGAAGGCGCTCAAGCAGTTCCTCTACATCACGTTTTCGGCGTGGACCGGGATCACTTTCGTCGGTTTCTTCACCCCGATTCGCGAACTGGTGCCGGCGCTGTTCACGCTGCAGGCCGGCGGCTGGGAATGGTTCTGGGCGATCTTCTACGGCTTCGCCACCTACGGCAACGCCGGCTACCTGCGCGAGCAGGTGTGCAAGTACATGTGTCCGTATGCGCGCTTCCAGTCGGCGATGTTCGACGACGACACGCTTGTGATCTCCTACGATGAGGAACGCGGCGAGCCGCGCGGCAAGCGCAAGCGCGACGCCGACAAGGAAGAACTTGGCCTCGGCGACTGCATCGACTGCTACGGCTGCGTGCAGGTCTGCCCCACCGGCATCGACATCCGCGACGGCCTGCAGATCGAGTGCATCGCGTGCGCCGCGTGCATCGACGTCTGCGACGAGGTCATGGACAAGATGGGCTACCCGCGCGGCCTGATCCGGTATTCCACCGAAAACGCCATGGCCGGGCGCAAATCGCGCATTCTCCGGCCCCGGATATTCATTTACCTGGCCGCGTTGCTGGCGCTGATGACGCTGTTCGGCGTCATGCTGACCGGGCGCGAGATGATCGACCTGGACGTGCTGCGCGACCGCACCGCGCTGTACCGGATGGCCGGCGACGAGATCGAGAACCCGTTTGCGCTCAAGGTCACCAACCGCACCGAGCAAGCGCTGCGGCTGGAAGTCCGGGCGTCCGGCATCGAAGGGATCCGGGTGGTCTCGCCGCGCCAGGGATTCGAGGTGCCGCCGGACGAAGTCAGCAATCGACCGCTGACGCTCGCAGTGCCGCAGGGCGCGCTGGGACCGGGCATGCACGAAGTCGAAATCCTGTTGTCCAACGAGCGCAGCGGCGAGATCGTGAACCGGTCCGAGACGCGCTTCTACATCCCGCCGGAAGGGCGGTGACGGATTCGAAGAATCCATCGGTTTCCGGGTTCGGTTTTCCGGAAATGCCAAGTCGGTACCCGCGCGCAGGAGCTTGCCCTGCAAGCGAATGGTGCCGGGGCGGGCACGATCGTTAAATTGCCTCCAGGGCAAGGGCCGACTGTTACTCTTGACGTTTTTCTTGACGTTTTTCCGATTGCAGGTAATCAAGATCTGCAACCCGGAGATCGAACCCAGAGATCAAATCAACATGGAACAGCAAGACAACACCCCCTGGTATCGCCAGTTCTGGCCGTGGCTCATCCTGGCCATACTGGGCTGGGGCGTGATTTCATCGAGCATCACGCTGAGCGTGGCGCTGAAGAATCCGCCGCACATGATGACCGGCGATTACGCGAAGCTTGGCAAGGCGCTGGTCGACACCCACGTGCGCGCCGACCGCGCCGAAGCGCTCGGGCTTGCCGGCACCTTGCGGGTTGCGCAAGACGAATGGTTTTTGCAGCTGACATCCAGCGCGGATGCAGTGCCCGGCGAAAGATTGCTGCTGCTGGTCCAGCATCCCACCGATTCGGCCCGCGACCGGCAGGTCGTGCTGAACCGATCCGGCGAAGGCCAATACCGTGCCGTCGCCGGCGAAGTCCCAGTCCGCGGGCGCCTGATCGTCTCCGACCT
>JAWLEW010000112.1:0-2529 GCA_041685925.1 Wenzhouxiangellaceae bacterium | reverse complement strand
GTCCTCGAAGATCATGTCGTCGAGGAAATTCGCGATCACCTCGCAGTCGGCGACTACCGGATCGGTCGTGAACGTGTCGCCTTGCTGAACGCCAGTGCAGGTGCCTTCGACCGGCAGGGTCAGGTGGCCCGGCTCCGGCGCGAGGGTGAAGCTGCGCGTTTCGCCGTGCGCGACATTCAGCTCGCCGGACGGCGTGATGCTTCCACCGGCTGAAGACGACGCCGTCAATGTGTAGCTGTCGAGTTCGAAGTTCGCCGTCACCGACAACGCCCCGGTCACGTCGGTCGGCTCGCAGGTCGGGCCGCTGCAGTCGCCGGACCAGCCGGCGAAGCTGTAGTCGGCTTCGGGCTGGGCCGTGCAGCTGCTGTCGCCGCCGTCGGGCACGGGATTGGGGCTGCACGAGGCCGTTCCGCCGCCCGACGGCTCGACCTGGACGGTGATCTGCCAGGTCTCCGGTTCAGCCACGGGGGCGCCCTCGATGCTGGCCCGGACCATTTCCACCGGCGATGCGCCGGCGAGAGCGCTGTTGTCGCGCCACAATTTCCAGATGGTTTCGCCCCAGCTTCTGAGACGATCGAAGAACGGATCGGCCGCAATGACATAAGCCCCGGTTCCGAACTCATCGACCAGGGTGCCGTTGCGGCCATCGATTTCGTCGCGCAGGAATTCCACGTATTCGCGGCTCACGCCCTGGTAATACAGGCGAACCTCGACCCGCGCCGCGCCGGGCGCGACTTCCATGCTCACATCCCGAAAGCCGCCCAGGTACTCCGCTTCGCTGAAATGGTCGGCCGCCGGCTCGCCGTCCACGACGGGCCGGGCCCGTCTCGTGTCTGCATCCTGGATAGCGAATCCCTTGGGCGGTATCCGGTTGTCCTTGAACCTGCCGTCGGCGAGCACGAAGTGAAAGGTCTCTTCCAGTTCGCCCGTGATCGAGCTTCGCATCTTGACCTCGAAAACGAGTTCGTCGCGATGGGTCTCGTGGGCCGCCAGCGGATCGGGGGCCGGCAATACCGACCCGTACGGATCGCTGTAGTCCGATCCCAGCCCCTTCAGCGTCACGGCGCCGGCATCCCAGGGGTTGATCTCTTCGAGGACTTCACCATCGGCATCCAGCGCCCGGACGTTGATCCACATCCGGCGCCCTTCCGGATAGCCCGAAATCAGCTTGTGGCCGGTCTGGTTCTGGATCCGGAAATCAAGCCGGCCGGTTTCGGAGTCGTAGGCCAGCCCTTCGAGCGATGCCGCCATCTGCAGTTGCTGCCGGGCGCGCTGCGCGCCGGCGCGCAAGGCCTCGTGGTTCAGCCCGAGCCCGCCGGCCAGGTCCATGGTCAGTTCACCCGGGCGATTCAACAGCGCGGCATTGGCGGGATCGTAGTTGGCCGACTCCGCAACGGTGCTGGCCAGGAGATTCGGCACCAGGGTATTTCCGCCCGTGAGATCGTGCAGCGGCTGTCCGCTTTTCGGATGCTCGACCGAATCGTCCGGTCGCAGCACCGCGTCGTTCTTGTCGGCACCGGCGCCGACCACGTCGCGCATGTGGCAGTCCTGGCAGGTGGCGATCAGGTTGTCCGGGCGCGACGTGTCGAATACATCCGGCGCGAACGGGCCGAGACCCGCCGCGCCGGCACCACGGCCATAAGCCGAAAGCATGAATTCCGAAAACGTCCGTTCTACGTGGAAATAGGCATAGGCGGGCAACTGCTCGGTGGCCAGGTTGCCGTCCGGGTCCACGGGCAACGACGAATCATGGCCAAGGTTGGCAAGGACCGGGTTGGACACGTCGTGGCAGCTGCTGCAGAAATAGCGGCTCTTGTGGAACCGACTGTAGAGCTGGCCGTGCCGCCCGGTGGCGTCGGCGAATGGCGCGCGCTTGTCGGCCTCGCCCGACACGTAGAACTGGCCCCCGCCGGCCTCGGAATATGCCGGCTCGACGGGCCGGCCATCAGCGCCGAACCAGTCCAGGCCGGAGAAAAGCCGGAGCTGACCTGCCTGCGCGATATCGGCCTCCAGGGTCGCGTCGGCCGCCGCCCGGGACGGGGGGTCGATTGCATTGCGCTCGTCCCAGTACCCCAGCCAGTCATCGCCTTCGCGGGCTCCGGAATGGGTGTCGATATGGAAGGGGTCATAGCCGCGGTGGCAGAAGTCGCAGTGGATGCCGTCGAAGTCCGCAGCCTCCATCCCGCTGGCATTGGTCGGATCGGAACGTCCCTCAAGCCATCCCTGCGGCATGTGGCAGCGCAGGCAGATATCGGTGGCGTTCGGGTTGCCGAGGACGGCGATGGAATCCTGGGCCGCAACGGTCAGCGCGGCCCAGAAGAACGGATCCCGCGCCGACTGGCTCATCATCGAGCCCTGCCAGTTGAAGCCGGGCTCGACCGGCTGGTCGTAGCCGGCGTGGCAGTTCAGGCAACGATCGGGCTGTTCGAGACCGATGCCCTGCCCCGGCTGCGTGCCGGGCATGCGAAGCAGCGGGTCCTCGGTCACCGGCAGCGGATCCCAGCCGTGCGCGAGCGAAGGCACGCACAA
>JAWLEW010000020.1:28813-43216 GCA_041685925.1 Wenzhouxiangellaceae bacterium | reverse complement strand
TTCGCCAGCAGGGCTGGCGCCTACACCGATAGTGCCGCCGCTGGTGCGAACCGTAAATCGTTCAGCCAACAAGCCAACGAAACGACGAAACGACGAAACGACGAAACGACGAACCTACCCCGCGACCCCCATCAACCGCCGTACGTCGTCGCGCCGGGCGAGGCCGTCCTTGTAGCCGAGCTCGATGAGTTCGCGGCTGAATTCGGCTTCGAACAGCAGGTAGCTGGGCAGGCGTCCCGGACCCCAGGCGCCGACGCCGCGCATCAGCGTCTTGACGCTGGCCGGGATGCGGTGCATGTGGCGGTTGGAGATTTGCCTGAGATCTTCGCTGGGCTGGATGAGCAGCGCCTCGACCTGGCGCAGGCCGGTGTCCGCGTGACGGTCTTCGGGCACGTGTTCCAGCGTGCGATTGATTCTTTTCAATCGGGCCAGGTCGTTGTTGAGGTAGTCCATGAAGATGACGTCGAGCAGGTAGCCGCCGATGTCGCCCAGCGATGGATAGCGTTCGCAGACTGCCGGCTCGGGATCCTGGTGTTCGTCGCGCGTGCCGATGATGAGCAGCCGGTCGGCGCCCATGTGGATGGGCGGGCTGAGCGGGGTGGTGTGGCGCATGCCGCCGTCGCCGAAGTATTCGTTGCCGATCCGCTGGGCCGGGAACAGCACCGGCAGCGCGGCGCTGGCCAGCAGGTGGCGGTGATCGATCTTTGTCCGGACGCCGGCCCGCCGGTAGCGCTGCCATTCGGTGATGTCGTCGCGGCCCTGGAAGAAGGTGACCGCGCGCGAGGTCGCGTAGCCCGAGGCGGTGACCATGACGGCGTCGAGCAGGTCCCGGTCGATGGCGCGCTGGATGCCGGCGGTGTCGAGCTCGGCTTCCAGCAGTTCTCCCAGCGGCCGGTTGTCGAGCAGCGACTTCGGGTTGGCGACGCCCAGCCCGCCGAGCGTCATGGACGCCAGCCAGTGCAGCCCGGTGCCCATGTTGTGCAGCCAGCCGGTGCAGTAGATGTGGTGGCAGTGGAAGTTGCCCCAGAACTGCGCAAGCCGTTCGGCGCCGTAGGCGAAGTCGTCGGCGTGGCTGGCCATGACCGCGGCGTTGATGGCGCCGGCCGAGGTGCCGGCGACGATGCGAAACGGCAATTCCGTGGCCGGCAGGTATTCGGCCAGCGCCCTGAGCACGCCGACCTGGTAGGCGCCGCGCGCACCGCCGCCGGGCAGCATCAGCGCGGGTCTGGGTGCGGTCTCGGTCATTGCAGTTTCCCGGATGGAGTTTCCTGCCCTCTCAGACCGGTTCGTCAGCGGCTTGCGTGCATCAGCCGTCGCTGAGCACGATCGACTCGAATCCCTGTTCGCGCAGTTCGCGCCGGGCGCTGTCGGCGGCGCGCGCGGTGTCGTACGGGCCCAGCCGGACGCGGTGCCAGCTCTCGCCGTTGACCGTCACGCTCTGGACCCGCGCGACCATGCCGAACATGGCCAGCTCGGCCTTGATCGCCTCGGCGTCTTCGGCCGAGCGGAACGAGCCGGCCTGGATCAGGTAGCTGCCGCCGGCCGGTGTGGCCGGCTGTTCGGGATTGTCGCGCGCGCGCTGTTCGATCTCGCGGTTGGGCACGACCACCTCGATTTCGGGCAGCACGGTGAAAAAATCGTAGCGGCCGTCGCGTTCGCGCGGCTCGCCCTCGCCGCGAGATTCGATGATGGGCGGGTCGTCGCGCCCGCTCGGCGGACCGACGCCGGCCTCGTCGCCGCGCGGCAGGTAGCCGCCCAGCCATGCCAGCAGCGCCAGTCCCAGCCCGCAGGCCAGCCCGGCGGCGAAGCTGAACAGGCTCGCCGATGCGCCGGAACCGCGTCTTGCCTGCTTGCGCGCCATTACATCTGCTCCGGCGCGTCGACGCCGATCAGGGCCAGTCCGCCGGCGATGACGTGACGCACCGCGCTGATCAGGTTCAGCCGGGCGTTGCGCAGGTCGTCATCGTCGTCGACCAGGATCGCCACGGCGTTGTAATAGGTATGGAACTGGCCGGCCAGGTCGTGCAGGTAGTGGGCGACGTCGTGCGGCGCGCGGCGGCGCGCGGCGGCCTCGATGATTTCGGGCCAGCGCCCCAGCGCCTGCATCAGCGCCCGTTCATGGTCCTCGGTGAGCCTTTTGAGCGCGGCGTCGCCGATGGCCGGGTTGTGCTTCATGCCGCGCCCGTCGAGCTGGCGGAAGATGCTGTGGATGCGCGCGTGGGCGTACTGGATGTAGAACACCGGGTTTTCGTTGGCGCGCGACTTGGCCAGGTCGAGGTCGAAATCCAGGTGCTGGTCGTGCGAGCGCATGATGTAGAAATAGCGCGCCGCGTCGTTGCCGACCTCCTCGCGCAATTGCCTGAGCGTGGTGAATTCGCCCGAGCGGGTCGACATCTGGATCTTTTCGCCGCCGCGGTAGAGCACGGCGAACTGCACCAGCGGAAATTCCAGCCGGTCGGGGTCCTCGCCCAGCCCGCGTGCGGCCGCCTTGAGCCGCGGCACGTAGCCGTGGTGGTCTGCGCCGAAAATGTAGATCAGCTTGCCCGGACAGCGCTCCAGCTTGTCGAGCAGGTAGGCGATATCGGAGGCGAAGTAGGTGGTGCGGCCGTTTTCGCGCACCACCACGCGGTCCTTGTCGTCGCCGAGCGCGGACGAGCGGAACCAGCGCGCGCCGTTTTCGATGTACGTCCAGCCGCCGGCTTCGAGCCGCTGCAGGGCGCGCTCGAGCGCGCCGCTGTCGTCGAGCTCGCGCTCGGAGAACCAGCGGTCGAACACCACGCCGAATTCTTCCAGGTCCTCGCGAATGTCGGCGAGCATGGTTTCCAGCGCGATTCCGAAGCAGGACCGGTAGCCGGGTTCGCCCAGCAGCTCGCGTGCGCGCGCGATCAGCGCATCGATGTGCGCTTCCTTGTCGCCGTCGTCGGCTTCCGAGGCGTCGGGCGGAATCCCGTCGGACACCACGCGCCACGGATGGCGCAGCTTGTCGCCGCGGCGGCTGCGCACCGTGCGCGCGATGTCGTAGATGTAGTCGCCGCGATAGCCGTTGTCGGGGAAGCGCGGCGATTCGCCGCACAGTTCCAGGTAGCGGATCCAGACCGAGGTCGCCAGGATGTCCATCTGGCGGCCGTGGTCGTTGACGTAGTACTCGCGCGTCACGCGGTGGCCGGCGGCGGCGAGGATGGCCGAGACCGAGGCGCCGTAGGCGGCCCCGCGGCCGTGTCCCACGTGCAGCGGGCCGGTCGGGTTGGCGCTGACGTATTCGGCCAGCACGTCTTCCTTGTCGCCGGGACGCTGGTGGCCGTAGCGCTCGCCGGCGCCCAGCACCTCGCGCACGACGGTGCGCAGATGATGGTCGCTGGCGAAGAAATTCAGGAATCCCGGGCCGGCGATATCGACCTGGCGCACGCGCTTGGAGCCCGGCAGTCGCTCGACGATCATTTCGGCGATCTCGCGCGGCTTGCGGCCGACCGTGCGGGCCAGGATCAGCGCGATGTTGCAGGCGTAGTCGCCGTGCGCAGGATCGCGCGGCTGGTCGACCTGGAACACGGGCTCGACATCGCGCGGCAGGTTGCCGTCCCGCTTGAGATATCCCACGGCCTGGTGGATGAGTTCTTCGATGTGCGCGCGCATGTAATCGACAGGGTCGGGAAGCCGGGAAACGAAGTGCGTTATTGTACCGGTGCCCGCCCGCGGGTGGTGCCGGCGCGTTATCCACAGCATTTGTGGATAACCATGTGTGTAAACCGTTCAAGGAGCGGCGGATCACGCTGAGCATGGTCATCCCTGCGGATTGGTCAATTAGCGGCCATACCGATAAAACAGCTATTATTCAATGCTTTGTGGGCTT
This sequence comes from Wenzhouxiangellaceae bacterium, assembly GCA_041685925.1. Taxonomy (GTDB): domain Bacteria; phylum Pseudomonadota; class Gammaproteobacteria; order Xanthomonadales; family Wenzhouxiangellaceae. Next base: position 39,369 of record JAWLEW010000020.1, on the reverse strand, counting down.
TTCCTGACCAGTTGTCTGGGCAATTCACACCAAGCCGCTGTTTTTTGACTGTCGCGTGACACTGTGAATAAATGTTCCGGCGCGCGGCGCCGGCAAGCGAGGAAAGATGATGGGTTTATCAGTGCGAACGTTCAACCAGGTCGCGCCGCGCTTCGGGGCCCGGGTCTGGGTGGATCCGGCCGCCACGGTGATCGGCGCGGTCGTCCTGGACGAGGATGTCTCGGTCTGGCCGAACGTGGTGCTGCGCGGCGACGTCAATTCGATCGAGATCGGCGCGCGCAGCAACATCCAGGACGGCGTCATCGGCCACGTGACCCACGACGGCCCGTATACGCCCGGGGGACTGCCGCTGATCGTCGGCGCGGACGTCACGGTGGGCCACGCCGCGGTGCTGCATGCCTGCACCATCGGCGATCGCTGCCTGGTCGGGATGGGCGCGCTGGTGCTCGACGGCGCCGAGCTGGAAAGCGAGGTGATGCTGGCTGCCGGCAGCCTGGTCAGCCCGGGCAAGCGGCTCGAATCGGGCTGGCTGTACCGCGGCCGGCCGGCCGAAGCGGTGCGTCGGCTGACCGACCGGGAACTCGAGATGCTCGGCTATTCGGCGCAGCACTATGTGCGGCTGAAGAATACCTACCTGACCGAGGGCGTCGAGGGCGCCGGGAATGCCTGACCGGTGCGTGCGATCCGGCCCCGGGGCCGGATCGCCGATGGATTTGCCGGCAATGCGATAACTTTCGTTGACTCCGAAGGGCAAAATCGGCCATACTAGACGGCTAGCCGGGGTGTAGCGCAGCCTGGTAGCGCAACTGCTTTGGGAGCAGTAGGTCGCAGGTTCGAATCCTGCCACCCCGACCAGCTGCGCCGAGCGCGGTCACAGCGCTTGATTCGGTCGCAACGCGCCGGGCAGTCGGTCGGGCAGGATTCGGGCGACCGCCTGTCGCCGAACACGGGTCGCGAAATGAAGCCTGCGCCTGTAGCTCAACCGGATAGAGCATCGGCCTTCTAAGCCGAGGGTTGCAGGTTCGAGTCCTGCCAGGCGCGCCACCGGTTCAGCCGGTCCTGCGGGCCCGGTTGGTGAAGCGGTTTACAATATGCGGTTTTACAATGGTGGGCGTAGCTCAGGGGTAGAGCACTGGATTGTGGCTCCAGCGGTCGTGGGTTCAAATCCCATCGTCCACCCCATTTTCAGCCACCGCGGCGGTCAACCGCGGCGGCAGGCGGACCAGGCGGGCCGGAGCGCCACTGCGGGTCCGCCCAAGCGCGCGGGCCGTATTGCGGCTCCGGCGCACGATACAAATACAACACGGGCCGTTAGCTCAATTGGCAGAGCAGTGGACTCTTAATCCATTGGTTGTAGGTTCGATTCCTACACGGCCCACCATTTGCACCCGGCGCAGCCCGCACGCCACGTTGCTGTGCCGGCTTCCCCGGTTGAACGATCACGACCATCGAACAAGCGAGCTGAATCTCCAATGCAGGTATCCATGGAAAAAACCGGCGACCTGGGTCGCCGCCTGACGGTTGAATTGCCGGCCGAGCAGATCGACCAGAAGGTCTCCGGACGTCTCGATGAATTGCGCCGCCAGGTGCGCCTGAAGGGCTTTCGCCCGGGCAAGGTGCCGCTGAACGTGGTGCGCCAGCGCTATGGCGCCCAGGTGCGCCAGGAAGTCCTGCAGGAGGCGATGCAGACCGCGCTGCAGGAAGCGATCACCGAGCAGGAACTGCGCGTGGCCGGCGTTTCCAGCCTGAATCCCGAAGACGAAGCCGACGGCGGGGCCTTCCGCTTCACCGCCGACGTCGAGGTGTTTCCGGAGCTGCCGGAAATCGAGGTCTCCGACCTTGAAATCGAGCGACCGGTCGTCGAAATCGGCGAATCCGACGTCGACGACATGATCCAGACCCTGCGCGAGCAGCGCCGCAGCTGGTCCGACGCCGGCCGCGCGGCGGCCGAGGGCGACCGCGTGAGCATCCGCTTCCACGCCCGGGTCGGCGACCGGCGCGTGCCGGAGGAAGGCGAGCACAAGCTGCAGCCGGTGCTGGGCAGCGGCGCGCTGTTCGAAGGCTTCGAGCAGGCCCTGATCGGCATGGAAGCCGGCGACGAAAAGACCGTCGAGCTGGAATTTCCCGAAGACTTCGGCGACCCCGAACTGGGCGGCAACACTGCCGAGGTGCATATCGCGGTCGATGCCGTGGAAGCCTCCGAAATGCCCGAGGCCGACGACGAGTTCGCGCGCGAATTCGGCATCGAAGGCGGCATGGAGCAGATGCGCGTCGATGTGCGCAAGAATCTCGAGCGCGAAATGCGCGGGGCGCGCAGCAACCGGCTCAAGAAGGCGGTGACCGACGGCCTGGCCGAGCGCTACGCCGATTTCAGCCTGCCCGAGTCGGCCGTTCAGCAGGAACTGCAGCAGATGCAGGCCCAGCTTCGCCAGCAGTACGGCGAGCAGGTCAACCTGCCCGAGGAGCAGCTGCGCCCGGGCGCCGAGCGGCGCGTGCGGCTGGGCTTTCTGCTGGCCGAGATCGCGCGCCAGCACGACCTCGAAATCGATCCCGAACGCGTCGATGCGCGGATCGCCGAAATTGCCGAAACCTACGAGAATCCGGCCGAGGTCATCGAGCTCTACAAGCAGAACGAGCAGCTCGTCGGCCAGATCGAAAACGGCGTACTGGAAGAACAGGTGGTCGACTGGGTGCTGGACAACGCGAAGGTGACCGACTCCGAAACCTCATTCAAGCAACTGATGGAATCTGCATGAACGAACAGGCCCTCAACCTGGTGCCGATGGTCGTCGAGCAGTCCGCTCGCGGCGAACGCGCCTACGACATCTACTCGCGCCTGCTCAAGGAGCGGGTCATCTTCGTGGTCGGACCGATCGAGGACTACGCGGCCAACCTGATCGTGGCCCAGTTGCTGTACCTGGAAAGCGAAAACCCGGAAAAGGACATCAACGTCTACATCAATTCCCCCGGGGGCTCGGTGACCGCCGGCATGGCGATCTACGACACCATGCAGTTCGTCCAGCCGGACGTGTCGACCATGTGCATCGGCCAGGCCGCCAGCATGGGCGCGCTGCTGCTGGCCGCCGGCTGCAACGGCAAGCGCTATGCACTGCCGCATTCGCGCCTGATGATCCACCAGCCGCTGGGCGGATTCCAGGGCCAGGCCTCGGACATCGACATCCATGCCCGCGAGATCCTGAAGATGAAGGATCAGCTCAACCGTATCCTGCAGCATCACACCGGCCAGGACCTGGAAACCATCGAGCGCGACACCGACCGCGACAAGTTCATGGCCGCCTCCGAGGCCGCCGAGTACGGCCTGATCGATCACGTGCTCGAAAGCCGCGAAGGCGACGACTGACCGCGCCTGCGGTCCCTGTGGCCGCCCGCCGCCCCGGTTCCCGCGTGCACGCCATTGCCGCCGCGACGCGCTTGCCGCCGCGGCGCGTTTTCGTGCCTTGCGTGGGCGCAACTTGACGCCGCGCCCGCGGTTTTGGGTTACCATCGGCATCGAATCAGTTCGAATAGAGAGTCATGAGCGAAACTTCCAGCGATAACAAGGTGTTGTATTGCTCCTTTTGCGGCAAGAGCCAGCACGAGGTGCGCAAGCTGATCGCCGGCCCCAGCGTCTACATCTGCGACGAGTGCGTCGAGCTTTGCAACGACATCATCCGCGAGGAGCTCGAAGACGCCAGCATGAGCGAGCGCGAGCGCCTGCCCACGCCGAAGGAAATCCACGAATTTCTCGACGAGTACGTGATCGGGCAGCCGCAGGCCAAGCGCGTGCTTTCGGTCGCCGTCTACAACCACTACAAGCGGCTGGAGTCCTACAAGCATCGCGAGGACGTCGAGCTGGCCAAGAGCAACATCCTGTTGATCGGGCCCACCGGCTCGGGCAAGACGCTGCTGGCCGAAACGCTGGCGCGCATGCTCAACGTGCCGTTCACGATTGCCGATGCGACGACGCTGACCGAGGCCGGCTACGTCGGCGAAGACGTCGAAAACATCATCCAGAAGCTGTTGCAGAAGTGCGACTACGACGTCGAAAAGGCCCAGACCGGGATCGTCTACATCGACGAAATCGACAAGATCTCGCGCAAGGCCGAGAACCCGTCGATCACCCGCGACGTGTCCGGTGAGGGCGTGCAGCAGGCGCTGCTGAAGCTGATCGAGGGCACCATGGCCTCGGTCCCGCCGCAGGGCGGGCGCAAGCATCCGCAGCAGGAATTCCTGCAGGTCGACACGCGCAACATCCTGTTCGTCGTCGGCGGTGCGTTCGCCGGCCTCGACAAGGTCATCCAGGACCGCTCCGAGGCCGCCGGCATCGGGTTCCGCGCCCAGGTCAAGGGCAAGAGCGACTACAACCCGTCCGAGCTGGTCGCCACGGTCGAGCCGGAGGACCTGATTCGCTATGGGCTGATCCCGGAATTCGTCGGCCGCCTGCCGGTCGTCGCCACCCTGCGCGAACTCGACGAAGAGGCGCTGATGCGCATCCTGGTCGAGCCCAAGAACGCGGTGATCAAGCAGTTCAAGAAGCTGTTCGAAATGGAGCACTGCGAACTCGAGGTGCGCGACGACGCGCTGGCGGCGATTGCGCGCAAGGCCATGGCCCGCAAGACCGGCGCCCGCGGCCTGAGAACCATCATGGAAAACGTGCTGCTCGACAGCATGTACGACCTGCCGTCGACCGAGAACGTGGTCAAGATCGTGGTCGACGAAGCGGTGATCAACGGCGAGGCCGAGCCGTACATGATTTATGAAGGGAACAAGCGCGCCTCCGGCGACTCCTGACTAAAGCCCTGCTGAACGCCGCCAGCGACCGCCTGACGGCGTCCGGCGGTGCGGACTCACTCCATCGCCGGGTGGATCGCGTTCAGGGCCCCGGACGGATTCGCCTGCAAGGCGCGTGGGCGCAGGCATAGTTTCCCTACGTCAAGCCCGCGCAACGCGGCAGGCGGATTCGTCCGGCGCCCCCGAAGGGCTTGCCTCTCGGCGTCCGTGGACTGCGTTCTCGGCGCTTGATGTAGGCCCGGCTACAGACGTCGCGCCGACGCCTTGCCACGAACGCCGAGAGACAAGCTGAACGCGGCCCACCCGGCGATGGAGTGAGTACAATCCTCATGTACAACTGCGTACACTGCGGATTCTGCGCTCCGGCGCGACCGTCAGCCGCGACCTCACGACGATCGACGGCGCCTTTCACACCGGCTTGTCCCGTCCAGGCGAACCTGTCGCCGCTGGAATGAATGAGCCGTATTGCTTGAATCCACCCTCGGCGGCGCCAATATCCCGTGCTGAACCCCGTTAAAGTGGCGCATCGCCGCGCCCTGTGAGAAATTATTGATGGCAAGCTCCAAGACACCCGATCTGCCCGTCGAATCCACGCGTCAGCCCACGCCGGTGCTGAGCCTGCGCGACGTGGTGGTCTATCCGCACATGGTGATCCCGCTGTTCGTCGGCCGCGAGCGTTCGGTCAGCGCGCTGGACGAAGCGATGAACGTCGACAAGCGCATCCTGCTGGTCACGCAGAAGTCGCCCGAAACCGAGGAACCGGCGCCCGAAGACCTGTTCGAGTACGGCACGCTGGCGACCATCCTGCAGATGCTGCGCCTGCCCGACGGCACCACCAAGGTACTGGTCGAGGGCGTCGAGCGGGTGCACGTCACCGGCCTGAACGAGGACGAAGGCTACCTGGCCGGCACCTGGGGAGCGGTGCCGCAGGCCGAGGACGAAGACAGCGAGGCGCTGGACGTGACCGCGCGCAGCCTGTTGAGCCTGTTCGAGCAGTACGTCAAGCTCAGCCGCAAGATTCCGGTCGAGCTGCTGACCACGCTGTCGGGCATTCATGACCCGAGCCGCCAGGCCGACACCATCGCCGCCCACCTGGGCATTCGCATCGAGGACAAGCAGCAGATTCTCGAGACCGCCGACCTGCGCGAGCGCATGGAGCGCCTGATGGCGCTGATCGAAGGCGAGATCGACGTGCTCAAGCTCGAAAAGCGCATCCGCGGCCGGGTCAAGACCCAGATGGAGAAGAGCCAGCGCGAGTACTACCTCAACGAACAGATGAAGGCCATCCAGAAGGAACTGGGTGACCTGGACGAATCCGGCAACGACCTGGGCGATCTCGAACAGCGCATCGAAAAGGCCGGCATGCCGTCCGAGGCGCTGGAGAAGTGCAAGAGCGAGTTCAACAAGCTCAAGATGATGTCGCCGATGTCGGCCGAAGCCACCGTGGTGCGCAACTACCTCGACTGGATGCTGGCCGTGCCGTGGAAAAAGCGCAGCAAGGTGCGCCACGACCTCAAGCGCGCCGAGGACATCCTCGAGGCCGACCACTACGGCCTGGAGCGGGTCAAGGAGCGCATCCTCGAGTACCTGGCCGTGCAGAAGCGCGTCAAGAAGCTGCGCGGACCGATCCTGTGCCTGGTCGGCCCGCCCGGCGTGGGCAAGACCTCGCTGGGCCGCTCGATCGCGCGCGCGACCGGCCGCGAGTTCATCCGCATGAGCCTGGGCGGCATCCGCGACGAGGCCGAGATTCGCGGCCACCGCCGGACCTACATCGGTTCCATGCCCGGCCGGGTGGTGCAGAACATGTCCAAGGTGGGCACGCGCAACCCGCTGTTCATGCTCGACGAGCTCGACAAGATGAGCATGGATTTCCGCGGCGATCCGTCTTCGGCGCTGCTCGAGGTGCTGGACCCGGAACAGAACAACACCTTCAGCGACCATTACCTGGAGGTCGACTACGATCTCTCCGAGGTCATGTTCCTGGCCACGGCCAATTCGCTGAACATCCCGGCGCCGCTGCTCGACCGGATGGAAATCATCCGCATCCCCGGCTACACCGAGGACGAGAAGCTCAACATCGCGCGCAAGTACCTGCTGCCCAAGCAGATGGAGCAGCACGGCCTGAAGGACGAGGAGCTGACGGTCAGCGATACCGCGATCACCGACATCATCCGCTACTACACCCGCGAGGCGGGCGTGCGCAACGTCGAGCGCGAGCTGGCCAAGGTCTGCCGCAAGGTGGTCAAGGAGCTCAGCCTGGACAAGAAGCTGGACAAGCGCCAGGTCACGACGCGCAACCTGGACAAGTACCTGGGCGTGCGGCGGCATCGCTTCGGCCGGGCCGAGGAGCGCGACGAGATCGGCCAGGTCACCGGCCTGGCGTGGACCGAGGTCGGCGGCGAACTGCTGCAGATCGAGGCCAACGCGGTGCCGGGCAAGGGCAAGCTGACCCAGACCGGGCAGCTCGGCGAGGTGATGCAGGAGTCGGTCACCGCCGCGCTGTCGGTGGTGCGCTCGCGCGCCGAGGCGCTGGGCCTGGACACCGACTTCCATCAAAAGCGCGACCTGCACATCCACGTGCCCGAAGGCGCCACGCCCAAGGACGGCCCCAGCGCCGGCATCGCAATGGTGACCGCGCTGGTGTCCGTGCTGACGGGCATTCCGATCCGGGCCAATGTCGCCATGACCGGCGAGATCACGCTCCGGGGCCGGGTGCTGCCGATCGGCGGGCTGAAGGAAAAGCTGCTGGCCGCGCTGCGCGGGGGCATCGACACGGTGCTGATTCCGAAGGAAAACGAGAAGGACCTGGTCGAGATTCCCGAGCGGATCAAGAAGGACCTGGACATCCGCCCGGTCGAGTGGATCGACGAGGTGCTCGACATCGCGCTGGTCGCGCGCCCGGAACCCGGCGAGGTCTCGACGTCGACGGCAGCCAAGAGCGAAACGATCGACAAGGACAAGGCGACCCGGGCGCACTGACGACGCCTGGCGGGCCGTGCGGCCGGGATTCGGCCGCACGGCGGCGTCGATGCCCGGCACAGCGGGGCAAAAGCCGCCAGGCGGTTCGATTCCGCGGCGATTTTCAGATATACTTTGTTGCTGCTTTGAGCTGTAGGGGGTTCCAGCCCCCGAGAACCAGCGCCGGCAGACCGCCGGAAACAAGGCTTCGATCTTTGCGATTGCCCGGTTGATGCACGTGTACGGGTGGTATAACATCTCTTGCATGGGAGGCCGGTACGGGGAACGATCGGCCGTCTGGTGTCAAGCCAAGGGGTGTCGCAAGCCAATAACTCAGAAAGTACCTGGAGCAGATTAGACTATGAATAAATCAGAACTCACGGATGCCATCGCGGACAACGCTGGTCTCACCAAGGCGGATGCCGGTCGCGCGCTTGACGCGATGATCGATTCGGTTTCAAAGGCGCTGAAAAAGGGAGATACGGTTTCTCTGATCGGTTTTGGTACGTTTTCGGTGAAGAAACGCGCCGCCCGCACGGGACGCAACCCCGCCACCGGGGAGACGATCAAGATCAAGGCGTCGAAAACGCCTTCGTTCAAGGCTGGTAAAGCATTCAAAGACGCGATAAAATAGCTGGCTTAGCGTCCCGGGTGCTTAGCTCAGTTGGGAGAGCATCGCCCTTACAAGGCGAGGGTCGGCGGTTCGAGCCCGTCAGCACCCACCAGAAGTATCAGGAGTGGTAGTTCAGTTGGTTAGAATACCGGCCTGTCACGCCGGGGGTCGCGGGTTCGAGTCCCGTCCACTCCGCCATTGATCGAATCGGGGCGCCAAAGCGGCGCCCCGATTTATTTCGATGAGTCATTTCAACCGCGGCATTCCAGAGTCTGCCTGCGCAGGAATCAAACCTTATGTTGCAAGCCATTCGTGACCGGGTTACCGGCATCGTTGCGATCTTCGTCCTCGGGCTGCTCGCCATCCCGTTCGTGTTCTTCGGGCTTGACAGCTATATCCAGAGCGTGCCGCAGGACGCGGTGGCCGAAGTCGGGGATACCGAGATCACGGTCTCGGAATTCCAGACCGAATTCGCCCGATACCGGGCCCAGCTGCGGGACCAGCAGGGCGATGCCTACGACGAACTCCAGGCCAATCAGCCCGAGGCGCGCCGCGAGTTCCTCGAAAACATGATCGACCGGCGTTTGCTGTCCCAGCACGCCGCAGAGATGGGGCTTTCGATCAGCCCGAACACCGTCGCCGGCATGATCCGCCAGATTCCCGCCTTCCAGGTCCAGGGCCGGTTCGACCCGGAAATATATCGTCAACAGATCGCGGCCAGCGGCCAGAGCGTCGCGGCGTTCGAGCGCGAACTGGCCCGCGATCTGCTGGTCCAGGAACTGCCGGCCGGCGTCACCGGCTCGGTCCTGGTGACCGACGCCGACGTCGATCGCTGGCTGCGCGTGCAGCTGGAACAACGAAAGATTTCCATGCTGACCGTGCCGAGCAGCGACTATCGCGACGAGGTCGAGGTCACGTCCGAGGAAGTCGAGGCTTTCTATGCCGAAAACCAGGACCAGTTCATGCGTCCCGAGCGCGTCCGCGTCGAGTTCGTCGAGCTCGACACCAGCGACATGGCCGAAAGCATCGAGGTCGAAGAAGAGGACCTGCGCGATCGATACGAAGCCACTCGCGCGCGCTTCATGACCGAGGAGCGGCGCCGGGCTTCGCACATCCTGATTACCGCAGGCGACGAACGCAGCGAAGCCGAAGCGCGCGAACTGGCGGAGACGCTGCGCGAGCGAATCGCCGAGGGCGAGGATTTCGAAACGCTCGCCAGGGAATATTCCGACGATCCCGGCTCGGCACGGGCCGGTGGAGATCTCGGCTGGATCGAGCCCGACGTGATGATGCCGGAATTCGAGGAAGCGCTTTACGATCTCGAATCGGCCGGCGACATTGCCGGGCCGGTGGAGACCGAATTCGGCTGGCACCTGATCCGGCTGGAGGAAATCGAAGCCCCGCGCGGCCAGACCTTCGAGGAGGCGCGGGCCGAGATTCTCGAGGAAGTGCGCGAGGAGCGCGCCGACGATCTGTATATCGAACTCAGCGAGCGGCTGATCGACCTGATCTACGCCGACCCCACCGGGCTTGAAAACGTGGCCGAGGACCTGGGCCTGGAACTGCAGGAGGCCGGACCGTTTTCGCGCTTCAGCGCCGAGGGCGTGCTGGCCGAGCCTAAAGTGCTGGAAGCGGTCTTTTCCGACCTGGTGCTGCTGCAGCGCGAAGCTTCCGAACCGGTCGAGATCGATACCAACCACGCGGTCGTGATCCGCGTGACCGAGCACCAGCCCGCCGAACCCCGGCCGCTCGACGACGTCGCCGACGAGATCCGCGAGCGCCTGACCCGCGACGCGGCGCGCGAGGCCGCCCGGGCCCAGGCCGAGGAACTGATCGCCCGGATCGAGGACGGCGGCGAGACCCTGGAGCAGGTTGCCGAAGCCGAGTCGCTGGAGATCGAAGCGCAGGAAGCCACGCGGCGCAGTTTCGACCTGGGCGGTGCGGTGCTGGATTCCATATTCCGCCTGCCGGCGCCGGCTCCGGACGAGCCGGTGCACGATCTGATTGCGTCGGGCTCGAACTGGATGGTCGTACGTCTGGAAGAAGTCACGCCGGGCCAACCGTCAGAAGCCGACGAGTCCCAGCGCCAGAGCGCCCGCCAGCAGATCCGCTTCACCCGCTCGAACCGCGAATTCGAAGGCCTGCTGCAATGGCTGCGCGACAACACCGAGATCACCGTCGTTGAACAGCGCCT
>JAWLEW010000020.1:2624-28713 GCA_041685925.1 Wenzhouxiangellaceae bacterium | reverse complement strand
CCGCCAGCAGATCCGCTTCACCCGCTCGAACCGCGAATTCGAAGGCCTGCTGCAATGGCTGCGCGACAACACCGAGATCACCGTCGTTGAACAGCGCCTCTAAACCAGCCCCGCGCAGTCGTCTTTGAGGTGCCTCCCAAGAAACGTCTGAAAAACGTAGCGAGCGGGTGGCTGACGGTGGACGCCGGAGCGGAGGAGCCGCAGTGTATATGCCAATACATGAGGATTCCGAGCACCGCCGTACGCCGTCAGGCGCACGCGCAGTAGTTTTTCAGGCGTTTCTTAATCCAGCCCGGCCATGCCGACAATATTGTACCCGGCGTCGACGTAGGTGATTTCGCCGGTGATGCCGGCGGCGAGGTCCGAGCACAGGAAGGCCGCCGCGTTGCCCACGTCCTCGGTGGAGACGCTGCGACGCAGCGGCGCGGTGCTCTCGACGTGCTCGAGCATCGCGCGGAATTTCGATATGCCCGCCGCGGCCAGGGTCTTGATCGGCCCGGCCGAGATTCCGTTGACCCGGATGCCCTGCGGCCCGAGGCCGTGCGCGAGATAGCGCACCGAGGCCTCCAGCGAGGCCTTGGCCAGTCCCATCACGTTGTAGCTCGGCATGGCGCGCACCGCGCCGAGGTAGCTCAGCGTCAGCAGCGCGCCGTTGCGGCCTTCCATCAGCGGCTTGCCGGCCTTTGCCAGCGCGGCGAAGCTGTAGCTGGAGATGTCATGGGCGACGCGGAATCCCTCGCGCGTGACCACGTCGGAAAACTCGCCCTCGATCTGGTCGCGCGGGGCGAAACCGACCGCGTGCACGATGATGTCCAGGTGGCCCCAGCGGGATTCGAGCTGCTCGAAGACCGCATCGATCTGCTCGTCCTCGGCGACGTCGAGCGGCATCACCAGCTCCGATCCGGTCTGCGCGGCGATCTTGTCGACCCTGGATTTCAGTTTCTCGTTCTGATACGTGAATGCCAGTTCGGCGCCCTGGCGGTGCATGGCCTCGGCAATGCCCCACGCGATCGAGCGCGGACTGGCGACGCCGACGATCAGCGCGCGTTTACCTTGCAGGATTCCCATTGTCGTTTCCTTTGCATGCAAGCATCGAGCCGGTCGGCCATGGTCGTGGCTCGGTCCGGAATGGCGCCCCGGGCAGGAGTCGAACCTGCGACCTGCCGCTTAGGAGGCGGCTGCTCTATCCTCTGAGCTACCGGGGCATTGATGACGGCGAGCGTGAATGGTAGCAAAATAGCCTGGCAGGGGCTCCGTTTGATTCGCGCCGGCCCGGGCTCAGATGCCGTCGGGGCGACGGCGGCGGATCGGTCACAGGTCTCCGAGCAGTTCGCCGCGCCAGCCGTCCAGCCAGGGGCAGGGCAGACCCAGCAGCCGGCGCGTTAGATCGCGCCGGCTGGCGATCACCGCAGGCTCCACGCCCAGTTCCGCGGCGACCTTGCCGACGCGCGCCTGCAGGGCCTTGATTTCGGCCCGCTGCTCGCGCGTCAACGGGGTGAGTTCCGGCGGCCGGGAAAAGTCCCGGGGCGCGTCCCGCAGTACTTCGAGGATGGCGCTTCGATCGCGTCTGCCCAGGCGCTGCCGGCCGGTGGCGAGGCCTTCCAGTGCGCGTTCTTCGGGCGATTCCATCCGGGCCAGCTCCAGCAATACCGGATCGGCCACGATGAAGCCGCGCGGCAGGTCGCGCTGGCGGGCCTGCGTCTCGCGCCACTGCGCAAGACGATCCAGTCGCTCGAGTTCGGCGTCCGAAAGCCCGGCTGCGCCCTTGATCCTTACCACCGGGTTGTTTCCGTTGTCCTTGCGCACCAGCAGGCGTCGGCAATCCTCGATCAGCCAGCCCAGCCGACCGGCCTGCTCCAGCCGTTCAGCCAGGGCATCGCGCATGTCCGGCAGCGCGATGACATCGTTGGCCGCGTATTCCAGCCAGGCGGCGGGCAACGGCCGGCGACACCAGTCGTTGCGCCCCAGGCCGCCCGGAAATTCCACGCCCAGCAGCTCGCCGGCCAGCAGCTCGTAGCGAATCTGAAGCGGCCAGCCCAGCAGCGCGGCGGCGCGCTGCGTGTCGAACAGCGGGTCCGGCTGCGCCTGCCCGACCAGGTCGATGACTTCCAGGTCCTCGCCGGTGCTGTGCAGGATCTTGGTGGTCTCGGCGTTTTCCATGACCGCGCTGATCAGCGAATGCAGGCAGGCCTGGCCGGACAGCGTGACCGGGTCGACCAGCCAGGCTTCGTTGCCGTCGCTGAACTGGAACAGCCCCGGGCGCGGGAAATAAGTGCGTTCGCGCACGAATTCGGTATCGACGCCCAGCGATCGCGTGTCGAGGATTTTTTCTGAATGGCGCGAAACGTGATCGGGTTCGCTCAGCAAGTGCATTTTTGTAATGGACATTCGGTTCCCGTGCATGGGGGTTCGGAGGGGGCGTCAATCGAGTCCGGAATTCGGCTTCGCAACGGCTTTCGTCGACCTTGTCGGAACAGATTCGATCAGTTATGTTAATCGAAAGGCAGCGTCAAGCCGAACCACTTGATAGCAGGCGGCAATTCCAACTCGATCCAGTCATCCACAAGGTCTCGTTTATGAAGCTTTGGCTATTGAGCATCGTGGCCGGCATTGCGCTTTGCTGCGCCACGTGGCCGGCAACCGCGCAGGAGGCGTCCGACAACCCGTCGGGCGTTGCCGACGATTCGGCCGAAGCGGAGCGCGGTGTTCGTCGCCTTGGCGATGTCATCGGCGAGGGCGGGTCCGAGTTCTCGATGGACATCCCCCAGATCCAGATGCCGACCGCCCCGGTCGCCGAACAGCCCGACGTCACCTTGCCGGACCCGGGGATGGACGATCGTCTGCAGGAGCTGCTGGCGCGGCGCGCGTCCGTTCCCGACGACCCCGCGATCGAAGGAGAGCTTGCCTCGCTGCTCGACGAGGTGGAAGCCGAAGCGCGCCAGGCGCTGGCAGCGGGGGATGTGGACCTGGCGACCCGCTACGCCAGCGTGCTCGACGAATTCGACGGCCAGCGCGAGGTGGTCGCAGAGATTGCGGCCGAACGCGAACGCCTCGAGGAAGTGCAGCGGCTGCTGGGCCTGGCCGACCAGGCGCTGGAGACCGGCAACCTGCTGGAGCCGCCGGATGCCTCGGCGCTGGCGCTTTACCAGCAGGCGCTGGAGGTGGACCAGGACAGTGCCGAAGGACGGGCCGGGCTGGAGGCGGTGCGTGAGCGGTTGTTCGCGCGCGTCGACGAATTGCTGGCGCAAGGCGATTTCGAATCGGCCCGGGAATTGCTGGTCGAGGTCGAAGCGATGGGCATGGACCCCGAGCCGATCGCCGAGCGTCGCGATGCGATCGCCGAAGCACGCGAAGACCGGGAACGCAGGTTGATCGACGACACCCGGCTGGCCATCGACCGGGGCAATTACAACCGGGCCGAAACCCTGATCAACGACCTGATCGGAATGGGACTGGAAGAAGACCGGATCGGTGATCTGCGTGGTTCGCTGGATGATGCGATCCGCTATGGCGGCCTGGAACCCGGCCAAGTGTTCCAGGACGATCTCGAAGGGATGGACGCCTACGGCCCGGCGATGGTCGTGATTCCGTCGGGCAGCTTCATGATGGGTTCGCCGGAAGACGAGGAAGGCCGAGTCGACAACGAAGGACCGCGCTTCCGCGTCGTGTTCGACCGCGGCTTCGCGCTGGGCCAGAACGAAGTCACGGTGGGGCAGTTCCGCCGATTCGTCGAGGCGACGGGGTATGTCAGCGACGCCGAACGCTCCGGCAACTCGAGAATCTACATGGCCGGCTCCGGGCGCGTTTCCGAGCGCAGGAACGTGACCTGGGAAGACGACTACCTCGGTGAGCCGGCCGAGGATTCATTGCCGGTCGTCCACGTCTCGTGGAACGATGCCAGCGCCTATGCCGACTGGCTGGCCGAACAGACCGATCGCCCGTATCGGCTGCCGACCGAGGCCGAATTCGAATACGCCCTGCGAGCCGGATCCCGGACGCCGTACTGGTGGGGCGACGGCGCCCCGGAAGAAGAGGTCGAGAACCTGACCGGCGACGGTGATCGATTCAACGATCAACGCCGCTGGACCAGCGCCTTTCGTCGCTACAGCGATGGTTACTGGGGACCTGCACCGGCCGGCAGTTTCGTCGCCAACCCGTTCGGGCTGTTCGACATGGGCGGCAACGTCATGGAGTGGGTACAGGATTGCTGGCACGACGGTTACGTGCGCGCGCCCGACGACGGCAGTGCCTGGATCAACCCCGGGTGCAGCCGTCGCGTGATCCGCGGAGCCTCCTGGAGCAGCACGCCGCCAATGAGCCGTTCGGCGTTCCGGATCGCCAGCCAGGAGAATTCGACCGACGCACGCGTCGGATTCCGGGTCGCGCGGGACCTCTGAGGCGGTCGCCCAACCACCGATTGAATGCGGCATATCGGTATGGCGTGTCGCGAAAGCGGTCAAGCAGTCATCCGTCGCACATCCGTCGCACCCACCTCTGCGCAAGTTCTTGCCGTATCACGCCTCCATGCTGTGTGATACACTTCACTTCGACCAAATAATATATGATGCATTTCACATCAAAAGGCATCGCCAGGTGATTCTGCGGTTTCAGGTACGGGATTGAGTTCCCGTCCATTGTTTTGTTCGGCTTGGCCACATGGTGCTGGCAAGGCCTGTTTTCGCTCTGTGGAGGGAGCGCCACTTTAATGATTGTCGTTCGTCGAGCCAGGCGGTTTCGAATCATGGTCAGGCGGTAATCAGCGCATTTCCGTCGACGGCCTCGGTCGCACCCCATTCGAAAACAACGGCTCGCCGCTGGACGGTGTCCCTGGAATGGTCACGGTATCCCTCGGACTCCGGATCGAACCGACGACTGATGCCGAGCACGACGAGTTGTGTCTGCAATAGCGTTGAGCAGCGTAGTTTTTTCGAGGTCGGAAGCACTGATGTGCATGGATGCTCAAAGTGGTGTGTTCCCGGGGGCAAAGCAAAAGGTCCAGGTCGCGGCGCTGCTTATGAAATGCCTTGACGATATTGTTTAAACGCCATCAAACCAGTCTTCTCTGGTCAGCCTGTCGAGTGTACGAGGCGAGGGGCTTGAGAGGCCCGGTATTTTTGGTCAGAGAGGAATCCTAACGTGGTTGACAGTCAAGCTTACACGCCGGCGCTCACAAAGCGAGCCGGCCAAGTTCGTCAGGCAGGGTGCGTCATCTCGAGCGTTCACATCAGGCGCCGCGCGGATCGAGTACGAGCAAGGCCGCTGGAAATCTCGAAACGGGGCACGTATACTGATCCGAACGCGGGCCTCGGGAGCAAACCTTGATGCATACCCTTCCTGTTGTCCGCAGTGCCGGGCCGGCCGGCGCCTTCATATGTATTTTTCTTGTTGCTCTTCTCGGCGTTGGAAGCGCCAGCGCGCAGACCACGCACACGGTATGCCCATCGACTAATCCCGGCGCACCCTGCGACTATGAATCGCCCGAGGCGGCGCTTGTCGATACAGGCGCAGTCTTGGCCGGCGATACGCTCGAGATACTCACCGACACGTACGTGCTGGGCAGCACGCTTGCCGTTGATCGTAGCCTCATTATCAATGGCAACGGTTCGGTGCTCGATGCGGGAGGAAGCTTGCGTGGCATCAATGTCACCGGCGCCTCCACCATAGCGGAAATCAACAGTCTGGCCGTTATCAACGGGCAGGCTTTGGGTGCGGATGGCGGTGCCATCGAGGTCTCGGACGGAGCAACGCTGACGCTCAACGACGCCGTGATTCAGGACAGCGCTGCGACCTCGGGTGGCGGCATTGCCAACATCAACTCCATCCTCACGATTTCCGGCAGCGCCATAACCGGCAATTCGGCTGAAAACAGCGGTGGGGGTGTCCTGACTTCCGGGCTGATTGCAGCAACGGGTACGCCCGCGACGACCTTGATCGTTGACACGACGATTGACGCTAACCGCGCCGGATTCCAGGGCGGAGGACTGGCCACGCTCAATGGTGCGACCACGAATGCGTGGCGAAACACCATATCGCAGAACTCGGTCGTCGCTGCCGGGCAAGACTTGAGTTTTTCACCATCGGGCACGTCGAATTCCTGTGGCGCCGGCAGCTCCGAAGCACTTGGCCAGACCTTCGTCGCAGGCGTCGAGGCACTTACCGCGTTCAGTCTGTGGGTTCGGCGATCCGGCGGCAGCCTGGCTGGCGACGTTATCGTTCAGGGGAGACTGCGCGAAGGACCGGGCGGCCCGATCATCGCCACGGCCGAGACGCTGTTCCCCGCCAATCTCGAGACGGGATCCTCGTTCGACCTCAAATTCGACCTTGAAGTGCCGGTAGCGCTTTCAGCTGGAGCTACCTATGCGATCGAAATCAATAACAACCTGGATGCTTACACGGCCTTTCAGTCTGACGCTGCCTATGCGGGCGGGGGGAGCTACGGATGCGGCTCTACCGCCGTATCGGCCGATCCCGACCGCGCTTTTACGACCGAGGGAGGAAGCCTGGGTTTTGGTGCCGGGGTATTCACCATTGGAACGGCAGACCTCGAAAGCCAATTCAACATTCGCAACAGCACCATTTCCGGAAATATCGGTGATGGCGGCTACGCCGGTGCGCCGGGCGGGTTCCTCAACATCAATCTCGGCACGATTGTCGACAACAGCGGCAACGGGCTGACTGCACTCGTCGGAAGCCAGGTCGCTTTCGCACGCTCGATCGTTGCGCGCAACGCTGCATTCGATTGTTCCGCGGCGGCCGGTGTCGTCGCGTCCGGCGGCTTCAACCTGATTGGCGATACGAGCGATTGCAACCTGACCCCTGGCGCAACCGATCTTTTTGGTGACGCGGGCTCGCCGCTGGATCCGCAGATCGGATCACTCGAAGACAACGGCGGGCCAACGCTCACGCATGCACTGCTCGCCGGCAGCCCGGCGATCGACAGCGCCGATGCCGATGTCGACTGCGGCGGCGTTACCGTGGACCAGCGCGGTGCCACTCGACCGCAGGGCGCCGCCTGCGATATCGGCGCATTCGAGACGGGCCTGGCGCCCGCGACCCTGCAGTCGCTCATCGACGCGGCGGCCCCCGGCGCGACCATCGATCTGCCCGATGGCACGTACGCCGAGCGGATCACCCTTGGCGACGGGAAAACGCTGCGGGGTTCAGGCCCGGCCAACGTGATCATCGATGCAAGCGGCCGCGGCGGTCCCGCCGTAGTCGCGACCGGCGATTTCACGATCGAGGGCATCCGTATTACCGGTGGTGACAATGTCGACAACGGCGGCGCCATCGTTTCGGGTTTCGGCTTCGATATAACCCTTGACAATGTCGAATTGATCGCCAACCGAAGCGGCGGTGATGGCGGCGCCGTCTACATCCCGGGCGGCTCGCTTGACGGGACGAACCTGCTGTTCCGCGACAACGTGGCCGGCGGCAACGGCGGCAGCATTTACGCAGGCGGCACCGTCAATCTACAGGGGCTCACCATCGAGAACCCGGGCGTTACAGGAAATTCGGCCAATGCCGGCGGGGCCATCTGGGTGCCGCTCAGTGGCGACCTCACCATCGGCACCGCGAGTTGTACCGGTGCACCGACTGCCGTTACCGAACTCTCGAATGTCATCCGCCAGACAAACGCGGTTGGCGCAGGCGGCGCAATTTTTTCGCTTGGACGGCTGCAGATCGCCGATGCCACGATCGGAAATAACCTCGCCGACTTCGGTGGGGCCATCGCGACGGACGTAGGCAACACGCTCATCGAGTGCTCCGTGATCGCCGCGAATATTGCCACCGGGACATTTGGCGGCGGTGCCGTCGCCAGCCAGGCCGATGCCACGCTCTCCCTCGATCGAACGCTGGTACAGGGCAACCAGAGCACCGCAGCCAACAGTGCAGGTGGCGGGATCCTCAATCAGGGCGCTGCAACACTCATCGACTCCACCCTTGCGCAGAATCGAAGCGCTCAGGGCGGAGGTCTGTTCAATCTTCCGGGTGCCGTAGCCGTCATCAGCGGCGTTTCGTTCACCGACAACACGGTTACGGGTCTTTCGCCAGGCCAGGGTGGGGGTGTGGGTGGCCTCGGTTCCTTCGACATCCTCAACAGCACGTTTTCTGCGAATCAGGCCGATGGGGCGGGCGGGGCGATATACGTCTCGTCGGCGAACGCGCGGATCAATAATGTCAGCTTCGTCGACAACGCTGCGGGCCTGGAGGCCGGCGCGATCTTCGCCGATCCGGCAACCGCAGTCGTCAGTTTCAGCAACAGCCTTTTTTCAGGCAATATCGGCAGTGCCGCAACGCCCTGCGGCGGCCTGGCAAGCGCCGGCTTCAATCTTTTCGACGTCGCCGAATGTCCTCCCGCGGCGACCGATATCGAAGCCGATCCACTCATCGCGCCGCTTGCGCTCGGTGGCGGGTCTACACCCACGCACGACCTGCAGGCCGGTAGCGCGGCCCTCGACACCGGTGGTCCGGTGCCATCCAGCTTTCCCGAGACAACCAGCTTTGCCGAGCTGGCGACCAACGGGTCTACCGTCGAAGACGGCGGGGCGATTCTGCTGGCGCAAGGCACCTTCCAGGCGGGTTCGGCTTATCTGCCGGACACCATCGACGTCACCCGAAGCTTCAGTGCGCGCTTTGACTTCCTGATGACTCCCGACGCCGATGGAGACGCTGCCGACGGTATTACTTTCACCGTCACCGATGACCCGTCGATTCTCGGTTCTGCGGGCGGCTTCCTGGGTATCGGAGTGATCGATACCGACATCATCGAACCGGGCAATCAGCCCGGCGGGATTGTCGATGGCGTTTCGGTCGAGTTCGATACCTGGGTGAACGGAGCGGCCGAGGGCGCGAACGATCCCGGGGCAGTCGATCACATCGGGATCAACATCAACGGCAGCCTGAGCAGCATCGCGTCTTTTGCCTTCCCTGGCCATGGGGTGCTTTCGGACGGCAACATCTGGACCGCCTGGATCGACTACGACCCCGGGGAGAACGTGCTCGAAGTTCGCGCGGCCAATGACGGCATTCGTCCTGCCTCTCCGGCGGTCGCGGCAAGCGTCGATATTGCCGCACTCACAGGGCCTCAGGCATTTGTCGGCTTCACGGGCGCTACAGGATCGTCGGATATTTCCGGTGAGCACCGCATTCTCGGTATCGATATTCGCAGCGAAGGCGCCTGCGAAACCATCGACCAGCTTGGCGTCACTCGTCCGCAAGCTGTGGGTTGTGATATCGGCGCAATCGAGCGCGCAGGCATCCCCGCCTCGATCCAGAACGCCGCCCTGAGCGCAAGCCCCGCCATCAGCGAACCCGGGGTAGTTACCGTTCCGATCATCGATATCCCGATCGAAAGACTGACCGGCGGCGCTTTCAATGCGCCCTCATCGGCCCCGTTGTCGAGCTTCCCGCTCAGCTCTTTCCCGCTCTCATCATTGGATCTCCGGGCATCGCCGCTGTCGAGTTTCCCGCTCAGTTCCTTCCCGCTGTCGTCATTCGACGTGGCCGGAGCGCCTTTGTCGTCGTTTCCACTCAGCTCGTTCCCGCTGTCGTCGTTGCCTCTGCTGACGATTCCGGGGGGATGGTCCGCCGTACTCGCAGACATTCCGAGCCTGGCCGGTGCACCCGTGCAGACCGTGACCCTGGAGGATGTGCTGACTGCAGGAGATGCGCCGGCGGGCGCGCTCGACGGCATCACGCTGGGCTCGCTTGCGATTTCCGAATCGCCGCTATCGTCCCTATCGATCACGGGCCTCGCTCTGGGTGATGCCACGAACGTGGCTGTCCTGGATAGCTGGTTTGCGAATGCCGGTACGTCATCCGATATTTGTTCCGAGCTAGCCGGACAGGGCTTTTCCGACTGCAGCGACGCGGATACGCTGGTGAGCCTGCAGATCAAGTCGGCGCCGCTTTCGAGCCTGCCGCTTTCGAGCTTGCCGCTGTCGTCGTTCCCGCTGAGTTCGTTCCCGCTGAGTTCGTTCCCGTTGAGCTCGTTTCCGTTGAGCTCGTTCCCGCTCAGCTCGTTCCCGCTCAGTTCGTTCCCACTTTCGTCGCTGCCGCTTTCGAGCCTGCCGCTGAGTTCGTTTCCGTTGTCGTCGCTCGATCTGCTTGCGGCGCCGCTGTCGAGTTTTCCGCTGAGCTCTTTCCCGCTTTCCTCGTTACCGTTGTCGTCACTGGAAGTCGATGGACAGAGCTTCTGCGAGTTTTTCGACGCAGCCGCCGGTTCAACACAGCCCGGATGCGCGGCGCTTCGGGTCGACCCGGAAACCGATGGGCTTGCCGATCTGATTGCCGCTCTTGGCGCAACGGGCAACGATACTCTCGCGTCGACGCCGCTTTCCTCTTTCCCGCTGTCGTCTTTCGACATCGCGAGCGTGCCGCTATCGAGTCTGCCGCTGTCGTCTTTCGAGCTCGAAAGCGCGCCGTTATCCTCGCTGCAACTGGAGGACTTTGACGGCTGTACCATCATCGATGGCAGTGCCGACTGTAGCTCGGTCGCAGGGCTTTCCGGCACCTCGACCCTGCTCGACGTCGCAGGGGTCTACGGCAGCCTTGCGGCATCGCCGTTGTCGTCCCTGCCGTTGTCGTCCCTGCCGCTGTCGTCGCTGCCGCTATCGTCCTTCCCCCTGTCTTCACTGGAAGTCAACGGTGCGCCGCTGTCGAGCCTGCCGCTTTCGTCTTTCGACCTGGTCAGTTCGCCGCTGTCCTCGCTGCCGTTGTCGTCGCTGCCCCTGTCTTCGCTGGACGCGACGGTTGACTGTAGTGACTGCACGACGGTTGGCGATGCAGCCGTGGCCGGTTCGATCATCCTGTCCACACCGCTTTCGTCGCTATTTGCTGATAGCGATTTTCTGAACCTTTCCCTTGGCGACCTGTACGGCGCGTTCAGCCTGGAACTGCTGTTCGGGGTCGATACGCTTGGCGAGATCGAAGATGTCGGCAATCTGACCCTGGGACAGCTTCTGATCGCATTGATTCTGCGCTCGGATTTCCCCTGGGAAACCATTCCCCTGGCACAGCTGGACGTGCAGTCCTTCGCCGCCGACAACCTGGTGAGCTTCCAGACCGACTTCTCCATCGAAGGCAATGACCTGGAACCGATCACGGTCGCGGTGACCCTGTCCGATCGTTTTGCCTTCGTGCCGGGCTCGGCAACATTTACCACGCAGCCGCAGTTCTCGACCACAGCTACCACAAGCGCAATTGCCGATCCGGTGATTACCGACAACGGCGACGGAACGCAGACGCTTGGCTTCGGCAACCTCCTGCCGAATGGCTTCAGCGATAATTTCGTGCAGTTCGACACGGTCGCACCGCTCGCGATTGGCGACTATTTCGCTCGCGCCGACGTCGGTATCGGCCCGGCGGCCCCCGTTTCCGCCGATGCCGCTGCCGGGGCCGTGTCGGTGATCCCGAGCGCGCTGACCGAATCGACGGATATCGGCAGCCCGATCCCCATCGATTTCGACGTTCTGTATCTGGGACATATCGACGTTGCCGGAGATATCGACTACTTCCGGATCCCCCCGGCGCCCGAAGGCAGCCGCGTATCGGTGTTCATGGCCAACCCGGCCGGCGACAACGATCTCTTCCTGTATCAGCCCGCTACGACTGCCACGGAACTCGTCGGTCAGCAGTTCGAATCGGCGCCGCTGGATTCGCTCCCCTTCGAGGATGACGGTGTCGACTATGGCGCCAACAAGACCGAAGAGCCCGATACGCTCGAGGACATGAACATCGCAGGCCTGCCGCTGTCTTCGCTGTCGACCAATCGCGGCGACAGCGACGAGGAGGTTTCGGCCATCGCCGGGGAAAGCAACCCGTTCATCCTGCAGGTGTCCGGCTACAGCGGCGCGGCTTCGACAGAGCCCTTCAGCATTCGCAGCCGAGTGGTTGCCGAGGTTCCGGTCGCCGCGTGTACTTCGCGCGAATGGCCGGCAAGCATCCCCGCGGGCAGAGAATTTGTTCCCGCAGGCACCTGGACCGCGGAAACCAACGCCGTGTTCCTGGTCAACTGGAACCGACTTGCTGCGATCGACGGGGCAGACGCGGCCAATGCCGCGCTCGACGCGGTCAATGCGCTGGTCACGGCGCCGGGTGTTGCCTCCGGCGTGGTCGTGGACGTCAACGACATTCCCGGTGTCGACTATGGTCCATGGGATACCGACCCCTGTGATGTCGATGCCGCCAACCGGATCGTCGCGTCGATCGTCGCCTATCTCGAACAGCAGCGGGTACAGTCGCCGAATCTCAGCTACGTAACCGTTGTCGGCTCGGACGAGGTCATTCCGTTCCAGCGCAAGCCCGACGAGACCGCGATTGCCAACGAGTCGACATTTGCCGGCGAATTCTCGGACAACGCCATGTTCGGTGCACTGGTCAGCAGGCATTTCCTGTCGGACGACACCTACGGCGACATCGATCCGATCCCCTGGTTCGACCGCTTCCTGCACGTGCCCGAGCTTGCTGTGGGTCGGCTGGTCGAGTCGGCGGCGGACATTCAGAAGGCCGCCACGGACTATGTGCTGTCGGGCGGCGTACTGACGCCCTTTTCGTCGCTGTCGGCGGGTTACGATTTCGTTTCCGACGCCTCCGAGGATATCAACGATACCTTCTCGGCCTACGGCCTGGACACGACCGGTCTGATCGATCAGCCGGGTGTCGATCCGTCGCTCGCGTGGGACCGGGAATCGTTTCTCGAGACGGCAGGGCTTGACGAGCCGGCACGGCCGGTTTCGGACGTGGTGTCCTTCAACATGCACTTCGATTTCGACGAGGCGCTGCCGTCCAGCGGCGATGCGGCCGGTAACTACAGCGATAACCTGATCACCGTTTCGGACTTCGACGGCAACGACCTGACGGGGCGTCTTTTCTTTACGGTGGGCTGTCATTCCGGAACCAGCGTTGCGGATATCTCGGTCGCCGGAGACGGGCTGAGTCAGGACTGGCCGCAAAAGCTCAACGAGCTCGGCGCAGTTTACGTTGCGCAGGCAGCCTACGGTCTCGGCGACACTGTTGCGCTCGCGCTCACCGAGCGGCTGCTGGCAAACTTTGCGCGTAATCTCAACGGGACGTTTACTGCCGGACAGGCGCACAGCTTTGCCAAGCAGTCCTACTTTCGCGATCTCGGATTGTACGGCGAGTACGATTACAAGGCGATGCAGGCCTCGGTGCTCTTTGGTCTGCCGATGTATCGGGTCGTTACGCCCGCACCGGTAGACGAACCGCTGCCTCCGCTGCGCCCGGTAGCACCGCTTCCCGGCTCCGAACTTTCGGTCGCAAGCCTTTCCCTTGCACCGACGATTACGCAGGAAACCACCGAAAAGGGTGAGCTGTTCAGCGTCGACGGCAACACCCAGTTCGTGCATTACCGGCCGCTGCAGCCCGTGGTAGGCGTAGACGTCACCAGCGCGACCGGGGAAATCGCCCGGAGCGCGTTCATCACCTCGCTGACAACCCAGGATGTCCGCGTCGAAGACATGTCCTTCGCGCGTCCGGTGATCGACCTGGGCGAGCTCGAACCCGAGATCGAAACCGATGAGGTCGTATTTCCGACGAACTTCACCAACATTTCGACCTACCGCATTCCGTCCGACAGCGGCGCGTTCGAGGAGCGACAGCAGCTCAATGTGATCGTGGGGCAGTTCTCTTCCGGCGCGGGCGACCCCGGCGGCAATCAGCGTCTGTTCACGGATCTTGAAGTCGAGGTGATCTACGAACCTGCGCAGACTTTTACGACTGCCGCCATCGGGTCAACCGACTCCACCCGGCCGCGCTTCAACAGCGTTCGAGCGGATGTCGTCAGCGACGGTCTGGTCGGCTTCCGGGTCGAGGCCAGCGACCTCGATGATGCGGGTAACCCGGGCGATGTGGCGCGGGTTGCAATCCTCTATCGCAGCGAATTCGACGGCGCGACAGGCGTAGGGACATGGACGCTGCAGAATCTGGTCAACAGCGGCGGGGGTATCTGGACCGGCACGGGCAGTTTCGACCCCGGCCCCGGGACCGGCGAGATCCAGTACTTCGTTCAGGCAGTCGACGCGCGCGGCAATGGGGCCAACAGCTCATTCAAGGGACTGTTCTACGAAGCCGAGGAGCTCCCGCCGGTCGCGCCGCCGCCGTCGCCCGATGATGGCGGCGGCACCGGAGAAACCCCCGAGCTCGGCGTCACCCTTGTGGTCGATGACCAGGAAGTGCCGCGCGATACCTGGATTACCGAGGATCCCGTACTGGTCACCGTCACGGGGCTGGTCCCGGGTACGCGCTATCGGTATTCGGTCGACGGAGGTCCGCTGGCGATTCTGCCGGAAAGCGGCCAGTTCGAAGTCCGTGGCGAAGGTGCGCATATCGTGACCGTACAGGCGGCCGAAACCGGGCAGGAGCTCCGATTCCCCGTACTCATCGACACGAGTGCGCCGCAAATCACGATCACCTCGCCGCCGGACGGGGCGTTCTTCGAGACCGGCGACGACCCGGTCGCGGATTACCGTTGCGACGATGCCGCTTCGGGGACCAGTGCCTGCCAGGGTTTCGTGACCGACTTGCACTCTGGTAGCACGGCGGATACCACGGCGTGTGGCGGCACCGGCACACCCGTGGCCGATGGTGCGCCCCTTCCGGTAGCGGTTGCGGGAGAGCGGCTGTTCACGGTTCTCGGCGAAGACAACGCAGGTAATCCGTGTGGTTCCCTGCGCCATAGTCTTCAGGTGGTCGAACCACTCGCAGTCAGCAGCCCGATAGAACCGACTGCAGTGGGCGAACTCGTCGAGATCAACGGTACATTCACCGATCTGCCGAGCTTTATTGAACAGATCACCATCGACTGGGGTGACGGCACGAGCGACACGCTTGAACCCAGCGATGGAAGCTTCGTCGCAACGCACGCCTATGCGGCTGCCGAGGTCTATCAGGCTGCGGTCCAACTCCAATTCATCAAGGGCGGCCTTCCCAGGTTTACCCAGAACGCAAACGCCGACTTCATCGTCATCTACGACCCTGCTGCAGGTTTTGTAACCGGCGGGGGATGGATCGAGTCACCGAGCGGGGCGTATACACCCGACGATGCGAGCGATGCCGATGTCACCGGAAAGGCCAATTTCGGGTTTGTTTCCCGCTATCGTCGCGGCCGCACGACGCCCGATGGCAACGCCACCTTCCGGTTCCGTGCAGCGAACATCGACTTTCGCACCCGCGAACTGGAGTGGATGGTGATCACCGGCGCCCGGATCCGCATGCGTGGTACGGGAGAATTCAAGGAGCGACCGGGGAGTTTCCAATTCCAGATCACCGCGCTGGACGCGGACATCAATCCTGGCGATGCACACACTGCCGATGCGTTCCGTATACGCATCTGGAATGAAACCGATGGCGTGATCTATGACAACGCACTGGGTGCCGATGACAGCGAAGGTGACGGTGGCACGACCGAGCTCGGCGGCGGGTCGATCGTGATCCACGATTAGCAGCAGATATGGATTCCGTGAGATACGCAGTTATGGCAGGTTTTCGGCGGTCGGATGCCAAACGGGGCTAGGTACTGGTGATGTCATTCATTCGGGAACTCAGACGCCGGAAAGTTCTTCGCACCACCATCGCCTATGTTGTAGCGGCGTGGGTGCTCGTGGAGGCAGGCGATGTGCTTCTGCCTGCCTTCAACGCACCGGATTGGGCGATACGCGCGCTGGTACTTACGCTGGCGGGGGGGTTGCCGCTGATGCTCGTGCTTTCGTGGCTGTTCGAAATCACGCCCGAGGGCATACGTCGCGAGGATAACAAGGACACCGCGGTTGAGGCCCGGTTCAAGGCACGTACCGACCGCAAGCTCGATATCGGGATCATCGTCGTACTCGGTCTGCTCGTTTCCTATTTCGTGCTTGACAAGATCTGGTCGTCGGACCTGGTACGCGGAGACGAACTCCGTTCTATTGCGGTACTGCCGTTTACGGATATCAGCTCGCGCGGCGATCAGGCTTATTTTGCCGAGGGACTCGCGATCGAGCTCCTGAACCTGCTTTCGCGAAGTACGGATCTGCGGGTGATTGGCAAGACATCGGCTTTCCAGTTCAAGGATCACCAGGGAGATTTTCGAACCATTGGCAGAACCCTCGGCGTCGGAACGCTGCTCGAAGGCAGCGTGCGCGCCGTCGACAACAATATGCGGATTGCGATTCAGCTGGTCGATGCTGAGGACGGAAATGCAGTGTGGTCGGCGAACTACGATCGTAAGCTGACCAACATCTTCCAGGTCCAGGACGAGATCGCCCGCGCGGTTGTCGACTCGTTGGAAGCCACGCTGCTTGGCGGCGGCACCGAGCAGGCGGAACGCGAAGTCGTCCCGGAAGCGTATCGTGCGTATCAGCAGGGCAGCTTTCTACAGTCGGCTGTCTCGGTCGAGGCTCAGAACAGTGCTATTGATTATTTCAAAAAGGCACTCGAGATTGATCCGGACTATCCAGAGCCAATGGTGGGGCTCGCCAATGCCAACCTGATGTTGGCGCTCAACTTCGCTGCGCTCGATGCAGAAACCGGAATCAGCCGCGCACAGCAGCACATTGAACGCGCATTGGCGCTGGATGATGGCCAGGCCGACGCTTTCGTCGCAAGGGCGTTGATCAAGCAGGTCGCATCCCGTGATTATGTCGGTGCGGAGCTGGACCTCAAGAACGCGCTCGAGATTGACCCCAATCACATCACCGCACTACGCAGGCTGGGTACGATCTATGGCCGTTATGGCCGGTATGACGAGGCAATGGGCGCTTTTCAGAGGATCGTCGATCGTGATCCGCTGAACCACCTTACGTATTCGAACTACAGTCTCAACGCGCTCGCAGCCGGCAACGTCGAGCTCGCCGAAGAGATGATCAACAAGGTGCTCGAGTTCAAACCCGACTCGGGCTTTGCCAATTATCAGCTCGCCAAGGTTTTGCTTGCGCAGGACAACGTTGATGCGGCGCGCAAGGCCAATGCGCGTGAGACGGTCCCGATCTGGCAGACCATCGGCGAGGGAATGATTGCGTGCAAGGCCGGTAACGAGGAGCGTGCCGAGGAAGTGGCCGACGAACTGATTGCGGCCGGTGAACTGTTTAATGCCGCGGAAATCTACGGCCTTTGCCGGGACACCGAAAAAGTCTTCGAGATTCTCGAGCAGGCCGTAGCCGCGGAAGACCCGGTGCTGATCGAGATGAAGCTTAGCTGGCAGCTCGCCTACCTGCGCGACGACCCGCGCTGGCATGCGATATTGACAGAGGTGGGTCTGCCCATCTAGCGGCTATCCCAGGAAAAGGCGGGCGCGGGGAACAACACTGCCGGCCCGACGGGGTGTAGACGTCGTCGTCGTGGCTTCAATCCTGTGTCTTGGGCCGATGTCGCGCCTACGTCGAACGGCTGGCCGGGCAGATCAATCGCCAGCGCGGCCTGTTCGACCTGGGCGGCAACGTGATGGAGCGGGTCCAGCACTCCTGGCGCGACAGCGACGTGCGCGCACTCAGTGATGGAAGCGCCTGGGTCAATCCCGGTTGTGATGGAAGCCTGATTCGCGGCGCCTCCTGTTGCACAGCATCCCGCCGATGAGCCGCCCTGCTTTCCGAATATCAGGCCAGGAAATGACCGACGACGCACGCGTTCGCTTTCGCGTCGCCAGGGATCTGTGAACGACAAGGCCGGTTACACCGAGCCCAGGATCATGGTGCCGGGGGCGGGAATCGAACCCGCACTCTGTTTCCAGAACCGGATTTTGAGTCCGGCGCGTCTACCAGTTCCGCCACCCCGGCGGGAGGTGGTCGAGCAAGGCGGGCATTTTCGCCCTTAACCGGTCGCTTGTAAAGACCGGCTGCGGCCTTGTGCGGATGTTGTTCAGGCCGCGTCCAGCTGCAGTTCGACGTGTTCGCGCAGGTGCCAGTCGTCGCCGGTCGGACGGAACACGGCGCAGGCGCTCATCTCGCCGGAATAGATGTGGATCGTGACCGCGTTTTCGTCGCGGCGCGGGTTGCGTATGGTGTGGTACTCGTGCGGCGGGATCAGGCTGCCGGCGCTGCCGATGCCGGCGCGCATTGTCGTGCGCGGCTCCAGCCGGTAGCGATCGCCCCGGACTTCGGTGAGTTCGTACTGGGTGACCTCGATCTGGCCGTTCCAGACCGCCTCGACGCACCACATGCCGGAATGGTCGTGCACCGGCGTGCCCTGGCCCGGGCCCCAGGTCATGGCCATGATGGTATAGCCGCGCCGGCCATCCTTGTGGATCAGGCGCCTGGCGTAATGATCGCCGGGGCAGTCGTAGACGCATTCGGGCAGGTCCAGCTTGTGCTCGTCCATCATCGCGCACAGCACATCGCGCACGCATTGGGTGGTCCGGGTCGCGCAGTCGCCGTCTACTACCGCATCGATGCGGCGGATCAGTTCCTGCTTGCCGTTGAATTCCAGGGTCATTCCAACCACTCCGCAACAGGTGGGCCGAATCGCTCCGAGTCTACCAGAAATGCATCGTGCCCCTGCGCCGAGGGCAGTGCGGCGTAGCTGACCTCGGCTTCGACGGCTTCCAGTGCGGCGGCCAGTTCCTGTTGCTGCCAGAGCGGGAACAGGATGTCCGATTCCACGCCCATGACCAGTGCCTTGCCGGAAAAGCTGCGCTTGAACAGGGCGCGCAGGCCGGCGTCCGAATCGCAGGCGTCGAACACGTCCATGGCGCGCGAAAGATAGAGGTAGCAGCACGGGTCGAACTGGCCGACGAACTTGCGCGCGTGAGTCTCGAGATAGGATTCGACCTCGAAGCGCATGCCGAACAGCGTGGCCGGAAAGTAGTCCTGGTGTTTGCGCCCGAAGCGTTCCTGCCACTCGGCCGCCGAGCGGTAGGAGATCATGCCGAGCTTGCGTGCGATGCGCATGCCGACTTCCGGCCACTCGTCCTCGGTATAGGTGCCGTCGCGGAAGTTGCGGTCGGTCACGATGGCTTCGCGCTGCAGCGAGCGAATGGCGATGGCGAACGGCGTGGCCGAGCAGGCCGAGGAGATCAGCGCGATGCGGTCGGTGGAGTTCGGAAAATGCTTCAGCCAGGCGAGTGCCGTGAGCCCGCCCATGGAAGGCCCCACGACGGCGTGCAGGTGTTCGATGCCGAGATGGTCGACCACCAGCCGCGTGGCGCGCGCGATGTCGTCTATGGTCAGCTCGGGAAACTTCAGCCGCCACGGCTGGCCGGTCGCCGGGTTGATGCTGGCCGGACCGGTGGAGCCCTTGCACGAGCCCAGCGAGTTGACGCACAACACGAAGTGGCTGTCGGTATCGATGGGTTTGCCCGGGCCGATCATGGTTTCCCACCAGCCCGGTTCCGGATCCCGCACCGACGAGGCGGCGTGGGCGCCCGGCGACAGCCCGGTAAACAGCAGCACTGCATTGGATTTGTGTTCGTTCAGTTCGCCCCAGCTTTCCCAGGCGAGCTGAACGCCCGGCAGACTGGCGCCGCGATAAAGCGTGAAGCGCTGGCGGTGAATGTAATAGTTGGTCGAAGGGCCCATGGGCTCAATGATAACGCCGGAAGCGCGCCGGGGGCGACGGGCGGGTTTTTTCCATACCCGGCGCATTCGCCCGTTGGTCGCAGCAGAACGGGTGCTGAACACGGCGGATAAAAAAGGCCGGGGCAGAACCCCGGCCAGTACTGTTGGAGAGCCTGAAACTTTTTTGTCCGGGTTTCAGAAACCGGATTGCAACGCCCTAGAAGCGGAAACCGATCTGGGTGCTGTAGACGAGCGGATCGATTTCGGTTTCGAGTCTGCTGAAGAACAACTGTTCGTTCCCGTCCGGATCGAAGGTAGAAGTCCTCAGTTCGGCGTCCACGTCGATCATGATGTAGCGGACGTTGAAGTTCCAGAACCATTTCTCGGTCACGTCGACGTCCAGGCCCACCTGAAAGGCGGCACCGAATGAATCGTCGATGCTCAGGTTCGTTTCGCCGCCCGAGAAGTTGGTGCCCAGTGCCCCGTTGGCGGTGCCAACCACGCCGTCGTGCAGACCCTGGTTGGTCGAATCATCGAAGAACAGCGTGTAGTTGAGGCCGGCGCCGACGTAGGGACGGAACTTCTGGCCCGGGTTGAAGTGATACTGCAGGCTCAAGGTCGGCGGCAGATGCTTGGTTTCGCCGATCTTGCCCAGCGGCGCCAGCGCGCCGGCGCCGTCGATGTCGTGAGTGAACGGCGTGGATGCAAGCAGTTCGATGCCCCAGTTCGGCGACAGGAAATAGGTCAGGTCGAACACCGCGCCGATCTGGTCATCGACGTCGATGTTGAATGTATCCAGGACTATGCCCTGGAACACCAGATCGTCTTTTCCGGTATCGGTGTCGATATAGCCGGCGCCGAAACGGAGTTGCCAGTCGCCTGCTTCCTGGGCAACTGCGGGCACGGCTGCCGCGACCGAAACGACAGCTGCGGCGAGCAGATTACGGGTGGTGACGCTTTTCATTGTGTGGCTCCTTCGTAGGCAGGAATTGTTGATGAACATGCTAAATAACCGGTCGCGTCGGAGAGTTGACCGGCGTCAAAAACCGGGTTCATTTCCGCTTGAACCCGATGCCGTAACTTGATGGAAATTCAGAGCGCCCCGGATGAAAATGACAACATTAACGATAATCACTGGCGATCAGCTGAGCCCCGATCTTGCCTCGCTCAAAGCGATCGATCGGGGCAGGGATCACGTGCTGATGGCCGAGCTTCCCGACGAGGCGCAATTCGTGTCGCATCACCGCAAGAAGATCGTATTGATCTTTTCGGCCATGCGCCATTTCGCCCGGGAACTGCGCGAGGCCGGTCATTGCGTCCATTATCACGACTACGATCCGGCCCCCGTCCGGTCGTTTTCCGATGCCGTTGCCGTGCACTGCAGGCAATACGAGATCGGTGAAATCGTTCTGACCCGGCCGGGCGAATGGCGCGTCTTCGACGAGTTCAACAAGCTGGAAAAATCGCTGGGCATTCCGGTGCGGATGCTCGAAGACGATCGATTCGTTTCCACGCCCGACGAATTTGCCGAATGGGCCGGCGATCGCGCGCAGTTGCGCATGGAATTCTTCTACCGCCGGATGCGCAGGAAAACCGGGTTGCTGATGTCGCAAGACGGCGAGCCGGAGGGCGGGCAGTGGAATTTCGACGCCGATAATCGCAGGAAGTGGAAGGGCGAGCCGAAAAGCGCGCGGCCGATGTCGTTCGCGCCCGACGCCACCACGCGGGCGGTGCTCGACCTGGTCGACAGGCGCATCGACAGTTTCGGCCGGCTGGATGGATTCGATTTTGCCGTCACCCGGGCCCAGGCCAGGCGCGCGCTCGGGCATTTCGTCAAGACCGCGCTGCCGTGGTTCGGCGACTACCAGGACGCGTTGCCCGACGACGAGGACTTCCTGTTCCACAGCCGTCTTTCGGCGTATCTCAATATCGGGCTGCTCGACCCCCTGGAAGTCTGCCGGACGGTGGAGGCGGCCTGGCGCGCAGGCGATGTGCCGCTGAACGCCGCCGAGGGCTATATCCGCCAGATCATCGGCTGGCGCGAGTTCGTGCGCGGCATCTACTGGCTGAAGATGCCGGGCTACGCCGAACACAACCACCTGGCAGGCGACCAGCCCCTTCCGGCGTGGTACTGGAGCGGCGAGACCGGGATGCGCTGCCTGGCCCGTGCGATCGAGAACACCCGCAACAATGCCTATGCCCACCACATCCAGCGGCTGATGGTGACCGGCAACTTCGGCTTGCTGCTGGGCGTGCGCCCGAAAGAGCTCTGCGACTGGTACCTGGCCGTCTACGCCGACGCCTTCGAGTGGGTGGAACTGCCCAATACCCTGGGCATGACGCTGTTCGGCGACGGCGGCCTGCTGGCCTCGAAGCCGTATGCGGCCAGCGGCAAGTACATCCAGCGCATGGGCGACCACTGCGCGAATTGTCGCTATGCAGTCACCGAGCGCACCGGACACGACGCCTGCCCGTTCAACGCGCTGTACTGGGATTTCCTGATGCGCAACGAGGACAGGCTGGGAAGCAATCCGCGCATGCGCATGATGTATCGCAACGTCGAGCGCCTGGCGCCGGCCGACAAGGCGGCGATCACCAGGCGCGCGAACTGGATTCGGGACAACGTCGAGGCGCTGTAAGCCGGAAGTCGGCGGTCGAAGGTCGGAGGTCGGAGGTCGGAGGTCGGAGGTCGGAGGTCGGAGGTCGGAGGTCGGGAGATCGCGTCTCCCACGGAAGGCGGGTCCCCTGATCGTTTCGTCAGTTCGTCTTTTCGAAGAGACCAAACGACAAAACGACTAAAAGACAAAACGCGACGATCACGCTTTTACCCGGCCACCGACCACCGTTTCCTCGGAACCCTCGGAATCAGGCAATGCTCAGAAATTCTCGAGCTGCGTGGTGCCGATGCCGCGGTCGGGCAGCAGCACCGGAATGCCGTCTTCGACCGCGTAGACGACTTTGGCGTCGCGCGTGATCAGGGCCTCGGAGATCTTCTGATCGACGGTGCTGCCGTCGACGTAGAGCAGTTCGCCGCGTTCGATGGCATCGTTGAGCTTCTTCACGCGCGACTTTTCCAGCGGCCGCAGCGGTTCGTGGCTGACCGGGCAGCACAGGATGTCGAGCAGGGATTCGGGAATCGTCATGTGCGCAATTCTAACGTGCTCGCGGCGCGTTCTGCTAACATTGCTTGCCTGGTTTCAAAGCAAGGTCTGAGCGCATGCCGGGCAATCCAAGGGTCGGTATCGTCATGGGGTCGAAAAGCGACTGGCCGACGATGTCCAAGGCCGCAGAAGTGCTCGATGAACTCGAGATTCCGTTCGAGGCCGAAGTGGTCTCGGCGCACCGCACGCCGGACAAGATGCTCGACTATGCCAGGACCGCGCGCGATCGCGGGCTGAGCCTGATCATCGCCGGCGCAGGCGGCGCGGCACACCTGCCCGGCATGCTGGCCGCGGCCACCGAGCTGCCGGTGCTGGGCGTGCCGGTCAAGAGCCGGACGCTCAACGGCCTGGATTCGCTGCTGTCCATCGTCCAGATGCCGCGCGGCGTGCCGGTGGCCACGCTGGCGATCGGTGAATCCGGGGCCGCCAACGCCGGCCTGCTGGCCGCCTCCATTCTTTCGCTTTCCGACCCGGCGCTGGCCGAGCGCTACCGCGAATGGCGCAGCCGCCAGACCGAGCGGGTGCTCGCCGAACCCGACCCACGCGAAAATCCGCGCCAGGCATGAAGGTCGGCATTCTCGGTGGCGGCCAACTGGCGCGCATGCTGGCCCTGGCCGGCGTCCCGGCGGGGCTGGAATTCGTCATCGTCGATCCCAAGCGAGATGCCTGCGCGGCCGGCCTGGGGCGGTTCGTCCAGGCCGACTATGGCGACGCCGGTGCACTGGAGGAACTGGCCGCCTGCGACTGCGTGACCTGCGATTTCGAGAACGTTTCGGCCGAAGCACTGGAGGCGCTGGCCGACCGGGTCGCCGTGCGGCCTTCGGCGGTGGCGCTGGCTGCCGCGCAGGACCGCCTGTTCGAGAAGAACCGGTTTGCGGCGCTGGGCATGGACACTGCGCGCTATGCCGAAGTGAACTCCCGCACCGACCTTGGATCGGCCGTCGAACGGCTCGGTTTTCCGGCCGTGGTCAAGACGCGGCGGATGGGCTACGACGGCAAGGGCCAGATGGTATTGCGCGACGGCGAGGACCTGGAGCTGGCGTGGCGGCAGTTGGGCGAGTACCCGCTGATCGTCGAGCAATGGGTGGAATTCGATTTCGAGTGCGCGATCACCGCGGTGCGCACGGCCGACGGCGGCATGCGCTGCTGGCCGCTGAGCCGCACCTGGCACCGCGACGGCATTCTGCGCCTGGCCGCATCATTGCCGGTGCCGGCCGGGCTGCAGGCAAAAGCCGAGGCGCTGGTGCGCCGGCTCGCCGAGGATCTCGATTACGTCGGCTGCCTGACGCTGGAGTTGTTCGCCCACGGTGATCGACTGCTGGCCAACGAATTCGCGCCCCGGGTGCACAACTCGGCCCACTGGACCATCGAGGGCGCGGTGTGCTCGCAGTTCGAGAACCATCTGCGCGCCGTGTGCGGCCGGCCGCTGGGCGCCACCGCGTCGCGCGGGGTTTCGGCCATGGTCAACTTCATCGGCCGGATGCCCGAGCCGCAGGCCTGGCTGGCCATCCCCGGGCTGCACTGGCACGACTACGGCAAGGCGGCGCGCGCCGGACGCAAGGTGGGCCATGCGACGCTGAACGCGGCCGATTCGGCGGCGCTGAAGTCGCTGGCGCCCCGGCTCGAAGGCCTGCTGGATGCCGACCTCCTGGGCGAGCTCGAGTCGACGCTCGGTTCGCCATATCATCATCGAACCGCCTTGTAGGAGCTTGCCGTGCAAGCGATTCGGCGTTCGTGGGTTGCTTCGGCCCAATTTCGCTTGCACGGCAAGCTCCTACGCGGGCAATTTCGCCGACGGTGAACAGGTTTTGCAGGGTGCGTGCAGCGCAGCGGAATGCACCGGTCGGTTCGGAAAGATGGCCGGATGGTGCGGTTCGCCTTCGGCTCCTCGCACCCTGCGCGAGTTGTCGGCGCCGCTGACGGAAAGTGATTCAGCTTCCGGCTTCGATCGCGTCGGCGACGGCATCGGCGATTGCGAGCGTTTGTTCGTCGTCGATGATCAGCGGCGGGAGCAGTCGGACCACGCGTTCGTGCGTGACGTTGAGCAGCACCCCGGCGTCCAGCGCATGGTCGCGCACGTCGGCGGCGGCGTCGACCAGTTCCACCCCGATCATCAGCCCCCGGCCGCGGATTTCGGCGACGCGGGCGTTGCCGGCCAGGCGCTCGCGCAGGCGCTGGACCAGTTTCCGCCCCTGGCGTTCGGCGCGGGTGCACAGGTCGAGTTCGCGCATGCGCTCGATGACCGTCAGCGCCACGCGGCAGGCCATGGGGCTGCCGCCGAAGGTGGTGCCGTGGCTGCCCGGCGTCAGCACTTCGGCGGCGGCGCCGCGCGCCACGCAGGCGGCAACCGGGATGCCGTTGCCCAGGGCCTTGGCGACCGTGATCACGTCGGGTCGGCTTTCGGCCTCGTGCTGGTGGGCGAACCAGCGCCCGGTGCGGCACATGCCCGCCTGGATCTCGTCGAGCATCAGCAGCGCGCCGTGTCCATCGCAGGCCCGCCGCAGTGCGGCCAGGTAGCCGTCGGCGGGAATGCGCACGCCGCCTTCTCCCTGGATGGGCTCGAGCATGACCGCGACGATGTTCGGGTTTTCCGCCAGCGCCCGTTCCACCGCGCCGGCGTCGTCGTAGGGGACCCGCTCGAAACCTTCGACCAGCGGCATGAAACCCTGCTGCAGCTTGCCCGGCGCCGAGGCGCTGATGGCCGCCAGCGTACGGCCGTGGAACGCGCCCTCCATGACCAGGATCGCCGGGGCGTCGATGCCGCGCTGATGGCCGTGCCGGCGGGCGATCTTGAACGCGCTTTCGATCGCTTCGGCGCCGGTGTTGGTGATGAACGCGCGGTCCATTTCCGCGATTCGGCAAAGCGCTTCGGCCAGGCTTTCCTGCAGCCGGATGTGGCCCAGGTTGGCCGTGTGGATCAGGGTCCGGGCCTGGTCGCAGATCGCCTCGGCCAGCACCGGGTCGGCGTGGCCCAGGCTGCACACCGCGATGCCGCTGATCGCATCGAGATGGCGCCGGCCGCTTTGGTCGAACAGCCACGCGCCTTCGCCGCGCTCGAACGCCACCGGCATCCGCGCGTAGGTATCCATCAGGTAGGTATCGCTCATGGTCTCATGATACGAAAAGCCCGCGCGGTGTCTTCGACCGAAAAATCATGAAACCGCAGATCACGCCGATTGCCGCAGATCAATAAACTGCCGGACTTCAATATCCAGTTTCCATCCTCGCCGCCAGCGGTCATGCTGGCAGCAGGATATCTTTCCTTACAGCTTCACTACCCTGCGTAGACCCGGCTATTGCATAAATTCCCGGATGCAGGAGCCCGGGAATTTATGCAATAGCCGGGTCAATCTGCGTAATCTGCGGTTCCGTGGTTTCAGTTCTTGAGGTTACTGGCCACGAAGTCCCAGTTGACCAGGTTCCAGAACGCTTCCAGGTACTTCG
>JAWLEW010000020.1:0-2524 GCA_041685925.1 Wenzhouxiangellaceae bacterium | reverse complement strand
AATCTGCGTAATCTGCGGTTCCGTGGTTTCAGTTCTTGAGGTTACTGGCCACGAAGTCCCAGTTGACCAGGTTCCAGAACGCTTCCAGGTACTTCGGGCGGGCGTTGCGGTAGTCGATGTAGTAGGCGTGTTCCCAGACATCGCAGGTCAGCAGGGGCGTGGCGTCGCCGGTGACCGGGGTTTCGGCGTCGTCGGTATTGAGCAGCGCCAGCGAGCCGTCGGGGTTCTGCACCAGCCAGGTCCAGCCGGAGGCGAAGTTGCCCACCGCGCTTTCATTGAACTTTTCCTTGAAGTTGTCGATGGAGCCGAAATCGCGCTTGATCGCATCGGCCAGGGCGCCTTCGGGTTCGCCGCCGCCGCTCGGGCTCATGCAATTCCAGTAGAACGTGTGGTTCCACACCTGCGCGGCGTTGTTGAACAGCCCGCCGGTGGAATTGCGGATGATCTCTTCGAGCGACTTGTCGGCGTCGTCGGTGCCTTCGACCAGCCCGTTGAGCTTGTCGACGTAGGTCTTGTGGTGCTTGCCGTAGTGGTATTCGAGCGTTTCTTCCGAGATGTGCGGCTCGAGCGCGTTTTTCGGATAGGGAAGATCGGGAAGGGTAAACGACATAAAGATACTCCTTGGCTGCGTTGTGCGTTGGAATCGTGAGTTTTTCGCGGGTCGATACAGTAGGAGATGGTACCGTACGACGTGTGTTCAAGAGCAAAAGGCCGCTTCCGGGATGACGCAAGACCCGATCGACGGGCACGGCAAGCGCGAAGATACCGGCCCCGGGCTGATCGAACTGCGCGTGTTCGAAAGCCGGGTGGCCGCGATCTGCGAGACGATGGGCGCGGTGCTCAAGCGCAGCGCGTTCTCGCCCAATATCCGCGACCGGCTGGATTTTTCCTGCGCGCTGTTCAGCGCCGACGGGCGGCTGCTCAGCCAGGCCACGCACATTCCGGTGCACCTGGGCTCGATGGCCTGGGCGATGCGCGACCTGGTCGAGCGCTTCGACTGGCAGCCCGGCTCGCGGCTGATCCTCAACGATCCCTATGCCGGCGGCACCCACCTGCCCGACGTGACCGTGATCGCCCCGGTGTTTGCATCCCGCGCCTGCGTCGGCTTCGTCGCCAACCGCGCCCACCACGCCGATATCGGCAGCGCGACGCCGGGCTCCATGCCGCTGAGCCGGTCGCTGGAAGACGAGGGTGTATTGATCCGCCCCCAGTGGCTGTATCGCGCCGGCGAACTGGAGCGCGACGTGCTCGATGGCATCTGCGAAAAAATGCGCAGCCCGGAACTGGCCGCCGGCGATTTCCAGGCCCAGGTGGCGGCCTCGGCTTTCGGCGAACGGGCGTTCGGCGCGCTGGTCGAGGAACTGGGCCGGGATCGCCTGCAAAGCCTGGCCGCGGCGCTGAACGACTACGCCGCGCGCCTGGCCGCGGCCAGCATCGGCGAACTGCCCGACGGCCGCTGGCAGGCCGAGGACCGGATGGACTGCGACGGCGCCGGCGGCGCCGGCCCGGCGATCCGGCTGGCATTGCGGGTCGATGCCGGGCAGATCAGCGTCGATTTCTCGGGTACCGACGCGCAGGTGCCCGGCAACCTGAACTGCCCGATGAGCGTGACCGCGGCGGCCGTGTACTACGCGCTGCGCTGCCTGCTGCCGGACGAGACGCCGACCTGCGCCGGCGCGCTGGACTGCATGCACCTTCAAGCGCCGGAAGGCTGCCTCGTCAACGCACGTTCGCCGGCGGCCACGGCGGCCGGCAACGTGGAAACCAGCCAGCGCATCGTCGACGTGGTGTTCCGCGCGCTGTTCGAGGCGCTGCCCGATCGCATCCCGGCCGCCAGCCAGGGCACGATGAACAACCTGGGGCTGGGCGGGACGCACTGGAGCTACTACGAGACCATGGCCGGCGGCTGCGGCGCCACGGTCGACGTGCCCGGCCGCCACGCCGTGCACAGCCACATGACCAACACCCTGAACACCCCGGCCGAGGTGCTGGAGATGCATTTTCCGCTGCGGGTTCTGCGCTACCAGGTCCGGCGGGGAAGCGGCGGGCGAGGCGCCCGTGCCGGCGGCGACGGACTGGTGCGCGAATTCGAATTCCTGGAACCGGCCCAGGCCACGCTGATCACCGAGCGGCGCGTGAACGCGCCCTGGGGCCTGGCCGGCGGGGAGAACGGTCAGCCGGGCCGCAACCTGCTCGACGGCACGGAGCTGCCGGCCAAGATCTCGGTCGAGGTCGAGGCCGGACAGGTTTTGACCATCGAGACGCCGGGGGGTGGGGGGTACGGCGCGGCTTAGGCGCGGAGACGCGGTCTGCCTGGATCACGCGTTTTCCAGCGCCGCATGATCGAAGCCCGCGTAGGAGCTTGCCGTGCAAGCGATCCGGCGTTCGGGGATTGCTTCAACGCATTTTCGCTTGCACGGCAAGCTCCTACGCGGGCAATATCAGCAGCGGTCAACAGGCCCAGCGCAGCTCGGGGTGGCGATGCGTAACCCGACGTTTCACAAATTTCCGGAGGGACATCCAT
>JAWLEW010000111.1:0-2597 GCA_041685925.1 Wenzhouxiangellaceae bacterium | reverse complement strand
GGAATCGGTCAAGAACGTCAGGAAATACGCCGAGATTCTGCGCTTCCTGGTCGCCCGGATGATCTACACGGACGGGTTGGCGACGGTGTTCGCGTTCGGCGGCGTCTATGCCGCCGGCACCTTCGACATGCGCCAGACCGAGGTATTGCAGTTCGGCATCGCGATCAATGTCACCGCCGGCCTGGGCGCGCTGGGGCTGTCCTGGGTCGACGACTGGATCGGCGGGCGCAACACCATCCTGCTTTCGCTGGTGGGCCTGATGGCGAGCGCCACGGCGATCCTGCTCGTCGAAGACGTCTTCTGGTTCTGGGTGTTCGCGATGATCATCGGCATCTTCGTTGGGCCGCTTCAGGCCGCCAGCCGCTCGCACCTGGCGCGGGTGGCGCCGGTGGAGCTCCGAAGCCAGATGTTCGGGCTGTTCACGTTTTCCGGCAAGGCCACCGCGTTCGCCGGTCCGCTGATCGTCGGCGCCGTGACC
Organism: Wenzhouxiangellaceae bacterium; assembly: GCA_041685925.1. Lineage (GTDB taxonomy): Bacteria > Pseudomonadota > Gammaproteobacteria > Xanthomonadales > Wenzhouxiangellaceae. Next base: position 2,119 of record JAWLEW010000111.1, on the reverse strand, counting down.
GCGGCCACCGCCAGCCAGCGCTGGGGCATGAGCACGATCGTCGTCTTCTTCGCTGTGGGTTTTGTGCTGATGCTGACGGTTCCGACGGCGGAGGCCGCCGGCCGGGAACCCGGTTGAGTGCCGATTCGAATGCGCAATGGATTGGTCAGGCAGATCGCAGCGGACACTTTGGTCAATTGCAGTAAGACTGGCCGGCGGGGGGCATGCTCACGACGCTGGGAGACGTTCCCAGTTCCTTCAGTATTCGGCGGACGTGGAATCTCCCGGCGCGGCGCGGAATGCATCGATCGTTTCACTGATGAATGCGCTGTTTTCTTCCGGCGTGAAGCGCTCGCCGTCGGCAATCGCCCGGGCACGCTCGAACAGTGGCTCGAAGAGTTTCTTGCCATCGACTTCCGGCTTCAGCCGAATTCGCGCCTCGGCTTGCATCGCCTCGTCCCAGTAACCCCGGACTTCGCCCCAGAACTGTGCTGTAGCCGCCCAGTACTCGTCACCGGGCGTGGTGTCGAAATCGGCGATCCGCTCGTAGCGCGCGATGCCGGTCTCGCGCGCCAGCCGGGATTCAATCTCGCCCGGCGCTTCCAGCACGGCCTTGACGTTGTGCTCTTCCTGCACCCAGCCGGTCGGCAGCACGATGTGGGTATTGGTGCCGATCAGGACATCGTAGTCGTCGCGCACCGAAAACTCGCGGCGCGGCAGCGGGCGCCAGGTTTGTCCGCTGGTCCACCATGAACGCTCCGGCGAATGCCGCCACTTGCCCCAGGCCGCGTAGCGCGGGGAGTCGTCGACCTGCCAGACCGACTGCGACCACATGCCGTCACGGGCCGCTTGATCGCGGGTTGCCCGGGCCCAGGTGCCGAAGCCGCGGTAGGTATGCGTCTCCGGGTCTTCATAGACCCAGTCCTGGCGCCAGTGCTTGGTCACGAACGGCCCCATGATTTCGCCGTCGTCGCCGACGATCGACATGATCAGGATGTGCTGCAGCGAGATCCGCTCGTTGCTGTCTTCGACCACGTACACATGTTCCGTACCCCAGCTGCGATAGGGACGTGCCGGCTCGAAGCCCGGCGCATAGCCGACGATCTCGAGGAAATCAAAGCTCACCCGATAGGTGCCGGCCATCGCCAGGATTGCGCGGCGGTCGCGCTCGAGCTTCGAAAGCCCGTCGGCGCGCAAATTCTCGAATGCCTCTGTCGTGGCCGCGACCACTTCCACCGGCGGTCCCTCGGTGGTTCCGCCGCGTGGCGTCAAGTCGGCCTCGACAAACGGCCAGCCGAACACGTAGGGGTCGTCGCCGGACGCCTCCTGGGCCAAGACCGGGCCGCAAAAAGCCAGCGTGATGGTCGCGACGATGGTCGTGACAAGCGTTGCGACGGCGAGAGAAATCGGGAAAAGCTTCATGCTGTGCTCCGCTTCGGATGCGAATGATTGGTATTCATGATAGCAAATTCCGGGACCAGGGCGTATTTTCTTTCTGCCACTGATGACCCGTATTTGCTCCAGACCGGGAAACGTGTCGAACCGCCCCTATTGACGGGTCGTTGCCGACTGCCTGATACCTTTGGCGCGATTCATCAGTGAAGCAAAGCATTGGACAAAGCGTCACCTCCATCCGGGCCATCTCGTGCCAGACAGCTGCAGCGGGCAGCAGGCGTATTGGGTCTCCTCATGACCGCTTCGGTCGTGCTGTGGCTTCTTGCGGGGCTGTTGCCCGGCGTTCCGAGCCTGGTCCAGGTCTTCGGCATCGAAGGACTGCGGATACCCGCTTCGTTCATGGTCGGCGGCCTGGTGCTGGGTGCAATCGGGTTCTATGAGCCTTGACAGGTGCATGGCAACCTTGTCCTTACACAAAAAATTCAGGAGCGATACATGCTCAAGCTCTCCGATTATTTCATCCTGGCGGCCGCGGTCGTATCGCTGGCGCTGTCGGCGTTCTTCTGGTTCAATGAACTGCCCGAACACGCCCTTTTCACGGGCATCTGGGTGCCTTCGATTCTTGCCTTCGGTGTTTATTTCAAGCTTGCCAGCCTGGCGGCCCGGGATCGCTCGTCATGAGCAACACGATGCTATTCGGCATCGCGATAGGCGTGTCTTCGTTGCTGATCATCGGTGTCGCCCT
>JAWLEW010000066.1:0-11323 GCA_041685925.1 Wenzhouxiangellaceae bacterium | reverse complement strand
TCACCTGTCACCCTTCCCCTTGACCGTCAACCATGGCCTTTCCGGAAACCTGAAATCGTGCTCACGTCAATTGACCGGCCGGCCAGTTAGTAGTAAGCTCGCGCCATGAACACACCACAGACACGCGACGCCGAGCTGACCCGCGGGCGCATCCTCGAAGCGGCGCTGGACCTGTTCGTGGCCAAGGGCTTTGCCGACGTGGCGATGCGCGAGATTGCCGCGCGCTCGAACGTGACCAGGAGCCTGATCCACCACCACTTCGGCAACAAGGAAGCGTTGTGGGAAGCGGTCAAGGAGCAGGCCTTTTCGCGCTACATCGAGCAGCAGAAACCGGAACTGGAACACGCCTCGATGGCCGACGAATCGCTGCTGCGAAGCGCCGTGACGCGCTATTTCCGGTTTCTGGGCGAAAACCCGCAGGTGGTGCGCCTGCTGGGCTGGATCCACATGGAAGGCGACGCCAGCTGCGGCGAGCGCGAGGGCGAGATCATCGCGCTGGGCGCCGAGCGCATCCGCCAGGCCCAGCGCGCCGGGGTCTTCCGCGCCGACATCAACCCGGTGCACGCCGTGACCATGTTCGTGGTGACCTGCGCGCAGTGGTTCCATGGTCGTGCCCACCATTCGCAGTGGCCGGGCATCGGCAGCGACGACGAATTCCTCGACGATTTCCTGAAAATCTTCGTCGATGGCCTGCGGGCCGGCGCCGTGGGCGGAAACCGGTCATGACACCGCTCGCCGGGATTCGAGCCGGTCACCGAAGCCCGCGACCCCGGCAAGGCCGCGTCCGGCTGTGGCTGCCGGCGATCCTGTTGCTGGCGGCCGCTTGCGACGGCCGTCCGGGCGCGTCCGACGACACGCAGCGGCTCGATCAACCGGCGCCCAGACCGGTGCGGGTGATCGAAGCGCGCCTGTTCGAGACGCCCGAGCGTCTTCGCCTGCCCGGCGCGCTGCGGGCGCGCGAGCGCGCCGAGCTGGCCTTCCTGCATCCCGGCTACCTGGCCGAGCGCCACGTCCAGCTGGGCCAGGCGGTATCGGCCGGCGAACTGCTGGCCACGCTGCACAACCCGACCCTGCAACCCGGCGTCGCTTCGGCCCAGGCGCGCGTCAACGAAGCCCGCACCCGGTTCGAACAGCTCGAAATCGATAGCCGGCGCGAGGCCTCGCTGGTCGAACGGCAACTGATCTCCGACGACCAGCTCGAACAGACCAGGACCCGTCGCGACGCCGCCCGCGCGGCGCTGGAGCAGGCCGAGGCCGCATTGAGCGAAGCCCGCGGCCAGCTCGCCGAAGCCAGCCTGCGCGCGCCGTTCGACGGCCGCATCGCACGCTTCATCATCGAGCCGGGCGACTTCGCCGCCGCCGGGCGCCCGGTCATGGCCATCAGCGCCGGCGGGTCGCTGGAGGCCGAAATCGTGCTGCCGGCCGAGATCCAACCGAACCGGATTTCCGCGCTGCGGCTGATCCGGCTGGAAGACGGCCGGACGTCCGCGGCCGAAATCACCGGCCGCGGCGAGGCCGCGCCGGGGCAGCCGCGCCCGGTCATCGTCGCGCCGGCCGCGGCCCCGGACGAATCGTGGCAGCCGGGCGACGCGGTGCACGTCGAGCTCGAAGTCGAAGCGCGCGCACGGGTGGCCGTACCGCTGGCCGCGCTGATCGACCCCGGCACCGGCATCACCCGGCTGTTCCGGGTGCGCGACGGCGAGGCCCAGCGCGTCGCCGTCGAGACCGGCCGCCTCGGCGGCGGATGGGTCGCGGTATACGGCGACATCGCGGCCGGCGATCGCATCGTCACCGCCGGCCAGGCGCTGCTGCTCGACGGCGAGGCGGTGCGGGTGATCGAATGAGCGCGGTCTTCTTCGCGCTGGAACGGCGCCGGCTGATCCTCGCCGCGGTGGTCGTGCTGTCGCTGATCGGCGCGGCGGCCTGGTACGGCATGGACCGCCAGGAAGATCCGTTCTTTCCATATCGCTTCGCCCAGGTCAACGTCGAGTGGCCGGGCGCCGATGCGGCCGAGGTCGAGCGCCTGGTGCTCAACCCGGTCGAGGAAGAGCTGGCCCAGGTCGAGGAAGTCGACGAGATCATCGGGGTGGCGCGGCTGGGCCTGGCCAACGTGCGCGTGCGGCTGCGCTCGAACATCTACGACACCGACGCGGCGTGGGAACGGGTCCGGGTCGCGCTGGACGTGGCTGAACGCAAATTCCCCCCCGGCGTGTCGGGGCCCGAGCTCAGGGACCGCTCCATGGACACCCATTCGGTGGTCCTGACGCTGACCGGCGACGACGACCTGCTGGTATTGCTCGACGCCGCGCGCGCGCTCCGGCGCGACCTGTTCCGAATGCGCGAACTGGCGCGCGTGGAAATCCTGGGCGACCCCGGCGAGCAACTGCTGGTCAAGTTCGACCCGGCGCGCGCCCAGGCGCTGGGCGTGACGCCGGAGTCGCTGGCCCAGCAGCTCGACGCCGCCAACCGGACCCTGGCCGGCGGCACGCTTGACCGCGACGGGCGCAGCCTGGTGCTCGATCCGGTCACCGAGTTCTCCGACCTCGACGAGTTGCGCGCGACGACCATCCGTACCGCCACCGGCGTCCTGTTGCCGCTGGACCGGATCGCCGAGGTCGAACTGGTGCCGGCCGAACCGGCTACCGAACGAATGTGGCACGACGGCCGACCGGCGGTCGGGCTGGGGCTGGTCATCCCCGACAACGAGCTCAATACCGTCGATTTCGGTCGCGAGCTGCGTGCCCTGGTCGACGAGCTGCGGCCCGGCTACGCGCCGCTGGAAATCGAGGAAATGTTCTTCCAGCCACAGTGGGTGGACAAGCGGCTGGCCGAGCTGGGCGGCTCGCTGCTGACCGGCGTGGTGATCGTCGCGCTGGTGCTGCTGCTGTTCATGGGCGCACGCCTGGGGCTGCTGGTCGCCAGCCTGCTGCCGCTGGTGATCTTCAGCGCCCTGGCGATCTTCGCCATCGGCGGCGGCGTGCTGCACCAGATCGCGATCGCCGGCATGGTGGTGGCGCTGGGCATGCTGGTCGACAACGCCATCGTCATGGTCGAAAACCTGCAGTGGCACCTGGACCGCGGCGCCGGCAAGGCCGAAGCCTGCGGCAAGGCGGTGCGCGAGCTGGCCGGCCCGCTGGCCGCCGCCACCGGCACCACGCTGGCGGCGTTCACGCCGCTGCTGCTGGCCCAGGGCGACACCGCCGACTTCACGCGCGCGATCCCGGCGATGGTGATGCTGACCCTGACGGTCAGCTATTTCTATGCGGTGCTGGTCACGCCGCTGCTCGGCGCAGTGGTGCTGCGGCCCGAAACGAACCGCAGTCCGGGCGGCGTGCAGGCCCGCATCGAACGGCTGGGACGCTGGCTGTCGGCGCTTGGAACGCGCCGCGCGGGCGTCATCCTGGCGACGGCGGCGGTCATGATCGTCGCCTCGCTGGCGCTGACCCGCTGGCTGCCCCAGGACTTCTTCCCTTCCACCGACCGCAACCAGCTGCTGGTCGACCTGAGCTTCCCCGAAGGCACTCGCACCCGGCATACGGCGCTGATGGCCAACAGCCTGGCGGCCCGCCTGCGCGAGCGCCCCGAAGTGCGCGCGGTGCACGTTTACGCCGGCTTCAGCGGCCCGCGCTTTTTCTACAACCTGGCCGAAACCACCGGATCGCCGCACCTGGCGCGCCTGGTGGTGATCACCGACAGCGACCGCGAACTCGGGCCGCTGATCCCCATCACCCGCAACCGGGCCCGGCTGGAATTTCCCCAGGCCCAGGTGGTCGTCCACCGGCTGGGCCAGGGCCCGGCGGTCGACGCGCCGGTGGAACTGCGCCTGTTCGCCCGCGACACCGGCGAGTTGCAGCGCGCCGCCGAAAAGATCACCGGCGCGCTGCGTGCCCTGCCGAATGCCGAGGACGTTCGCCACACCCTGGGCACCGGCATCCCGACGCTGGAGTTCGCCATCGACGACGGCATCGCCGCGCGCTTCGGCGTGACGCGCGAGCAGGTCGGCCAGCTGCTGGCCGACGCCACGCTGGGGCGCGACTTCTCGACCTGGCGGCCGGGCCGCGAACCGGTGCCCATGCGCATCCGCTCGCCGGAGGGCGAACGCTTTCCGGCCCATGCGCTGGAAGGACTGACGCTGCAGACGCCGGCCGGCAACGTGCCGCTGGCCCAGTTCGTGAAAACGCGCGTGGCGTTTCAGCCGGCGGTCATCGAGCATCGCGACCTGCAGCGCCTGACCCGGGTACTGGCCGAAACCGCCGAGGGCGCGACCTACAACCAGGTGCTCGACCAGCTCCGGCCGCGCCTGGCCGAACTCGAGCTGCCGGCCGGCGTGCGCATCGAGGTCGGCGGCGCCGCGGCCGAAGCCGGCGACGCCAACACCGCGGTGTTCACCGCGCTGCCGATCGGCATCCTGCTGCTGCTGGTGTTCCTGCTGTGGCAGTTCAATTCGTTCCGGCTGGTCGCGATCGTGCTGGTCACGGTGCCGCTGGCCGCCATTGGTGTGGTGCCGGGCCTGATCCTGGCCGGCCAGGCATTCTCGTTCACCGCGCTGCTGGGCGTGGTCGCGCTGGTCGGGATCGTGGTCAACAACGCCATCGTGCTGATCGACGTGGCCGAGCAGAACCGCCGCGGCGGCGAAGACGTCGACCGCGCCATCGCCGACGCCGTGGTGCGCCGCACGCGGCCGATCCTGATGACGACCGCCACCACCATCGTCGGCCTGGCACCGCTGACCCTGACCCAGTCGACCCTGTGGCCGCCCATGGCCTGGGCCATCATCTCCGGCCTGATCACCTCGACCGCGCTGACGCTGCTGGTGATTCCGGTGCTGTATCGATTGATGATGCGTGTACGCGTATTCCCGGCCGGATGATCCGTGCCGCCACGAACATTTCTGCTACAGTCGATCCACGACTCGGGCGGCCATCGGAGATTGCGCCCGATCTTTCCTCGAAAATGCGATATTTCGCCATGCAAGGATCCGGAACGACAGCGATCGCTGTACATCGGCGCCGTCCGAACTGGTTGGCGCCGCTGCTGATCGGCGTGGCGGCCCTCGCCACGACACCGGCTGCGGTCGCCAAGACAATCGCGGGCATCGAAATTCCCGAAACGCTGCGCGCGGGCGAGCACACGCTGCTCCTCAATGGCGCCGGGATGCGCGAGAAAATGTTCGTCGACGCCTATGTCGCCTGCCTGTACGTGTCCGAACCCGAAAGCGAGCCGGAACGCATTCTTGCCGCCGATGAACCGCAGGCGGTGATCATGCACATCACCTCCAGGCTGGTCACGCGCGAACGCCTGACCGCCTCGCTGCCGAAGGACCTGCGAAGATCGACCGACGATGATCTCGACTCGATCCGGCCGCAGGTCGACCTGCTGCTGGCCATGATCGACGACGAGGTCAGCCGGGGCGATACATTCAGACTGCTCTACCTGCCGGGAGAAGGCACCCAGGTTTGGCACAACGATCGCCTGAAGGGCACCATCGAGGGCCTGGATTTCAAGCGCGCGCTGTTCGGCATCTGGCTGTCGGAAAGGCCGACCCAGAAAAGCCTCAAGCGTGAACTGCTGCGCGGCACCCGCGACGCCTGATTCAGATCACGGCATTTGCCAGCGCGGGTTCCGATCCGGCCGGCTGCGGGCGGTCGAGCAGGAATTCCGCGTATTCTTCCAGCAACTCGGGCTTTTCGAAATGCAGGAAATGCCCGACATCGTCGATCAGCCGCAGCTGGCAGTCCGGAATCAGCGTGGCGGCCAGGCGCATGTCTTCCAGGTCGATGATCGGGTCGTCGGCGCCGTTGATGATCAGCGTGCGCGCCTTGATCCGGGTCAGATCCACCGCCTGGTCGAGCCCCCCCAGCGTGAGGATGTTGGCGCAATGCCGGTAGAAGATCTCGGCGCTGTCGGCCGTCAGATTGCGGAACTGGGCGACGATCTGCTGCTTGTAGACCGGACCCAGGTTGCGGCCGAACACCTCGAAAATCAGTTCCGCGCCGCCGGCATAGTCGCGGGCGTGGTAAAGCTCGGTGGCGCGCTTGACGACGTATTCCATCCCGGCATTCGGACGCATGCCGAAACTGCTCAACAGCAGGAATTGCACCGCGTCGGGCTTGAGCGCGGCGTAGCTGGCGGCGATCGCGGTGCCCCAGGAACTGCCGGCGAGTACCAGTTCGCCGTCGCTGCGGGCGTGCGCGACCAGGCCGTCGAGCACCTCGACCTGCTCATCGACCGTGACCTGGGCACCGCCGGAAAGAATGCGCGACCGGCCCACGCCCGGCATGTCGAAAAGCACGACACTGTAGTCGCCGGTGAAGCGCTTGACCACCGAGCGCCAGATCGACATGGTCTGCATGGCGCCACTGACGCAAACGAACAGCTTGTCGCTGCTGCCGTAGATCCGGTACGGGACCTCGAAGCGCCCGATGCGCGCGATTCCTTTTGAAGTTTTCACGTTGTCCTCTTCGATTGCAGTTGCCGTGCCCGCCGCACCGCCTGGCGCTGCTTCCAGGCAAACCAGCGCCGGCCCAGCATGCGATTGGCCAGACGGTCGGCCGGCGAGACTGCCAGCAGATTGACCGCGCCGCGCAGCCGCGAGCCGAGCCGGCGGTCCGGTGTCCGCAAAGAGACGCCGATGCCGGGTTCGAGATAGTGAAATTCGTGCCACCAGCCCGGCGGCATGAACAGCGTCTGACCCGGTTCCAGCACCAACTCGTGGCCGCGGGCATTTGCCAGCGCCGGCCAGGCCGTGAAGTCGGGTGCATCCAGATCGACGTAGCTCCTGACCGTAAACGGATGCCGGTACAGCGCCCGAGACTGGTCCGGCGCGAACAGCCGGACCCGGCGCCGGCCGCGAATCACGGTATGAAACACCTGTCCCATGTCGATATCGTAATGCAGCGGCGTGGTGGAACCGCGGCAGCCGAAGAATGTAAACACGAAACGGCGCGAGAACTTCAACCCGATATCGGGAAATTCGATGTCATCGAGCAGTTCGGGCACCTGGCGCGAGATGTTGTACAGAAACATCCGCAGGTCCCGACCCTGGTCCAGCACCTGGTCGAGAAAGCGCGAAAACGCCATCGCATCGACGCTGCGCATGTAATTCCGGCCCGGCTCGCCGAAAGAGGCATCGAAGACGCGTACAACGCGGTCGCCGACGCGCTGGCTCAGACGTTCCGGAGCCCAGCGCCGCAGCGCCGGCCAGGACGCGGCAAAATCGTCGATCACGACCGGCTGGCGCCGCGCGATGCAATCCTGCAATCCGGCACCCCCATCGGCTGCAAGCGACAGCCTCGGCAGCTCCGAGCCAAACATTTCGGGCCGGGCGGCCGGTACCGAAGCACCGAGCGACGCCGCGCTGGTCATCGAATTCAACGGGGGGTCCGGAATCAGGAACGGACAGAAAATACACAATCGGAGCCAAACAAGCAAGCCCGGCTACCAGAACGATTGCCGGCGGTCGGAATTGCCGGTATCATTGCGCACTCGAAAAGGGCGATTAGCTCAGCGGGAGAGCACTGCCTTCACACGGCAGGGGTCGCTGGTTCGAACCCAGCATCGCCCACCAGAATTTTCTTCTCAGGCTTCCTCAGGCACGGCCCGTGCGGCGCCGTTCGCTGCTCGGAATCCTCGCGCGCCGGGTTTAGGTACACTTGGCGTCGTTCGTGCCACGGGACATCGCATAGGCATTGGTGGGGCCCGGCTCGAGGTCAGCCGCGCCTTCCGCCTGGCGGCCTGCCATGGCCCTTCCCCGTGGCGCTTTTGAGATCGGAGCAAGGTCATCATGAAAACCTCGATCTGCATTGCATCCGCATTCGCAATGGCACTGGCAGTCGGAGATGCGGCGGGCCAGGCGTCCGAAGAACTCGAACCGCAGGAAGCGCTGGACGCCTGCCGGGTGCTGGAAGACCGCCTGAAGCGGCTGGAATGCTACGACACGATTCCGGGCGCAAGCGTGACCGGGGCCGAAGACGGGGATTCGAGCGACGGACGGGATGAATCCGCGCTCGCCAGCGAGCCCGACTCCGATCCGCCGACGCGGCGCTCGCGCATGATGCGCCGGTGGGAGCTCGATGACGCCACCCACGGCGGCCGGCTGCGCGTGCGCAATTACCGGCCGGTCTACGCACTGCCGGCGCGCTACACGACGCGCCGGAACAACTTCCCGTCGTCCCCGGCCCCGGGGCGGACGGTCACCGAATCGGACAACCTGGATTCCATCGAGGCCAAGTTCCAGATCAGCTTCAAGACCAAGCTGCTCAACGATCCCATCTGGAACAACGGCGACGTGTGGTTCGCATATACCCAGCAATCGAGCTGGCAGGCGTACAACGGCGTGGAGTCGTCGCCTTTTCGCGAGAACAACTTCGAGCCCGAGGTTTTCTCCACGTGGCGTACCGGCGTCGATCTGCCGGGCATGCGCTGGCAGTTCGTCGGGCTGGGTTTCGTGCACCAGTCCAACGGCCGCAGCCTGCCGCGCTCGCGCAGCTGGAACCGGATCTATGCCAACTTCGGTTTCGAGCGCGGCGACTGGCAGCTGTTCATCCGTCCCTGGCTGCGCGTGGCGGCCTCCAGCGACGACGACAATCCAGACATCGAGGATTACCTGGGCCATGGCGACGTCCGCCTGAAATGGAGCCGGAACAAGCACGACCTCTCCCTGCTGGCGCGCTGGGCGCCGGGCGAGAACCGCGGGGCGCTGCAGTTCGACTGGCACTACCCGCTGGTCGGCGACCTCAAGGCCTATCTGCAGGTCTTCACCGGCTACGGCGAGACCATGATCGACTACAACCACCGCCAGACCACCATCGGGCTGGGTGTTTCGCTGGTCCAGTAGTCCTTTCCCCGGGATCGAAACGGACGCGCCAGGATGCCGCACGCCAAGCCCGTAGCGAAAGTCACCTGCCGCGACGGCCATCGCTTCGAGCTGATCGACGTCGCACCCGAACGGGCACGCGCAGCCGTGCTGCTGTTGCCCGGCATGGGCATCAGCGCCCGGCATTACATCGGCTTCGCCGAACGGTTGGCGCGCGCCGGGACGCGGGTATTCATCCACGAATGGCGGGGCAACGGCTCGTCCAGCCTGCGCGCCGGGCAGGGCCGCGACTGGGGTTACCGGGAACTGATCGGCGAAGACCTGGAAGCCGCGTTGCGCACCGCCGGCCGGCTCGAGGACACACCGCTATGGCTGGCCGGTCACAGCCTGGGCTCGCAGCTGGCCTGCCTGATCGCGGCCCGCGAACCCGAGCGAAGCGCCGGCCTCGTGCTGATCGCCGGCGGCGCGCCGTACGCGCGGGTGTTTCCGTGGCCGATGCGGCTGACGCTTGCCGTGGTGCTGCGGGCGTTTCCGTTCCTGTCGGGCATGGTCGGCCACTTCCCGGGCAAACGCCTGGGCTTTGCCGGCACCGAAGCCCACGGGGTCATGGAAGACTGGGCCCGGACCGGCAAGCGCGGGCGCTATGACCTCGAAACGCTGGACTTCGACCCCGAGGCGGCACTGGCGCGGCTGCAACTTCCGGTGCTGGGGGTTCGCATGCACGACGACTGGTTCGTCCCGCGCGCCTCGCTCGACTGGCTGCTGGCGAAAATGCCGCGCTGCAGCGTCGAACACGTGACGATCACCGGCGCGGCGCAGGGCACGCGCGCGGATCATTTCAACTGGCTGGAGGCGCCTGCCGCAAGCGGCGACGCGGTCGCCGGCTGGCTTGCCGGTCGCACGGAGCGCCGGGGCGAGGCCCCGGGGGCGACATGCCGATAGCCGATAGCCGATAGCCGATAGCCGGGCCGAGATGCGGCTGCCGGCGCGTGACGGCTCCTGGCAGGCCGCCTACAGGCCCGCGACGTCCTTGCCCTGGATCAGCCGTATGTCGACCGGAATGCCGGCTTCTCCGGCGCGCGCCAGGTCCTCGGCCAGGAAATCGGGCATTTCGCCGTACTGCTCCAGGAATGCGCCGGTGGCTTCGTAATCGCCGTCGCCCTGCAGCGTCAGGATGCGCGTGGAAAGGCCGTTGACGGCCTCGCCGAAGGCGTCGAAATCGATCAGGTAGCGCCCGGTCTCTTCATCGCGCTCGAACGCGCCCTGCTCGAGGAAATAATTGAACGCGACCATGTTGGCCCGTCCGTGCGCCGACGAGGCGCCGAAGCGCACCGAGCGGAAAATGCCGGCCAGGAACGTGACCTGGTGATCGCGCCGCGCCCCGTCCCATTCGTCCATGTCGATGAGCTGGCCGATCATGTGCAGCCCGAGCACGTCGGCCTTGCCTTCCTCGATCGCCGACTGGTGTTCGCCCAGTGCCTCGCGCACCGATTGCTCGCCGTCGACGGTGAACTTGATGCCGAGCCCGTGGGCGACCTCGTGGAACATCACGTTGGCGAAGAACGCGTCGAAGGTGATGTGCTCGAGCTGGGACTCGTCGATCAGCAGGTCGGCGATCGGCACCAGGATGTGGTCGAACTTGGCGCGCATGGTGTTCTTGAGCTGCAGCCGGCGCGTGCCCTTCTCGAGCTGCACCTGCTCGTCGTTGGGCAGGTTGATGGCGATGGTCTTGGCTCCGGCGTTGGCGTCGCCGGCATAGTAGATGGCGTCGTAGGCGTTCAGATCGGCATCGGTTCCCGGCTCTTCGGCCTTGTAGGCGTCGGGCACCGGCAGACCGCGCTGCAGCGCCGGCAGCAGTCCGGCGAATCGCGCCAGGCGCTGTGACCAGTCCCGGTCCTTGCGCAGGACGAACGCCTCGAACGCGGTGCGAATGCCGAACAGCCGATCCTCGTAACTTTCGATCGGGCCGATGACCAGCTCGATGTCGTTGTCGCGCACGTCCAGCCAGGCCATGTCGCTGGGCCGGTAATCACCGGTCATCAACGCTTCGGCGCGCAGCCGCAGGTACTTGGCAAAGGCCTTGCTCTCGGCCAGGTCGGCGGCCTCGCGCAGCAGTTTCGCCGCCTGCGTCAACGGCTCGCGGTACGCAGCGCTGTAGGGCACCAGCAGCAGTCCGCCCGATTCCAGCCGACGCACCTCGCTGTACGGGTTGCGCTTGTCGGGATTGTTCCAGGCCTCGAACTCCGCACGCGTCATGTCTTCGGGATAGAACTGCGCGCCCGGCGGCTTCTCGGCGTAACCGGCCAGAAAGGGCCGGTTGCCGTCCAGCCGGTCCCAGGGCCCGTAGTTGAGCTCCACGAAAGCACGCACGTCGGCGTCCTGGACCGAAGCCAGAAGCGGTTCCGGGTCGCCGTAGGACTGGCGCCAGAACAGGTCGTCCATGATTCGACCGGCGTCGATGAGCAAGCCCAGCATTTCGCGCTGGTCCGCCGAAAGGCCGGACAGGTC
>JAWLEW010000110.1:0-2618 GCA_041685925.1 Wenzhouxiangellaceae bacterium | reverse complement strand
CTCCTACGCCTGTAGATGGTTCGGGTGTCGCTATTGGTCGATCGGAAGGACGAGTTCTTCGGCGGGTTCGCGGAGGTTGTAGCGGCTGGCCATGGCCGCGCCGTAGGCGCCGGTGTTGGCGATGAGGATGAGGTCGCCTTCGCGGCATTCGGGCAGCAGGCGGTCAAGGCCGAGGATGTCGCCGGTCTCGCAGATGGGGCCGACGACGTTGTAGACCTGGTCGCCGGGCTGGTCGAGGCGGGTGAGGTTGACGATTTCGTGCCATGCACCATACAGCGCCGGGCGGATCAGCGAGTTCATGCCGGTGGCGATGCCGACGTAGCGCATGTCGCCCTTGCCCTTGACCTGGGTGACGCGCGCGACCAGTACGCCGGCCTGCGAGACCAGGAATCTTCCGGGTTCCAGCCACACCTTGACCGGGCGCACGAGCCTGGCCTTCAGCCCGGCGATGCCGGCTTCGAGCGCGGCGAGATCGAGCGGCAGGTCGGTTTCGCGATCGGGCACGCCCAGGCCGCCGCCCAGGTCGATGACTTCGACGTCGGGCAGTTCGCGCGCGGCCTCGCCCAGGGTTTCCAGGGTTCTGTGCCAGTTGTCCGGGTGCATGATTCCCGAGCCGGTGTGGGCGTGCAGGCCGGTGATCTTCACGTCGTGGGCCCTGGCCAGCTTCGCGACGCGCTCGAGCTCGCCCAGCGGTACGCCGAACTTGGCGTTGGAGCCGGCCGTGCGCACCATCTTGTGGTGGCCCAGGCCCGAGCCCGGGTCCAGCCGCAGGAAGACCGACTGGCCGGCGAAGTCCGCGCCCCAGTGCTCGAGGATCCACGGGTTGTCGATCGTCACCTGCAGGCCCATATCGAGCGCTTCGAGGTACTCGGCGCGCGGGCCGAAGTTGGGGGTGAACAGCAGGTCGGCCGGCTGCAGCCCGTCCACGCTGGCCAGCGCGTGCCGGGCCTCGGCCAGCGATACGCATTCGATGCCCAGGCCGGCGGCCGCGGCGGTGCGCAGGATGTCGGCGTGCGGGTTGGCCTTCATCGAGTACAGCACCCGGTCGACGGCCGGCAGCGCGACCAGGCGGCGGGCGGCGTCGCGCACCGAGGCCAGGTCGTAGACGTAGGCCGAATCGCGGCCCTGCAGTTGCTCGATGAGCCGTTCGCGCCGGACGCGCCACCAGGCCGACGTGGCCTCGGCTTCCTCGGCGCGCCGGAACAGCGCCTCCCAGCTCGGGCCGAACACCGCGTCGCCGCCGACCCCGCCGGGGATGATCTGCTGGTGCAATTGCTGCACAAGGCGGTCGGCGTGGCGGGCCTCGACCACGAAGGTCAGGTTCAGGTCGTTGGCCGCCTGGCTGACCTGGAAGATGCGCCGCTGCTCGAATACCTCCAGCGCCGGGCCCAGCCGGTGCAGGATGGTGCGGATGCCCAGGCCGACCAGGCTGACGGTGGCGCAGTCGGTGTTGATGTCGACCTGCGCGAAGCGCCCGAGGTCGGCGGCCAGCCGGCCCAGCGTGGCGTCGTCGGCCAGGTTGGCGCCCGGGTCCAGGGTCAGCGTGACGTTGGATTCCGAGGTCGAGACCAGGTCCACCGACAGCCCGTGGTCGCGGAACACGCCGAAGATGTCGGCCATGAAGCCGACCTGCTGCCACATGTCGATGCCTTCGAGCGCGACCAGCGTGATGTTCTTGCGCGCGACGATCGCCTTGACCTGCGCGCCGTGCT
The DNA here is from genome assembly GCA_041685925.1 of Wenzhouxiangellaceae bacterium. Taxonomy (GTDB): domain Bacteria; phylum Pseudomonadota; class Gammaproteobacteria; order Xanthomonadales; family Wenzhouxiangellaceae. The sequence goes on along the minus strand of JAWLEW010000110.1, from coordinate 906 downwards.
CGTGCGCCTCGGGCGTGATCTTCGTGCCTTCGATTTCCGGGCGCGCGGTCTGGCGCAGCCACAGCGGGATGCGGTGCTTTTTCAGCGGCAGCAGCGCGCGCGGGTGCAGCGCCCTGGCGCCCATGGCCGCCAGCTCCAGCGCTTCGCGGTAGCTGATCGCGCGCAGCAGGCGCGCGGCCGGCGTGCGCCGCGGGTCGGCCGAGAACAGGCCCGGCACGTCGGAGAAGATCTCGACCCGGTCGGCGTCGAGCAGCGTGCCGATCAGCGCGGCCGAGATGTCGGAGCCGCCGCGGCCCAGCAGCGCCGTATTGCCGGCAGAATCGCGCGCGATGAAGCCCGGGGCGATGAACAGCCGCCCGCGCTCGGCCAGCCGCTGCTGCATTTCCGGCGCGGGGCGGGTGTCGCATTCGCCCGACAGCCGCGATGCGCGCTGCGAGCGGCGCGGGTTGTCGGTGGTCACCAGCAGCTCGCGGCTGTCCAGCCACTGGCAGTCCAGGCCCTGGCCGCACAGGATGTGCTCGCCCAGCCGGCTCGACAGCAGCTCGCCGAAGGCCAGCACCTCGGCCCGGAGCTCGGGCGCCGGTTCCCGGCCGGCCCCGGCGGCGTGGACGCGCTCGAGTGCGGCGTGCAGCTGGTCGTAGAGCAGCGCGAGCACCGCAGCGTCGGCGTCGACGGCCGCGGCCAACACGGCATGGCGGCGGCGGATCTCGGCCAGCGTCGCGTCGGGATCGAAATCGGCCGGCGCCTGCAGGCAGCCTTCGAGCAGGTCGGTGATGCCGGCGATGGCCGAAACCACCACCACCGCGTTGCCGCCGCCGGCCAGCACGTTCGCCGCCTCGGCCCCGATCCGCGCCCAGTTGTCGCCGTCGGCCACCGAACTCCCGCCGAATTTCATCACCCGCCAGG
>JAWLEW010000065.1:4930-11940 GCA_041685925.1 Wenzhouxiangellaceae bacterium | reverse complement strand
GGTCGGTGATCGGTGGTCGGATAGGCTTCGCCGGCGAGGCCGGTTCCCACACCCGTCGTGGAAATCGAAGCCGTCCGTCAACACCAGAATTCGCTATGGGTGTGGGAGCTTGCCTTGCAAGCGATGATTTTTTTCGGAAGTCGCAGCTCGCCGACCGACGAACCAAAGAAATTACAAAACGACGAAAGGACAAAACGACGAAACGACAAAACGACGATAATCCCGGTGTGCCTATTGACCGAGGAGGGTCGAGCGCATGATGAAGCTTTCCGGTGTCCGCCAGCGCGGCGGCGCGGCGGCCTCGATTTTCGGACTGGTGTTCCTGCTCGTCGGGCTGGGGATCGTCGTCTATTTCGCCAGGGGCCTTGCTGACCGGGCGGCCACGCATGACTGGGTCGCCGTAGAGGCCAGGCTTTTGCGCGTTGACCTGGAGTCGCAGCACGATTCGGACGGCGCCACGACGTCCCGGGTCGTGGCCGACTACGAATACGACTGGCGCGGCGAGCGGGTCGTCTCCGGCCGCGTCGACCTGCATTCGGGCGGCGACAACCCCGGCGATGATCAGCGCGACCTTTACCGGCGCCTGAGTCGGGCGCACCAGGCCGGCGAGCCGGTGACTGCCTGGGTGGACCCCGGCGACCCGTCGCGCGCGGTACTCGAGCGCGGCATGCGCTGGCGCGAGCTGGCATTCGGCATGATCTTCGGGCTGGTACTCGGCGGTGCCGGGCTGGGCATCATGTTTGCCTCGAGGCGTGCCGGACCCGGGCAGAAACAGATTGCAAACCGCAAGGAGCTTCACCCCGACGAGCCCTGGATGTGGTTCGATCGCTGGCGAACACCGCGCATCAGCAGCCAGGCGGGCGCGCCGTTGTGGATGGCGCTCGGCTTCGCCGTGCTATGGAACCTGGTCAGCTTGCCGCTTGCCTTCGTGGTGCCGGCCGAGGTGGCCGAAGGCAACCGGTCCGCCTTGATCGGCCTGTTGTTCCCGCTGATCGGGGTCGGCCTGATCGTGTGGGCGGTGCGCGAAGCCATCCGTCACCGGCGCTACGGGGAAAGCGTACTCGAGCTGGGTGCGCACCCGGTGCCGTTGGGCGGCCGCTTGCATGCCGTGTTGACTGTTCCGGCGCGCCTGGACGCGCGCGAACTGCAGCTCCGGTTGGCTTGTGTTCAACGCTACACGAGCGGCACCGGCAGGAATCGGAGCACGCGCGAGCGTGTGCTCTGGCACGACGAGCGGCGGGCCATGACCCGCTCCGGCGCCGGCCCGGGGCAGACTTCGGCCCGGGTCGAATTCGATATGCCGGTCGACCAGCCAATTTCGAGCGAGGAAAACTCCCGCAACCGTATGATCTGGCGCCTGACAGCGACCGCTGACGAACCGGGCGTCGACTACAAGGCCGTCTTCGAACTGCCGGTATTCGATACCGGCAATGTGCGCACCCCGGACGCGCGCAGGTGAGGTCGTTGTTGTCGGGCGGATAGCCGGCCGGGCATGGGCACTGACGCCGGTCGCCAGGTCCTGCGGCAGGATCGGCGCCGGTTGCTACTGGTTGCGCGTGCGCAGCGCGCCGCGTCCGCCGTCGACGCCGATGACCTGGCCGGTGACCCAGCCGCTGTCCTCGCTCAACAGCATTGCCGCCATCGCGGCGATGTCATCGGGCTGGCCGTAGCGCCCGAGCGGGTGCATGTCGCCCAGCCCTTTGGCCATCTGTTCCGAGGACAGCAGCTTCTGTGCGATGCCGGTGTCGGTGATGCTCGGCGCGATGGCGTTGACCCGGATGCCGGGCGCGAGTTCTGCGGCCAGCGCCCGGGTCAGGCCCTCGACGCCACCCTTGGCCGCGCTGATGACCGAATGGTTGCCGAAGCCCTGGCCGACGGCCACGGTGGAAAACAGCACGACGCTGCCGCCGGCCTTCTTCAGCCCCTTTTCGGCCGCCTGCACGGCCAGCGCCGCGCCCAGCGTGTTGAGCCTGAAGGTGTCGACGAAGTCGTCGGGCTTGGCAGACTTGAGCGGCTTGAGCACGATGGAGCCGACGCAGTAGGCGAGGCCCTTGATGCCGTCGCCTTCGTCGGCCTGGCCGACGGCTTCGGCAATCGCGTCGGACTCCATGACGTCCAGCGAAGCGGTCCCGGCGCCGAGCTCATCGGCGAGATCTGCGATATCGCTTTCGTCACGGGCGGTCAGGAACAGTGAATGGCCGTCGGCGGCCAGTCGGCGCGCGAGCGCTTCGCCGATGCCGCCGTGGGCGCCGACAATCACGATTCGAGCGGACATGGATCGAGTCCCGTTTGAAGTTCGCGCAAGGGTATCGCGCATGCATGAGCATTCCGTGTGGCCTGGAACGATGCGCGCGGCGGGTATGATCGGCTGCATGGATGGCAATCGACACTTCAGGCCTGCGCCGGACCGTGGGTGATTCCCACAGCGGGCTGACAGGCGCGCTCGGCCTGGCGCGGTCGCTGTGGCTGTACCGTCGGCCGGGCCGCCAGCGCGGGCTCAGGCGGCTGTATGCCCCGTTCATTGCCGAAGGCGACCTGGTGTTCGACGTCGGCGCGCATGTGGGCGACCGCGCACTGGCGTTCGCGTCGCTGGGCGCGCGCGTGCTGGCACTCGAGCCGCAGCCGATGCTGGCCGCATGGTTGCGCCGCAATCTCGGTGGCAACGCGCGGATCGAGTTGCTCGAACAGGCTGTGGGCGCCGCGACCGGGGTCGCCGAGCTGCAGGTCAGCCGCGCCACGCCGACGGTGTCGTCGCTGAACGCGCGCTGGACCCGCGACATCGGCGCGCGCAACCGGGGCTTCTCGAGGGTGCGCTGGGACCGCCGGGTGGAAGTGCCGGTGACCACGCTGGATCGGCTGATCGAAGAACACGGCCGCCCGCGCTTCTGCAAGATCGACGTCGAGGGCCACGAGGCCGAGGTGCTGGCCGGCCTGGGTCGGCCCGTGCCGACGCTTTCGGTGGAGTTCGTCTCAGGCGCGCTGGAGGTGACGGGGGCCTGCGTCGACCGGCTCGAGCAGCTCGGCGATTACCGCTTCGATTTCGTGGTCGGCGAACGGCGGGAATTCCAGTGGCGCGAATGGCGATCCGCCGACGCGGTCCGTGACTGGCTGGCGCGCGGCGCCGACGGCGTCGCGTCCGGCGATCTGTATGCGCGGCTGGCCGATCCGCCTGATCTGCAATAGACTGAAATCATGATGAGATGGCAGGACTTCACTTCGCCGGCGCTTGACCGGCACATCGACGACACGACGCTTGTGGTCGGTGCGCTGGGCGCGGTCGAGCAGCACGGCCCGCACCTGCCGCTGGATACCGACAGCGTGATTGCCCGGGCGCTGCTGAATGCCGCGCTCGAGCGGCTGGATGGATCGCTGGACGTGGTGGTGCTGCCGCCGATGGCGATCGGCGCCAGCGACGAGCACAAGTCGTTTTCCGGCACGCTGGGACTGGACGCCGTCACCTTCGCCGGCATGCTCGAGACCATCGGTTCGGATGTCGCGCGCGCCGGCGGGCGGCGTATTGTCTGGGTCAACGGCCACGGCGGCAACCGGGCGGCCATGGACATCGCCGCCCTGGCGCTTCGCCGCCGCTTCGGCATGCTGGCGGTCAAGTGCACCTACACCCGGTTGGGCGATCCGCCCGGCGGCGATGTCGGCGAGCTGGCGCGCGGCTTTCACGGCGGCTGGCTGGAAACGGCGCTGATGCTGCACCTGGCCCCGGACCGCGTGCACGCCGACCGCCTGGCCGACTTCCGGGCCCCGGGCATCGAGGATTCCGGGTCGGCACTGCTGGGGCCGGAGGGCCCGGCTTCGTTCGCCTGGCTGTCGGAGGACCTGAACCCCGAAGGCGTGATCGGCAACGCCGCGGCGGCCACGGCCGGGCAGGGCGCCCGGCTGGTCGAGTTCTATGCCGAACGAATCGTACGGGTGCTGGAAGAAGCCGCTTCGCTGGACATCGAAGCCTTCGCCCCGGCGCCGGATTGACCGGCAAGCGAAGCGAAGGAACCTAATCGGTTTCGGATTCGGTGCCCAGCCAGGCTTCCAGCAGGTGGCCGGAGCGATCCGCCTTGGCGCGCAGGTAGCGCTTGTTGTGTTCGTTGAGCCGGCCGTAGACGGCTTCGCGGTCGGCCACCTCGATGCCGCCGGCCTCGATGGCGGCAACCTTGCGCGGGTTGTTGGTCAGCAGGCTCACCCGCTTGACGCCGAGCTGTTCGAGCATTTCGACGGCGATGCGGAAGTGGCGCTCGTCCGGGCTGAAGCCCAGCGCGGCGTCGGCGTCGATGGTGTCGGCGCCGGCGTCCTGCAGGGCATAGGCGCGCAGCTTGTTGGCCAGCCCGATGCCGCGTCCTTCCTGGGCCAGGTACAGCAGCACGCCGCCGCCGGCCGAGGCAATCCGGCTCACGCCGTTGCGCAGCTGCTCGCCGCAGTCGCAGCGGAGGCTGCCGAACAGGTCGCCGGTCAGGCACGCAGAATGCAGACGGACCGGCACTGCGTCCGGCCAGGTTTCCGGGTCGCCGACCAGCAGCGCGATGTGCTCGCGCAGGCCGTCGGGTTCGCGGAACAGGATGAACCGGGTCCTGGCGGCGACTTCCAGCGGCACGTCGGCTTCGCTGACCCGGCGCAGGCGGCCGGCCGAACTCTCGACGCAGGCGTCGATTTCGTCGACCGAAACATCGAGCGCCGTCCTGCTGTCGAGCAGGCGGCGGATGGCGGGCGCCTTTATCGGCGCGGTCAGCGCGGCCGGAATCAGCAGCGCGCGCTTGAGCAGCCCCACCGCGGCGCAGTCGGGCGGCCCGGGCGCGCGGCGGGCAAGGCCTTCGAGTTCCGAAGCGGGCGCCGGGCCGTAGGCGATCTGCCGGCACCGCTCCATGTTCACGGGCTGGCCGGGCGCGAAGGTCAGCCGCCCGCAGTCGCCGGCCTCGGGCGCGCCCAGCCGACGCATGCGCTGGGGCGCGAGCACCAGCGACGGGGCCTCGCAGGCCTCGGCCTGCAGCGTTGCCAGTGAACGTGGCGAGCCCGTCTCGACCGGCACCACGAGCCGGTTGTCGTCGCCATCGGCACCGCCGTCGGCATCGCGAATGATGATCGCGACGCCCCGGCGCAGGTCGAACATGGCCCGTTCGCATTGCTGCATGCAGATATCCAGTTGTGCTGTTTGCTCGACCAAAATAACCGAGTTTCGCGCTGGAATGCGTGAAGCGTTGCATTGCCAACGGCAAATTCACATTGCTCCCCTACGCGATCGGGCGACAATGACGTCCATGAAAATGAATATCGAAACCGCCTGGCAAGCCCTCCTTGCAATGGCCGGCCGCGCCGATTCGCAGCCCGGCGGCGCGCTGGACATCGATGCGGCCATGCGCGATCGCACCGCGATCGAACCGGCCGCGCTCGAGATGCTGGACTGCCTGCTGCCGCTGGCCCGGTCACGCGGAGCGCTGGTGATCGGCCAGATCGGACAGAGCCTGGACGGGCGGATCTGTACCGAGACCGGCGACTCGCATTACGTCAACGGCGATGCCGCGCTGGTGCATCTGCACCGGCTGCGCGCGCTGGTCGACTGCGTGCTGGTGGGCGTCGGCACGATGGTGGCCGATCGCCCGCAGCTGACGGTGCGCCACGTGCCCGGACCCGATCCGGTCCGGGCCGTGCTCGATCCGCGCGGCCGGGCGCCGGCCGACGTCTCGCCGCTGGCGCCGGCGGCCGATGCTGCGCCGACGCTGCACCTGGTCGACGCCGCGCGCATCGACCGGCTCGATCCGCCGGCCGCGCACGTGCAGCGCGTGCCGCTGCATCGGGCCGGGGACGGCGCTGCGGGTCATCATCGCGGCGGCGGCGTGGCGCCGCGCGACGTGCTGGCGGCGCTGGCGGGCGCCGGCTGCCGGCGCGTGCTGGTGGAGGGTGGGTCGACCACGCTGTCGCACTTTTTCGAAGCCGGTGCGCTGGACCGGCTGCACGTGCTGGTCGCGCCGCTGTTGATCGGTTCGGGTCGCCCCGGGTTGAGCCTGACGCCCGTTCGGCGCCTGTGCGACGCGTCCCGGCCTCCGATGCGCCGCTATCTCCTGGGCGAAGATACGCTGTTCGACATCCAGCTTTGATCCCGGCCGCCGCCGTCAGCGCGTCGGCGCGCGCGGGACCAGCAGCGGGATGAGCGCGCCGGGACTGCTGGCCAGCAGGCTGAGCGCGCCGTAGGCGACCGAAATCGCGACCCCCTCGGCCGCCGGCCAGCCGAGCGCGGCCCAGAGGCCGGCCGCGGCGGTTTCGCGCACCCCCCAGCCGCCGACCGAGATCGGCAGCAGCATCGCCAGCAGCACGATCGGCGCCAGGGCCGCAAGCGTGGTCACGGGCAGGTCGCTGCCGATCATGCGCCCGGCGCAGGCGAACATCGCGCAATAGGTCGCCAGCACCGCCAGCGACAGGGCCAGCTGCGCCGGCCATGCGTCGCGCGCGAGCAGCGCCCGGTGGGCGTCCCGGACCAATGTTCGCAGCCAGCCCGGCACGTATCCGGTCCGCCAGGCGAAAACGGCCGCGGCCGCAAGCGCTGCGATCACGCCGACGACCAGCGCCGCCGGCAGGGCACCGGCGGCCCCGGGCACTTCCATGGCGCCCAGCAGCCGGGCGCCGGGCGGCGTGGCCACGAGCACGACCAGCAGCGCGAAGAACAGCACCAGCTGCCCCGAGGCCCGTTCCAGCACCACCGCGCGCACGGCCGGCCCGGTCCGGCCGGAAACCCGCGAGTGCCGCCATGCCCGCCCGGCGTCGCCGACCACGCCGCCGGGCAGGACCTGGTTGGCGAACGCCGCGACGTAGTAGCTGGCCAGCGCCTCGCGTCGGCCCAGCGGGACCTCCAGCCGGACTGCGGTCCGGCGCCAGCGCTCGGCCGAGAGCACGAACTGCGCGGTGCCGATGGCCAGCGCGGCCGCCAGCCAAGCGGGGTCCACGCCGCGGATCCGGTCGACCACGGCGGCCGGGTCCAGCCACAGCGCCAGCGCGGCCAGCAGGCCCAGGCTGAC
>JAWLEW010000065.1:0-4830 GCA_041685925.1 Wenzhouxiangellaceae bacterium | reverse complement strand
GTCGCCGGGCCGCGGCGCCGGCTGGGCGTAGAGATCGACATGACCGACCTCGACGCCCAGCGTGCCGGCTTCCAGGCGTGCGCGACGATCCCGCCACCAGGCGTCGACGTCGCGCGCGGCATCCGGCGCCTGTTCGAGCAGCGCGCCGCGCCAGCCGTCGAGCAGGGCGACGGCGAGTTCGACGTGCGCGTTCGGCGCCAGCCGCCACGGGCTGGGGGCCTCGAAGACATCGAAGCCGCGGGCCGTGAACGCGGCCCGGAGCGCGGCCGGGGCATGCCCGCCCAGCGCGCGGCCCAGGCCCTTGTCGCGCGCCTGGTGGGCCTGCAGCAGCGCGCGCATGGCGGCGTCGGCGGCCTGCGTCCGGGGCGTCGCGGCCGGGCCGGTGAAACGCCAGTCGCCATCGACGCTCAGCGTCCAGAGCGCGGCGCAGCCGACCTGGCGGCAGCGCGCGGCAAGCGCATCGATCCAGTCGGCCGAGACCAGGTCGAACAGCGCCGAGGCGGTGGCCAGGTCGGTATTTTCCGAAATTGCGGCGTCGACGTCGGCCAGCTCGCTTGCGCAGGTCTCGAACTGCACGTCGGCTGCGTCGGCGTCGCGCAGCCCGGCCAGCCGGTCTGCCGCGCGCGCCAGCAGTGTGGCGTCGTGGTCGACCAGGCGCCAGTGCTGCGGGCCGGGCAGGCGCGGGGCCAGGAAGCGCGGGTTGGCGCCGCTGCCGGCGCCCAGGTCGGTGATCGCCAGCGGGCGCGGTCGTTCGGCCAGCCAGGCGCTTGCGCGGCCGACCAGGCCCGGGTCGCGCGCGGCCGCGTCGGCGGCCTCGCGCAGCGACAGCCAGTCGGCTTCGAAGCGTTCGCTCACGATGCGTCCGCCCGGACGTCAGAATCCAGCGCGGCCGCGAAGCGCCGGCCCGCGGCGGGCCAGTCGTCCAGCGTCCGGCGGGCGTCGAGCGCGCCGGCGGTCTTTTCGAGTCGAAGCTCGGCGTCGGTGAACCAGCGCCGCAGTGCCGAGGCCAGCGCCTGCCGGTCGCCGGCCGGCACCTGGAGCCCTGCGCGCGGCGGCAGGGTGTCGGCCAGCGCGCCGCCGTCGGTCGCGATCACCGGCAGGGCGCGCGCCAGCGCCTCGGTCACGACCATGCCGAATCCCTCGTAGTGCGACGGCACGATCAGCACGTCGGCCGCCCGGTAGGCGGCGTCCAGGGCGGCTGTATCCTGTACGCCCGGGATCTCGATGCGCGCGTCCAGGCCGTGTCCGTCGATGGCCGATCGCAGCGATTCGGCGAACCCGGGGTCGCGGCCGGGATCGCCGACCAGTGCCAGCCGCCAGGCAAACCCGGTCAGCCCGGCCAGCGCTTCGACGAGCAGGTCCTGGCCCTTGCGCGGCACCAGGCTGCCGACGCACAGCAGCCGCTGTTCGGCCGCCGCGTGGGGCTCGCGGACCGGCGCCGGGTCGACCCCCGGGGGCACGATGCGAATCCGCTCGCGCGCCACGCCCAGCTCGCCCAGCCGGGCGGCGGTGAACGCGCTGGTGGTCACGATGCGCCTGCAGGCCGCCAGCGCCTCGGGCTCGGATTCCAGGAAGCGCGCGCGAAGCGCCGGTGCCAGCCCGGTCTCGTCGGCCAGCGGGTGGTGCACCAGGCCGACCAGCGCCAGCCGGCGACCGTGCTGCCGGGCGATGTCGGGCAGTCCGCCCAATGCCAGCCCGTCGATCACGACAATTTGATCGGCGGGCAGGGCGCTCAGCGCGCTTTCCATGGCTTCCCGCGCCGCATCGTCGGCGTCGGGAAAGCGGCCCGGCAGACCGATGACGTCGACCCCGATCCCGAGCCGGCGAAGCTCGGCGGCGATGCGGGCGTCGTAGCGGTAGCCGCCGGTAGCCTGGTCGGGATCGCCCGGGACGATCAGGGTGACGGGGCGGCGGTTCATCGTCCGGCAGCGGCGGGTTCGACGGTGGTCGGGCGGGCCGGGCCGGTCACACCGGCCCCTCGAAGCTGGCCCAGGCCACGTGCGATTCGCCCAGCGAGACGCGGATGCTGTCGAGCCTTTCGCTGTCGGGTCCGAGCTTGTTGTTGCGCGCGGCCTCGACCAGCTGGCGCTGGATGACGCCGGCGAGAAACTCGGTGGTGGTGTTGCGGCCCTGGAACCCGGCCATCTCGTCGAGGTTGTTGTAGTTGTACTGCGCCAGGATGGCGGCCAGCACCTCGGAGGCCAGCCCGATGTCGACGACCAGGTCGTCGGCATCGAGTTCGGCGCGCCGGAACGTGGCGTCGACCACGTAGGTCGCCCCGTGCAGCTTGCGCGCCGGGCCGAATCTCTCACCGGAAAAGCTGTGGGCGATCATGAAATGGTCTCGAACGGTCAGCGTGTACATGCGGGTCATTCCTCGGCAGATCGGGGACAAGGCAGCGGCATTCAGTAGCGAATGCGGTGGCACAGCGCGTCGATTTCGCCGCCGGCCAGGCGGGGCATGATCCCGGGCAGCTCGTCGAAGCGGCTCTCGCCGGAAATCAGGATGTCGAAGCGGTCTTCGGCCAGCAGGGAAAGCGCCGTTTGCAGGCGTCGCCGGCGACTCCAGCGCGGCCGGCGCGCAGGCGGCACGTGGCCGACCTGGCTGGAGCGCAGCGTCAGGCGGCGGGCGTGGAACGCCGCGCCCAGCGGCGCCGGCACCATGGCGTCGCCGTACCAGCTCATTTCGATCACGCGCGCTTCGCGGCCGGCGCACTCAAGTGCCGTGGCCAGGCCGGCCGGATTGCCGCTGGCGTGGAACACGAGGTCGCAGTCGGCCGGCGCGTCGCCGGGCTCGGCAAAGCGCATGCCCAGCGCCTCGGCCGGGGCGCGCCGGCGGGCCTGAACGTCGATCAGGGTCACCCGGCAGCCGGGAATGCCGGCGGCCAGTGCGCCGGTCAGCAGGCCGACCACGCCACCGCCGACGACCGCGATCCGGTCGCCCGGTCCGGGTGCGCCGTCCCAGGTCGCGTTGAGCGCGGTCTCCATGTTGGCCGCCAACACCGCGCGCGGCGCCGGCACTGCGTCCGGCAAGGGCACGACCGACGCGGCGGGCACTACGTAGCGGTCCTGGTGCGGGTGCAGGCAGAAGACGGAGCGGCCGACCAGCGCCGGCGCGCCGGCCTCGACCTCGCCGACGCTGGCGTAGCCGTAGCAGACCGGAAACGGGAATTCGCCTTGCTGGAACGGCGCGCGCATCCGGTCGAACTCGCTTTCGGGCACGCGGCCGGCGAATACCAGCGCTTCGCTGCCGCGGCTGACACCGCTGAAGCGCGCGCGCACGCGCACCTCGTCGGCGGCCGGTTCGGCGAGCGGCTGGCGGCGCAGCTCGCCGCGTCCGGGCCCGGTCGTCCAGAACGCGCGTGCGGGTGGATTTATTTCACTCATGTGACGTATTGTCCGTCAAGTGCGACACTGGCATGTGCATGCGCTGAAGCGTGCCTGTTCGAACTGGAGCTGGACCATGCAACCGACGACCCGATCCAGCCCCAAGGCGCCGTTTCGTTCCACGGACCGGTCGACCATCGTGCCCGACCTTGCCGCCGGAATGGCGGCCGCGGCCGCGCTTGCGTTCGTGCTGCAGGCGTGGCTGGCGACTTCGCCGGCCTGGGTGGTCGGTTCGGTGCTGGTCTACCTGGGGGTCGCGGTGACGGTCTACCGCTTCTGGTCGGCCCGGCGCGGCGGTTTCGGCTGGCCGAACCGCGTCACGCTGGCCCGCGCCGTGCTGGTCGCGGTGCTCGCCGGCGTGCTGGCGCTGCCGGAAATCGTGCAGCGCCATGGCGCCGTGTTCGCCGCGCTGGCGCTCGCGGCGCTGGTTCTCGACGGGCTGGATGGCTGGATCGCGCGCCTGTTCGACGGCGCCACCCGGTTCGGCGCCCGCTTCGACATGGAAGTCGACGCGCTGCTGATCCTGGTGCTCAGTATCGCCGTCGTGCTGGCCGACCGGGCCGGCGCCTGGGTGCTGGCCATTGGCGGCATGCGCTATGCTTTCGTCGCGGCCGGCCGGGCCTGGCCGTGGCTGCGGCGCGAGCTGCCGTTCAGCCGCTGGCGCAAGTTCGTCTGCGTGGCGCAGGGCTTCGTGCTGGCCGCGGCGCTGCTGCCCTGGTTGCCGCCCGCGCTGGTCCAGGCGTCCCTTGCCCTGGCGCTGGCGGCGCTGGCGCACTCGTTCGGGCGCGACGCGCTGTGGCTATGGCGCAGGCGCGCCCGGGTTCCCTGAAGCAACTACCAAGCGGAGGATTCCATGCAAACATCGAACTCGATCCCGACTGTTCTGGCCGCCCTGGCGTTGAGCGCGGGCAGCGTGCAGGCCGAGCCGGCCGAATGGAAGATCGACCCGGAGCACTTCTCGGTTGCCTTCGAAGTCGACCACATCAATTACCAGCGCCAGATCGGCATGTTCCTCGAGGCCGGCGGCAGCTTCCGCTACGACCCGGAATCCGGTGAACTGGACGGCGGTCGGGTCGAGGTGGACGCGGCAAGCGTGTTCACCAATCACGACGAGCGCGACGAGCACGTCCGGGGCGACGATTTTCTCGCTGCCGAAGACCATCCGCGCATCGTGTTCGAGGCCAACGGTTTCGAATCGGACGACAACGACGGCGGCACCCTCACCGGGGATCTGACGCTGCTGGGCCGGACGCACCCGGTGGAACTGGACGTGACCATCAACAAGCGCGCCGAGTACCCGTTCGGCCACGGCAAGGAAACGCTGGGCATTTCGGCGCACACGACCATCGAGCGCAGCCGCTGGGGCATGGACTACGCCGTGAGCAACGAGCTGGTCGGCGACGAGGTCGCGCTGCGCTTCGAGTTCGAGGCGATCCGGCAGTAG
>JAWLEW010000006.1:105395-108981 GCA_041685925.1 Wenzhouxiangellaceae bacterium | reverse complement strand
CGACTACCGACTACCGGAAACCGTCGCCCTCACCCGAACAACCCGTGCACGAACCAGCCGTCGCGCGGCTTGTACTCGCGGAATACCCATAATCGATTGCCGTGGCGGTCGTGCGCGGTCCAGTAGTCGCGGCGGCAGTCCCGGCCGTCCCACCAGCCGGTCTCGATGCGTTCCGGACCGTCGACGAGACGCAGCTCGCCGACGCGGCAGGGACGCGGCTCGGGCAACAGCCAATTGGGCCGCGGCGGGGTGTCGGTGCCGGCGGTCGTGGTGCCCGGCGGCGTCCACTTCCAGGCCTTTTCCGGACGATGATCGGGGCAGGGCGCGATGCTGCACAGGCCGTTCTCGCCGATGCGTGCGGTCAGCCGGTCGATCAGCGCCGGCCAGGCATCGTTGACGTTGGTGCCGGTCCACAGGTCGGCCTGCGGCGGTCGTTGTTCGGCGGTGCTCTCGGCGCGCAGGCACAGCGATTCGATGGTCGAGTGCAGCCGAATGGATTCCAGCTTCAGGCGCAGGATCTCCAGCAGCCGGTCGCGTTGAAAACCGGGTTGGCCGAGCCCGGCGGAGAACTCGATCTTCGGCCCCCGATCCTCGGGCAGCAGTTCGACCTCGAGTCCGGACAGGGCGCGATCGCGTACCCGAAGCCACTGGTACAGGTGCTCCAGCACGCGGTTGAGCGCAAACAGCAGCGCTTCGCTACGGACGGTGGGCACCGGCAGCTCCAGGGTCTGGCAGAAGTTTTCCGGTGGCTGCCAATAGACCAGCGGGGTCTGCTCGCGACCGTGGATCTGGTCCAGGTAGCGGTTCAGCGTGCGGCCCAGCCGGCGCTCGCGCTCGAAGCGCGGCAGCGCCAGGACCTCGCGCACCGATTTCAATCCCAGGCCCTCCAGCTTCCGGCTTTCGGCCGGCGCCAGCGCAAGCCGGTGCAACGGCCATGTCGACAACACCCTGTGCAGGGCCCGCGTCTCGGTGATGTGCTGTCCGGTGCGCGCCACCAGGCAGGCCGCGGCCGGCACGGGCGCCGTGCCCAGGCGTGCGTGCAGACCCATCGCCGAGATTTCGGCGCCCAGCGCGTCCAGCATCGCATCCAGATCGCCGTGCAGCCGGCGGCTGCCGCCGGTTTCCAGTACCACGCCGTCGCCGGTGATCGACACCTGGTGGCTGTAGCGGTACGCGACCAGCGCCAGTTCCTCGAATAGCCGGGTTTCGGCCCCGCGGTTGCGCGCCAGGCTTTCGAGGTCCGGGGCAATCGCCAGGGCATCGGCCAGCACCTGGCCCGGGTGAACGCCCAGTCTGCGTGCGGCGCGGTTGATCTCGATGACTCGCGTCCGGCCGCTGACGGTGTCGTGAACGGCAAACGGGGTTGTCGAGGCCGTCTTGCCCGGCAGCAGGCGCAGCGTGGCCTGCAATGCCCCCTGCGGGCACATGATGCCGGTCCATAAGGCCCCGGCAGGCATTATTTCCGCATGCCTGCCGATGCCAGCGGCACGACGTTGTCGGCGTGCAGTCGGATACTGCCGGTAGTTTCGCCGCCGCGGCTGCGCAGGATCTCGATATGGCCGCCGCAGCGAATCGCCAGGCGCAGGCTGGCCAGCGATGCCGGCGGCGTGCTGCCCGGGGCATAGCAGAGAAATACCGGCGCATCGCCGTCCTCGGCGGCGAGCTGCAGCCGGCGAACCGTGCGGTTGCTTACGGCGTTGCGATTGCTGCCGTTGGGCCAGACCGCGACCGCGCCGCACAGGCCACTTTTCAGGCATTGCTCGGCGGCCCAGAAGGCGTGCTTCTGCTCGCGCACGATCAGCAGCCGGGTCAGGTCCAGCCCGGCGCGGAGCAGGCTCTGCGGGCAGGGCACAAACGGTGGGGCGATAAACAGCACCTGTCGTTCGCGCCGGGTCAGTTCGGCCAGGCACGGCAGCAGCAAGTCCAGTTCGCCGACACCAAAGCGTTCCGGCAGCAGCTCGATCAGCTTGCCGCGCGGCCAGCCGCCGTCGGGCAGCCGCCGGTCCAGCGCGGCGCGCCCGGTCTCCAGCGCATCGCCGGCTCGCCGTCGACGCCCGCGCCACAGGTCGTTGCGTTCGGAAAGCAGTTGTTCCAGCGGATTCGGGATATTCATCGGTGCGGTTTCCATGCAGGACCAGAATACTATATATAAATATAGTTTCTCAGAAGATGATAAAACGATTTCGGTCGTCGTGAGTTGAATTCATCGTGAGAGGCGCGTCTCGCGCCGAAGGAGTTGCCGTGATCGAAATGTTTTCATCGGCGCCCGACGCGCCTCTCGCAAAAGATTGAAAACCGGGCGGTTGCTCCTGCATGGCTGGTAAAGAAACAAAAAAAGCCCGGCACGAGGCCGGGCTCCGAAGCGAGCCGCCGAAGATGCGGCGGCATGTATCCCGGACTTATTCGCCCGGCGACCGGGTTTCTTCCAGGCGGATCATGTCGCGGTTCTGGTCCACCGTCACCATGCCGATGCCGCGCACGTTGATCAGCTCGTCGATGTGCGTGAACGGTCCGTTGGTTTCCCGGTAGGCGACGATCGCCTCGGCCTTGGATTCGCCGACGCCGTTCAGCGCTTCGGCCAGCTGCTCGGCCGTGGCGGTGTTGACGTCCACCGGTTCCGCGCCGAATGCCGCGTTGCCGATGCCCAGAATCAGTACCAGTGCCAGAAAGATGTGCTTGATCATGATGTTTCTCCTTGCGTTTCGTTTCGGGTTGAGTTTCGGTCGGGTCGCTGATCTGCGTCCATCGACCGTGGACACAGATTAGGCAAGGAAAGGAATTCCGAACATCGGCAAACTTCGCTGCAATCTTTCGGAAAGTGGCTTGAAACGAGCTAGGACAAAGCGCGCTCGGCGTAGGAAAATTCCGATACGCATGTTCGGAAATGCTTATGAGAAAAGCGCAAGCGATTGAAATCGTGAGACATCATTCCGACCATCCAGGCACGCTGGCGCTGTATCCGGACGCCAGGGCCCGTGCGAGGTGGTGATGGACAAGAAAGACTGAAGGAAAAGAGGTGGCCCCCGACCGCCCGATCCCGTCGCCCACGCTCCCGCTGCCGCTGCTCCCTTCCGGGCCTGACGGGGTTCACGGGTTAGTGGCGCGGGGAGACCGACGAGGACCACCAGCGCGTATTGTCGCAAAAATCGGGCGCTTCGGGTAACCGAATTACTGGCCAAAATCGCGATTGCATCGGTATAATTGCCAATTCGCTTGGGTCGAAGGTGCAGCAGCGCCGGCGTGCCGGCCTGGCGCATGAGACAATCAGTTTACGGAGAGATGGCCGAGTGGCTGAAGGCGCTCCCCTGCTAAGGGAGTATGGGGTTAAAAGCCCCATCGAGGGTTCGAACCGAGCTGCGCGAGCTCGATGTGGAGGCCGCGAAGCGGCTGGAACAACCCGGAGCGGTAGCGGAGGGCAAGCACCGAAGGTGCGCAGTCCATCCCTCTCTCTCGCGTTGCGCAGCAACGCCCGGCGTGCCGGCCGAGGGCATGAGACAATCAGTTTACGGAGAGATGGCCGAGTGGCTGAAGGCGCTCCCCTGCTAAGGGAGTATGGGGTTAAAAGCCCCATCGAGGGTTCGAACCG
>JAWLEW010000006.1:74513-105295 GCA_041685925.1 Wenzhouxiangellaceae bacterium | reverse complement strand
AGGGCATGAGACAATCAGTTTACGGAGAGATGGCCGAGTGGCTGAAGGCGCTCCCCTGCTAAGGGAGTATGGGGTTAAAAGCCCCATCGAGGGTTCGAATCCCTCTCTCTCCGCCAGATACGAACAACCCCGCGAAAGCGGGGTTTTTTCGTAAATGCGGAAAGAGAAGGATGAGAACCCGGGTTCGAACCGAGCGCAGCGAGCTCGATGCGAAGCAACCCGTAGCGAAGCGGAGGGCAAGCGGCGAAGCCGTGCAGTCAATCCCTCTCTCTCCGCCAGATACGAGTGACCCCGCGCAAGCGGGGTTTTTCGTATTTGACGGAAACAGGCTGACGGAAACAGACAGCCACCGCCGGCTCAGTCTTCCCCGGTCTCGCCCTCGATACGCTCCTGCTCCGGGATGCCCTTTTTGCCGACGTCGGTCATGAACGCCCGAATCATGCCGTAGCACGCCGCCAGCAGCAGCAGCGTCATCGGCAGCGCCATCGTGATGGCTGCCTGCTGGATGGCGATCAGCCCGCCGACGACGAGCAGCGTTGCCGCCACCGCGCCCTCGGAAACGGCCCAGAACACGCGCTGCGACACCGGCGGGTGCGGGTGACCGCCCGACGTCACCATGTCGTCGACCAGCGAGCCGGAATCCGATGAGGTGATGAAGAATATGATGATGACCAGCGTGGCGAACACGGTAGTGGCGGCGCCCAGCGGCAGTTCACTGAGCAGCAGGTGCAGCGAGATCGCAACATCCTCGACCGCCTGGCTGGCGATCTGGATATCCGTGAACCGCTCCAGGTGGAGCGCGGTGCCACCGAAGGTCGCCATCCACAGGAAAGTGACGGCCGTCGGCACCAGCAGACTGGCCAGGATCAACTCGCGCACGGTCCGGCCCTTCGAAATGCGGGCGACGAAGATGCCGACGAACGGGGACCAGGAAATCCACCAGCCCCAATAGAACAGCGTCCAGCTCGCCTGCCAGTCCGAATCGGTGGCGAAATCGGTTTCCAGGCTGGTTTCGATCAGCGTCTGAAAATATACGCCCAGGCCGCCGACCAGCGTATCCAGGATATAAGCCGTGGGCCCGGCAAGGAACACGAACAGCAGCAGCAGGAACGCCAGGCCGATGTTGAGCGCCGACAGTCGCCGGATGCCACGCTGGACGCCGGAAACCACCGAGATGGTCGCGACCAGGGTAATCGAAGCGATGATCAGGACCTGGACCAGCGTGGACGTTTCGATGCCCATTGACATTGAAAGTCCTGCATTGATCTGCATCGCGCCCAGCCCCAGCGACGTGGCGACGCCGAGCAGCGTGCCCACGGTACACAGGATGTCGGTGAGGTGCCCGGGCATGCCGTAGATACGTTTTCCGATGATCGGCCAGAGCACCGAGCGGGGCGCCAGCGGCAGGCCGATGCGGAAGTGGTAGTAGGAGATCGAAAGCGCCAGCACCAGATAGATCGCCCACGGATGCAGCCCCCAGTGGAAGAACGAATAGCGCATCGCGTCCTGCATGGCCGCCGCAGTTTCGGGCTCGGCGTAGTGGGGCTCCATGTAATGATTCAGCGGCTCGGCCACGCCCCAGAACACCAGCCCCGTGCCCATGCCGGCGGCGAACAGCATGGCCAGCCAGCTGACGTAGCCGAATTCCGGCTCGTCGTCCGGCTTGCCCAGCTTCAGCCGGCCGGCCGGACTGATGACCACGCCGATCGCGAACAGCACCAGCGCCGAGGTGACCAGCATGTAGTACCAGCCCAGCGTATCGACGATCCAGCCCTGGACGGCTTCGAAGGTGGCCGCGGCAGTCTCGGTAAAGCCGCCGCCGAAAATGCAGAAGGCCACGACAAGCCCTGCCGAGCCCATGAAAACCGTCGGCTGCATCCGCTTGAACGGGCCCAGCGGCCGCGCGAGATGCCGGCTCGGGTCTTCGCTGTCGCTCATTCTTTCCCCTTGCGCGCTCCGGTGCATGGGCCCGAGCCGGTCGCCCGAGGCAAAAAAACAGTTTTCGGACGCCGCGCGCTACACGAGTTCGATTGCGACCGCCGTGGCCTCGCCGCCACCGATACAAAGCGAGGCGACGCCGCGCGTGCCGCCGGTGGACTTCAACGCGTGGATCAGCGTGACCAGGATGCGCGCGCCGCTGCAGCCGATCGGGTGGCCCAGCGCGCACGCCCCGCCGTGGATGTTCACCTTTTCGTGCGGCAGCCCGTGTTCGTGCATGGCGGCCATGGTGACCGTCGCGAACGCCTCGTTGATTTCGTACAGATCCACCTCGTCGGCCTTCCAGCCAGCGCGTTCCAACACTTTCTTCAGTGCGCCCACCGGTGCGGTCGTGAACCATTCGGGTTCCTGTGAGTGCGTGGCGTGGGCGACGATCCGGGCCAGCGGCTGGACGCCCCGCTGCGCGGCGTCGTCGGCGCTCATCAGCACCAGTGCGGCCGCGCCGTCTGAAATCTTCGACGAACTGGCAGCGGTGATCGTGCCGTCCTTGGCAAACGCCGGGCGCAGGTTCGGAATCTTGTCGACGTTGATCCGTCCGGGTTCCTCGTCCGTGGCGACGTCAACCTCGCCCTTGCGCGACTTGACCGTCACCGGCGTGATTTCGTCGGCGAACAGCCCGTTTTCGGTCGCCTGGTTCGCGCGCTCCACCGAAGCGCGCGAGAAATCATCCTGCTGCTCGCGCGAGAAGCTGTACTTGGCGGCGCATTTTTCGCCGAAACCGCCCATCATCTGGCCGTCGTACGGATTCTGCAGGCCGTCGAAGAACATGTGGTCGAGGAGCTTGTCGTGACCCATGCGCAGGCCGCGCTTGACCAGGAAGGGTGCATTGGTCATCGATTCCATGCCGCCGGCGACGACGACTTCGGCGGATCCGGCGCGGATGGCGTCATGGCCCAGCATCACGGCTTTCATGCCGGAACCGCAGACCTTGTTCAGCGTCGTGGCGCCGACCGAGAGCGGCAGATCGGCGCCGATCGAGGCCTGGCGCGCCGGTGCCTGACCGGCACCGGCCGGCAGGACGCAGCCCATCAGGACTTCCGATACGTCGTTGCCCTCGATGCCGCAATCGCTGACCGCGGCCCGGATGGCGGCGGCCCCGAGTTCGGGCGATGTAACGGAGGCGAACTGGCCCTGGAATGCGCCGATGGCGGTACGGCGCGCGGCGGTGATCACGATTGAATCAGACATGTCCTGAACCCGTAGTTGAAAACCCGCATAGTATCGCAGGTCCCGAAGGCGCTGGACGATCGTGCGGGCGCGGTGCACAAAAACGGCATTCAGGCTTCTTTTCGACTTGGCCAGCCCTGTAGCGCTGTTTTGGGCAAAACCCGTTCGGCCACGGGCGCAAATCAGGCGTTGACCGGCCAGAAATGAACCACGGCAAAGCTGGTCACGAACATCAGGATCAGGTTCAGCGGCGCGCCGACTCTCGGAAAATCCGAAAAACGCAGCACGCCGGTGCCGTAGATCATGGTGTTGGTCTGGTAGCCGATCGGGGTGAGAAAGCTGTTGGAGGCGGCAAACATGACTGCAATGGTCAGCGCGATCGGATTGAGTTCCAGCATCTGGGCCAGCGAAATGGCGACCGGCACCAGGATCACCACCGAGGCGTTGTTGCTCAGGATGCTGGTCAGGATGGTGGTTGCGGCATACAGCGCCATGACCACGTACACCGGCTCCCAGCTGCCGGCGTAGACGGCCAGCAGCGAACTCAGCCACGCAGCCGCGCCCGACTTGGTCATTGCGATCCCTAACGGAATGATGCCGGCAAGCAGGAAGATCACGTCCCAGGACACGTCCTCGTACATGTCGGTCTTGCCGATGCAGCCGGTGGCGAACATCGCGATCACGCCGGCAATCGCGGTCAGCACGATGGGCATGGGCGTCAAGGTCGCCAGCACCACCACAGCGGCCACGATGCCGCCGGCGACCAGCATGCGGCGGGTATCGAAGTCGTCCTTGTACTCGCCCAGCACCACGATGTCGGTATTGCGATGCAGCCGATCCAGCGCGGTCTTGGATATTTCCAGCAGAACGATTTCGCCGACGTGGAGCTTTTCCTGGCCCAGCCGGCGCGAGCGCACGGTCTTGGTGTCCAGCCCGATCAGGCGGGCCTGGTAGCGCTTCCAGAAGTCGACCGCGCGCGCCGTGCGGCCGTTGAACAGGCCGCGGTTGCGCAGCAGGATGGGCACCAGCTGGCCGTCGCTGCGTGCCTTGCGGGTATCGCCGAAATCCGACAGCACTTCGACATGGTCTTCCTTGATCAGGTCCATGATCTGGCGCACCGTGGCGCGCGCCATGATGATGTCGCCGGCCTGTATGGGCGTGGATTTCGCGCGCTTGATCCAGGTCTGTTCGCCGCGCGTGAGTTTCATGATCTCGGCGCCGGCATGGGCTTCGAACTTGGCGTCCTGCAGGGTCTTTTCGATCAGCGGGCTGTCGTTGGGCACGTTGAGTTCGATGACGAAATACTCGTCTTCTTCCTTCTGCAGGGGCCGCGCGTCCCGCGAGGGGAGCAGCCAGCGGCCGATGGTGAGGAAATACAGTACGCCGACGCTGAGCACGATCAGGCCGACGTGGGCGAATTCGAACATGCCCAGTTCGCGTCCGACGTCGGGGTCGTCGGCCAGGATCGCCGAGGCCAGGATGTTGGTCGAGGTGCCGATCAGCGTCAGCGTCCCGCCCAGCATGCCGAAGAAGCTTACCGGGATCAGCACCCGCGAGGCCCGCAGGTTGCTGCGGCGTGCCATGTCGAGCACCAGCGGAATCGAAATCGCGACCGCGGCGGTGTTGTTGATGAATCCGGAGACCAGCCCGACCATGATGCCGATGACGATGATCTGGCGCACCTCGGAGTTGCCCACCAGCGGAAACAGGCGCTTGCCGAGCATGTGGATCAGGCCGGAGCGCTGGATTCCGCCGGACAGGATGAACATGCAAAGCACGGTCACCGTGGCGGTGCTCGAAAGCCCCGAAAGGCTTTCGGAAACGTTGGGGAAGGCGGATTTCAGGTCCACGCCGCGTTCCAGCAGCCATTCGGAGTGAAACAGGATGGGAATGGCCATGACCGTGACCAGGATCCCCAGCGCGGTCACGTCCACCGGGAGCTTCTCGGTTGCGAACAGGTACAGCGCGCAGCCGATGATGAAGAATACCAGCGCGATTTCGACGGTCATTGCGCGGGGCGCTCCCGGCCATTAAAGGTGCAAAGCTTAACGGTTTTGGCGGCTTCTTGCCGGCACTGAGGGCTAGTGAAGCTGCTCGACCTGAAATCCTTTCTGTTCAACAAGTTGCAGCAGGCTGCCGGGCCCGGCATCGGAACGGTCGAGCAGCGCATTCGGTCGAACACGTGATTGCGGCCGAATGGATTCGGCACCCGGCGGGTAATCGTTTTTCCCGGGTCGTCGGCAAGCGCCGGGGCGCTCGGTTCCGGAAGCGCAAACGCATCGATGGTTACAGCCGCCAGATCCAACGTGCGCGGGAATGGGTGCTGAAGCGGGCCGTGGAACCGGCTGATGGTCGCCATCCTGGCGCGTATCCTGCTCGAGACCGAGTTCGGCAGCCGTCGCAACAGGCCTCAGGCGCGCTCGTTGACCAGTTCGCGGCCGATCAGCATGCGCCGGATTTCGTTGGTTCCTGCACCGATGTCGTAAAGCTTGGCGTCGCGCAGCAGTCGGCCGGTCGGGTACTCGTTGATGTAGCCGTTGCCGCCCAGCGCCTGGATTGCTTCCAGCGCCACGTTGACCGCGCTGGTCGACGAGTGCAGCAGGCAGGCCGCAGCATCGATGCGAGATTTTTCTCCGGCGTCGTAGGCCGTCGCGGTCTGGTAGGCGAAGCCGCGCGAGGACTGCAGCGCGGCGTACATGTCGCCGATCTTGGCCTGCATCAGGCCGAAGTCGCCGAGGCGTCGGTCGAACTGCTTGCGTTCGCGAACGTAGGGCAGCACCTGGTCGATGCACGCCTGCATGATGCCGATGGGTCCGCCGGACAACACCAGGCGCTCTGAATTGAGCCCGGACATCAGGATCCTCACGCCCTGGTCGACCTTGCCCAGCACGTTTTCGTCCGGAATCTCGCAGTCCTCGAACACCAGCTCGCAGGTGTTGGAACCGCGCATCCCGAGCTTGTCGAGCTTCTGCGCCCGAGTGAAGCCGGGCATATCGCGCTCGACGATGAAGGCGGTCATGCACTGCGATCCCGCTTCCCTGCCGGCGGTGCGCATGTAAACCACCGCGACATCGCATTCAGGGCCGTTGGTGATCCACATCTTGGAACCGTTGGCGACCCAGACATCGCCCTTTTTTTCGGCCCGGCACGCCATCGACCCGACCACGTCGGAACCGGCGCCGGGCTCCGACATTGCGAGTGCGCCCTTGAACTCGCCGGAGACCAGCCTGGGAACGAATTTCTCGCGCTGCGCTGCGCTACCGTTGCGGTAGAGGTTGTCCAGGCACAGGTTGGAATGGGCGCCGTAGGAAAGGCCGACGGAAGCCGATGCGCGCGAGATTTCCTCCATCGCCACCAGGTGTGCCAGGTAGCCCATGTCGGCCCCGCCAAGCGATTCGGGAATCGTGATACCCAGCAGGCCCATTTCGCCGAGTTCCGCCCACAGCTCCTGCGGAAATTCGTTGGATTCGTCGATCGCCGCGGCGCGCGGGGCAATCGATTCTTCGGCAAAGCGGCGTACCGATTCACGCAGCAGTTCGATGTCTTCGGATAATTTCACTGTAATTGGCCTGTCAGCAGCAAATGAGTCGAACCAGGAAGGCACGGAGAGCACGAAGGATAAAAATCATCGATGAAGAAACAGTTTTCTTCCCGGACTTTATCTTCGTGCTCTTCGTGCTTCGCGCTTTAAATGCCTATCGCCATGTGCGACCTGCTACCGGACATCAATGGTTGCCGCGTTCGCGGCCCGGGAAGCGGTGGGCGCGACCCATGAACGGGAGCTTCAGCTTGCCGATGGTCGCAACGCGCTCTTCTGCCATCCGGTCGGCCGCCTTCCAGCTCGCGATGTTGTCGCGTTCTGCAATCTGGAAGATCTTGGAGACGTTGTAATAAATCGTGCGCATCATGCGCTTGGCCCGTTCGCGGTTGTAGCCTTCGAATTCGATGGAGACATTCATCAGACCGCCGGCGTTGACCGCGTAGTCGGGCGCATACACGATGCCGCGCGATGCGAGTTCGTCGCCGCATTCGTCGGTGGCCAGCTGGTTGTTGGCCGCGCCGCACACGATCTTGAACTTGAATCTCGGGATGGTCTGCTCATTGACCACGGCGCCCAGCGCCGTGGGGCAGAACACGTCGGCATCGACTTCGTAGATGTCGTCTAGACCGACCGCCTCGCAGCCAAGCTCCACGCACTGCTTGACCGCTTCGTCATTGATGTCGGTCACGAAGACCTTGGCGCCTTCGTTGCGCAGCAATTTGACCAGCTCGAACCCGACGTGGCCCACGCCCTGCACCGCGTAGCTGTAGTTGCCCACTTCTTCGTTGCCGAACTTGTGCTGCAGGCTGGCGCGAATACCCTGCAGCGTGCCGAATGCGGTGAACGGTGACGGATCGCCCGATCCGCCGTGGACCTGGTGCACACCGACGCAGTTGTCGGTTTCCTGAAACACGTATTCCATGTCGTTGACGTCGATGCCGACGTCTTCGGCGGTGATATAGCGGCCGTTGAGCGAATCGATGAAGCGACCGAAGGCGCGAAACAGCGCTTCGGACTTGTCGGTGCGCGGGTCGCCGATCAGCACGGATTTCCCGCCGCCCAGGTTCAGGCCGGCCACGGCGGCCTTGTAGGTCATGCCGCGCGACAGCCGCAGCACGTCGTCCAGCGCTTCCTGCTCGGTCGCGTAAGGCCACATGCGCAGGCCGCCCAGCGCGGGACCCAGCGTGGTGTTGTGGATGGCGATGATGCCCTTGAGGCCGGCATCCTTGTTGTGGCAGAAAACGACCTGTTCGTGCTCGGTCGTGTGGATGGTTTCAAAAAGATTCATTCAATCCTCCAGGCTTCGTGCTTCTTGCGGCACGAATTGTGAAAATGCTTAAAACCGGCCCCCGAGAACCGGCGGGGATAAGAGGCCGGGCGTGCGGCCGGCCCGGCTCAGCCCGATATTTTAGCGGATTTGGCGCCGCTCCATGCCGGGCCCGCCGAATTCGATACGGGGCAGATGCGGCTGGTTGCATACGCGAGTTGGTGGCCGGGCGGGCCGAAAATTCCGACTGGCAGGCCGCCCGTGTTGACGATTCCAACATTACCTTGTGGTAATGTTTGCCGGTCAAATCTGAGGAGTGCCTGTCATGGAATTCGATCCGCTGCTGCTTTCCCGGATTCAGTTCGCCTTCGTGGTCTCCTTCCACGCGATTTTTCCGGTCTTCACGATCGGACTGGCGGCTTACATCGCGGTGCTGGAAGCCCTCAACTACCATCGCCCCGACCCGGTGCGCGAGAAGCTCAGCCAGTTCTGGATCAAGATCTTCGCGCTGGTCTTCGGCATGGGCGTGGTCTCCGGGATCGTCATGGCGTTCCAGTTCGGCACGAACTGGTCGAATTTCTCCTATGCAGCCTCCAATTTCATGGGACCGGTGCTCAGCTACGAGGTCGTCACGGCCTTCTTCCTGGAGGCGACTTTTCTCGGGATCCTGCTGTTCGGACGCGACCGCGTGCCGCGCGGCGTGCACCTGCTGGCGGCATGCATGGTTGCGCTCGGAACGTTCATTTCGTCGTTCTGGATCCTGTCGGCCAACAGCTGGTTCCACACGCCGGCCGGCGTCGAGCTGGTCGACGGCCATTTCCAGGTCACTTCCTGGCTGCAGGCCATCTTCAATCCGTCGCTCCCGTATCGTTTCGCCCACATGGCGCTGGCGTCGTTCATCACCGGCGGATTCGTGGTCGCCGCGGTCAGTTCCTGGTATCTGCTGCGCGGCCGCAACAAGCGCTCCAGCCGAATGGCGCTGAAGATGACGGTAATCATGCTGGCCGTGGCCACGCCGCTGCAGCTGGTGGTCGGTGACATGCACGGCCTGAACACGCTGGAGCACCAGCCGATCAAGGTCGCGGCCATGGAGGGGCACTGGGAAACCAAGAAAGGCGCTCCGCTGGTGCTGTTCGGACTGCCCGACGGCTCGGCCGAAGAGAATCATTTCGAAATCGCGATTCCGTATCTGGGCAGCCTGATCCTGACCCACAGCCTGGACGGCGAAGTACAAGGGCTGAAATCGGTGCCCGCCGAAGACCGTCCGCCGGTCGCGATCGTGTTCTGGAGTTTCCGGATCATGGTGGCGATCGGCGTACTGTTCATTCTGCTGTCATGGGCCTCGCTCGTCCAGATGCTTCGCGGCAAGCTGTTCGAGTCCAGGCGATTGCTCAAGGCGCTGTCGTGGTCGTATCCGCTGCCGTTCGTCGCAGTCATCGCGGGCTGGTTCGTGACCGAAATCGGCCGACAACCCTGGGTGGTCTACGGCATGATGCGGCTGTCCGAAGCGGTCACGCCTTCGCTCACCGGAGGCATGGCCATGGCCACGCTGATCGGGTACATCGCGGTCTACGCGGTGGTGTTCGGTGCCGGCGTGTATTACATGCGGCGCGTGATCCTCGACGGCCTCGATCCGATCGGGGAAAGCCGCGACTCGGATTCGGCGCGGCCCAAGCGGCCGCTCTCGGCGCTGAGCACCGGATTCGACGACGACAGCACTCAACCGGCCGGGAGTTAACGCCATGGAGAACATCGATCTGACAATGATCTGGGTCGCCATCATCGGCATCGGCATTTTCATGTACGTACTCATGGACGGGTTCGACCTCGGCGTGGGCATCCTGTTTCCGTTCGCGCCGGACGACGAGTCGCGCGACTTGATGATGAATTCGGTCGCGCCGGTATGGGACGGAAACGAGACCTGGCTGATCCTGGGGGGTGCCGGCCTGCTGGCCGCATTCCCGCTGATCTACTCGGTTTTCCTTTCGGCGCTGTATATCGGCGTCTTCCTGCTCCTGGCAGGGCTGATTTTCCGCGGCATTGCCTTCGAGTTCCGCTTCAAGTCCGGGAAGTCCAAGCACTGGTGGGACAAGTCGTTCAGCATCGGTTCCACGGTTGCGGCCTTCGCCCAGGGTGCCGTCATCGGCGCCTATATCCAGGGCTTCGAGGTCGTCGACATGAAGTACGTCGGCGGCGCTTTCGACTGGCTGACGCCGTTTACCGTGATGACGGGCCTCGGGGTGGTGACGGGGTATGCGCTTCTGGGGGCGACCTGGACCGTGCTCAAGACCGAAGGCCGGACCCGGGACTGGGCTTTCCGGATGAGCGAAAGGCTTCTGCTGGGCGTGTTCGGTTTTTTCATCATCGTCAGCCTGTGGACCCCGCTGACCAAGCCGTTCGTCTACGATCGCTGGCTCGACAACGCCCAGTGGCTGTGGATCTTTCCACTGCTGACCGCGGTGGTCAGCCTGTGGGTCTGGCGCGCCATCCGGAGGCGCTACGAAGCGGTGCCCTTCATGGGATCGATGGCGCTGTTCGCGCTTTTTTATGGCGGCATCCTGATTTCCATGTGGCCGTACGCCGTGCCGCCGGATCACACTTTCTGGGACGCGGCCTCGGACCCGGGCAGCCAGCTGTTCCTGCTGCTTGGCGTGCTGTTCCTGATCCCGGTGATTCTCGGCTACACGGCGTTCAACTACTGGGTATTCCGGGGCAAGGTCAAGCCGGGTGCCGGCTACCATTGATGAGTCCCGCAAGAAAGATTCCGGTGCCTGGCTGAAACGCCAGTCACCGGCTTGGCTGACGCCGGCGATCACCGCGCTGACAATACTGGAGGCCGGGATAGTCATTGCCCAGGCCTGGCTGGTCGCGGTGATCGCTTTCGGGATCTTCGTCGAGGCGCTGGCATTGACAGCGGTCATGCCGCAGATGTGGCTTTTGCTCGGTGTGCTCGGCACGCGAGCGCTGCTCGGCGGCATTCGCCAATGGCTGGTCGGCGGCGCTTCGGCACGAGTGCGCGAGAATCTGAGATCGCGCCTTCTCCAGCAATTCGAGACGGCCGGTCCGGTGCGTCTCCCGCCGGCCGGCGAACTGATCCCGGCGTTCGACGAACAGGTCGAGGCGCTGGACGGCTTTTACAGCCGGTTTGCCCCGCAGCGAATCAGCGCCATGATCGTGCCGCTGGGCATCCTGGTATTCGCGTTCTACACCGATTGGCTCGCCGGGCTGTTGCTGCTGTTGACGGCGCCGCTGATCCCGATGTTCATGATCATCATCGGCATCGGCGCCGAAAAGCTGGCCCGTGAGCAGTTTCGCAGCCTTGCGCGGCTGGGCGGCTGGTTCCTGGACCAGGTGCACGGCGCGGCGACGATTCGGTTGTTCCAGGCCGAGGCACGGGTCAGCGAACAGGTCAGCGAACGCACCCACGCGTTGCGCAAGCGCACCATGCGCGTGCTGCGCCTGGCGTTCCTGTCGTCGGCGGTGCTCGAATTCTTTGCCGCGGTGGCCATCGCAACCCTGGCAATCTACATCGGCCTGGGATTGCTGGGTTTCCTGACCTTCGGCCCGGCCCCGGCGCTGACGTTGCAGTCCGGTCTGTTTCTGCTGTTGCTGGCGCCGGAATTCTTTCAGCCGCTGCGCGCACTGTCCCAGGGCTGGCACGACCGCGCCGACGCCAACGCGGCGGCCGGCGAGATCCGGGCCCTGCTCGAATTGCCGCCGGCGCGGCCCGGCGCCGACGAAGCCTTCAATCCAGCGGCGCCCGACAAGTGCCGCGTGGAACTGCGGGAAATCGAGTTTGCCCATCCCGGCCGCGAACCGCTGTTCAACGGCCTGGACTTCGACGTGCGGGCCGGCGAGAAAGTGGTTCTGGTCGGACCCAGCGGCGGCGGCAAGAGCAGCCTGATTTCCATTCTGGCCGGCTTTGTCGAACCGTCGGGCGGGGTGGTCCTGCTCGACGGGCAGCCGCTCACGCGCCTGTCGCATGCCGCCCTGGAGGCCCACGTGGCCTGGCTGGGACAGCATTCGGTGCTGTTTGCCGGCAGCATCGCCGAAAACATCGCGCTGGGTTGGCGGCAGGCTACGCGCGCGCAGATCGAGGCGATCGCCGAGCGTGCCCGCGTGGCGGAATTTGCCGATCGCTTGCCGGACGGGCTGGATTCGCCGGTGGGCGAGAATGGTTACGGGCTCTCCGGCGGGCAGGTGCAGCGCATCGCCCTGGCGCGCGCGCTGCTGCGACCGCGTCCGCTGATCCTGCTCGACGAGCCCACCGCGAGCCTGGATCCCGAATCCGAGGAACTGGTGCTCGACGCGCTGGCCGATCTGCTGGCCGAGCGCAGCTCGACCGTGATCTGCGCCACTCATCGGGCCGCTACGATCGCCTGGGCCGACCGGGTCGTCGAAGTCAGGCGGGGAGAGCTTTCTTGCACGCGCTGATTCGACTGCTGTGGCCGGGCAGGAGCACGGCGCGCTGGATGCTGCTGGCCGCGTTCATGGCGCTCGCGGCGGCGCTGCTGGCGGTCGTGCTGCTGGCCGTTTCGGGCTGGCTGATCACCGCCAGTGCGCTTGCCGGCATCGGCGTGATTGCGATGCTGGACATCTTCGCCCCGGGCGCGATCATTCGCGCCGCAGCGGTCGGAAGGACCGTGACGCGCTACCTGGAGCGGCTGATCGGGCACGAGGCCACTTTCCGCCAGCTGACCGAAATCCGGATCCGCGCCTTCAGCCGCCTGATGGCGCAGTCGATCGCGCGGCTGGAGGCACTGGGACGCGGCGACACGCTGAGCCGACTGACGCGCGACGTGGATGTGCTGGATCACGTTTTTCCTCGACTGGTGCTGCCTAGCGTCGGCGCATTCGGCGCGGCATTGCTGGCGATCGGATATTTTCTTTTCCAGGCGCCCGCGGCCGCCGCGGCGCTTGCCGCCAGTCTCGTCGGGGGCGGAACGCTGGTGCTCGTCGCCGGTACGCGGCTTGCACGTGGGCCCGGGCGGGCGCTGGCCGAAGCCACCCCGGCCATGCGCTCGGCGCTTGCCGAATGGCTGCACGGGCTGGGCGAACTGATCAGCGTCGGGCGGGCCGAAGAGCGGGCAGGCCGGGTCACGGCCCGGGTCGCCGAGCAGCTGCAGGCACAGATCGCACAACGGCGCATCGAGGCGATGATGCAGACCGGCCTCGCGTTGTTCGGCTACCTGGCGTTCTGGCTGGTGCTGTTGCTTGTGCTCGGGATGTACAGCAGCGGCGCGCTGGCGGCGCCGGTGGCTGCGGGCATGGCGCTGGTCGGGCTGGCCCTGGTCGATGCCTGGCTGCCGCTGGCGGCCAGCTGGAATTTCCTCGAGACCTGTCGCCAGGCGGCAATCCGGGTCGATTCGGTGGGACAGGGCGCAGCGCCACACGAGCGAACCGGGCACGCCGCCGGACCCGCGGACCTTCGCCTGCAGGTCGAACGCGCGACGTTTCGCTATCCCGGCGCGATCGATCCGGTGATTGCCGGGGTCGATTTCGAACTGAAAGAAGGTGAGCACGTGCTTGTCCAGGGCGCAAGCGGGGCCGGCAAGACCACCCTGGGCAAGCTGCTTGCCGGCATTCTCGTGCCCGACTCCGGCAGCGTTTCGCTGGGCGGCGTGGACCTCACGGCGCTCGATGAAGCCTGGCTGCGCGAACAGGTGGGCTTGCTCTCGCAGCGATCGATGCTGTTCCAGGACACGCTTGCCGCCAACCTCCGCCTGGGCGCCCCTGGGGCGACGGACGCGGAGTTGATCCGGGCCCTGGATACGGTCGGCCTGGGCGATTTCTTCGAGCAATTGCCCGAAGGCCTGGAAACATGGATCGGCGAGCACGGTCGCAGCGTCTCCGGCGGGGAGGGGCGCAGGCTGGCCCTGGCGCGCGTGTTGCTGGCCGACTTCCGTATCCTGGTACTCGACGAACCGATGGCCGGTGTCGATTCGGACACGGCGGCGACGGTTGCGGAAAGGCTGGTGCCCTGGCTGGAAGGTCGAAGCGTGGTCGTGCTTTCGCACGATCCGAAGGTGCTGGTCGGTTACGACCGCCGCTATCGATTCACCGACGGTTCTCTCGCGGCCGATTGAGTCGACCGGTGGACGGGCCTGCGCACCCGGGCAGACCCGTCCAGGAGTTTACTGGGCAGTCCGGGGATTCAGTCGCTGGCCGACAGGTCGACGGTGACCGTGAAGGCACCGCGCAGCTCACCCGGCGCGAAGCCCGTGGCCTGGTCCTTTGGATAGAGCTCATCTATGGTTTCGGCCAGTTCCGGGTCGACGTTCTCGCCGTGGCAGACAACGCATTTCGGTCCCATCGGGATCGCCTTCATGTAGCGCCCGACGCGGTCGCCGTCGACGCTCTCGACCTCCCAGGCTTCCAGCTCGGCAGGATCGGCGCCTTCGGCCATGCGCTTGTCGAAGCGCTGCAGCACGGATTCTTCCCAGGCGTCGGGCGCGTTGTCCGGATTGCGCACCCGCAAGGCGGTCCGGGCGACGTCAAAGCGGCTTCCGGAAACACGCTCGGCGATTTCCGGCGCTTCGACCTTGCATACCTGAACGCCGCCTGCGGGGCCTTCCTCCGAAAGCGCCTCGGTCAGGGTCGCGACCAGCTGCTTGCCCAATTGACCGCTTTGCTGGCGCGCTTCGGGAACCCATTCGGGCGGCGTGTCGTCGCTGCAGGCAATCAGTGGAAACAGTATCGTCGCGGCCAGCATCGCATTGCGAACATTCATTCGAATGCCGTCCCGGGCCGTTTGCCCATTGCGGCGAGAATCTTTGCCAGCGGACAGAAACCGGTGAAGGCGGCCTGGAACATGTTGACGCCGACGAATGCAGTCAACCACAGCCAGTGGATGCTGTGCAGCTGCGACAAAACCAGGCTGAGCAGAATCATCAGTCCGGCGAAGGCGAAAACCAGTCGATCGATATTCATGTCTTTCTACCTTGACCTTGCGGGTCGAATGGACTTGCATTTAATATAAGAAATCCCTAATATATTGTCAAGTGATTTTCCGCCTTGATCCCTGAACCGCTGGAGCCCAAGTAGCGTGAGCGAAAAAACGACTCTCGATCGCCTGGCCGACCGGACTACCCGTCTGGCTACCGATCGTCCCGGATTGATCACCGTGATCATGGTGGCCAGCCTCGCGGTATTGCTGGCGATCTCGGTCCTGCCCAGCGTATGGCCCGACACATTCGCGCCGCTGCACTCGGTGCAAATCGACACCGACCCGGAGAACATGCTGGCCGAGGACGAACCGGTGCGGGTTTTCCACGACGAGGCCAAGGACGAGTTCGACCTCTACGACATGGTCGTGCTGGGCATCGTCAACGAGTCCGATCCCGACGGTGTGTTCAACCCCGATACGCTCGCCCGGATTCACGCGCTGACCGACCACGTTCAGAGCCTGAGCGACCCGGATGCACCAGAAGGTGAGTACCGGGGCGTGGTCGGCGTGGACGTCATCGCGCCGTCGAACGTGGACGATATCCGCCAGGCCGGGCCCGGGCAGGTTGCGTTTTCATGGCTGATGGACGCCCCGCCCGAAACGCGCCAACAGGCCCGGGAAATCCGGGAACGCGCGATGCGGATCCCGATGCTGCGCGACACCATGGTCGCCGGCGACGGCAAGGCGATTGCGCTGTACCTGCCGATCACGCACAAGGATTTTTCCTGGAACGTTCGACAGTCCGTGCTGGAATTCATCGCCGACTGGCCGGAGACCGACCAGGTCCACATCACCGGCCTGCCGGTGGCCGAAGACACGTTCGGCGTCGAGATGTTCTACCAGATGGCCATTTCCGCACCGCTGGCGATGCTGGTGATCTTCGTCCTGATGTGGTGGTTTTTTCGCAATCTGGTGCTGGTGATCTCGCCGATGATCGTCGCCATGGTGACGTCGCTGTCGACCATGGCCCTGCTGGTGGCCACCGGCAATACCATCCACATCATGAGCTCCATGATCCCGATCTTCATCATGCCGATCGCGGTGCTGGACTCGGTGCACATTCTTTCGGAGGCCTTCGACTGCCACGGCAAGTATTCCGACCGGCGCAAGACGATACACGCGGTGATGCGCCAGCTGTTCCGGCCAATGCTGTTCACCTCGCTGACCACCACCGCAGGGTTCGCCTCGCTGGCGCTCACCCCGATCCCGCCGGTGCAGGTGTTCGGCGTGTTCGTCGCCATCGGCGTGATGCTGGCCTGGCTGTGGAGCATCCTGTTCATTCCGGCCTACTTCATGATGATTCCGGAAACGCGCCTGGAACGCTTCGGCCACGGCGCGGGCGATGACACCGGGGCACGCACGCCGCTCGGTCGTCTTCTGGCCAGCGCCGGGCCGGCCGCG
Source organism: Wenzhouxiangellaceae bacterium (assembly GCA_041685925.1). Classification (GTDB taxonomy): domain Bacteria; phylum Pseudomonadota; class Gammaproteobacteria; order Xanthomonadales; family Wenzhouxiangellaceae. The sequence goes on along the minus strand of JAWLEW010000006.1, from coordinate 88,975 downwards.
ATTCGCGGGCGCCACGTCGTCACCCTGGTGACGCTGGTGCTGGTGGCCGTTGCCGCTTACGGAATCACCCAGATCCGGATCAACGACAATCCGACCAAGTGGTTCGACGAGTCCCATCCGATCCGGGTCGCCGACCGCGTGCTCAACGAACATTTCGCCGGGACCTATACCGCGTTTCTCGAACTGCAGGACATGACCGCCGATTCGACGGAAACGATCGCGGAGGAAGTCGCCGCGGCGTTGAAGGCGCGCGCCGGCGAGTTGCGTGCCGATGACGCCGGCGACCAAGCCGAAATCATGGCCCGCGCCGCCGAACTTGCCGCTTCGATAGACGCTGCCGATTCAGCGGCCTGGTTTGCCCGGATGCAGCAGCGTCTTCAGGACCGGGCCGATGAAAGCGACGACCCGTTTGCCTGGGACGACGCCTGGCTGCTGGTCGACGATCAGCGCAGCAAGCTCGAGACCTTCAAGCGTCCCGACGTGCTGAAGTGGCTGATCGAGCTGCAGGAATACCTGCTTAGCGACGAACGCGTCGGCAAGGTCAACAGCCTGCCCGATATCGTCCGCGTGGTCCATCGCGAGCTGCTGGGCGGGGACCCGGACGAATTCCGCATCCCGGATCGCGCCGATACCGTGGCGCAGACGTTGATGACCTATCAGAACAGCCATCGCCCGCAGGATCTGTGGCGCTTCGTCACGCCGGATTACCGCAAGGCCAACCTGTGGATCCAGATGTCGTCGGGCGACAACCAGGACATGGAGCACGTGATGGCCACCCTGGATGAATTCATGCAGGCCAATCCCGCACCCGCCGGCATCGAAACCGACTGGTTCGGGCTGACTTACATCAACGTGGTGTGGCAGGACAAGATGGTCAGCGGCATGCTGGTCGCATTCCTGAGTTCGTTTGCTGTCGTGCTGGGGATGATGACGCTGCTGTTCCGCTCGCTCTTGTGGGGCCTGCTGGCGATGATTCCGCTGACCGTCACGGTGGGCCTGATTTATGGCCTGATCGGCCTGATCGGCAAGGATTACGACATGCCGGTGGCCGTGCTCAGTTCGCTGAGCCTGGGGCTTGCGGTCGATTTCGCGATCCATTTCCTGACCCGCACGCGCCAGTATTACCAGCAAAACGGCAGCTGGACCGAAACCGCGCGCAAGGTGTTCGGCGAGCCGGCCCGGGCGATCAGCCGCAACGTGATCATACTCGGCGCCGGCTTTCTTCCGCTGTTGGCCGCACCACTGGTGCCGTACCAGACGGTCGGCGTGTTCATTGCCGCAATCATTTTCTCGGCCGGGGTCATCACGCTGGTGCTGCTGCCCGCGCTGGTGACCTATTTCCAGAATGTACTGTTTCGCAGCCTCGATGCCGCCAAGGAGCGCTGAAATGCAATATCCGAATCATTTTCCGATCCGAGTCATGCTGCTGGCTGTCGGTCTGCTGCTTACGCTCGATTTATCGGCGCAGCCATCGGTCGACGAGATCGTCCACCGTGCGAACCTGGCCGCGTATTACCAGGGCAAGGACGGCCGCGCCCAGGTCCAGATGACCATCACCGACAAGCAGGGCCGCGACCGCGAGCGTCGCATGATCATCCTGCGCCGCGACGAATCCGACACCGACGCGCTGGAGGACAACGCCTACTGGGGCGAGCAGAAGTATTACGTCTACTTCCAGCGTCCTTCGGACCTGAACCGGACCGTGTTCATGGTCTGGAAGCATCTCGAGTCCGACGATGACCGCTGGTTGTACCTGCCGTCGCTGGACCTGGTTCGCCGCATTTCGGCGACCGACAAGCGCAACAGCTTCGTCGGTTCCGACTTTTTCTACGAGGACGTGTCGGGCCGAAACATCGACCTGGACACGCACGAATTGATCGACACCACCGACGACTATTACGTGGTCAGGTCAACGCCGAAGAACCCGGAAGACGTCGAGTTCGCCTGGTACGAAAGCTATATCCACACGGACAGCTTCATTCCGGTACAGATCAGCTATTACAAGGAAGGCGGCGATAAATACCGCGAGGCTACCGCGCTGAAGGTCGAAACCATCGACGGTTACCCGACCGTGACCAACAGTCGAATGGAGTCACTGGAGACCGGTTCGACCACGACCATGGAATACCTGAGCGTGGAATACGACGTGGGCCTGCCCGAAGACATCTTCACCGAGCGCTACCTGCGCCGCGCGCCGCGCGAGCATTTGCGCTGAACCGAAGAAAAGCAGGACATGAAGCGCACGAAGGACACGAAGGTAAAGCTGCATGCAGCCGCTTTCGGGATGCGTTCTTTTCTTCGTGCCTTTCGTGTAAATGCTTTTGATTTTATCTGTTGATGCCGCGTTCCCATAAATCTCGAACCATTATGCGTTTTTCCAAGCGGTTGATATGCTTGATTTTGCTGCTTGCGGGGAGCGCGGCTGCTGCGCAGGCCGAGCCGGGGAAAGAGCAAGCGGAGCGCGAAACGCCGGTGTTGCCCGAAGGGCTGGGCGACGAGCCGCCGGCCGGCGACCGGGGCGCCGAGGGCGACGAGGCCGGATCGTCGGCTGGGCCGGCGCTGCCCCAGGGGCTGGGCAGCGGCAAACAGGAAAAGGAGGCGCGCGATGACGGGCCGCCGCCGGTGCCGGCAGGGCTGGGTGGTGACGCGGAGGTCGGGGAGCCAGCCGGGCAGCTTGCAGGCAATGGTTCGCCGCTGGACGATTTCCTGGCCGGCTTCACCGGCTTCTGGGACACCCGCGCCGGTATCCGCGTGCGTGACGACCCGAACCAGCGCACGACTTCGCTGGGCGAGACCCGCCTGCAGCTTTCGCGGGACCAATATGCCGGCGACGTTTCCTTTCGCGTCACCGCCGACCTGGTCTACGACAACGTTGCCGACAGCCACAAGCTGCAACCGGAGCAGGGGCGGGGATGGCTGGACCTGCGCGAGGCCTACCTGGCAACCCCGCTGGGACCTTCCATGGACGTGCGCGCCGGGCGCCAGGTGCTGACCTGGGGCGTGGGCGACCTGCTGTTTCTCAACGACCTTTTTCCCAAGGACTGGAATTCATTCTTCGCCGGGCGCGACGTCGAATACCTGAAGGCACCGTCCGACGCGGTGCGCGTGGCCTTGTTCGGCGATGTGCTCAACCTCGACGTGGTCTACACGCCGAAGTTCGACCCGGACCGCTTCCTCGACAACCGTCGCCTGTCTTTCTTCGATCCGCGCTTTGGTCGCGTGGTCGGCAGGGACGTCGAGTTCCGGCCGCAGCGGCCCGACGACTGGTTCGGCGATGACGAGTGGGCGTTTCGCCTGCATCGCATGCTGGGCGGCTGGGAGGTCGCCGCCTACGGCTATCGCGGGTTCTGGAAGAGCCCGGAAGGTTTCGACCCAGGCTCCGGGCACCCGCTTTTCCCGCGCCTGAGCGCCTGGGGCGGCAGCATTCGCGGCCCGTTGCATACGGGAATACTTTCGGCTGAAACATCGTGGTATCGATCACGCGACGACTTGTCCGGAACCGACCCGTTTGTGCCCAACAGCCAGTTCCGGTTTCTGGTCGGCTACGAGCAGGAAATCATCCCGGACCTCACCCTGGGCGGACAGTATTACCTGGAGCGCACGCTGGACTTCGATGCATTGGAGCGCAACCAGCCGGCGGGGTTTGCCGCACCCGACGAGAACCGGCACCTGTTCACGCTGCGCGCAACATGGCTGACCCATTCGCAGAACGTGACCTGGTCGCTTTTCACGTTCGCCTCGCCGTCCGACGAGGATGCCTATGTTCGCGGGTCATGGGAGTGGAAAGCAACCGATGAATGGCGGTTTACGGCCGGCCTCAACCTGTTCGAGGGGCGTGAACGCGACACTTTCTTCGGCCAGTTCGAAACCAACTCGAATGCATATATCTCAGTGCGATACGGTTTTTGACCAGAGCGCAAGACCAATCCAAGCAGACCGGAACAGAAAACAGTGAAACCGCAGATTACACCGATTCACGCAGATTCCTGATCAAACGAAAAAAAAGCGGGACCCGCCGGTTCGCAGTTCGGATCGGCAACAAACAACACGAAATATTGAACTGCTCGGATTTTCATGAATGACCAGGATCCGGTTAATCTGCGCTCATCTGCGTAATCTGCGGTTCCACTATTGACGGCGGAGGTTTGTTCGTAACCAGGAAGCTTTTTACCCGCGTGCGGCGGTGCGGGCGCGCAGGGCCTCGGTCAGGTGCGGCTCGATTGCCTTGCGGATGGGCGTGATCAGCTTGAACGGTGCGGCGATGATGTGCCCCGACTGCAGCCAGTTGTCGCCGCCCGCGATGTCCATCACCACCCCGCCGGCCTCCTGCACGAGCAGCGCGCCGGCCGCCGTGTCCCAGGGCTTGAGCGCCAGTTCCCAGTAGCCGTCCAGGCGCCCACAGGCGACGTAGGCCAGGTCGAGCGAGGCAGCGCCGGCGCGCCGCACGTCTTCGCACTGGTCGAACAGGGTGTCGAACATTTCCATGTAGGCGGGCATCAGCCGGCGGCTACGAAACGGGAAGGCCGCGCCCAGAACGGCAGTCGAAAGGGTGGATCGGCCCGAAACCCGGACCCGGCGGTTGTTCAGGGTTGCGCCCTGGCCGCGGCTGGCGGCGAACAGCTCATCGCGGGCCGGGTCGTAGACCACGCCGTGCTCGATGCGGCCCTTGACCGACAGCGCGATGGAAATTGCGTAATGCGGGATGCCGCGCAGGTAATTGCTGGTGCCGTCGATGGGATCGATCAGCCAGACGTTTTCGCTGTCGCCGGTCTTGCCGTGTTCCTCGCCGAGAATCTCGTGGTCCGGATAGCGCCGGCCGAGTTCGTTCCGGATCAGTTCCTCGCAGGCCTTGTCGATTTCGCTGGCGTAGTCTCCCCGCGCCTTGCGCTCGACCGGGATCGAGTCGATCCGGTCGCGGTATTTCATGATCAGGTCGCCGCCCTTGTGCGCGGCCTCGATGGCGGTATTGAGAAACGGGTGGCTCAAGGCTTAATGGTTCCTGCGGGGGCAGTGACGAATGTTAGCAGATCGCCTGCCTGCCGGCTTCGTCGGCCGGGGCCGCCGGCCGAGTGCAAAACACGATTTCTGCGCGCTTGCGAGCGCGTGCAGGCTAGAATCCTCGGCATGAACGCTCTTGCCGATATCCGGATCGTACTCGACCATACCTCGCATCCGGGCAACATCGGTGCGGCAGCCCGGGCGATGAAGACGATGGGGCTGGTCGACCTTCACCTGGTCGAGCCCGGCAGTTTCCCGAACGCCCAGGCCACGGCGCTGGCCTCCAGCGCCGATGATCTGCTGGACCGCGCCCGGATCCATTCCACGCTGTCGCAGGCGCTGGAAGGCTGCACGCTGGTGCTGGGCACGAGCGCCCGGCGGCGCAGCGTCGCCCAGGAACTGCTCGAGCCGCGCCAGGCTGCAAGCCGGGCGGTCGCCGAACCCGGCCGGGTAGCCATCGTGTTCGGCTGCGAGAAAAGCGGCCTGGACAATGCCGCACTGGATCGCTGTCACGCCCTGGTCAGCATCCCGACCGGCGTCGACTACATGTCGCTGAACCTGTCCCAGGCGGTACAGGTGCTTTGCTATGAACTCCACCTGGCCGCCAGGGACGGTCGGGCGATGCATGCCGAAGAGGCCAGGTCACGTGCGACCGCTGAGCGCATGGAAGTGTTTTTCGAGCGCCTGGAGCGCACCCTGGCCGCGATCGGGTTTTCCACGCCGGGACAGACCGAGACGTTGCACAGACGTATGCGCAGGCTTTTTCAGCGTGCACGGCTGGACGATGATGAGTTGAACATGCTCAATGGTATGCTGTCGCGCACGCTCAAACTCGCGGCGAGTCAGGAGCATCCGCAAACGCGGCCTCATGAGCAACAAGACCCCCGATCCGACGGATAACGAGGACCGATATCGGCGCATCTGGGATGTCGTCGCCGGCATTCCCGCCGGCTGCGTCCTGAACTACGGCGAGGTCGCGCGGCTGGCCGGGTTGCCGGGCCGCGCGCGACTGGTCGGTCGGGCGCTGGGGCTGGCGCCGAAATCCATGAGCCTGCCCTGGCATCGGGTGGTCAACGCCCAGGGCCAGATCAGCTTCAAGCCCGGGGGAGCCAAGCACAGGCGCCAGCGCGAACTGCTGGAGGCCGAAGGGGTGGCGTTCGTCGACGGCGCCATCGACCTCGAGGCGCATGCGCCGTCGCGGGCTTTGGACCGCATCCTCTGGGGACCCTAGAAAATCGGTCCAGGGCTACTGCGCGAACCTCTGGCGGCGTCCGGCGGTGAGTCCAATCCTCATGCACTTGTATGTGCACTGCGGATTCTGCGCGCCGGCGGCCACCGCCAGAGGCCCGCTCGCTACGCCCTGGACCGATTTCCTGCGGCGTTATCTCCGTGCCCGGTCGGCCCGTTCTCGGAACTGTCGGCAATTAGAGCCGGGTTTTACGAAATCGGAAAGCGCGGATTTTAATTACGCTGCCTCGCCCGGTTCTTCGGATTTATGCAAATGCACGTCGTGCTGGGGGAACGGAATGGAGCAGCCTGCCGCCTCCAGGTTGGCCTTGATCTGTTCCAGAAGTTCGCTGCGCACGACCCAGTAATCGCCCACCGTCACCCAGGGTCTGACGGCAAAGTTGACGCTGGAGTCGGCCAGTTCCATGACCAGGATTGCCGGTTCCGGATCCTCGAGCACTTGGTCGTGTCCGCGAATCGTGCGATCGATGACATCTCTGGCAACCTTGAGATCATCGCCATAGTCGACGCCGATGATCATGTCGATCCGTCGTGTTTCGTGTGCCGAGTAATTGGTGATGGTATCGGTGGTGATCTGGGCGTTGGGCACGATCACGCGCCGATTGTCGGGCGTGTTGAGCATGGTGTTGAATATTCCGACCTCGTCCACGGTGCCGGAGGTGCCCCCGGCTTCCACGTAATCACCCTTGGTGAATGGGCGGAAAAATACCAGCATGACGCCCGAGGCAAAGTTGCCCAGCGAGCTTTGCAGCGCAAGACCGACCGCCAGGCCGGCCGCACCGAGCACGGCCACCAGCGGCGTGGTCTGGATGCCAAGCTGGCTGATGGCGGCGATCACGACCGCGATCATCAGGAGCGCATAGAAGATCGCGGCCAGGAAATTGATCAGCATCGGATCCAGTTGACGTCTGGACATGCCGCGTTTGAAGGCGCTGCGCACTATCTTGGCGACCCAGCGGCCGACAACGAAAATCAGCAGCGCGGCCAGAATCTTCCACGCCCAGGCGATCAGTGTTGCCAGGTCGATGTTCTGCAGATATTCCTGAATCGCTTCCATGAATTGCCCTCGTTGAGGTTGTCGATACGATGCGCTAAATATAATTTATTCGGGCTTCTTTCGCCAGCCATGTGAAGCCGATCACACTGCTTCTATTCCAGTATATCGGCCGCGGCCGGTAGACGCGCAGCAGCAATGCAAAGAATCTTTACGGGCCGATTGGCTGTCGACCGGCGCGCGAGCAGGCGCGTCGAGACTAGAACCAGTCGCCGCCGTGGGTCAGCGTCTGCTCCATCTCATCACCGAGTTCGGCCAGCTGTTGTACGGATTCCAGCACCAGATCACCGTTGACGTAACGATAGCCGATGTTCTTGCACAGCTTCAGGAACGGCACGCCTTCGAGATCGCCGACCGCGAGATAGCCGACCCGCAGCATCAGGTTGACGCGCAGGATCTTCAGCGGATCGTGGTGGCCCAGCGGCCCCACCGTGGTCTCCAGGTGCAGATACCGGCGGTCGTCGTCGTCCTTGATTTCGGCCAGGAACACGCTCTGGTGCCGACCGCTGCTGCGGGTGGAAACTTCCAGCCCCAGCATGAATTTTTCGTCGTGCACGGCGTTGAAATGCGTGCCGGCGAACTCGGCGATCTCGGCGAAGGTCTCCATTATCTGGGTTCCAGTCGAATGGCGCCGTCCAGCCGGATGGCCGCGCCGTTGAAATAGGCGTTCTCGACCAGGTGCACGCACAAGTCCGCGAACTCTTCGGGCCTGCCGAGTCGCTTCGGAAAGGGTACGGAATCACTCAGCGCCTGTTGGACTTCCGGCGGCATGATGTCGACCATGGGCGTGTGGAATACGCCCGGCGCGATGGTGTTGACGCGGATGCCGAAGCGGGTGAATTCGCGCGCCATCGGCAGCGTCATGCCGACCACGCCCCCTTTTGACGCCGAGTAGGCGGCCTGGCCGATCTGGCCTTCCCAGGCGGCCACCGAAGCGGTATTGATGATCACGCCGCGTTCGCCGTCGTCGTTGGCTTGGTTGTGCTGCATCCGGTCGGCGGCAGCCTTGGCGACGTTGAAGCTGCCGACCAGGTTCACCATCACCGCCGACTTGAACCGGTCCAGTGGCATCGGCCCGTTCTTGCCCAGGACCCGGCCGGCGCCCAGGATGCCGGCGCAGTTGACCAGGACGTCGATGCCGCCGAGGAAAGATTCGGCGGACCCAACCGAGTCGCTGACGTTTTGTTCGTCGCTGACATCGGTTTTGAAGAACCTGGCGGTTTCCGGTCCAAGTTCGGCAATGGCGGCGTCGGCTTGTTCGGCATTGACGTCGAACAGCGCGAGTTTCGCCCCGTTCGAGGCGAAGCGTCTTGCGACCGAAAGACCGAGCCCGGAAACGCCGCCGGTAATGATCGCCCTGATTCCTGAAGACTTCATGATTGCTTGCGACTCCTGCGTCCTGTCATGTTGAATTGTTGCTGCTCGCCGTGGCGCCGGGGCACGGCCTTCAATCGGCGAAGCATTTGTTGTAGATCGCGGTTCCGGCTCGGCTGCCCGGGCGCCCGAGCTTGCCGGCGATCCAGTTGCCGGCGCGCGAAAGCGCCTTGAGATCGACGCCGGTCTGCATGCCCATGCCTTCGAGCATGTAGACGACATCCTCGGTCGCGACGTTGCCGGTCGCCCCGCGTGCGTAGGGACAACCGCCGAGACCGGCGACCGAGCTGTCGACGATTCGGAGCCCCTTTTCGAGGCCGACCAGGATATTGGCCAGCGCCTGGCCGTAGGTGTCGTGCAGATGCACTGCGAGTTTTTCGGCAGGCACGGCATCCAGCACCGCGTCCAGCATGACACCCGTCTTCTCCGGCGTTCCCACGCCGATCGTGTCGCCAAGCGATATTTCGTCGCAGCCGGCCTCGAGCAGCGCCTCGGCCACGCGGACCACGTCGGAAATCGGGACATCGCCCTGGTAGGGACAGCCCAGCACGCACGAAATGTAGCCGCGTACCCGAATGCCGTCGGCGCTGGCGCGCTCGATCACCGGTTGGAAGCGCTCGAACGATTCGTCGATCGAGCAGTTGATGTTCTTGCGGTTGAAAGCCTCCGACGCCGCCGAGAATACCGCGACTTCGTCGGCGCCGGCCGCGACCGCGCGCTCGTAGCCTTTTTCGTTGGGCACCAGGACCGGATAGTGCACGCCGGGTTTGCGTTTGAGGCCGGCCATCAGTTCCTCGGCATCGGCCAGCTGCGGCACCCAGCGCGGCGAGACGAAGCTGGTGGCTTCGACCACCGGCAAACCGCAGTCGGCGAGCCGGTGGATCAGCTTGAGCTTGGTCTCCACCGGCACGTAGCGCGACTCGTCCTGCAGCCCGTCGCGCGGGCCGACCTCCACGATCTTGACGAATTCCGAAGCCATTCGGTGCCCTGCAGCCCGTCCATGATGAAAAGCGATTTCATTCTACCGGCTTCGGTCCGCTTCAGGGTTCTCCGGGTGCGTGCAGCAGGCCTCAGTGACGGGCCCTTTACCAGGCGATGCCGTAATCCTCCCCATAATCACTGGCCCCGCCCTGCATCGTGCCGTTCTCCCAATCGAACCAGATCGCCTGGGTCGGGTTGTAGACCCGGTCGACGACCTCGACGTCGTAGCCCATCTGTTCGAGCTGTTCGACGGAGTAGGGCGTGACGTGGTCTTCGGGCAGCTGGATGCGACCGGGTTCGGCCTGGTGGGCGCCGAAGGAACTCTGCATCTGGTAGCTCATGACGTTGCCCTTGCCTTCGGCGGCCTGCTGGACGTTCATGTCCCATTCGACCATGTTGAGGAAGAACTGCAGCAGGTTCTGGTCCTGGGTGTCGCCGCCCTGGACCGAAAAGGCCATCAGCGGCTTGCCGTCCCTGATCGCCAGCGACGGCGTGAGCGTCACGCGCGGGCGCTTGCCCGGCGCGACCACGTTGTAGGGATTCAGCGCCGCGTCGAGCACGAAGCTCTGCATACGCTGGCTGAGTCCGATACCCGACTCGCCGGCGATGAAGGCCGGAACCCAGCCGCCGGAAGGGGTGACCGAGACCACCCAGCCCTCGGCGTCCGCGGCCTGGATTGCAGTGGTGCCGGCACGAAATGCCTCGTCGGGCGTCATGGTGCCGGCCTGCTGGAAACCTTCTTCGCCGGCCGCTTCGGCCTCGGGCGGATTGAGCTGCCAGGCCCGGCGCAGTTCCTCGAACGGGTTTTCGCCGTCCTGGAAGCGGTACGGATCGCCGGGGGTGTAGTCGGTCAGGTTGCGATCTTCGCGGATCAGCTTGCGGCGCTCGGCCGCGTAGTCCTTCGACAACAGGCCCGCCACGGGTTCTTCGGGCGGAAAGTACGGGTCGCCATAGTAGAAGTCGCGGTCGGCGAACGCCAGGTTCTGCGCCTGGTAGAGCGTGTGGATGTAGCGCGTCGAGTTATAGCCCATCGCCTGGAGGTCGAAACCTTCGAGGATATTCAGCGCCTGCAGCAGCACCGGCCCCTGGGTCCAGGTGGTCAGCTTGTAGACGTCGACGCCGCGGTAGCTGGTGCTGACGGGTTGCTCGAGCTTGACCTCCCATTCGGCCAGGTCCTCGTTGGTGAACAGGCCGCCGGCACGGCGCGTCGACTCGACGATTTCCTCGGCGATGTCGCCGGTGTAGAACCGGTCGTAGGCGGCGTAGATGGCCTCCTCACGGCTCCTGCCGGCCGCCAGCGCCTCGCGTTCGGCCTCGACCAGCTTTTCCAGCGTGGCCTTGAGTTCGGGCTGGCGAAAGATTTCGCCTTCGCGCGGGGCGGCGCGCTGGTCGGGGTTGTCCGGGTCGTGATGCGGCAGGAAAACCCGGGTCGACGACGGCCATTGCTCGAGCACCGCGCGGCGGCGTTCCATGTTGTCGGCCTGCGCTTTCTCGATCGGATAGCCATCGGCCATCTGGATCGCCGGGGCCAGTACTTCGGCGAGACTCAGCCGGCCGTATTCGGCGACCATCACCATCAGGCCGCCGGGGGTGCCGGGCGTGACCGCGGCCAACGGTCCGAACTCGGGCGGATACTGCATGCCCTGGTCGCGGAAGAATTCCGGCGTGGCACCGGTGGGTGCGACGCCGACGGCGTTGACGCCGATGACCTTTTCGAGTTCCGGATGCCAGATCAGCGCCTGGGTTTCGCCGCCCCAGCCGAGCGTGTCCCACATCGTGGCCGTGGCGCCCAGCATGGACGCCGCGGCATCGACGGCGTTGCCGCCTTTCTGGAACGCCATGGCGCCTGCGGTGGTCCCCAGCGGTTTGCCGGTGACCGCCACCCAGTGCTTGCCGTGCAGCACCGGCTTGCCGGTGTCCTGCGCCTCGGCTGGATTCGGATTCACGGCGAGGGCCATCCCGAGCGCCGCCAGCGGCGCGATCCGGTGAAGGGTGAACAATCGTCGAAAGGACATGGCGGGTTCCTTGAAGAATAAGAGAATGAGAATAACAACTGCGGTTCGCTGCTTCCAGCCGAACGCCGGTCGCGGCTGCCGCTGGCGGTTACAAGCGTCCACGAACGCATCCGTTACCCGGGCTCGATCTCGAGCAAAACGAATTCAGCCTCGACCAGCTCGCCTTCGCCGGCGCTGATCGACTTGACCCGGCCGCCGACGTCGGCCTTGATCGAAAGCTCCATTTTCATGGCCTCCATCAGCGCGACGGTGTCGCCTTCGGCCACCTCGTCGCCCTCGGCCACGCTCACCTCGATCACCTTGCCGGGCATGGGCGCGAGGATGCGTCCGCTGCCTTCGTTGATCGCCTCCACGGCTTCGAAGCGACGATGGCGCTGCACCGTCCAGCGACGGTCGGCAGATACGACTTCCAGCCGAAGCGCATCGCCATGGACGATCAGGTGGCTGGTGGTGCCGTCCAGCGCCAGCGAGCATTCGGCACTGGACAGAAAGCGGATGCGCGCGTGATGGTGGGCGTCGCCGTGGTCGAAACCGAAACCGTCGCGGGCATTGCCGGTACATTCGAGCGCGATGCGTTGGCCGCCGACTTCCAGGTCGAGGCGCTGCGGCGCCGGACCGCCGGGGCGCCAGCCGTCGAGCGTGTCCCAGGGCGAATGCCGGCCATCTTGCGATTGCGCGCCGGCCAGGAATGTGCCGGCGGCGGCAGCCAGAACCTCGATCGGCGGCGTGGCTTCGGGCTGGAGAATGGTCTCCAGCGCGCGGTCCAGCAGTCCGGTGTCGATGCCTGCGTGCGTGAATGCATCGCTGGCCGCCAGCTGCAGCAGAAACCCGAGATTGCTGCTCAGACCCGCGATGTGGCACTCGGCCAGCGCGGTTTTCAGGCGCGCCAGGCATACCGTCCGGTTTTCGCCCGAAACGACCAGCTTGGCGATCATCGGGTCGTAGTGGACGCCGACGCTGTCGCCGCGCTCGACCCCGGTGTCGATGCGGGCCCAGGATTGCCGTGGAAAGTCCAGCGCCGACAGCGTGCCCGAGTCGGGCAGGAATCCGGCATCGGGATCCTCGGCGTAGATCCGCGCTTCCATCGCATGGCCGCTGCAGCTAATCTCTTCCTGCGTGCAGGGCAAACGCTCACCGGCCGCGATCCGCAGCTGCCATTCGACCAGGTCTTGTCCGGTCACGCACTCGGTGACCGGATGTTCCACCTGCAGCCGTGTATTCATCTCCAGGAAATAGACGCCCAGGTGGTCGACCAGGAACTCGACCGTGCCTGCGCCCACGTAGTCCACCGCTCGTGCGGCCTTGACCGCCGCTTCGAGCAAAAGGTCGCGGGTTTCGGGTTCCAGATCGGCCGCGGGCGCTTCCTCGATGACTTTCTGGTGGCGCCGCTGGCTGGAGCAGTCGCGCTCGAACAGGTGCACCACGTTGCCGTGGCTGTCACCGAATATTTGCGCTTCAATATGTCTCGGAGTTTCTATATAACGTTCGAGAATCATTTGCTTGTCACCAAAAGCTGAAGCAGATTCTCGTCTTGCCGCGGCCAGCGCCTTCGGGAAGTCCGTCGCCGAGCGCACGATGCGCATGCCCTTGCCGCCGCCGCCGGCGGCGGCCTTGAGCATCAGCGGGAAGCCAACGGATTCGGCCGCGGCGACCAGCGTTTCGTCGTCCTGGTCGTCACCGTGGTAGCCCGGCACCAGCGGTACGCCGGCGTCGCTCATGATGGCCTTGGCGCGCGCCTTGGAGCCCATCGCGTCGATGGTCTCGGGTTTCGGCCCGATCAGGACCAGGCCGGCATCGGCCAGCGCGCGGGCGAAAGCGGCGTTTTCCGACAGGAAACCGTAGCCGGGATGAACGGCCTGGGCCCCGGTTTGCCGGGCCGCGGCGATGATTTTTTCCGAGTCCAGGTACGACTTGGTCGCCTCCGCCGGCCCGATGGCCACCGCGCGGTCGGCCATGCGCACATGGCGCGCGTCGCGATCGGCTTCGGAATGGACCGCGACGGTTTCGACGCCCAGTCGGCGGCAGGTCTCGATGATCCGGCATGCGATCTCGCCGCGGTTGGCAATCAGGATTCTTTCAAACATCTCGGTTCCAGGCGGATTGGATTCTTGGCAAAGACATTTTGAACCACGAAGGGCACGAGGACACGAAGGGAATCACGGTTTCCGCCATCCGGGCTCGCGTTTCTCGAGAAACGCATGCAATCCTTCCTGGCCTTCTTCGCCGACCCGCAGGCGGGCGATCCATTCGGCGGTGGTCGCGTCCATTTCGTCTGGCGGACCGACGAAATTGCGGACCCGGCGGATGAGTTGCTTGCACTCGGAAACCGCTTCCGGGCCGCCGGCGAGCAGAGCGTCGGTTACGGCCTCGACCCGGTCGTCGAGCGATTCCGGCGGGCATGTTTCGTGTAACAGGCCAATGCTGTACGCTTCTTCGGCGCCGAAGCGCTCGCCGGTGAGCATGTAGCGGCGCGCGTGGGCCGCGCCGATGCGCGCGATCACGAAAGGGGCGATAGTGGCCGGAATCAGGCCCAGCCGCACTTCCGTCAGGCCGAACTTTGCCGAGTCGGCGGCGATTGCGATATCGCAGCACGAAACAAGCCCGACCCCGCCGCCAAACGCCGCGCCGTTAATGCGTGCCAGCGTCGGACACGGCAGTTCGTCGAGCTTGCGAAACATCGCCGCCAGGCGCTCGGAATCGTTGCGGTTTTCGGTCTCGCTGGCCTCGGCCATCCCGCGCATCCAGGCCAGGTCCGCGCCGGCCGAAAACGACTTCCCCGCGCCCGTGACGAT